>DAOSYA010000033.1:0-30498 GCA_035380865.1 bacterium
GAAGCATAGCGACCGAAGAATCTCAATAATAAGCTCCAAAAGCGAGATCCTTCGCTGTGCTCAGGATGACAAACTCTCTATGTTAATATTTTTCAACAGCCTCCTTCGAGGGAATGACACCGGGGAAGGTTGCACTTCAGCGGGCAACGTTCCATGTGGATTACCCGTGAAAGTCGAGCGAGGCGATAGCGTTGCTGAAAGCCTGCTGTAATAACTGAACAAGAAACATTAAGGTATATTCACAAAAAGCCTGTTAACGGAGAAAATCAGTAAATGGACAAAAAGCGGTCTGGACCACCGCTTAGCGCTTCGCGCTCGAAAAGTTTTGCGGGGATCTTCAAGGGGGGCTTTTTCAAAAGCCCCCCCTTAAACCGCCCGAGGCCTTTCGGCCCGAGACTTTTAAGGAATGCTTATCAGCCGAAGAAGATGGGTCTGCGGCTGACGGTTTTCGGCAGCGGGATCGGGCGGAACGGCATTCCCTTTGTTTCTTCGCGGATTCTTTCTTCAAGTTCCTCGAAGCTCATTTCGACCTGCTCTTTGGTCTGGCGTATCCTGACCATGAGCCTTCCGGAATCGGCTTCTTTCTGGCCGACAACGAGAGTGTAGGGGATCCATTCCCTCTCGGAATTGCGTATCTTTTTGCCGACGGTGTCCGGCCTGTCGTCGATATCCGCGCGGATGCACCGTGAGTTCAGCTTATCGCAGAGCAGGCTGCTGAATTCGATGAAGCTGTCGTTCACGGGCGCGATTCTGACCTGAGTCGGCGCGAGCCAGACGGGGAACATGGCGGGCTTGCCCTGGTTGATGTCGGAAGCGATATTTTCAAGAATGGTACACAGAGTCCGCTCGATGCTGCCGAAGCTCGATGCATGGAGGATGACCGCCGATGGGATTTTCTTGCCTTCGTCGTCTATGTATCCGATGTTGAACCGCTCGCCGTCTTTGACGTCCCATTGCACGGTGGAGACCTGGATGTTGCTCTCGTCCTCGGTGATGCTCTGGAACTCGTTCTTGATCGCGTAATAGTGGGTCATTTCCGGCATGAGCTTGAAGAACGACGGGACTTTCATTTCTTTGCAGACGCTGATCAGCCATTCTTTGTTCTGCTCGAAGAAATCGATGGTGCCCTCCCAGCCCAGCACCCATCGGTCTCGCGCGATGATATTGTTCATCAGGTCGCGGAATTTTTTGCAGAGGTCTTCGTATTCGATGCGCGCCTCTTCGTCGGTCGCGCAGGCCGCGTGCATGTCCGTCATCATGAAGTTGCGAACCCGTTTGAGCCCGCTGACTTCGCCCTCCTGCTCGTTCCTGAAGCAGCTTGCTTCCTCGTAGACTTTCAGCGGGGACTGTTTGTGCGAGAACCGTACTTTCTGCATGAATGGGAACCCGAGCGGATCGGAGGCGTATCGCAGGTAGCACGTGCCGCGCCCGCCGTCCACCTTGTAATCGCGCTCGTGGAACTCGCCCATGAGTTCGCCGACGATGTTGTTGTCGCTCTTGATGATAATCGGGTTCTTCATCTCCATCGCGCCCCACTCGTTGGCGAGCACCCCGGCGTAATCGAGAATCAGCTTCTGGATGAACAGGCCCTTGGGATACCACTTGTAATGTCCCTTTTCGGATACGTCGCAGTAATCCACGAGCTCCTGCCTCTGCATGAATTCGATATGCTTCGGGGCTTTCTCTGTGTCTACCCCGTGCCCGAGCTCGTTCGCGATCAGGCGTTTCAGGAGCTTGTATGCCGGTTCTTTCTTTTTGAATATTTCGCACTTGTTATATTTTTCAGGGTCGAGATCGTAGATATTGCCTTCGAGGTCGATCGTGAGGTATTTTGTGAATTTGTCGCGGGGCGCTTTTTCTTCTTTTTCCTCTTCTTCTTCTTCACCCTCTTCGGGAGTGAAAACACCGCTCCATTCGGAAAGCGGGTGACCTTTCGCGCTGATTTCAAAACCTTTGTACCATCCGAAAGGAGCGCGGAAAACGTCGATTCCCGCTTCGGTGAGGAACTCTTCCGTTTTCTTGAGGACGGAAACGGCTGTTTTCGGGTTCGACGGATCGTTTGTCAGGTGAACGTAAGGGTAAACGATGACCTTTTTTACTTTGAGGGTTTCGGACCTTTTAAGGGTGTCGGCGGCAAGTTTTTTCGCGACTATTGTAGGCGCGGCCTCATCCGCTTTTTCAACACCTATGTAAACAACGATACAGTCGTTTTCGTAGGAATATTCATGTTCATCGATTTTCTCCGCCGCTTTCATGGCCGGCTCGGTCGAAGTGATTCTTATATAGTTCGTGTGAATACCAAGAGTTCGCATTAAATGGCCCCTTTTTGCATCTTTTGCTGTTTTCAGCGCAATAATATCAGCAACTGGTAACTTTATCTTCAGATATTTTATTTGTCAACGCCCGCTATTAACCTGATTTTCGTTTTATATTTTCGAATTTAATATTAGAATACAAATAATTACCTGAGAATTGAGTAAAACCATGAAAACAAGACTACTTGAATACCTGAGATGTCCCGAATGCAAAAACGAGCTTTCGCTCAGTGTGGATAAGGAAGCCGGCGGCGAGGTGATATCCGGCAGGCTGACGTGCCGGGGCTGCGGGCGTGAATATGCGGTTGATAAAGGCATCCCGAGAATGATCACCGGTTACGGGACCGATGATATCGAGAGAACGGCTGCGAATTTCGGGGATCAGTGGAACAAATTCAAGGAAATGTACGATGTCTACCGGGCGCAGTTTCTCGAATGGGTTCAGCCGCTGAAGGAAGATGATTTCAGGGACAGGGTGGTGCTGGATGCCGGCTGCGGCATGGGAAGGTTCCTGTACTACGCATCAGAGTTCGGCGCGAAGGAAATCATAGGAGTGGACCTCAGCCATGCGGTAGATGCGGCTTACGAGATCATGGGGGACAGGCCGAACGTTCATATCGTGCAGGGCGATATCATGAATCTTCCGTTCGAGAGGCCGTTCGATCTTTTTTACAGTATCGGCGTTTTGCATCACATGCCGGACCCGCACGGCGGTTTCAGGTCGGTTTGCAAGACGCTCAAGCCGGGCGGAACGGCGCATGCGTGGGTTTACGGGTATGAGAATAACGGGTGGATAGTGAACTACGTCAATCCGGTCAGGGAGAAGGTCACATCGAGACTGCCGGTGAAAGTCCTGTCGGGGATATCGTTCGTTATGACTGCCGGGCTGCAGCCCGTGCTCAAGGCGTTGTACTACCCGGCGGGGAAATACGATATCGCGGCGCTTAAAAAGCTCCTGCCTTATTACCCTTACATGAACTGGCTTTCGCAGAGGGGATTCGGTCACACGCATGTGGTGATACACGACCATCTGACCGCGCCGATTGCGTATTACATCAAGAAGGAAGATTTCGAAGACTGGTTCAGGGAGCAGGGGATGGAAGGACTGGAGTTGATACATCGCAACAGCAATAGCTGGATAGGCGTTGCGAGGAGTCCGCTGGAAGACTGATGCCATGATGATTTGCCCTGATTGCAGGAAACCGCTCGAAGAAGCCGAAAACGGTTACAGATGTACCGGCTGCGGCGCGGTCTTTTCGATCGAGGAAGGCGTGCCGGTGTTCGCCGGGCCGGATTCTGAATCGGCAGACGGGTTCAGGGATGATTTTTTCGAGGGTTTCCACAGGAGAGAAGCAAAACATTTCTGGCACACGGGCAGGAAGAATATTATTTTCAGGCTGGTAAGGAAGTATTACAGGCCGGGCTGGAGAATGATCGAGCTCGGCTGCGGCTCCGGCAATGTTGTCGAGTACCTGAACAGGAAAGGGCTGCCTGTCGAGGGCGGGGACATATTCCCGAGCGCGATCAAATTCGCGGCGGGGAAAACGAAAACGAAGTTTTTCCGGATAGACATCCTGAACCTGCCGTTCCGCGACGAGTACGATGCCATAGGAATTTTCGATGTTCTCGAACATATAGACGATGACAGGGCTGCGCTGGGCAGGATCAACGAGGCGCTTAAAACAGGGGGGCTTCTGTTCGTGACTGTCCCCGCGGGAAAGGCGCTCTGGAGCAATTTCGATGAGTTTTATTGCCACAGGCGAAGATACGAGAAGAATGAACTGAAACGGGCGCTTGAGGAAAGCGGCTTCAGGGTTTTGCGATTGAGCCATTTTGTGTTTCTGCTGTATCCGCTCGTTGCGGTCACGAGGAAGCTGTCGGGAAAATACAGGGATTCCGGGCGTGAAATCGAGAAGTACGACGCCGTGAAGATTGTGCCTGTCGTGAATACTGTCCTGAGCCTTGTGATGATGCTGGAGTCGTTGCTGGTGTCGCTGGCCGATCTGCCCTGTGGCAGTTCCCTGGTATGCGTCGCGAAAAAAGAAAAGGATATAACAGGTTGAGCGATAAGAAACCGGACAGGAAGAGTTTTATCGAATGGAACGAGGGGATGATCCGCAAATACGACCCGGATCAATATCATAACCATCCGTCGTTTCTCGTAAGAACCGTCGAGGCGATGCGGTGCAGGGCTGTCCGTAAAATGTGCGGGGAGTCCGGTGAACGATCGGTTCTGGATGTAGGGTGCGGGGCCGGTAATCTGCTCAAGCATTTCGACGGTTACGATTACGTGGGGATCGATATATCGGAATATATACTGGAAAAGGCGGTATCGAGGAAAAGGGAAGGGGCCTGTTTCGTACGGGGAAGCGTCGAGGCGCTGCCGTTCAGGGACGGGTCGTTTCCGTGCGTTTTTTCATCGGAAGTGATCGAGCATGTGCTGGACCCGGCGCTGATGCTGTCTGAAATGCACAGGGTTCTGGCTGATGGCGGGGTTGCGGTTGTGTCGGTTCCGAACGAGCCGTTGATAGATTTGATCAAATCGCTGGTGCCCGGGGCCGGCAGGTCCAGGGACGGATATAACGCGCCTAAGAGAATGAAGGACGAGTGGCACCTGACAGAGTTCAGCGCGGCGAAATTCAAAACGCTCGCCGGCGAAGGCTTCGTGATCGAAAAGCAGGTGGGAATCCCGTCGCCGGTGTTGCCGATAAGATATGTGTTCAAGCTCAGGAAGCGCCGCGGGCCGGGAAAACGGATCGATGACTGATTTTGTGGAAAATTATAAATTCCTTATCCTGTTTTTCATAATGGCCGCCGGTGTTTTTCTCAGGGTGAGGCGGGCAAAGCAAAAGGGCGTTTTTACGTGGGATGAAGCAGCTTATTACCGTGAATCCAGAGCGATTGTTGTGCTGTTCAACGTAGTTGCAAAGCATTTCGGAGAGTTATGGAAAAACAGAAACAACAGGGACAGGAGTCACGCGGATAAAATATTCAATGAATACCACGGATCATCGTCGTTTAACTATGCGTATTACAAGCTTTTACATTACATTTCGATAATTATTTCGCTGAAATTATTCAGGCAGAAAGATCTGGCGATAACGATCCCCGCGTTATTAACCGGAAGCTTAACCATAATTGTATCGTTACTGATGGGTAATTATTTTTTCGGCGTTTTTGCGGGAATCATAGCGGCGGCTCTGACAGCCGTAAGCTCATTGCATGTGTTGCATTCTCGCTCTGCCGGGCCGGAAGCCGGCATGGGTTTCTGGTTCATGGCTTTGATTTTCATACTGATGCTTCACAAATCTTTTTTCATAAGCGGAGGGATGGAATATTTCCTTACCCCGCAGTCGATAGCGCTACTCTGCGCCGCCGGGGTGGTGATGGGATGTATTATTTTAATGCATTCTTTCTGGGTGGTTTTCCTGCCACCGATGTTTATTTTCAGTGAATTAATGTTTGCATTAATTGACCCGGTGGCCGGTATTTACACCATCGCGGCGGGTTCGGCTGCGGTACTGATTTCATGCGTTTTGTTCATACTGCTGATGGATTTGCCTTTTATCGTTATCGTGAAAATATTCCCCGAATGCGGATTGATGTCACACAGCGCGAAAATGATCGATTTTTTGAAATTTAATATCGGCAGAGTAAATGACATGTTCCGGAGGAGCGGCGACATGGGCGTGAAGCTTTCGCTCCGGCATCGCTTCCTTTTCTACCCGGAACTGATAGCTGGAACCGACGGATACCCTATGCTCGCAGCGGTCATTGCGGGAATGGTTGTTCTCGTTTGCAGCAATGATCCGTTGAAAAGGTATGCCGGGCTGCAAATACTGGTTGCCATGGGATTTCTCACGTTCGTGCCGTGGAAGGCGGCAAGAGGGATGATGCTTTTTCAGCCCTTAATGATATGGGGGGCGGGGCTTGCGGTATCGGTTTTATCTCCCGTTTATGCAATGCCGGCTGTCATGCTGATTTGCGCGATATCGACGCGAGAATCATGGCGGGCCGGGAACCTGACTTCGGGAATAAGAAGGGCGAAGGATTATATTTACAGCAGGGGAGAAAAGAATTTTCTGTGTACAAGCGCGCCTTTCAGCCAGTTGTACGCGAATGATAATATGCTGTTTGCTGTAATTTATTCTTTTGACGTGTTTCGTGATTGCAGGGAGTATACAAATTATATATTTGTGGAGCACCACAAGAAATTTCCGATGCTTTACAGAGATAATTACGTCGAGTTGATAGAAAAATATATCGAGCCTGAAATACAATTCGAAGATCCGTGTGTGACATATTTCCCATTGTTCATGGAAGTCGAGTATCTATGGCCCGGCAGAGCGTTCAGTGACAAAAAAGGGGTCGAAAAATGGAATAGATTCAGAAGCGGGCCGGGCGAGTCCGAGAGATATATAAAGGTATATGATACGAGAGAATTTTATAAGAAAATATTCGAGATACCCGAGCTCGAAGCGGAGATAAACAGGATATACGCCTGGGATAAAATCAGAGAGAAAAATTTTTCCGAAGCAAAAGAATACCTCGAAAGAGCAAAACCTTTTATATCTGAAGAAGAATTAGGGCGTATGAACAAAATACTGTCGGTAAACCTGGTTCAGGAGACGATCAGGAAGGCCAACGAGTATATAGTTAATGAAGATCTTGATTCAGCGGTAAAGCTCCTCAAAAATTCAAAAAAGCATTATCCGGAATTTCAGCAGGCCGGCTATATGCTAGGAGTATGCTATATAAAAATGGGTAGAACTCAGTGGGCGGAAAAAATGTTCGATGAGATTATTCAGGCGCAGCCCGATGCATCAAACCTTGAGACCAGGGTGTCGGCTTTGATCTCTAAGGCTGATATTTTGATGGAGGCGCAAAGATACAGGGAAGCGTCGGTACATCTGGAGGAAGCGCTCAAAATACAGCCTGAAAACATTAATATAAAGTCGCGGCTTGGCGCGAGTTATTCATTTACCGATATCGGGGCAGCGTACAGAATATTCAAATCGCTGGAAAACAATACAGAGCTTTCTCAAGACATGAACGATAAGATTCGTAAATTTGTCAATTCTTACGAAGTTCAGAATTCAAGCGATGAAAACCAGGACTTGAATAAAGCGGGAAATCCGGAAACACCGGAAGAAACAATCTGAATCATTAGAAAATTTGATCCGCAATCCGGTTTTATACTGTTTATAGTAATTCTCATAATAAAGACAGATTCACAACTCGATCAGAAATCACAAATTCAAAGATAGTGTGCCATGCACAAAGCTATTTCCTTTGTGCATGTATTCAAGTTTATTTTTGAGAATCACTATAATAATCGGTATAAGCAATATAATTGAAAATAGTCGCTCTCATGTTTTGTCTTGTGTCGCATAATTTATATCGCCCTGATATGTTGCGGGCCGGAAGCGGACAGGACATGAAAAAGGGCCTTGCGGCCCTTTGTTAATTTTATCAGTTAAATATGTTTGACTTACTGTTTAGGGAATGCGTATTTAATAATTTTGTTCTCAGTTGAAGATGACACGAACACGTAATCGTTTGAAGCAACAATGTCGATGGCATTCTGCGGGATTTCAATATTGCTGATTTCCTCGCCTGTGTCCGCAATAAAGGTCAGCAATCTGTTTTTCCTGTAGCATACAGCGAAAACATATTCTCTGGACGGATCGGTTGCAAGAGCGGTTGGCTGGCGACAGATTTCTTCGCCGATTTCGTAAGCAACAGCTTTATTGCTGTTTGCCAGTCCGTCATCGTCAACAATTACTTTAAGAATAGGCTGTTTTTCATCCTTCTCTTCATCATCGCCTTTGCAGCTTACATAAATGGTGTCGTCGTTAACTAAAGCCATGTCCCATGGGACGAAGCAGCTGCCGATATCATACTCCGTGCAGCTTCCTGAATCCGGATCGCAGAATCCACGGAAGCTCTGAAGCCCGAGGCTTGAGTTCGCTTCACAGTATCCGTCCACGCAAATACCGGAGGAGCAGTCCGTATCGGAACCGCAGGCACAGCCGTTTTCGATGTTAGGCGAGCTTTTTGTGCATTTTTCTACGCAGTACGTGAGTTGTCCGCCGCCGCCGCAACTGCCGCTGTTGCAGTTGCTGTTGCTTCCGCACGCGCAGCCGTTCGGGTTGTTTGCGCTTGCGCAGTACCCTTCCAGTTGCGGATTGTAAGTGACTCGTTCGATATCGGTCGTATCGGCGTCCGCTAATGTGAATGGATATATATATCCGTCCGTATCAAGCGCATAAGCGATGTTTTCCGATTTGCTGACTTCTATATTAATCGGTTTCAATCCACTGAAAATTGTCAAATGCTTGATTGTTGTTTCTGTTTGTGGGTCTACGATAACTATCCTGTAATTTTTAGTTGCCGTTACATAGATGAGATTGTTGATTGAATCATACTCTATGTCCCTGGGAGATGAAGGATCTATTCCGTCGTATTTCAACTCTACTTCGTTAGTGACTTCCATTTCATCGATATCAACAACAGACATCCACGCTTCGCTTCTTCTTACTTCAGATGGAAGATATTCTGAAGTTGAGCATTCGTCGTCATTGCTCTGGTTGTCATGAGTGATGTAGAGCTTGGTATATGAAGGATTAAACGCAAGATTGCGCGGCCTGCATATAACGTCCACGGTTCTCAGCACATTCATTGAAGATGTGTCTATCTCGGTAATCGTGTTTGCCACACTGTTAGCGACATAGAGGCGTGATCCATCCTCATTGAGGACCATTCCCCACGGTATCTGGTAATCACCGATGAAATAGTCATACTGAACAGCGGGACCTCCGGAACTTGTTCCGCATGAGGATATGAATGCTGAAAACGAGGCGAAAAAAACCAGTACAAACGCTGCTTTAATAGTCTTTTGATGAAAACACTTCAGTTTCAAACTTTACACCCCTGTTTCGATCAGAAATTGGTGCTTACTCCAAATTTCAACTTTTGTTCGTCAATCGTTGGATACTTATCTTCGTCGTCACTATCCGGCATCCGGTCGTATTCCTGACTGTAAGAAAAATTCACATCCGTCGAGTTGGTCAACTTGTAGCTGAACTTATAATCCATCGTATAGTATTTACCCTGAGGAACGAGGTCTGTAATGATTTCCTCGATCTGTGTGAGGTCGGGATATGAAATTGCTATCATCGAGTTCTTGATACCGAATTTCGTTTCGAAATCCGCTTTGTTTGATGTCTTCCACGTTAAACCGAAGCTCTGGTCGTCATAAACGACCCCGATTTCAATTCTCGCATCCTTGGAGCCGGGAACACCGCAGGTATATAGCCCGTCTCCCGTGATAACATCGACGACATTCCCCTGGTCATCCACGATATCTATTCTATCGCCGTCGAGACATGTTCTCGGGAGATTTACCTTGGCGGTGGTTTTACTGTACTTGAATTTAATGTTGTCACTCACGAAGTATTCGAGCGACCCGGTATAAAACTTGATTTTCAGAGTTTCCGTTCTGGTGTTGATTTTATCCATGAACCCGGCGAGCAATGACATCGTGGTTGTTTTGCTCTTCTGGTTGCTCATACCTGCGGCGAGAGCGCCCGGATCAAAATACATCGGCTCGGTTTCGTTTGCGATACCGAAGTACGATGAGAATTTATAGTTATGTTCATGTTGCTGGTCGAACGTAAAGTTTCCGATAACCATCTCAAGGCTTTGAAGTGAAATTGGAAGAACGGATACATCGAGCCCCATGGAACTCATATCCATACCCGGCAGCCCGAAGTATTTCGTGCTGAATTCCGGCCCCAGTTTGATGTAAGCTAGCGGGAATATGGAGATCGGCCCTTTACTGTAGTCGAGCATTACTATGAAAGCGTCGTCCTGCTCATTTCGTTCTTTTGATGGATACCAGCAATTCTGTTCATTGCTCGGATCATCAGTGTCGCATTCTTCATACCCGTTTGCGAGCAGCCAGGTCTTCTCGTCATCATCCTCATCAGGGCTGAAGTAATGCTCATCCAGGACCATTTTATATCCCGGTTTGTAATATGTGCTGTGAGCGTATTCGGCGGTCAGGTTGATCCTGTCGAGGATCGGGTACCTGAAGAAAGCGCTTTCCACGCTGTTCTTCTCCGGCGCGCCGCAGAAGAAGTCCTGGTAGCTGATGTCAGTGTTGGCACCTTTGGATGCCGACGGGTCGGGGTCCAGTTCGAGATCGACCCAGTATCCCAGCCTGCAACCCGGATAACTTGTGTTTTCATTATCGGCCATAAACACTTTGGACAGGTTGCCCATCGAGCCCGGTGTTCCGAGAACCTCGCCGGCAAGGTTGATGCCATAGAAGTACCTGTCGTAATTTGTGTTGTCGTGGTAAATATCGTATGCCCCGAGGAATTTTCCATAGTGGTAGGCCATCCGGGCGCCGAAAACATTGATTGTGTAATCGTTGATTTTGATGCTGGAACTTATGCCCTGCATCTTTCTTCCGTAAACCGTCAGCGGCGAAAACATGGCGCTCGTGTCGCCGACGGTCAGGTTTCTGAGCTTGAAGTTCCTGGGATTTTGAGGATCGTCCCTGGTATTTGAATAATCAATTTGCAGTTTGTTAAGTGAAAAAGCGGAATTGGTGCCTTCGATATATCCGAAGTACCCTGATCGCGCTCCGATCTTTCGGCTTGCGCTTGTCGATGCTTTGATGATCAACTCCTCATCCGGGTCCGGCTTGCTTTCTATATCGAAAGTTATATTGTCGCTGAAATTGGTGGACTGATTTCCGCTGTGGCCGTCTCCTGTTATCGGGCCGCCGGTTTCCCAGCTGAAACTGTTGTGTCCTGTTATTCTGAATCTTTCGTTTTCTTCTTTGAGGTTTTCAATCTGCCTTTGATTTTTCAGGGAAACCCTGTCTACGTCTTTGATTTCTTTCTTGAAACTCGAACTGATTTCCTTCAATTCTTTTTTAAATGTGTTTACAAGTTTTTCCAGTGTTTCGATATCTTTTAGTGAAAGATCTATTTTTTCCTCGATTTTAACGAGGCGTTCTTCGAATTCCGGTTTTGGTGGTTCTTTGGCTTCTTCAGTATCTTTGTTATCTTTTGTTTCGGACTGTGTTTCCTGTTGCGGCTCCTCGCTTGTGGTTTCTTCCTGAGGCACCGTCATCGGTTTCGGCCCGGTTCGGGTGAGTTTTACCGATTTGCCTGAAACGGACGGTACTGTGATCTCCTTGTTCGGCGCGAGTTGCGGCATCGGCGGGGCTATCTTTTTAGTTTCCACCTTAACTGTCGGTTTGCTGACGGGTTTTGCCGGTTCCGGCATCACAATTTCTTCAGCCATCGGTTTTTCGACAATTATTTTTTTGGTTCTTACAATTGTCCCGGTATCGTCCCAGCGCAGGTAACTTTCCAGTAATTGATTTACAATGATGGCCATTTCATATCTGGTAATAGGCTGGTTGCCGTCAAACCGGGTGCCGTCGAAGGCATCAAGGAGGCCTAATTCAGAGAGTTGCTTTACAGCCTGGTAAGCCCAGTGGCCCGGTTGTATATCAGTGTAAGCGGTCTGGCTGAAGTTCTGGAAATCGTCTGCTTCTTCAAGAACAGTTCGGTCGTCGCTGAAGTCGGCCGGGTAGTCCAGCGATATGGAAAGGCAGGTTGCAGCAAAAACCGATGAAAAGAATGCAAATAATAGAAAAACCCTTTTAACTCGCATCAAAGATAGCATGCCCCGAATGGTCTAAGATTTTGACTGCCTGTAAAGGTACCTTAAATTTAAATACAATATATATCATGATCCCAATACCGGGTCATCGGGATTTTAACAAAATCAAATAATGTTTGCAACGAAAAAATACAAATAGGACGAATGACTACAAAAGGCCGGGGGGCCGAATTTTACCGGAATAAAAAATTACTATGGACAATATTGAAAAGAAACGATTGATTTGCTAAAATGATTGGTCTTGTCAGGAATTGATATAATTGCTACACTGAATTCGAAGAGGTGAAGATAAATGGCGGCAATCATTAAAATGGGCGGAAAGCAGATCACGGTCAATGAAGGCGACAGAGTTAAAGTCGAGAAAATCGAAGGCGCTGAAGGCGAGACTATCAAAATCGACTCAGTGCTTGCCGTGATAAAGGGTGACGAGGCAGTTTTCGGCAAACCTTTTGTCGAAGGGGCAGTCGTCGAGGCAAAGGTAATAGGACACGGTAAACGAAAAAAGGTGATAGTATTCAAATACAAGCCCAAGAAGAGGTATAGAATAACAAACGGGCATCGCCAGAGATATACCGAGATCGAGATCGACAAGATTATAACTGCGTAATATGGGCATGGGAGAATGAAACTGGAGGATTAATGAAATGGCACATAAAAAAGGACAGGGAAGTTCAGGTAACGGGCGAGACAGCAACCCGAAAATGCTCGGCGTGAAAAAATTCGGCGGCGAGGTTGTGAAACCCGGCGCGATAATCATCAGGCAGAGAGGCTCCAGGATCATGCCCGGCGCGAATGTCGGCATGGGCAGGGACTACACTTTATTTTCTCTTATCGACGGGCGTGTCCAGTTCGAGCGTGTCGGCAAAAACCGCAAAAGAGTAAGTGTAGTAGCCAACTGAACCGAATTGTTTCCTCGGAAACATCATTAATATCATCTGAATCAAACAACAGATTTTAGTTGCGCCTTTCTATGGTGTGATATATTATTCAATGTCTATATTGCATTGAGGGGTATTCAACATGAGCGGTAACAATGTTGCGAAGGAAACGGAAGGGAAATCCACCGGAAAACAAGTCGCCGAGATGACCGTCGGCGCGATGATACTATATTCCGTGCCTAACATAGGATCAATGATTCTCGATACGGTGTTCGAGCAGTTCGGGGCTGTTCTTTACGTGGATCATAAGCTTATAACCGTTCCTATATTATACGGAATTGCGGTGATGATCGCGCGGGTTTTCTTTGATGCTTTCGCGAATCCCGTGGTGGGATATCTGAGCGATACGGGGTACGGGAAAAGGGGCCGCAGAATTCCTTTTGTGCTTAAAGGGACTCTTCCGATGGTGCTGTTTTTCATACTTTTCTTCATACCGGTATCAAAAACAGCTTTTTTCCAGAATATTTTTGGTAACGAGACAAAAACGGTAGCGGCGAGTCACGAGAATTACAGTGTCAATGACGAAGAAGGCACTCTGGCGATAGATTACAGTTTTGATGTCCGGGTGGGCGGAAGCGAGACGCCGGCTGTGGCCGGGGCGGAGGGTGTCGCTACGGAACCGGAAGGCGGACATGAGCAGGACAGTGTAAAACAGAAAAAGTTTTCAGAACTTTCTCCGGCTGAAAAAAAGAAAAATGTGTTTAATTTCATTTATGCGACAATAACCTTATGCATGTTTCTGTTCCTGTTCACCTATGTTGTTGCTCCGTATCTGGCATTATTGCCCGATCTTGCCAGAAGAAGTGACACGAGGGTCAAGCTTTCAACATTTCAGGCGATAACCGGAATAATCGGAACAGCGATTGCGTTTGTCGCATGCGGGGCTGTGGTACAGCAGTTTCTCGACAAGGGATATTCATCATTTTCCTATACATGGATGGCTGTAATATTCGGTATCTTAAGCCTTATCACGTTTTATCTGATGGCGTTTACGATTAAAGAGAAGCCGATTGCAAAAGAAGACCGTGTGAAATTGAAGTTCTGGGAATGCGTGATTCCGGCGCTTAAAAGCAAGGCGTTTCTTATCTACATATTCAGTATTTCTTCGTTCTGGGTAGGATTCAAGGTTTTGCAGACATCGGTGATTTTCGTGTGTAAACATATGTTCGGCATGAGCGAGACGTTCGGTTCGGTGACGGGCATGGGCGGGATGATGCTTGTGTGGCTGATCTCGACGCCGTTTGTGTTTATGGTCCAGAAAAAGTTCGGAAAAAGGGCTGTTTTCGGCTTTTCTCTTCTAATAATTGCGATATTGTCATCTCTCCAGGGCCTGATTGGCTTGATACCACATGAGTTCGGATTGATATATTACCTTGTGCTGCTTTTCATATTCGGAATGCCGTTCGCGGCGTTGCTGGTGCTGTACAATGCGGTGCTCGGGGATATTATCGACCTGGATGAAAAACAGACCGGGTACAGGCGCGAGGCGATGTATTACGGAATGGAGGGGTTGTTCACCAAGACGGCGCGCGGGCTGGGAGCGTTCATGGTGATGCTGCTTTTCCAGTTATTCGGCACGCCTTCTCCGGCGAATCACATGGCGCTTGTGATTTCCGGCCCGGTTTGCGGTATTTTCGCGTTTTTAGGATTCGTGCTTTTCTTGCGGTATCCTATTAAGGATTAAATTTTTGTATTATCATTTATCAATAGTAAATGAAAAGCCGGGGGATACTTGATGTTTTGTCCAAGATGTGGAGCCAGGAACGAGGATGATGCAAGGTTTTGCATAAACTGTGGGGCGACAATCGAGCAGTTCGCGCCGGTCCCGAAACCGGAAGCTGAAACCGGTCAGCCGGCGGCGCAGGAGCCGATAGTTGTTCCGCCGCAACAAACAGCGCAGCAGATCCCGCCGCCACCCCCGCAATATCAGCCGCAGCAGGGCGGATTCCAGCAGACAGGCTATCAGCAGCAACCTGTTTATCAGCAACCGCCGGTATCGCCGGCTGCGGGCATCAATGACTATCTCACGCATTCGATAATTGTTACGATAGCTTCGCTTTCCTGTTGTTGTTTCGGCTGCCCGTCGATAATAGTCGGGATAATCGCAATATATTTTGCTTCGAAATCGAGGAACGCCAAGATACAGGGAAATTTTGTCGCCGCTCAGGAAGCCGCGAACACCGCGAGGATTTTGTGCATGATAGGTGTGGGGCTTCTTGTAATCGCGGCGATTGTGATGTTTATTAATTATGCGACTGGAAATATCAATTATCATCAGGGTATCCCGCAGTTCAAGTTTGACAGGCATTTCAGGCTTAACGGGATATGATTTGATATTGAACAGTTTTGAAAATGAAATCTTGCGGCGGGCGTCGAACAGGCGTCCGCTTTTTAACCCGGATTTCTCACAGAGAAATCCGGAAAACCGCGATAAGGCCAATCCTGCTGCGTCACAGCGGCGATTCGGGATCGGTCACATACGCAACAGTATGCTCCCTCACCACTCACTTGCCGTTCCTTGAATTATCAACCTTATCACGATTTTAACCTGCACTGGTGAGGAATGCAGGTTAATAATGGCATGGAACTATGAAAAACGGGAATATGAGAAGCAGGCCTGAATATGTTGGCGCCGGCTCGGACTCTCTTGAAAAAATACTGGTATTCGCGCTTTTCGGTGGGCTTGCCGCCGGTTGCATTTTTCTGTTTTTTGTCGATCCAGTGGAATCCGGTTTTTTCCCGCCGTGCTGGTTCAACAGGATAACCGGCCTGTATTGCCCGGGGTGCGGGGGCCTGAGATCGGCGCATGCCCTGGTTCACGGGCGACTGATGGATGCGCTGAGTTTTAATGCTCTTTTTGTTTTGGTGATTGTGCCGCTTACGATATATCTTGCGTTTATAAGGATATACGCCGCAGTGCGAGGAAGAGAAGTGGGAATATCTTTAAGCACGCGGATGGCGTGGGGAATCGTGGCGTTGGTTATTGTTTTTTTTGTGTTGAGAAATATCCCTTGTTTCCCGTTTAATTTGCTTGCTCCGTGAAACAACAGACATGCAAAAAAAACGTCATCGGTAAATAAAAGATGAATATTCAGGAAAATATTAATAAGTAAATATCAATATATCTCTATCGCCGGGTGCAATTTCGGGGTAGAGAATGTGGTTTTTTGTGTTTCCGGCAGATATTATTGCAAATGATAAAGCATTATTTTCACAAAGTGGTAGATGGTCCGGTGGACGAGGTTTACAGGGTGTTCAGAGACCGGCAGGTCGAGATGAACCTGAAACTGCCGGGCGTGGCCGGATGTCGGGTTGTGAATTCAGAGAAAAAAGACGAGGTAAAAAACAAAATTGTTCTTGAGATGAAGGGGAAAACTAATATACCGGGTTTTCTGAAACCATTTTTGAATGACGACAGTTTGATATGGCGGAATCACCAGGAATGGGACGATATGGAAAGAACCTGTTCGTATTATACGGAAGCTGTTTACTTCCGTGATAGCGTGGATGCAAGTGGAATCTGGAAGTTCAGCGAAAGCAGGGCAGGGCTGACGGACATATATATAAACAGTATGATAGATATCGATACGCGGGGGATCAGCGGTTTGCCGGATCAGCTCGTGGAGCCTGCGTCGAGAATTGTGGAAGATATTCTGCACAGGATAAGCAGGCCGAATTTAAACCGCGTTATCAAATATGCGAGTGATATAGTGAAAGAAGATTTGCCGGGAAACGGGCAATAACTTCCGGAACAGGTAAGATGAATAATAATGAACCGGTTACTGTATACAGCGCATGGGGCCCGGCTGAAGCCCAGGTGATAAAATCTTTGCTGGAGTCGGCAGGAATAAAAAGTATTCTTACGGGACTCGCGGCATCGTCGGTTCACGCTTTCACGGTTGACGGGCTGGGGCAGGTGAAAGTGCAGGTGTCGAAAGAGGATTATGAGGACGCAAAAAAAATAATCATGGAATCAGAAGTCACGGATGATGTTAATGATGATTATGAAAGCTGAAGGGAGATATACCCTTTGAAAAAAAGAATATTGCTGTTGCTGGTTTTTCTGGTGTTTTTGGTGATTCCCGCTTTCGCGGAGATGGCTGAAGGAATACTCGATGCCGAGATATTTGTGCATGACGATTACGCGATTGTTGTAGATGGCTCGACCATAACGACAGATGTTCCGCCTGTAGAGAAAGGCGGTGTGATATTCATCCCGTTGAGATTTGCGGTTCAGTCGCTCGGCGCCGATGTTACGTGGAACAAGATTGAAAAAACAGCCGTGATTTCTTTTGACGGCGGCAGAACGATGAGGATGACTATCGGTAACCCGGAAGTAGATCTGGGCGACATCAAGAAAATAATACCTGTTCCGCCGTTCATATTTGAAGGCCGCACTATGATTCCGCTGAAGCCGACAGCGGAGTATGGACTTTTCAGAGTTGAAGAGAAAGAAGACGCGACGATTATAACCTCGCCCGAAGAGATGGAAGGCTATACGGAGCCGGGTATAGAAAATATTGTGGGCGGGACTGAAAAGCAGGGTTCTCTCGATATGATCCGGGAGAAGGCGTTGAAAGACGAGGTTACGAAGAAGCTCAAGCCGTTTGTATTGGCAGCATGGGCGGTTATCGGGCTTCTGTGGCTGATCAAGCTGATAACGGTTATTACCGGGCGGCGATCAGAAGGCTACAAAGACATGATAATAATAGGTCTTTTCCTGACTGTGGGGATGTATCTCGTTCTTTACAGCGGTGTCATGATGAGTACTTACTGGGCGGCGATAGTGATCCTGATAACATCGCTGATAGGGGTCTTTTCGACTGAGACTTATTCGGACAAGCTGGTAACGATGGCATCCACCGCACAGGGGGCGGGCCTGATATGCACGCTTTTCGGGCTTGGGTTGCTGATAGGGCCGGCGATAGCGCAACGGGATATTGCGGCAATAGGTTATGGTATTTACGTAAAAATCGAGCCCACGATCACCGGGCTCTCACTTTCAATTTTGTTGAACAT
Organism: bacterium; assembly: GCA_035380865.1. Taxonomy (GTDB): domain Bacteria; phylum UBP15; class UBA6099; order UBA6099; family UBA6099; genus DAOSYA01. The sequence goes on from DAOSYA010000033.1 coordinate 17,978, forward strand.
GATATTCGGTTATGAAGCAAGAAGAGAAAGCGCCTAAAAAACGGGTTTCGTTCCTGATGCCTTACATCGACTTCTGTTTCATGCTGATCATAATTTTCGTCGGGATGCTTTCGATAGCATACTTCGAGCCGCTGGGAACAACCGATATAGAAAGCAGGCATACGAAAAAAGTAGATTCCCGTGAGGGTCAGTTCAATAAAAACCCTCTAGGAATACAGCAGGAAAATATGGGCTCCGGTGATGAGCAGCCTTCTGAAGTGGTATATCCGCTGGTTCCCGTAGGCGGGCTTAAAGCCGATGGCAATCCCGTGGTTGCGGCAGATAAGGGAAACAGGGTGGATAAACCCGGGGGAAAAGACCTGGACGCGAGCAAGGAAGAAGTTGAAAAGCTCAAAAAGCTCCTTGAGGCGAAGGAAGAGGAACTGAAGAAGCTCAAAGAAAATGAAACGGTTCAGAGTGAAGGCGAGCGGTCGACAGAATCTGAAGATGACCTGAATCAGGAAAAGGCAAAAAAAGGCAAGACGGAAAATATTCCGGGTAATCATTATTACATTGATTTAAGAAACAATTAGAGAATTGTTTTTGTTTCGCCAATATTAGATTAAAAATCCTCGGGCACGATAAAAAAACCTTGATTATTAACTGAATATGTTATAAACATATATGGCGAACTATTTGACCGACTGGTCGGTCGAACGTTTCTGGGGTGGGAAATGAAGGGATTGATATTGTGCGCAGGCAAGGGAACAAGGATGCGTCCTTTGACTTATGCGGTTCCCAAAATGCTGATTCCTGTTGCGAACAAACCGGTGATTTATTATGCGATTGAGTCGATGAAGGAAGCCGGTATAAAAGAGATCGGGTTTGTTGTAAGCGAGAATCGACGAGAGCTTGAGCCTGTGCTCGGGAACGGTAAGAAATGGGGGATGAAGTTCAGCTATATCACCCAGGATAAACAGAATGGGATAGCGCATGCGGTATTATGCGCGGAAGATTATATAGACGGCGAAGATTTTGTTCTTTACCTTGGAGACAACCTGGTTGAAGAAGGCGTAAAAGGGTTGGTGGATATATTTGTAAACGGGAAGGCAAATGCGGCGATCTCCGTCACGCCTGTGCCCGAACCGCAACATTTCGGAGTAGCGGTTGTGAAGAACGGCAAGATTGAAAGCCTGGTGGAAAAACCTAAAAAGCCAAAAAGCAATCTCGCGGTTTGCGGGATTTATGTTTTTGATAAAAATGTGTTCAAGGCGGCTAAGTCGATAGAGCCGTCGGCGAGAGGCGAACTTGAAATTACGGACACGATTAGTAAGCTAATAACAACCGGCAGGAAAGTTTTGCCGCATGTGCTTGAAGGATGGTGGCGTGATACCGGGCAGAAAGCGGACATGATAGAGGCGAACCAGGCAGTGATGGAGGGTATCAAGACAGACATCAGGGGCAGGGTGGACGAGAGCAGCAGGATAGAGGGGCGCGTGGTGCTTGAGAAGGGTTCGATCATAAAAAACAGCATAGTGAGGGGACCTGCTGTAATAGGCGAAAAATCGAAAATATCTAACTCTTATATTGGGCCTTATTCGTCGATAGGAGACGAAGTTGATATACAGGGCAGCGAGGTTGAAAACAGTATCGTAATGAGTGGGACAACGATTAAAAATGTAGGCAGAAGGATCGAGTCATCTCTTATCGGGAACAATGCAGTTCTTTCTGGTGGTTCGACAAAGCCGAAATCTTTGAGCGTTGTGCTGGGCGATCTGTGTAGACTCGAAATAGATTGAAACAGGAGGAGAGCATCTTGGAACTCATTAAGTCGGCTTGGAAAAGGGTGGCTGTGGCAATGATAGTTTTCGTTGCCCTTTTCGGTATGGGCGCGATTGTTGCAACGTCGGCGGCTACCACAAACAAAGCAACAACCTTAAGCAAAGAAACACAGTTGAAGCTCCTTAAGCTTGAAGAAGCAAAGGTTTCGCTGAAGACGGCGCAGGATATGTACGAGGATGCGCTGAAAGACCTGAAAGACATGGAAGAGCTTTACCAGGAAGACGTTGTGACGGGTAAAGAGGTCAGCGAAGCTGAGACGGATCAGAAGGACACGTCGAGGAATCTTGAACTGGCGAAGATAGATCTTGCAAAGACGGCGCTGAACTTTCTCCAGGACGTCACGCATATTTCGATTGTCGATGCGTATCAATACATCGATGCGGACAACAACAGGCATATGGCAATCGAGCTTCTCAACGATTCGGACCTCGATCTGGCGCTGATCGGGCTTGGAGAGGGAGTGCCCGAGGCCAACATCAAAAGCGAAGACGTGCCGGGACTTCTCACGATCGAGAACCTGTTCGTATCGGTTAGATCGGGAAGCACGAATATCGGAGACCCGTTCGAGATAAAGGTCAACAAGCTTAAATTGAATAAGGCGATAGGCCTTGATTTCAAACTTAACAGCCCGGCGGACGAGGTTTCTCTTTCTCTTAAATACCACAACGCTGAAGAACTCCATAACATTTATCTTCAGAAGAAATCGACGGAAGATATAGTGAGGGTTTCCTCGCTCCAGTTTGCGCAGGAAGGACAACTCGGCGGAAGTGTCGATTTCGGGATAGAGCTTGAAAGGCTTGCGGAGAACGAAAAGACATTTTCGCTTGGAGTGCTGGAGCTGCCCGACAAGTACCTGTACAAATTCACGGACAAGGGCAACCAGTTGTCGAGGGTCAAGTTTTCTCAGGGAACAACCAAGCATTCGCTCACTCTGAAAATAACAGTTCCGGACAAACTGCCGGATGAAGAGTTGAAGGTACCGGTAAGATTCTACGCAATTATCGGCGAGGACGAAGCGCTTGATCAGCTTGAGGAGATGGCGCTCAAAGGAAAAGTGAAAGCAGAGGATCTGGATGCGCTCAAAGTGGGTTATGAAAAGCTGGAACTCACTCCGAGGGGTACCGGAGAATTCGAGATATCGCTTACCACGCTGTATTATGAAATCAAGACGGATGAGAGTATTGCGGCGAAGATGACGGTTGAGAATACTGGAAGCGTGAGGCTTGACGACATAAGGTTCGATATCGAAAAGCCATACGAGTGGGATGTCAAGCTGAACCCTGAGGAAATCAAATCGATCGAGCCGCGAAAAGAGCTTGAGATTGAAGTTTCAATCATGCCGCCTGAAGATGTAGAAGTCGGCGCGTACGAAGTGAAGATAGAAGGATCAACTGATTATGAGGGTGGAACGGTGAAAACCGACCAGAAAAACCTCAGGATTCAGGTATCCGCGAAAACTAATTTGACGTTGAGCATAGCTATTGCCCTGGGTCTTTTCCTGGTTATTATTGTGATGGCGATTGTATTTATTAAGCTCAGTCGCAGATGAGGCTATTACTATGATAAAAAAAATTATAAAGACAACTTTAGTGTGTATGGCAGTCGCGCTTGTATTCACGGGTGTAACCGCGCTCTCGGAGTTCGAGGATATTGACAGGATCATTGAAAGTCTTGACGAGATCAAAGAACCTGAGAAAATGACGCTGACGCTTGATAAGTGTATTTCGATTGCGCTTGAGAACAACCCCGATCTGAAGATCAAGCAATACGTTCTTAATTCCATCGAAGGCGATGTTATGGTTGACAGATCGAGATTTTTCTCGCATGTTGACCTTCTTGCCAGTTTCGGAAGGAATCAGGGTTCGTTACTGAAGTCGTATTATCCGAGCCTGAACCCGACCGCGGTGGCGCCGCTTGGATCGCTCGATGCAAGCAGTTACACCTCGTCTATATCAACCAGCGGCGGCGGGACAGATATCGATTCACTGGCGGCACAGTATGGAATTTCCGATGTGAGCAGCCTGTTGAATTCGGTCTCGCCCGAGATAGCGAGTCTTGCTACGCAGTATCTGGGGAGCATGAGAACCCAGGGCGGTGTGCTGGACAGCGACAGTAGCGAAAGCAGGTCCACCGAAAGAACAGCGCTTGCGGAAGAGCTGGACGAAAGCGATCCTACACCGGTGTTCCCGGGCTCGCCGTATACGGTCGGCCAGTTCAACGCGCTCATAAATTCCATTAATAGCCTGTCTGATTTTTATGGCGATTTATCGGGAAGCAGCAGCCAGAGGACATCGGTAAACAACGAGATAGCCATAAGGTATTCCAGGAGGCTTCTCGAATGGGGCTGTGACAACACGGCCGAGGTGCAGATAAGGAAAAACCGCAGAACGGCGATAAGGAATTACGAGCTTGTTTTGAGAGATCTCATTTCAAATGTGAGAACAAGCTTTTTCCAGATAATACTCAAGAAGGAACAGATCGAAACAAGACAGGGATTGCTGAAGGAGTACGAGAAAAAGCTCTGGAAGCAGCAGAAAAGGTATGATATTGCAAAGGATGTTCCCAAGATAGACGTTCTTTCCGCGGAACTCGATGTTCTTGAACAGAGGTATAAAATCAATAACCTTAAAGCTGATCTTGTTGAGCAGAAACTTGAAATGTTGCAGTTGCTGAATCTTCCTCTGAACTCGGAGATAACTTTTGAGGGCGAGTTGCAGTCATTCAGTTACACGCTCGAAGAAGTTGTTAAAAACGCCAAGGCCAACAGTTTTGAAGTTGTGTATCTTAAAGAGGAACTCAAGGAAAGCGAACGGGACTTTTCAGAACTGGCATGGGATTACAAGCCGAGCTATTCAGCACAGATGGGTGTTGAGAATCACAGGGGCGCAGCAGGAGTGACGCTGAATAAAAGCAGCAGAACGTACGGGCTGGATATGGGGGCGATAGGGTACACGAATCTGCCTACCAGCACATCTTCATTCTCATTGAGTTCTTCTACCCGGACAGAAAATAATTACACTGTTGAATTAGGGGTTAACTGGGTTCTATATGACAATATGAAGAGAAAGGGCATCGAAAAGAAACAGGTCGAGGCCCTGAACCAGTTGAAAGTCGAACTCGAACAGGAAGTTGATCAGGAAGAATTCGAAGCGCGGAGAGCGTATCAGTCGCTGCTGGAAGCGGTAGAAAGGCTGAAGATTCAGAAAGAGACTTTTGAGGTCTCGAAGAGAAGGCTCGAGATTACGCGAAAGCTTAGGGAATACGGAAAATCGGAAGACTACCAGGTCGAGCAGAAAAGGAACGATTTCTACTCACAGCAGGACAAGTATTTTTCCGAGCAGGAAAACGTCGTAGTCGCTCAGGAGAAGCTCAGAAACCTGATGGGAATATTTGACTGAGTTATGAAAATGATTGTTAAATAGCGCGCTTGTGTTTCCGGCGCGCTATTTTTAATGATATAAATCATAAATTGAATTGATACTTTTGAGAATGTTATTGTATTATATGACCGGCGAAAATGTCGGACGAGAAGAGGTGTAAGACATGGCTGAAAATGAAGTGTTGCTGAAGTGTAGTGAATTGACAAAGGTATATGATAATCAGGTACTTGCAGTTGATCATCTGGAGCTTGAAATCAGGAGCAGGGAAATTTTCTGCATGCTGGGCGCGAACGGCGCAGGGAAAACATCAACTCTGATGCTGATTCTTGGTTTTTCCGATCCGACCGACGGGAAAGTCGAGATATGCGGAATCGATGTTAACAAGGATCCGCTCGGCGCCAAAAAGAGAGTTGCCTATGTGTCGGAGAACGTGATGCTGTACGGTAACTTTACAGCGCGTCAGAACCTTGATTTTTTCACCAAGCTGGCGGGAAAAAAAGCGACCGATGAGGATTACAAGAGAGTGCTGCTGAGAACCGGGCTCGCTGAAGAGGCGCACAAGAGAAAAGTTAAAGGATTCTCAAAGGGAATGCGCCAGAGGCTGGGTATCGCAATAGCAATCATGAAAGACGCGGAGCTTATTCTTCTCGATGAGCCGACATCCGGACTCGATCCCAAAGGCGGTATGGAATTTCTCAAGATCCTCGATGAGCTCAGGCAGGAGGGCAAGGGGATCCTGATGACCACGCATGATATATTCCGCGCGAAAGAGATTGCGGACAGGGTCGGAATTATGAGCGGCGGCAACCTTGTAAGAGTGCTTGGCAAGGATGAAGTCGAGAGTGAAAATCTGGAAACACTGTACCTGCAGTATATCAGCCAGAATATCACTCACGGAAGATTGGTAAGCAATGCTAAAGAAGCAATAAAAAAATAAGATGGCACGAGGGGTGCTCAAGCCATGCTCTATCAGATAATCAGAAAAGAAATGCTTTTGAACCTTGTGAGCTTCAGGTTCATCATTTCAGTTATATTGCTGTTTGTGCTAATAATAGGAACGATGCAGATAATGGCGTCGAACTATGGAAGGCGTGTTGAAGATTTCTCGATCGGTACCGAGATGCACAACGATGATCTGGAAAAGCTTAACACGCGGCCTCAGTTCGAAGCTTTCGGCGTGACCAAAGATACTCATCCCACGCTGCTCGGGATTTTCGCGATAGGGCTAGAATCGCAGATGAGCCGTTCGTTTATGGTTCCGGGTTACGCGATGAGTATCCAGGAGCAGGGGGGGCGGGTTTTTTACGCGGTTTCGAAGCTTGCCGGAATCCAGCCTGAGGGCAGTAAATATTCAAATCCGATTTTCACTCTTTTCCAGCCGCCTGATTTTATCTATATAATTAATATCGTTCTCGGACTTCTTGCTATATTGTTTTCGTTCGACTCGATTTCGGGCGAGAAAGAAAACCAGACTCTCAAGCTCATGCTGACCAATTCGGTGCCGAGGGATGTTGTGCTGATTGGCAAATGGATAGGCGGAACGCTTTCAATTCTGCTTCCTTTCATGCTGGCGTTTGGAATCGGTGTTCTTGGCGTGATCATGAGGCCGAGCATCCAGCTGGATGGAGATGCTCTCGTAAGGCTGTTACTGATTTTCGCACTTTCAGGTCTTTATATAGCGGTGTTCTTCCTTGTAGGAATGGTATTTTCGGTTTTTACATCGCGCTCATCGACATCGCTCGTGCTGTCACTGTTCGCATGGGTTATTTTCGTGCTTGTTGTTCCGAATCTCGCTCCGGTTATATCAAGGCAATTTGTTCCGATGAAACCGTCGGATGCCATAGTTCGTGAAGCGGAGCGGATGGAAAACGAGATGTGGCATGATCTGTGGAAAATCAGAAACGACGACCAAAAAGCATATCGCAGGAAGAAAAAAGAGATAACGGAAAAGCTGCCCGACAAAATCAGGGCGCTTGAAGATGCGTGGCTGAGGCGATTGATGAGGCAGGTGAGCCTTGCCAAAAATATCTCAAGGGTTTCGCCTTCCGCCGACTATATCTATGCGACGACCGCGATAGCGGGAACCGGGATTGATGATTATTTTAACCTGAGGGATAGAATCCTGAGGTACAGGATAAGGCTCGGCGAGACAAGAGGAGATTTCGTTAAAGATGATACGTCACAGCCGATCCCGATGTTGTATGTGAAAGTGGACCTTGACGAAGTACCGGTGTTTCAGGATAAAAGGATCGAGTTGGTGGATAGTATAAATCATGCGGTCATAGATTTTGGAATCCTTGCGTGTTATCTGGTTATTCTATTTATGATCGCTTTTGTGAAATTCCTAAATTACGATGTGAAATAAACGACAGGGAGAACCGATAAGCCATGATGGGAAATCTTATCAGGAAAGAATTGCTGGATAATCTGTTGAGCTTCAGGTTCGTCGTGTCGTCTGTAATCGTGATATTTATCATGGTTCTCAGCACGGGTATCCTGATGCAGGATTACGCTAACCAGCGAGACTCTTATAATCAAAATCAGTCGGCTCATTACAAGCATGCGGAGAGTTTCGACAACTATATCGAATTCATGTTCAGCGGGATAGGGGCTGAAAGGCCGCCTTCCGAACTCCAGTTTTTCTACACGGGAGTTGAAAAGAATCCAAATAGATCGACAACTATATTTCCTTTCTTCAAACCGAGTTTCAGGGGCGAACTCAATCTCAACCCGATTTTTCCTTTGTTCCCGGCTGTTGATCTTATGTTTGTTGTGAGTATTGTAATGAGCCTGCTGGCTTTCGTATTCAGCTATGATGCTGTTTGCGGTGAGCGGCAGAGCGGAACTTTAAAACTGCTTATGTCTTATTCGATTTCAAGGGATAAGATAATCCTTTCCAAATGGATCGGGGGTTATGTCACCCTGATAATACCTTATCTGATTGGAATTGTATTATGCATTCTGATGATCATTATTAATCCAAGGGTGACTGTTTCCGGTGATAACTGGGCGGCGTTTATGATGACTGTGCTGGTTTCCCTTTTATTCATCGGCGTTATGTATTCAATAGGATTGCTTGTATCGGTAACATCAAGAATTCCAGCCGCTTCGATATCGATACTTCTTTTTATCTGGGTAATAATTGTCCTTGTTATTCCCAACTCGGTGCCTTTTGTGGTGGACCAGATAAAACCAATTGATTCTCCAAGCCTTGTGCAGAGCCGGATCAAGTTTAAAACCGGCCAGTCGGTAAACAAGTTGATCGATGAAACGATCAGCACATTCGAGGAAGCGACGGGTGTAAATATCAATGATATCGATTTCAGCGGCATGAGGCCGGAAGAGGAAGAAGATAAGAGCGATTCAAAGAAAAAGGAATCATCGGCCTCGACAACTACTTCAACAACTAAATCATCAGGCGGCGGTGGCGGCTCGAACGCAACTGCCGATATAGCATCGAAAGTGGATATGGGACAGCTCGAAAAAGTCATTGGCGGAATAACCGACAATGATCTGCGCGAGCTCCGTTTGAAAGGCTGCAAGTACTGGGTGGACAAGCAACTGAAAGCCCAGGTCGGTATCACTCTAGAACAGGCGGAAACGCTTGCCAAGGATATGGGGTATGACATTGATACAAAAGCACTGTTGAGGGAATGCGAGGCGAGAAAGAAGGAATTGATCGACATGAAGCGTTCCGGCCAGTCCGCGGAAGAGATTGCGAGCAGCGAGATGGCCAAACAGGGCGGAACAACTTCGGCGGTGAAGTCAACGGCGAGTTCTCAGCCCGCGCAGACGAGCACGGCAAAAGTGAAACCGCAGGAAGTTGTCGGTAAGTATATGGCTCTTTCAGAAGAGGAAAAAGGAAGGGCTATTGACAAGATGTACGCATCCTTTGTAAATGCATTCAAGGCTAACAGCGAGGTCAGCAAGGAAGAGGAGGAAAGATATCAGCGTTCGGTTGACGGACAGATCGCGCTCACAAAGAATCTTTCCAGAATATCTCCGGTGTCCTCTTACATATATGCTGTAACCGATCTTGCGAATACCGGCATTGAACGGGAAAAGCATATGAAAAAATATCTCTGGGACTACCAGGCGCAGTTTCTTGATTTTCTTACACGCAAATTCAATGTCCCGGATAAAGAGCGTGTGCATAAGATATTCGGCGGTTTCTTCCGCGAGGCGGAATTCAACCTCGATGATCTGCCGCGGTTCAAGTACAGGGAAATGTCTTTTGCCGGCAGGATGAAGCTTGTGATGGTTGATATCGTCGTATTGTTTTCTTTCATGGTAATTCTTTTTCTGGCGGCATTCATGTCGTTCCTGCGGGCAGAGATTATCGATTGATGATTCTTATTATATAAACAAAACTATTGCAGGGGCTGCTATATGGCGGCCCTTTTTTATTATGAAAAAAATTCAGGAAAAGGAAGTGGATTATGCCGGTTTACGCATTTGAAGATCGAGTGCCGTCGATAGCGGAAAGCGCGTGGATATTTCCCGATGCTGTTATCATAGGAAAAGTTACGATCGGCGAAAATGTTTATGTCGGTTCGGGCGCTGTGCTTCGCGGGGATTACGGCGAGATAATTGTGGGAGCCGGCACGGCTATTGAAGAAGGGGTTCTTGTGCATGCGAGACCTGCCGGGAAGACGGTTTTCGGAAAGCGGGTAACGGTTGGCCACGGGGCGATGGTTCATAACGCAACAGTTAACGACAATGCGGTTATCGGCATGCGTGCAACCGTTACGGATAATTCCGAAGTCGGCGAATGGAGTATCGTCGCCGAGCATGCGCTTGTAAAAAGCAGGCAGATAATTCCGCCCCGCAGCATTGCCGCGGGTGTTCCCGCGAAGGTGATCGGCGAAGTTGGAGAAAGGCATGTCGCCATGTGGGAAATGGCAAAGGATCTTTATGTCGATCTCGCCGGGCGCTATCCTTCCGGACTGAAAGAGATCAAATAGAAACAAGCACGGGGATTGCTATTTCTTTCCATACATTTTTTCCATGTAATCAGTTTCTGATATTCTGGATATTTCGATGATCCTGTCTATTTCATCACGGGTAAAATCCGAAAAAGTGGAGTTTATTATTTCAAGAACATCTTTCCCGTAGGCAATCGCGGCAATATCATCCTTATGCTGGGGATTCATCCCGCATTCGCAACGGCTGTTGTCTTTTGAGGCGAGTGAACACTGGACCTCATCCAGAATACACCAGGCCGTATTCATCATTCCCTGCCGGCTTCCGGCTTTGATGATCGACATGGAAAGTCCGATCATCTTTTTTGCCTCATTGAAAGGAACTGTTACATAGGCCCGTTTATAGTCCTCGAAATTAATTTCAAAAGATTCATCTATTTCAATATTCCTTTCATTGCTGATTTTTAATATGTTTTCGACCATGGAGTTTTCGAGTCGCATAGAAAGATTGAAAGCTATCACTGAATTCAGGCCGACACGCAGGGCTGATGGGAATCTGGTCGAGTATTTGATCATTATCATAGGGATCGATGGGATTATTGAAGCGAGAGCCCGTGGGTTTTTCATCATTTTGATAAGTGACTCGAAGCTTTTATCCCTGTTGTGTCTTTCTTCAATCTCCGGATAAACGACAGAAAGAAACATGTTCTCGAATTTCAGTATTTCGTCATATCCGATTCCGCTCAGGAGATTCTGTTCAACTATTTCGGGGATGCTTTCGAGGTGATCGATTTCATACCTCGATTTGATTTCCCTGTGAAGCAATTTGACAATCTGTTTGCGGACGATTTCTTCTTTATCCATTTATATTAAGCTTTGATCAGAACCTTTCGAGCGTTTATTAATGACAGCTATATCGTTGAAACAGAGATCGCGATAACGGCTGATATTATATTAGTGTCCGGCACTGTATGCAAACTCTCTTTTTTTGTGTGCCGCGGATGCGGGGCATTCAGGGAGGCTGCATGGAAAATGAGTTAACGGACGTATATTCTTTGCATGCTATTAAGTTATAAGATATAATTTGATGTCTCAAATCCGGCGCGGTGTATTCGCGCGAAATCAAAGCCACAGAAGGGATCGGATATGAAGAGAAAAGGGATGTTTCTACTGGTAGCGGGACTGGCAGTAGTTATAATGCTGTCCGGCTGTTCCGATGAAGTTGACAGGGCGATCAATATGCTTGGTGATGAGTCAACGCAGGAAGAGGCAATGGGGATGATATCGATATCGCCCAGTGATCCGATGCCGAAGCTTGTTAAAGCGCTGAAAAACAAAAAACTTTCGCCGATAGCACGTGAGAAAGTTGCGTTTATGATAGGCGTTCAGAGCGAGAAGACCGATAGCGAAGAAGCTGTGCTCGCGCTCGAGGAGGCGCTTGGATATTCCGAGGAGAATGTGCAGATCGCGATACTGGGCGCTCTGGAGAATATACCCGGAGATAAAAGCATAAAGGCGCTGCAAACGGCGATGGACAGCGATGTGGAAGTTGTTGCAGGGCAGGCGCTGAAAATGCTGGATTCAAAGGCGCTCGAAAATGTGTCGAAAGCTGACAAAATGTTTGGCGCGGAATCGCTTGCTACGCAGATCAGCCTGATGCAGGATGCGGTTGAAACCAGCCCGAGGAACCGGAAATTCAGGTTGAAACTTGCTGCATATTATGAAATGGACGGGCAGAACGAGAACGCTGTCGAGATGTACGATGCTGAAGGCGGCTATGTGAGAGAGATTAAAGTTCTCGGACCTCTTCCGATGAAAAGCAATATCCAGGTTGATCCCGCACAAATCGATTTTTCAAATTCATACGAAGTTTCACCCGGGGTATCGGTTTCGTGGTTTGATTTCAAAAATGTCCCGCCGGGCGGCGTAATTGATTTCAGGAAGGATGGGCTTACAAGGGTTTCGGAATCCCTGTTCTACGCATCTTTTGCGATTGTACCAGATAACGGCGGCGATTTTGTAATTAAATTCTACACAAAAGACAGGGCGAAAATATGGGTTAACGGAGAAGCTCAGAAATTGTCAAAAGAGAACAAGCTGGATGATGAGTATGTTATGCCCGTAAGCCTGAAGCCCGGCGCGAACAGGGTTTTGCTAATGCTTGGCAGCAAGAAATACCCAAGATTCTCATTCCGGGTATCGACATCGGACGGCAAGAAAATAGAGGGGCCTGGCTATGAACTTTAAGAGCAGGGAGGACGTGAGAGACATGATGAAAAAAATAGCGACAAGATCGATAATGGCCGCAATGGTTATGCTGGCATGCTTCGTGCTCCCCGCATCGGCGCAGGGATTCAGCAGCGGAGAGATGCCCGAGGGTGTCGATAAGATGCTGGCG
>DAOSYA010000034.1:0-30016 GCA_035380865.1 bacterium
AGGACGCGAGGGTGACGGCGGAAAGGCTGGATTATGACGGCGATTCCGAAGAGTTGTCCGCGGACGGCAACGCGCGGCTGGAGTATTTCGATCTGGTCATGACCTCGGAAAGCATGAAGGTCGATTATATAGATGACAGGGGCGTCGGGACAGGGTCGGTGAAACTCGACGATCCGGATTACCTCATAGAGTCGGACGGTTTTGAAATAGATATGAAATCCGCGACCGTGACATTCACCGGCAATGTCGAGCTCACGGAAAAAGCGGAAGACGGCGGGACGCCGTTCCGGTTGAGCAGCGGAAAAATAGTCTATGAATGGAAAAAGAAAAAAGGGTTCGCCGAAGGAGCTGTTAAAGTCAAGGCAAGTGAGCGAACCGCGGAGTCTGAAAGGCTGGAGTTCGACAGGGATAAAAAACAATACACGTTCAGGGGAACTGTTTTCATAAAGCAGGAGAGTGGTGAGTGGCTGGCGGACAGGCCGCGGTTCCGGGACAACGAATCGCGGGCTAAAAATCTGGCGACAAGGCCGACTGAAATATATTGCGAGGATGCGTTCATCGACGACGATGCCGGGCTCGTGGAACTCAAAGGCGATCCGGCGCGTGTTGTGCAGGAGCGGCGTGAACTTAAAGCGCGTGCGATATCAGTGGATGAAAAGTCGAAAGTATTCGATGCCGGCGGGGATGTAATATTTTCACAGGAGAGCGGCGACTGGCTGTTTGAAAATGGTCTGGTGGAAGATGATCTCCAGCCTGAGGCAGAAGAAAGGCTCAGGCGAGCGTTCAGCGTGTGCGCGGACAGCCTGAGGTCTCTTTACGGGGAATCGAAAGTTTATGCCGAGGGGAATGTGAGGCTGGAGCAGGGCGGCAATAAGGGCAGGGCCGACAGGGCGTGGTATTATGGCGAGGAAGGAAAAACGGTTCTGGAGGGAGCTGTTCGGTTCCTTGACGACACGGGGCGGGAGATCAGTGCGGGAACGATCGTGTATCACAGCGATGATGACGTGGTAGAGGCGTTTCAGGCGATAAAGGGTTCATCTCTGATTCCGGAAAATCCTCAGCAGAATCCATAATTGCTGTTTCTTCATACTTTTCCACGATTGCTATATAATGCAGAGGCGTGCGGGAGGATATCCGATGGGAGTAATAAAAGCTCTCGATCAACTTACGATCAGCAAGATAGCGGCGGGCGAGGTCGTCGAAAGGCCCGTGTCCGTCGTAAAAGAGCTTATAGAAAACGCGATAGACGCTAAAAGCACTGATATAAAAATTGAGATCGAGGATGGCGGGCGAAGGCTGATCAGGATCAGCGACAACGGGATCGGGATGGGCGAAGAAGATGCCGCCGCCTGCCTGAAGAGCCACACAACGAGCAAGCTGGGCACCGTCGAGGATCTTGAAAGCATAATAACACTCGGTTTCCGTGGCGAGGCGCTGCACAGTGTCGGGGCGGTCGCGCAGCTTACCGTCACAACGTCGGACAATGATTCGGGGAGTGGATGGAACGTTTCGATGAACGGTGGCGAAGAAACCGGCCCGCGCATCGTTTCGAGGGTGAGAGGCACGACCATCCAGGTCGAAAATCTCTTTTACAATATCCCGGCGAGAAGAAAATTTCTCAAGTCGTCACGCTCGGAAATAACCGCGATAAACTCGCTCGTGTCGAATTTCATAATAGCTTTTCCCGAAATAAAGTTTCATCTGTCGCACAACGAAAAAACAGTGTTCAACGCCGTTGCCACCGGGGACTATCTCAGCCGGATCAGGTACATCATGGGCAGAGACGTTTCAGAGAGACTGGTTCACGCGACGGCGCAGCGCGGCAGAATCGGATTGAACGCTTTTTTCTCGATGCCGGACACAACGTTTCCGAACAGGAAATATCAGATATTTTTTGTAAACGGAAGACTGGTCAGGGACCGGCACCTTACGGTTGCCGTGGACACGTCTTATCGCGGGCTGGTGCCGGCGAAGCGGTTCGGGTTTGCGGTGCTGTTTCTTGATATGCCTGCTTCGGAGCTTGATGCCAACGTGCATCCGGCGAAAGCCGAAGTCAGGTTTGCGGAGGCGAACGAAATCCACTCGCTTGTTTACCGGACCCTGAGGAGCAGGTTCACGGAAACGGGCGACGGCGATGCGCGCGAGGCGTTCAGTCTTGCGCCGCAGGCTTTTCCGCGTTCGGGAAAAGGGTTTGCGCACAGGGAACCTACAGGCGGAATGCTGTCGCCGAAAGTTCAGATAGAGTTGCGGATTCCTGAAAAGAGAGACGAAGATTTGCTCGGGATTGATCCGTTCGAGAGCCGACCGGCTGCGTCGAGACCTGTATTCGATACGGTCGGTATTTCAGAGGATAATTCTGAAACAGAAAAGTCAGTCGCGGGCCGTGTAGATGCCGCCCCGGTATCGAACTCGATATCGGGATCGAAGTTCAGGGTGATGGGGCAGTTTTTCAGGACATATATATTGATCGAGCTTGACGGCAGGCCGGTTTTCATCGACCAGCACGTGGCGAGCGAGCGAATAATATACAATGAGTTGAAAAGAAAAGCGTCGAATTCTCCCGAGCAGATGCAGTTGATATCCGAGCCGGTCGAGGTGCCGCGTGAAATATTCGAAACACTGAGCCGTAATCTCGAAAAGGTTAAATCGGCGGGGCTGGAGATAGAGCCGTTCGGGGACAGGGCTTTCGTGATCCGCGCTGTCTCGCACGGGGCCCGCGCGGCCGACCCGCTGGAGATGCTGATTGCTATTGCAAACGAGATTACGACGACTCCATACAGGGCTGCGGATAATGTGCTTACCGACAAGCTGCTCACGGTGGCGTCCTGCAAGATGGCGATCAAAGCGGGGCAGGAACTTTCGGTCGAAGAGATGAACGAACTTATCGGCAAATATTTGAACGAAGAATTCAACAGGACGTGCCCGCACGGCAGGCCGATAATACACGAAATAAAGCTGGAGACTCTCAATGCCTGGTTCAAACGCTGAACCCTGGATTGTTACCACGCCGCGAAAAAGGGAAGATCTGGAAGAAAAAGCCCGGGAAACAGCGCGGCGCACAGGCGTGCCGTTTGTCAGGCGAAATGAGGTTTCTGTTAAAAGTTTTTTTGAGGATGCGGGACTCGTTGCGATGTATATCGAGGCGGCTGAAGCCCCGATTATTCAGACGCGAAAGGGAAGTTTCTATTATCACGAAAACACGGCAGGGATGAGAACAAAAATTCCCGGGCGTGTGGATGCGGTCATAAGGGCGCTCGGCGTGGAGCCGGGAGACACGGTGCTCGACTGCACGCTCGGGATCGGGTGCGATGCGCTCGTGGCAGCTACCGCGCTTGAAACCGGCACGCTGACCGGGATCGAGGTGAATCCGCTGCTTGCCGACCTGGTTCGGAGAGGCCTGGAGAATTATGAATACTCCAGCGAAAAACTTGCCGCCGCTGCTTCGAGGATAAAAGTGATAAACAGCGATTATGGAAAGTTTCTGGCCGGCTGTGAAGAGAATGTCTTCGATGTGGTTTATTTCGACCCGATGTTCGCGCTGACGGTTGAAGCATCGCCCTCCATGCAGAGGATTCGCGAACTGGCTGAAAAGGAGCCACTTGCGGAAGGCGCGATTGAAGCGGCGTTACGCGCCGCGAGAAAAAGGGTTGTGATAAAAGGCAGGCGCGGGTGTTTCGGTTCGCTTCGCTTCGATTCAATTGTGCCGAGCGGAAGAACGGTTTTTTATGGAATCATCGAAAAATGAAAAAGTGCCTGTGATCTGCGGGCCTACCGCGTCGGGCAAAACGGAGCTCGGGATAAGGCTTTGCGAGCGGATCGGCGGCGAGATAATTTCCATGGACTCGCGCCAGATATACAGGTATCTTGATGTGGGCACGGCAAAGGCCACCGAAGAAGAACAGGCGCGGGCCGCGCATCACCTGATAGACATAGTTGACCCGGGCGAACGGTTCACGGTAGCCGATTTTGTAGACAGGGCGAACGAGTGCATTGAGGATATCCGGAGCAGGGGAAAGAAACCGGTCATAGTCGGAGGCACCCCGTTGTATCTCTCTGCGCTGATGGGGGATTTCGAGTTCTGTGAAGTCGATTCGGATATGGAATTCAGGGAAAAACTGAGAGAAGAAGCGGAAATCAGCGGGTCCGGAGAACTTCATAAAAAACTTGCGGAGCTGGACCCGGCAACCGCCGGGAAAATTCATCCGAACGATCAGTTCAGAGTCATCCGGGCGCTCGAAATTATTCATATTACAGGCGAACAGGTATCCCGGAGAAGACCGAAAAGCGTGCTTAACCCGGTTGGCGCGGAGAAAAATGTAACAGATTTCGCCGTATTCAGTCTTTATATGCAAAGGGAAAAATTATATGAACGGATTAACAAACGAGTGACCTTTATGTACAATAATGGTCTGATGGAAGAAACACAATTGTTGATTGGAAAAGATCCATCGATCGGGGTGTTTCTTGAAAAGATCATAGGGTATTCGCAGTGTGTTTCTCACCTGACTGCGGGAGTTGATTCCGAGACGGCGATAGAAGAGACCCGCAAGCAGACACGGCGATTTGCTAAAAGGCAATTAACCTGGCTGAGATCTCTTGAAGGAGTAACCTGGCTGAATCTTGAAAAAACGGGAGTCATTGAAACTCTGGATTCACTTGTTATGAAGTGGATCACAAATTAATAAACTAATATTTTTAAGACTAAACTACTACTAAAAAAGGAGGCCATAAAATGGCTGAAGGTGGATTCAATCTCCAGGATGAATTTTTAAAAAGGGCAAGGAACGACCGGATTTCGGTTGTGGTGTTTTTGACGAACAAGGTGCAGCTTCACGGGCAGATCACAGGGTATGACAGGTATGTAATCCTTCTGGAATCAGCCGGAAAACAGCAGATGATATTCAAACATGCTGTGACAACAATAACTCCGAACTTTCCACTCAATCTGAAGATAACGAGGCCGGCAGGCAAGGACGCGCCTGATAACGGTTCTGATTCTGACGAAAAGAAATAACTCTGGAGGGCTCCTATGCGGTTTACAAAAATGCATGGGCTCGGGAACGATTATGTCGTGCTGGGTTTCAGGGAGAGTCCAAGCCTTAAGATAGAATGCGAGGGTTCCGACTCGCCCGTGAAACTTGATATGGATTTTTCCGGGTTGAGCAAAAGGCTTTGCAACCGGTATTTCGGTATTGGCGCCGACGGGTTGATAGCAGTGATGCCGTCGGACATCTATGATTTCAGGATGCGCATTTTTAATATCGACGGCACAGAGGCCGAAATGTGCGGAAACGGTATAAGGTGTGCCACGAAATATTTCATTGAAAACCTTATGGACAGCGACAGGCTGCCCGCCGGGGATGAGCCTGTCACCGTAGATGTTCAGACGATGGCGGGAAAGCGAACCGTGGTGGCTGACGTCAAGAACGGGATCGTAGGGATGATGACGGTGAATATGGGAATCCCGATCCTCGAACCGTCAATGATTCCCGTCGATGTGGAAACGGTTCGGGCTGTGGATGTGCCGATTGATATCAACGGTGAAACTTTTGTCGCGACATGCGTTTCCATGGGCAATCCTCATGCCGTTATTTTTCTGGAGGAAGATGTTAGCGAAATGGATATATCTGCTGCGGGTCCGGCAATAGAAGAGCACCCGCTGTTCCCGAACAAGACGAACGTGGAGTTCACAAACGTAAACTCGGAAAAAGAGCTTACCATGCGGGTATGGGAACGAGGAGTCGGGGAAACGCTTGCCTGCGGAACCGGGGCCTGCGCAACGCTGGTTGCGGCCAACCTTACCGATCGAACGGGCCGCGAGGCTGTCCTGCACCTGAGGGGCGGGGATCTTCATATCGAGTGGACCGGAAGCGACGAAATTATGATGACCGGGCCTGCGGAAACTGTTTTCAGCGGTGAAATCGAAGACCCGTTAAGAGACTGAAATTACGATAATCTACTGTGGAGGTACAGAACGATTTTTACATATTCGAAAAGGATTGATAAGATTCCCCCGTATCTTTTTGCGGAGCTGGATCGCAAAAGAGCCGAGGTTGTATCGCGGGGAGTTGACGTTATTAATTTAAGCGTGGGCGATCCCGATCTTCCCACCCCTGCAAAAATCATCGAAACGCTCAGGCGTGAAGCGGGAAATCCCGATAATCACCAGTATCCGTCTTACCAGGGTATGCTTTCATACAGGGAGGCCGTCGCGGACTGGTACAAGAGAAGATTCGATGTTGATCTTGACCCGAAGGACGAAGTACTGTCTCTTATCGGCTCAAAAGAAGGCATTGCCCATATTTATCTGGCATTTGTTCAGCCCGGCGATATTTCTCTCGTCCCTTCACCCGCGTACCCCGTGTACAACATAGGCACGATCCTGGCGGACGGCACGGCTTTCGTTATGCCGATTCTCAAAAAGAACGGTTTTATTCCCGATCTCGATGCGATACCCCAGGAAGCTCTCAACAAAGCGAAGATAATGTTCCTGAACTATCCCAACAACCCGACGGGGGCGACGACGACGATAGAGTTTTTGCGTAAGGCTGTTCAACTCGCGAAGAAATACAACATCGCCCTCTGTCACGACTGTGCATATTCGGAACTCGCTTATGACGGTTATGTCGCGCCGAGTATTCTGCAGGTCGAAGGCGCAAAAGAAATCGCGGTTGAGTTCCATTCCGTTTCCAAGACTTATTGCATGACGGGCTGGCGATGCGGTTGGCTGGTCGGCAACAGGGACATTGTGGCCGGGCTGGCGAAGGTTAAAACCAATGTGGACTCAGGGCTTTTCCAGGCGATACAGTATGCGGCTATTACAGCCTTGAATGAAGTAGTAGATGAGCAACTCGAAATAGTGGACACATTCAGGCAGAGACGTGATGTGATGGTGGAAGGACTCAGGTCTATCGGATGGGATGTGCCTTCTCCCAAGGCTACTTTTTACCTCTGGCTTCCGGTGCCCGAAGGCTACAGCTCGATGGATTTCTGTTCGAGGCTGCTCGAAGAAGCGGGCGTATCGGTTACGCCGGGCGTGGGATTCGGAGCCGAGGGCGAAGGTTATTTCCGGATCGCTTACACGCGAAAGATAGAGAGACTCAAGGAAGCTGTTGATCGAATATCGAAGCTGAAATTCTGATCATAGTATATATTACGCGAGAATTTTTTGATGACGCCGGATGCGGATAGTATCCGGCTTAATTTTTTCTGATTCCACCGGGTTTCAGGGGGGGCCGGATGACATGAAAGCCGGGATTCCCGGGTACGCGACAGTTGAAAAACACATAATAGAGATATTATCATCCTTGGCAACGCGGAAGATATCGCTTTTTTATTAATGAGAATCTTGAGTAGTTGCATCCCGGAATAACACTCTGGAGGTTTTTCAACAGCATCGTACAAGGATATAATTGACGCAAATGTTGTATTTGATGGTATGATTATTAAATCAGAGAATGGGCTCTAGGGAGGTTTTTCATGCGAACCAGGGGGATACTACAAGCTTTTTCGATAATTCTAATTCTATCGATCGGGCTGCTTATCGGCGGCTGCAGCGGTAAGAAAGGGCCATCGGTGCCTGCTCCTTCCGTGCAGCTTATTTCTGCTCCCACTCTCTCGGGCGGTGAAACCACAACGTTGTTCGGTAAAAACTTCGGACGCGGCAAAGGATCGATCAAGATAGGTGATTCTCCCGCCCGCGTCATAACATGGAAAGACAGTTTCGTAAGGATTCGTGTGCCGAAGATCCCGGATGGTGTTTACCCGGTAGAGATACAGACAGCGGATGAACAGGTAGTCCAGAGCGGTCGGATCGGTATAAGGTCGAGCGAAGATGATATGTTCGAGTGGCTTGAAACCCCTATTGAGGATATTGATGGCTCGAAGATGGAGCCGCTGGTTATGATGATCTGCCCGGTTGCGCCGGCGGACAGCAAGCTTTTCGATTACGATTCTCCAATGCCGAAATCGAGCAGAGAAATGGTTCAGCAGATTCAGTGGGCGCACATACTCGGAGTCCAGATGGCGAGAATCTATTTCCCGGCGGATATAAACACGGGCAGGGACGATTTTGTAGATTTCACGATGGACAATGTGCGTGGCACGATATCGGACATATCCCAGAAGTGCCCCGGGATGATGATCGAGGCGATCGACAACGGTTTGTCGTCTTATGCCCGAACCACGGTAAGATCGAGCTCCATGCTGCATTTCGCGTCGCCTTACACGGTAGGGGATTTTGAAACCACCCTGATGGACGGAAGGAAGGTCGCCGGAGTCAACAGTGTTGACGCGGTGAGAAAAAGATTGCTGAGGAACAGTGGCTATTATCTCAAGTCCATCCCCATGGTTATGACGCAGTGGCAGGCGTACTCGATAAGCAGATTGATCAAGGGAGGGCTTGATCTCGGCTCGCCCGGAGTGTTTCAGCTTTACATGGGGTATGATGATCGCGCTGTCGATGATCTCAAGACATACAACATGATCAAGGAACGGCTTCCGAAGGATTCAAGGGTTATAGCTGTAGCAACCCCGATGCATGTGAGCCAGATCGTTGGAAAAGCTGTCGCGGAAGGGGATCATATAGCATTCGGTTATCAGTTCAACAGGTTCTGGCCGGGTGACTCCAGCACGTATATTCCGAATAACCTCTACCTTGTAGAGAAGATTCTCGATGTTGCCGATCGTATACGAAGGCCGATAGCCACGATGGAGCAGGCGCAGGAGATGATGGGCAAAGTCGCTCGCGCCGGAGCCGTGGAATCACAGCCGGACATAAGGAATATCCAGTCCCCGAAAAGGGCAAGGAACAACCAGCTGCCGAGCGCAGCGCTCAAAGGTTTGACGATCGACAACACAGGCGAGGAACTATGGGTGGCTTATGCAAGCGGGACGGTTTACACCGTTGACGAAGGAAAGACTTTTAAAACAATTAAATCCGCGTTCAGGAAAAAGGATGTCGAGTTCACGGATGTGGTTTCAACTGATAACGGCGCGATGTGGATCGGAACCCGGAACGCCGGGTTGCTGAAGACTGCCAACAAGGGAAAAAATTATAACATTTATGATACGACCGGCGGGATACTGGATGGAGACTATATAGGCTGTCTCGGATCAATAGGGAATATGGTTTACGCATGCACATACGGCACGGAAGAAGGCAACCCCGGCAAAGGTATTGCTTACACAATTAATGCGGGCAAAGAATGGTATGTGATAACTGAGGCAGACGGCCTGCCCTCGAACGAGATATCCGCGCTGTATATGGAAGATGAGCTTATTTATGCCGGGATGGGCAAACTTGTAGATGACGGCTCGGCTGGCGGACTCATCTATTCCGATGATTATGGAGTGAGCTGGACACATATCAATGGTATTGAAGCAAAAGTCACGGCGATAACCCCGATGTTTGATAATACTGTAGTTGTTGGGACAAGAAAAGGAGCTTTTTTGCTGAGCCTCGGGCAGAAGAAGGCCAGAAGGATCAAGGGGATAACAGAGGACACAATCATAACGTTCGTAAAAGTCGACAACAGGGGTTGGCTGTGGCTCGGCACCGATCGCGGGGTTATGGTTTCGAGCGACAGGGCGAAAACCTTCAAAAATCTTTCGGTTAATGACGGGCTGGGCTCTCAGATTGTGCGTGATGCGGAGTTTATTCCTCCTTATGACGCATGGCTTGCAACCGAGGCCGGCGGCGGCGCACCCGGCGGGTTAACGAAGGTTCATATTCCGTAAGATAGTTTTACAAGAGAAAATTAAGGTTATAGCTGATACTCCAACTGGCAGTCCGACGGGGCCTCTTCGGCCAGTTTCCGGTTGTATTCAGTGGCTTCGCGGCAGTTCATGGCTTTATAGAACGCCTGTGTTTCTTCCGACGAATGCGAAGATATGTACAACTTCCCCGCGCCCATTTCCCTTGCCCTGTCCGCCGATATCCTGAACAACTCTTTTCCTGTTCCGCGTCCCCGGTGCCCGCAGGACACGTGGATGCTGGATAGTTGCAGGTATTCCTTATTTTCGCCGAAAGGCTCATTCTCGACCGAACAGAATCCTGCGAGAATACCGTTTTCGAAAGCCCCGAAAACCGTTCCGCCGGTGGTAATGGTGCTTTTCAGGTATTTCACCAGCACGTTAAAATCTTCGGCATTCCAGTTCTCTTCCGAAGGCATGTGTTTAAGAACCCGGGCACCGTTTTCCGTTCTCCAGCACCTCGTGATTTTCTGGTATCGGTTGAACTGCCGGAACAGTTCCCGCGATATTTCATGTGATTTCAGTTCCCTGTATTCGATCATAAAAGCTCCGTGGTAATGCCGCCGACAGGAAGATTATAGCCACCATCATGTATGTTACTGAATACAATCTGTCCCGACCGGATGATGAGGTGTCGTTTTCAGCTTATCCTGATACCGGGCGCCATATCTTTGTCGAGTGTTACCAGCCGGACGGAATCTTTATCGGATCCCGCGAGCAGCATCCCCATAGATTCGAGCCCCATGAGCTTTTTCGGTTCGAGGTTCGAAACCACTACAACCGACAGCCCAACGATTTCTTCAGGTTTGTAATGCTGTGCTATGCCTGCAATGATCTGTCTTTTTTCGACACCCACGTCCACACTCAGCTTCAGCATCTTGAAAGAACCCTGCACAGGCTCTGCCTCGAGGATTTTCCCCACTCTCAGGTCAAGTTTGCTGAAATCATCGAACGAGATGGATTTCTTTATGCCCGGAATGGAAGGCTCCGCTTTCTTTTTCTGTTTTGAGGGTTTTGCCGCACTGAGTTTTTTCTTCTCTGCGGCGACCTGTTTGTTGTCGATTTTGTTGAACAGGATTTCCGGTTCCGGTAGATTTGTCCCGACCTCGAACGTATCCACGGGAGCGTCTTCCCATCTCACATCGGATATGTTTCCGTCCATCCCGAGCATGTTCCATACTTTCTGCGCCGTATCCGGCAGGAACGGGTATGAAACAACGGAAAGAGTTTTTATCAGTCGAAGGCAGTTTCTTATCGCTTTATCCGCCTCCGCCGGGTTCTCATTCAGCGACTTCCATGGCGCGCATTCATCGAAATACTTGTTGCCCGCGCGCGCCAGATCCATCATCGCGCCTATCGCGTTCCTGAACTCGAACCTGTCGAGGAAGCCCGCAACGTTGCCGGCTGCGGACTCGATATCCGCGGCGAGCGCCATGTCGATGTCCGATTGTTCGCCTGCGGCGGGTACTTTGCCGTCCATTTTCGTCGAGATGAATTTGAGCGTTCTGTTAACGAGATTCGCGTATATGTTTGTCAACTCGCTATTGTGGGCCGTCTGGTATCGGTCCCATCTGAACTCCGAGTCCGTATTCTCCGGCATGTCCGAGCAGAGGTAGTACCTTATCGAATCCGCGGGGTAGTTTTCGAGGAAATCCAGCACGTCTATGTACCAGCCGGCGCTTTTAGAAAACTGTCTCCCTTCGAGGTTGAGGAAGGCGTTGGACGCGACGAAATCGGGCAGCTTGTATCCCTGGTCCATAGCCTTGAGCATTATCGGGAAAATTATTGCATGGAACGGGATGTTGTCCTTGCCTATGAAGTGATACAGCTTGCAGTCCGGGTTCTGCCAGTAATCTTTCCACCTGTCGGGTTCGCCGCGGCTTTCGAAAAATTCTTTAGTCGAAGAGATGTAGCCGATCGGGGCGTCGAACCAGACGTAAAGAACTTTTCCCTTCGCGTTGTCCAGCGGAACCGGTATGCCCCAGTCGAGATCGCGGGTGATCGCGCGGCTCTGGAGCCCGCGTTTCAGGTATCCCTGGACCTCGGTCGTGACGATTTTTTTCCACGGTATTTTTCCGCCGGCGCCGTCCGCGTTGTCTTTCATCCAGCCTTCGAGCCAGTCCGCCATGTCGCCCAGTTTCAGGAACCAGTTGTTTGTCTCGCGCAGCTCCGGTTTGCCGTTGCAGATTTTGCAGCGCGGGTTGATCAGCTCGTTGGTTTCAAGCATGATGCCGCAGCTTCCGCACTCGTTGCCCCATGCCTCCTCGTATCCGCAGCTCGGGCAGGTGCCGACGATGTACCTGTCCGCCATAAATCTTGCGCATTTCTCGCAGTAGTACTGCTCCGTGACTTTTTCTTCTATCAATCCCTTTTCCAGAAGCCTTGTGAAAAACTCCTGTGAAATCGGGTAGTGGATTTTTCGCGAGGTTCCGGAGAAATTCGAGAAACCGATGTTCATTCGTGAAAAAATACCCTCGATAAGATTGTGGTTGATCTTCACATGCTCTTCCGGGGTTCTGCCGGCCGCCTCGGCGGAGATCGTTATAGCCACTCCGTGATCGTCCGATCCGCATATATAAATTATGTCCGCGCCCGTCATTTTCTTGAATCTCACAAAAATATCAGCCGGAAGATATGCTCCCGCTATGTGGCCGAAGTGAATCGGGCCGTTTGCGTATGGGAGTGCGCTTGTCACAAGAATTTTTTCGCGGTTTGTTTCTATATCTTTCATCTCTCTTCTCCAGTAATTCGATCAGAAATGAAAGTTTAGCATTCATAATGAGAAAATTCAAAAGATCGTGAATCGGGCTGTAATGGTTTGAACGGGCCGTGACGTAATGTTATAATTGATAAAGTGCAACGGGGGCGGCATAAGACAGTGCCGTTGATAAATTGACTCGACAGAAAATACGCTCAAAGAAAATAAGAAAAGTATCGGCGGCGCTGGCCGCGTTTTTGCTTTTAGTTGTCCCGGAGCTTGCCTGTTCTACGGATATCGATGGTTTTGGTCTTAAATGGAAAGGTGTTCCGGGCGGCGAGTGTTATTATGAGACGTCTCTCCTGGGGAGCGGGGATTTCATGGAGGGGCAGGGCAGCGAGCTTATCGCCGTCGATTATTCCGGCCTCGCGCATGTTCTTCAGTGGAACGGGACTGGATTCGATGAAATGTGGGTGTCCGAATCCGCAGAACAAACAGCCGCGGTGCTGTCGGCGGACGTTGACGGGGATGGTTTCGACAGCGCTGTTTTTATTGACTCGCGGGGAAAAATAACGGTCTGGGATGACCCTGATGGAATGTTCGAGCCTTTGTGCGCCGATTGTCTCGCGGGCTGTTGCGGGGAGTACAGCATATACGCCGCTGCTGTTGTGGATTTCAACTCGGACATGAAAGAAGACCTGCTTGCGCTCGCGAGGACTGAGGAACAGGAATTCCTCCTGGAGCTGTACTGGAAGGACGAAGGGTTCGAGATATTTTATGTGAAGCCGCTGGATACCGGCCACGATTATACCTCGATATTTGTCCATTCGGGCAGGAGAGCTGTCGATGACTGCCTTCTTTTCGGAACGGATGCCGCGGGGCTTCCTTTCCTCGATGAGGTTTATCTCGGAGAAGAAGCCGTCAACATTTACAGGAGTTGTGAGCTGGGCGGTTATGGGCCGGTTCTGGATGATCTCACTCTTGTGGACTGGCCGGGCGGCAGAAGTGACGAATTTCTTACGATCACAAGGGCCGAGGACGGGGGACGGCATCTTAGATTGATGGATCCGTTGCGTGGCGGCAGTCCGAGATTGATAGGTAATATCGAGAACGCTGTAGAGTTTATTCACATGACGGACCTCAACGGTGATGATCAGAAAGAGCTTGTGCTGTCTGATCCGTATGATTGCCTTGTCTCTGCATATTCAACTTCGGAATTCAGGTTCATAGTGAATGGGAAGCGGCTCGATTCAAAGGGCAGGATTTTACGCCTTTCGGACAAAAGATTGTTTGTCGATGCGAGTCTTTTCGGGAATTATGATTTGCATCGGGAGATGAAATACGCGACAATGAGTAATGATAAAAACAGCCTTGTGTTCGAATTCGGAGACAATAAAGTTCTGTTTAAAACCCCGGACATTGAAGAAACCCCGGAGGCTGATATTGCTTTCGTTAATATTCCGGCGGGGATTTTCATAGACCCTCTGGCGGCGGCGGAGTATATAGACATAAGGTGTGAAAGAGATCTGCTTGCGGATCTGCTAAAGATAGATTTCAATGGGAGAACAAATAAATGAGTGACTGGAATGATCTGCGGGAGATGGTTGAGAAGTGCGATAAATGCGAGCTTTGCCGTGAGAGGAACAAGGTGGTGTTTGGAGCGGGCGACCCGGACGCGGACGTTTTGTTTGTCGGGGAAGGGCCGGGAAGGGATGAAGATTTGCAGGGGAAGCCTTTTGTCGGCGCAGCGGGTAAAATTCTCGATGAGATGCTCGACGGTATCGGGCTTAACAGGGAAGAGGTTTTTATTGGTAACATAGTCAAATGCAGGCCGCCGAACAACAGGGACCCCAAACCGGAAGAAATAGAAGCCTGCAAGGGGTATCTGATGGCGCAGATAGCTTTCATAAAGCCTAAAGTGATATGTACCCTGGGAAGGCACTCGATGACAACGCTGATCAGGCCCGGCATGAAGATATCCGAACAGCACGGTCGCGCGTTAAAAGAGAGAGGCATGCTTTTTCTGCCGATCTATCATCCGGCGGCTGTCCTGCACAACAGAAGCCAGGATTTCAAGGACAGGCTGGCGGGCGATTTCGCGAAACTGAAAGAGATTCTCGACAGCGGATATTTTGAAAGTTAATGATAATTTACTACCTGTTAATTACTCTTTTGAGCATCTATGAAATTATTCTCCTCATGAGGGTGATAATATCATGGATGGCTATGATCCCGAGATCGGGGTTTATTGCGGCGGTTGAAAACATGACCGATCCGCTGGTATTGCCCTGCCGGAGACTGATAGGGACACTGATTGAGGCATTCGGCAGAAGCGAAGTGGCATTGCCGTTCGATCTGTCTCCGGTAATGGTGTTCATGGCGGTTCATTTTTTCAAGAAGGCATTCATAATCGTGTCTGGCGGTGGATTTCAGGCATAAAGAAGCAAGAAGGCGGTGAAGACATGGCACTGGTTCCTCTGGAAATAAAGAAAAAAGAATTCAGAAAAACAATGCTTGGCTACGATTCGAAGGAAGTGGAAGATTTTCTGGAAGAAGTGTCCGAGGAACTCGGGCGGGTGTTGTCGAAGAATGCGGCAATGGAAGCGGAAGTCGAGGCGGCGAAGGACAATCTTGCAAAATATCACGATCTAGAAGACACGATAAAGGAAACGTTGCTGCTGGCGCAGAAGACGAGGGATGAAATACTCGAATCCGCGAAAAAGCAGGCGGAACTGATCGTTGAAGAAGCGCACAGGCAGGGACGTAAAATTGAAGAGAGATACGCGCAGGTGAAGTCGGCGAAACGCCAGTTCCAGATTGAGTTCGAGACTCTGCTGGAGTCGTTTCGCGCGCGTGTAAACGAGATGAAATTCGAATCTGAAGGGTATTCGGCGACAGATGCCGATTGAGATAACAGAATCAAAAAAAGGGCTCGGGTTTGATGTAAAAGTGCGTCCGTGCTCGGGTAAGAGCGGAATTGCCGGTGAGCAGGATGGAGCGCTCAGGGTGGATCTCAAAGCCCAGCCGGAGGGCGGTAAGGCAAACCGGGAGCTTGTGAAGCTGTTGTCCCGGTGGCTGAAGGTTCCGGCGGAAAACGTCGAGATCGTATCAGGAGCCTCGTCGAGGCGTAAGAGAGTGAGAGCAACCGGCGTTGCCCGTGAAAATCTTGATGAGTTGCTGAAAAATTTTTAGCCGTACTGGTGTATAATTAATCAAACCCGGCTTAATGACAGGTGTCGGATAACGGGGTGTGTAATGTCTGAAACTGAAAGCAAAGAAAAGTGTACTGCCTGTGGCGGCAGACTTGTTGATTATGATGATTATGTATCCCGGCGGGCTTTGCGCGGCGGGCTGGCATCGATGCCTGTGGCGGTGATAATCTGCGCGATCTGGGCGCCGGTGTTCTGTCTGGCAAGATTGATAATAGGCGGGGCGACGGGACAGATGGGTGGCGGAGAAATCGTTGCGCTTCTGGCGCATAAAGTGCTTGTAGGGATTGTAATAGGAGTGCTTATTTCCGTTGCAGTGGCGATAGGGCGCGCTGATCTCGGGCTTTTCATCGGCGCGGTAATAGGATCGATAGGCGGTTTCTTTGTAGCCGCGGCGGATGCGATGCCGCTTCTGTCGGATGCGGCTCACAGGATAGATATAGTGCTTGTTTCGGTGATATCGGGATTGCTTTGTGTGGCGACGGTGTATGTCTCGGAAATGGTTGCACGCAAAAAGAGCGGCCGGTGGATCGGGCCGGAACCTGTTGAGGCAGATTCTGATTCAAGCGGAGAATAGTTAAGCCTTTTGAACCTTGTTAGAACGCAGGCACCTTGTGCAGATTTTGATCTTCTTGCGAGAACCGTTCTCAATAATCGAAATAGAATGAAGATTCGGTTTCACAGTGCGTTTGGTCTTGTGGTGCGAGTGGCTCACATTGTTTCCCGTTGAAGTGCCTTTTCCGCATATATCACATTTATAAGACATAATCTAACAACCTTTACATAATGGATGTAAATCCTTACAACAAGTGAGATATTTTAGTGGCTGA
Source organism: bacterium (assembly GCA_035380865.1). Taxonomy (GTDB): domain Bacteria; phylum UBP15; class UBA6099; order UBA6099; family UBA6099; genus DAOSYA01. The sequence goes on from DAOSYA010000034.1 coordinate 16,491, forward strand.
TCACACACATGTCAATAGCAAAGCCGACAGGCGGGAAAAAGTTATCGGTCCAGAATTGTTTCAGGACATGCTTATTGGTGGTTCGAGATGGCTCGGAGACAGAAGAAGAATTGTTGACGAAATGAATGTGTTCCCTGTCCCCGACGGCGATACCGGGACAAACATGGCTATGACCATGCAGAAGCTGGAAGCCTCGCTCGGCGGGGATTTCGACGGAGTTGACAGCCTGATGAAATCAGCCGCGCATGGGGCTTTGCTCGGAGCGAGAGGGAACTCGGGCGTTATTCTTTCGCAGATATTCAAAGGATTCTCCGACGCGGTTGAAGGCGCGAAAACTTTGAATCCCATGCTCCTCGGGAGAGCGCTTCAGGGTGGTTCCGAGAGGGCTTACCAGGCTGTAATCAAACCGGTGGAGGGCACGATTCTCACGGTAATAAAAGAAGCTGCTACAGCGGCGGCGCTTGCGGCTGTGGAACCGGGTGGCAGTGTCGCGGTGGTTCTAGACGCGGCCCTGAGACAGGCGCGGCAGACGCTTGCCCGCACGCCGAAGATGCTCCCGAAATTGAGAGAAGCCGGTGTTGTGGATTCGGGCGGGCAGGGGCTCGTTTTTATTCTCGAAGGCATGTCGATGGTAATCCATGGAGATTTTGTTGTCGATAGAACCGACCGCAGTAAAGAAAAAATCACGGAATATCGTGAACTCGACTTCCAGTATTGCACCGAAGTGATTGTCACGGCGGAAGAAAAATGGGCGGAAGATTTAAGGCTGAGACTTCAGCGTGACAACGATTCGCTTGTTGTTGTTTCGGACGGGGGGATTATTAAGGTTCATGTCCATACAAACAGGCCGGGGCAGGTCATAACATGGGCCCAGGAAGCCGGGGAACTGCTTGATGTGAAAATCGAGAACATGGCTTTGCAGCATACGGAGCTGGCGGAGCCGGAAAATGACGCAGAGGACCCGGCAAACCTGGGCGTGGTAGCTGTTTCTTCAGGTGAAGGGATGAAAAAGATCTTCGAGAGTCTCGGCGTGTGCGCATGTGTGCCGGGCGGCCAGAGCATGAATCCCAGCACGGAGCAAATTCTGGAAGCGGTTGATAAATGCCCGGCTGGAGAAGTGATTATTTTACCGAACAATAAAAATATCCTGATGTCGGCGGAGCGTGCCGCCGGGTTTTCAAAACGGCCTGCCGTGGTGGTTCCGACTTTGAACGAGCCCCAGGGTTTCGCGGCTATGATGGAGTTCGAGCATAATTCCCGGGCTTTGGAATGCGCTGAAAAAATGCGGAAGGCCATAAACGAAATCCGGGTCGCGGAAATAACTACCGCTGTGAGAGATTCGCAGGCGGACGGGATGGAAATTAAACGCGGAGATTTGATTTCGATCATAGACGGCAGGATTTGTTTTAGCGATAGAGACATGATAGAAATAATCGATAAAACGATATGCGAGATTGCGGGCGGCGATTTTGAGGTAATCACTTTTTATGCCGGTGAGGGTCAGTCGGCTGAAAAAGCGCTGGAAATTGCAGGAAAATTATCAAAATCGTACCCGTGGATCAAGTTCGAAGCCCATTCCGGCGGGCAGTTGCACTACCACTATATTATTTCAGCAGAATAAATTAATATTCAAATTACATATTTCTTAATTGGACACATTATTGATATAGTATATAATGTGTAAATTCAGTTGGGTTCAGATGTATTGTAAGGATGAACTTAATTGGATTTGTAACATCCGGGCGGTTTGCGGCAACCGTGCGGGCGGATCGGGATGGAAAGGATTTTAGTGTTGAAAGACAGGGTAGAGATAGAAGCTCAGGAACATTTTTCGTATGCAAAAGTCTACCTCGAACGGGGAGAGCATGAACGTGCGCTTGGCGAGTTCGAAGTGTCTCTTGAGCTGGATCCGTCCAACACGAGCATAATGATAGGAATAGGCCAGTGCCACATGGCTTTAAACAACCCCGAAGAAGCAGCGAAAGTCCTCGAACGGGTTGTGAGCCTTGCGCCGCAGTTCGCGGATTCTCACTATCAGCTCGGCAGGGCCTATAATGAACTGGGAATGAAAGACAGGGCGCTTAACGAATTCAAAGAGGCTCTGAATATCAATCCCCGTTATGTGGCCGCCCGGCGTCACATGAACAGATTGATGCAATCCATGGACATGAAACCCGGGTGGCGGGATGACGAACTGGAGAAAGAGGATAAAAACGAACTTCAGATATCCAGGCAGGCCAACATACATTTCCATCTCGGCAATGCGTTTTTCCAGAAGAATCTGCTGCAGGAAGCCCTCGTGGAATACAAAGAGGCCATCAGGCTCAGGCCGAATTTTCCGGACATAAGGAACAGGCTTGGAGAGTTGTACATGAAAAGGCTTCAGTACAACCTGTCTGAAGAAGAATTTAAAATGGCGCTGAAGATAAATCCCAAATACATTAAGGCAATGTTGAATTTATCCGAGGCTTACAGGCTCCACAGCGATCAGTTGATGGATAAAGCGGAAGAAGGTTACCAGAGAGTGCTTGAAATGGACCCGGAAAACTCGAAGGCGTTCAGAGGCCTCGAGATAATAAGGTCCATCAAAAATATCGATTTCGTTTAAGGAGATATCGTATGAAAAAGCCTGGAATTCTCTTTTTGGTGCTGGTACTGGCGGGGTCTCTGTTTATGTTTTATGGATGTTCGGAGAAATCGGAAGACGTTTCATCTCAGGTCGAGGTCGAATTCAGGAAAGGGTTTGACTATGCCACGCAGGGCGTTTATGACAAAGCGCTTACGCATTTCCAGAAAGCGGTGGAGATGGACCCGGAATATGCCCGCGCATGGTGCGGAATGGGCACGATCTACAGAAACCAGGAAAAATATGAAGAGGCTTTTGAGAATTATAATAAAGCGCTCGAACTGGATCCGGAATATGTTGTTTGTTATGACAATCTGGGTATCGCATATTTCAGAACCGGGAATGACGGCGAAGCTGAAAAAGCTTTCACCAGAGCAGCAGAACTGGATCCCGGCTATGCCGATGCTCATTTCAATTTAGGGCTTTTGTATGAAGCGGTGGGAGATAACGCACAGAGCATATCGGAATACGAGAAATACATATCGCTTTCAAGCGACAGTGAAAAAACAGCAGAAGTAAAAGGGCGTATAGAAGGAATGAAAAAAGGCTTAAATTGATATTGAAACGAATAAATCAAAGACAATCTTATGGGGAGTGAAAAATAATGCCTGACAAAGACAAGCCCAAAACAGAACATGAAGAGCTTCTCGGCGAACTGGCGCAGTTCGATGAAAAGTACGAATCAAGCCATACCGCGCCACAGGGAGAATCGGTAGCGGTTAAGGTCAGCGACGATGAGATGAAAGTTACTGTTGTCGTGCAGCCGCCTCTGGACTCTGATGTCAATCTGGACAAAGACCTGGTTCTGAAAGAACTTGAGAAAATAGGTGTCGAGAACGGGATTGACGAGGAAGCTATAGAAGACATTTTCACATACGGCAGTTATAACGTAGAAGTTATAGTTGCCAAAGGTATTCCCTCGGCAGACGGGACAAGCGCGAAGATAGAGTACGAGTTCGATGTCAGTGAAGAAAAGAAAGTCGAACTCAAAAAAGACGAGTTCGGAAATGTCGACCACAGGGAAACCAACCTGATAGAGAGCGTCGAGGAAGGCGCGCTGCTTGCCCGGAAGATCCCGGCGATCCCGGGTGAAGAGGGTGTTACCTGCATGGGCGCCAAGCTGCCTGCCAAGGAAGGGCGTGATATTCCGCTTCCTCTTGGCGAGAATGTCAAGGCGACCGATGACGGGCTGGGAGTTATTGCAACAATCAGCGGTCAGCCGATACTCAAGGACAATATGGTGTCGGTGAGCCCGGTTTTCGAAGTAAAGGGCGATGTCAGCTATAAAACAGGTAACATAAATTTCAAGGGAACAGTTATTATTCAGGGAAATGTTCAGAGCGATTTTGTGGTTAATGCTACGGACGATATAGAGATTCATGGAAATATCGAAAAAGCATATATCGAAGCCGGCGGGGACATCAGGATAAGCGGCGGTTTGTATGGCTCCAATGAAGGAAGGATAGTTGCCAGGGGCTCAGTTTCGATTAGATCGATCGAAAGCGGGATAATCGAAGCGGGTAAAAATATTGTTATCAGGCAACAGTCACGAAGCAGCATTCTGATGGCAGGCGAGGATATTATTCTCGATAATGCCAAGGGGAGCATAACAGGCGGAAAAGCGACATGCGGGCATCACTTTGATCTTTCGAATCTTGGGTCACAATCATTTACCGAAACGGTAGTGGAAATCGGGATCAACCCGAAAGTGAAAGAGCTTTTCGACACGCTTAACAAGCAGCTCGAAGACGAGAAGATTCAGTTCGACAAAGTTACCAACCACATAAAAGTACTCAAGACAAAGAAAAAAGAGGAGCTTTCCGAAAAAGAGAAAGAGTTGCTCCAGAGAATTGTGCCGGCATTCCACAAGCTGCGCGCATCTATCGAGGCGAAGACGGCAAAGGTGAATTTCCTTAGAGAAAAGATGGACAAGATGAGCGCGGGAAGATGCAGGATCAGAGGAAAGACATATCCAGGAGTGAAGATGTACACCGCTAATGCAAGCATGGCGATCCGCTCGGAGGTGAATCATTCTTCATTCTTCGAGCAGAACGAGCAGATTATTGTAGGGCCATATTGATATTCTGGAGGATCATGTTCCATGTCTGAGAATGGAGAGGGCAAAAAGAGTTATACGGTATCGGACAGGAGAGGGCAGTACGCGGATGAGCAGCCGGAGAGCGCTCCGGAACCCGAAGAATCCGGTATGGGGAGCGAGGAAGATTATGGTGCGGGCGGCGAAGGCGCTTCACGGGAGCCGCGCATAGAAGATGCCATGAGACTGGCATTGGATGCTGTTCGGAGGCAGGCGCTTTGTTCGCTCGGGATGGTTATGGAAAAGGGGCGGAAGAAACAGCCCGATATGCAGGAAGCGCAGGCGATCACAGATATGTTCGGACCTGTGTTCGATATGTTCGAACCGCAGTTTTCCGGGCTTGATCTTACTGAAGCCGAAGCATCGAACCTGAGTCTTGCAGATACTCTGAAATTCTGTTTCAGCCTTATGAGCAATCAGGTGTTCCTATACATGGGCCTGATGGCACACCCGGCAACGGGAGAGGTTCGCAAGGATCTTCAGCAGGCAAAGATGGGGATTGATTTCTGTAATGAATTATTCAAAAAAGCCCGGTCCCTGATGGATCCCGCCGACGTCAGGCCGATAGAAGGAATGCTCGCTGATATGCAGTTGAATTTTGTGAATCAGAGCAAATAGCTTTCTGTGGAGATTGCAGGTTGTTCACACATCTTATAAAAGATTACATCAAGAAGCTGGAAGCTGCCGAGGAACGGCTTGAAGTGTCGCTGGACAGGGATGAGATACAGACGCTTGGGCTTAAGCTTCGCTTTTATTTCAATGAGGTTAAGCATTATCGTAAACTGATAGATGATTTGTTCGACCGGATTGTGGAGATACAGGAAAAGTACGGGTTTGTCTCCGAGGAAGAAGAGCTTTCGCATGATATTTCTCGAAAAAAGAGAGAACCCAAAGAAAATGGCGAAGAAAACGTGGTGGAGTTGGTCAAGGGATGGATAGGCAGGCTCGAGGATAAGGGCGTGGATCCCGGCAAGCTTCTTAAACCGCGTGAGCCGGAGCCGGCGGTGAAAAAAGAACCGGACGGGGTTAAGCCGGATATCCAGACCGAAAAGCCGAAGGAACAGAACCGGGAAGTTGACCGAAAAGCCGGTGACGAAACAGAGCATGTCGAGGCGGACGGGCAGGAGGAAAAGCTCGAAAAGGCGGTTATCGCGTCCGACGGAAGTATGCTTGCCGCCGGCAGAATCGCGAGAATGTATCAAAGCTCTCAGCATGAAAGCGCAGAAGAGATCGTGACGAGCAGTATTGATTTTACGGACGACACCCCGCCGATGTTTTTCCCGGAGAAAGAAAAAGGCCGGGAAAAGAAACGGGCGGTTCCTGAAAAAGAAAATATTGTGACAGATAATGAGGAGAAGATTAAAGCCGCCGAAGAACCGGTGGAAACCGAGGTTTACGAACAGCAGCATAGTGAGCTTGACGGCTCAAAAGGCATTCACTTGAACGAGTATTTCGGTGAAGCGGCCCCGGAAATACCGGCTGATGATGTGCCTGAGAGTGTAGAGCCGATAGATGAAGGAATCGAGCCGGATGAGTCGATCGAAGAAGAATTCATGCCTGAAGAAAGGCCTTCCGGGGAAAAAGAAACAATAACTCTCGAAGACCTTGTTCAGAAGGCTATGGCTTATATAAAGAACATGCAGGCTTTCGCGGAGGTTATTGATGATCTGGAAAAAGAGGTCATCGACGATCTTTCGGCGGAAGCGGCTGAAATCAAAGCGATGAAGGGCGAGGATGAAGACAGGGCAGGTGTCCGGGGTTTTGTTTCCGCTGAAATTCTTCTTAAGGCGGGCCGGACGGGAACTGCGATGAATGTTCTTGAGGCAGCGATAAAGGGAAGCCCGGGGTTTAAGGATTCATATCTTCTGCTGGGGGATATTTATTACGGGAAAAACCTTTTCGCGCGCGCGCTCGATCAGTACAGAGGATTCCGCGATGCGGGGGGCGATCTTGAGAGTATCCGCTGGAAATGGATGAATTGTCTCAAGCAGGCGGGGGAATGGTATGAGCTCATGAGTGAGCTGGAGCCGGTTGATGAATCGTCCGATATAAGTCTCCTGATAATGAAAGCCGAGGTTATGTTCCGGCTGGGCAGGGACGATGAAGCAGACGGCATAGCGGAAAGAATAATGGCATCGTCCCGTGCCGACACGGACAAGGCTCTTGCTGCGATCTTTATGGGCAGAATCAGGGAAAACCGAAAGGATGTTCTCGCGGCGATAGATTTTTATGAAAAGAGCCTTGAGTTGAACGATATGAACCCCGAGGCGTGTTATGAGCTCGGGAGGCTTTATATTAAACATAATGCGGTGCCGCTCGCAAGAAACCATCTTAACAAAATATTGAAAAGATTTCCTGAAAGCGAGTGGGCCGATCTTGCGCGTGAATTGATGGAAAAGGAAGGGGTCTTTTGATTTTTGAAAACTGAGTATCTGACGGTCTCCGGCAGGGACGGCTTTTTTTTTGTTGATATTGGAGAGCATCTGGTTCCAGAGGGGTTCAGGGTAGCGTTTTTAACGCGGGTAGCGTTGAAGTCCGGGAATCCGGAGTTTGCAAATTTCGGGTTTTTCGGGATACCGGGATCGGAAGAGAATCGCAGATGTATCTGTGAAGCTCTGGGCCTGGATTTCGAAATGCTGACGCTGGGCGAGCAGGTTCATTCAGCGAACGTGGCGTTTGTCGAAGAGCATGATGCCGGATCGGGGCATGCTTCGCCGGATGACAGAATTCCACAGACGGACGCGATGGTTACGTCCGTGCCGGGTGGCGCGCTGGGGATCTGTACGGCGGATTGTGTTCCCATTATGATCGCCGATCCGGCGAACCGGGCGGTCTGCGCGGTACATGCCGGGTGGCGAGGCACGGTGTCCGGGATTGTCGGAAAATCGATTGATGCGATGCAAAAGAGATTCGGGTCGGAGCCGGAGTGCCTGCTTGCTTATATCGGCCCGTCGGCGGGACCCTGTTGTTACGAGGTAAGAGAGGATTTGATCGGAAAGCTCGACCCGGAGGACACGGCGTTTATCGAGGAACGGGAAGGATTAAAGTTTCTGGATTTGTGGAAATGGAATGAGTCGAAGCTGGTGGGAGCGGGATTGAAGGAAAATAATATCTGGAATGCGGGATTGTGTACCTGTTGCAGTGCCGGTATGTTTTTCTCGCACAGATGCGATAAAAATGTCAGGGGACTTAATCTTTCATTGATAGCAGTGAAGACGTAAGAGATCATCTTCCGCGCTGGTTGCGCGGGATTGGGGAATAGAGAAATGGCTGAAATGATATGCCCGTTCTGCAAAAGAATATTTCCGGCGGATTTTAAATGGTGCATGGATGACGGGAGCGAGCTTGAGCAGAACCTTGGACAGTATGAAGAGACTCAGGACGATTTGAACAAGGTGCCGTGCCCGGACTGCGGAGAGATGGTTGACGTCAGGGATATATTCTGTGGTAGTTGCGGAGCCAGGCTCGAGGGGAGGCTGCCTGAGTACCAGCCGGTAGAGGAAGAAATCTACGAGGAGGAGCCGGTTATCGAAGAACCGGTTTCCGAACCGGAAACAGAAGAGGATGAACCGACCCGGAACTGTCCCATGTGTGGAGCAACGATCGGGCTTGAAGATACATTCTGCGGTGAGTGCGGCGCGGAGGTCGAGTCTGCCGTGTCTACTTTCGAGGAAGGAATTGTAGGCGAACATTGTTCCGAATGCGGTGCAGGGCTGGAACCGGGTGACACTCACTGCGGAGTTTGCGGAACACCTGTCGGGCATACTGTAGGCGGAGAAACTGCTTCTAACAAATGTCCGGGTTGTGGTGCGGAAGTGACTCCGGGGGATGCTTTCTGCGGGGAATGCGGTCAGGTACTGTCGGCGGATGATGGTTCCGATTCCGAATCCGGGGTGAAATGCCCGGGCTGCGGCGCAGAGGTCGGGGCCGGCGATGAGTTCTGCGGGGAATGCGGTGCCGCTCTGTCGGCGAAGGCCACAAAAGACGCAGTTGCGGCAGGTACGATATGCCCGAACTGCGGGGTAAAAGTAAGCCCGGACGATGAATTCTGCGGCGAGTGCGGAACGGCGCTTGAAAAAACGGAAGAGGTATCCTCATCCGCTGAAATAAGGTGCCCGAACTGCGGGATGGAAGTCGGCACCGATGATGAGTTCTGCGGCACCTGCGGGCAGGTTCTGAAAGAAGATAAACAGAAGCAAGTTGTGGAAATATCAGATGTTCAACCGGAAGCTGAAAAGCCCGGGCGGACAGGCGGAACATGCCCGAATTGCGGCATGGATGTGGCGCCGGGCGAAAGGTTCTGCGGCACCTGCGGACAGGATTTGCAGGAAGAGGTTGTCAGACCGCAGGATCTCGGGGCTTCCGAGGAGGAATATGTGCCTGAACCTGAACCGGAGCCTCTGATAGTGGAAGACCCGTTTGGCGGGAAAAACATGAGGCCGATGGATATCTCTTGCCCGAACTGCGGGATGCAGATTCCGGCGGGCAGTAAGACGTGTCAGATTTGCGGCCATGTGCTGGAACAGGATGAACAGCCGCCGGCAGAAGAAAAGGCCGTTGAAATCACGGCTGCGGGCAAGAGTTGTCCGAACTGCGGGATGGACGTAGGAATAGGCGAGGATTTTTGCGGTACCTGCGGGCACCAGCTCGGCGGGGAATCCGTTGCAGAGCAGTCCCCGTTCGGTGACATGGGCGAGACGGCTGCTGATGAACCGGCGGTAGAACCCGCCATGGGATCGATAGCGGATATTACGTCGGAGATTCCGGTTTGCCCGAACTGTGGGGTTGAAGGGGAGCCGGGACAGGAAATATGCAATGCTTGCGGCACTCCGCTTTCGGCGGGAGGTGGGTTTGACGCTTTCGATCAACCGGCGGTTTCCGAGGATGATCCTTTCGGCATGAACCAGGAATATCAGGAGCCCGAGAAAGAGTCGGAAGAAATGTCGTTCGAGCAGGGAGCGCAGGATGACGATCCGTTTGCGATGTCTTCGGAACCGGAGCAGGTTTCCGCTGAACCGGCGGGTGAACCATCAGGTAACGAAAAGATATGTTCATGCTGCGGGATGGCATGCCCGCAGGATGCTGAATTCTGCCCGGCATGTGGTGTGGACTTCGAATAAAGAAGTTTACTGATTTAGATAATAGAGCCGCCTTTTTCAGGCGGCCTTTTTATTGATACATGCAGCAGCGTTACATATACTAAAAAGTAGTGTTTTCATTAAGAAAAATGGGTAATTAATTAATAGAGCAATTATTATGGCGGGTTGTTATGAAGTGTCGTAAATGCGGAATAAACGAAGCAGCTTTTTTTATCTCCTGGGGCGATGCGCTGGGCAGAAAAATAGGGTTCTGCGACAGCTGCGCCGAAGAGGTAGGAATATTTTCCGCCCTGAGAAGGGTGGAGTCTCTGCTGCATGGCTTCGGGGCGAGCATTGAAGGCGATATACAGATGGATTCGCTGCCGGTGCCTGTCGAGTTTGCCGAGGCCTGTCATTCCTGCGGGACCGAGCTTGTCGAATTCGAGAGAAAATTTATGTTCGGCTGTGAGGAATGCAGCAAGGTCTTCGGGTCTCTCGTAGCGAATTATATGACGATTCTGGGCGGGAACCCGAACGGCGGAGTCGGGTTTTACCGGGGCGATCCGCCGAACAGCTACAGCGAAAAAACAAAAATCAGCGATCTCCGGAAAAGTATCGACGAAAAGATAAGAAGCGAGGAGTACGACAAAGCCGCGAAGCAGCGGGACAGGTTGAACGCACTTGAAGAAGAGCTCAATGCGAGAAGAAAACTTCAAATTGCCGAAATATCTAAAAAACAACCCGTGATAGAGCAGTGCGCGGGGAAGGATCTGCGGGAAAGACTGAACAATATTGATGATATACCCACGGCGGGCGATAACTGGCTCTGGTCTCAAATAGAGATAAGAAGAAATTTTTCGGGGCTCAAATTTCCTTCCAGAGCAAATGCGTCTCAGCGGGAATATGCGAAAAAGTATGTTACAAGTCTTATCCCCCCAAAGTGGCTGGCGGGAGTAAAACAGGTTCAGCTTTCGAGGCTCGCGCAGATAACCTGCCGAGCTATAGGGGAAAGATTGCTGCACAGCAGGATTCAGCCGGATGCGACAGTGCTTTTCTCAGACGACATGACACGTTTCGCTTTTATCAACGGCATGGATCATGTTATGTTCGGAACAAGGACCAGGGAGCGCGATGCGGCTGGAGCCCTGTCCCGGGCAATGAGCCCTGTTAAAAAAATCGAGCGTGAAGCCGAGGTTGCTTTTAACCCGAGGTTCGGTTTTATAACCACGCAGCCGAAACATCTCGGCACGGGCCTTTCCGTTTCCGTGATACTTCATCTGCCATATTGCTTTTTCCGTGGCAAAACTTTTTTCTGGCCGGACAAGGCTGAAAACGCTTCAGTCAGACTTGATTCATTGTGCGGAAAGAATCTTGAGCATCATGGTTTTTACAGGGTTTCCAGCACAGTCGGATTCGGTCGCCCGGCTGAGGAAATTGTGGCCGAAGTTTATTCTTTTGCAGAGAGAATGGTTGCAGAGGAACTGGATATAAAAAACAGTTTTAAATTAAGTGAAATCAACAGGATAAAAAACCTGATTCCACGGGTTATGAATAATTCGACACGTTCATACAGACTTTCGTACCAGGATGTGCTGAGATTCGCTTCTTTTATGACGATTGGTGTTTCAAGCGAGGCTCTTGATCTGCCGGCATTCAATATCAATGATGTTATTCCCCGGATGTCGTCTATCTACGTTATGTACAACGACCGGAAGGCCTACAGCATTAACCAGTGCGAAAAAAGGCGGGCGGACCTCTTCGCGGACATTGTTGACTACTGGCAGACGCCTGAACTTATCAGAAAGAAACCCTGATCCACCTGAAATGTTGTTCTGAAATTAACGGGCATTTATTTTACATAGCCCAGCTCTTTGAGTTGCTTCATAAGCGCGGGGTTTTTCTCCCCGGTTCCCGTGAAGCCGGAAGCGGCCCGCGTTTTTGCCGTCCAGTTTCGGATCGCGTTCAACAATCGCTCTTCTTCCCCGTCCCCGGTTCCGGCGAGATTGTTTTTCTCCCCGGGGTCCGTGTCCAGACTGTAGAACTCCGTCCTGTTTTCGGTCTGGTGCAGTATGGCTTTTGTTTTCTGATCGATCGCCGCTATCTGGATGTTGTTCTCGGTAAGTGTTTCAAACGACCATCCCATTGAAGTTATAGAAAAAGCAGGTACTCCATCGGTGAACGGCGAGTTTTTCATGAGGTTGCCGCCCTGGACATAATCGGGAACCGGCACTCCGTTCCACTCCATGAGAGTCGGCAGAATATCGACTGTTTCAACCGGGTAATCTATCCGGGTTCCGGGTTTTGCGCCGGGTTCGACCGCACCCCACAGGATGAGCGGAACGTGTATCAGCTCCTCGTGCATCGATCTGGAGTGGATCAGGAATTCATGTTCGAGAAAAGCCTCGCCGTGATCCGATGTAAGCGCAACTATCGTGTTTTCGAGCAGCCCTTTTTCCCGAAGTTCCCCGAACAGCGATTCGAGATGCCTGTCGATAAATCTGATTTCCCCATCGTAAATCTCTTTCAGGTAATCGACGTCTTCATCCGTCAGATAATCGGCGAGCCGTTTGCCCCTGTCCGTGAACTCGTTGCGCAGCCTCAGGGGGAACCCGTCCACGCGCGCACGCGCCGGCTTTTGACGCTTTTCGTTGAAGTCGTCAGGCGAAAAATAGGTGGCGTGCGGATCAACATAATGAACGTACATGAAATAAGGCTTGCTCTCGTCCCTGTAGGTTTGCAGATAGTTGAGAACATTGTTGTTCAGCAGCCTCGAATCGGACCAGTTGTACGCCTCGAAATATTCGAAGCCGTAATCGAAATTGTTTGCCGCCGATATCAGCGAGTTCGCTGATATCCCGGCGGTGGAGTATCCCGCATCGCGCAGAACCGGCGTGAGAAGTTTCCTGAAGTCCCACTTCTTGTCCGGGAAAAGATTATGGGTAAACGGATAAACGCCTGTCAGGATCGAAGGCACGGAAATTATTGTTGTCGGAGCCTGAGAATAACACCTGCTGAACCAGATGCCCTCGCTTGCCAGCCTGTCCATGAACGGCGAGTTGTTTTTATCGTATCCTCCCGCCCCGAGATGATCCGCGCGAAGTGTGTCTATCAATATGAAAAGAATATTCTTCTTATCGTCGGTTTGGCTGCCGGGTTTTGTTTCTTTCGTAATCATATCGCGTGCCGTTTCGACAATGCTTCCATTGCTCACGCTTGATACGATTTTATCGAACTCATCGGATCGTTTCTGGAACCTGTTGCCGATCATTTTTCCAGTGCTGCTGTTGCAGGCCATTCCTTTGTCGCCCAGCGGACCCCAGAGGATCGACCGGCAGCATTCGGATATTGAGAGGTTCAGGTTCCGCAGATGATAGACCTTGCTTTTGAGAATCTTCCCGAGTTTTTTCCCGGTAGCCGTTTCCGGCGCAAATGCTTCCGCCGCTTCCGTCATTGCATCGTAGTTTTCTCTTGCGGATTTAAGCTTGTTGTATGTGTTCAGTGAATCGGATTTGAAATCCAGCCAGTCGCCGAGCAACCCGGAAACAGCGTGGAACTCGGTTTCGATTCTTGTGTTGATATCGACCGCCGCGTTTGTTTCCGAGACAATTAACCGCTCATGCCTGCCGATAAATATATTGAACACCAGCGCAATCAAAGCCACGGCTGTTGCGAAAAGCAGAATTTTTGCTGAAGAAGTCTTCAAATAAACCGTCCCTGCGCAATGTTA
>DAOSYA010000035.1:0-29369 GCA_035380865.1 bacterium
TATACCGATTATCATAAATAACATTGAATCCTGCATGAATGGCTTTCCGGCCCGCGCGCCCGTCATTCCTGCATGCAGTCGGCAGGAATCCAGGAAACTCCGTTTAGTTATTCTATTTTTATTCTGATAATCAATATAAACCCCAAAAGCGAGATCCTTCGCGTTGCTCAGGATGACAAACTCGAAACGATGCATTTTCAATAGCTTCATACGCAAGATATGCTCCCTCACTACTCCCTCGACGAGCCTTGTATTAAAGGCATTCTCACGATTTGGTGAAAAATACAGCTCGGCTACAGTACTGTTCAGTTAAGCCTGTCCTTTCGGACCGAGCCCTTTCGGACCGAGTCCTTTCGGACCGAGTCCTTTCGGACCGAGCCCCGGAATACAGGAGACAGGATGTAAGGTGTGTGTGGGGTGCAGGCGGGTTTTTGCCTTAAGTGACCGGCATTGAGGTTAGCGCGCTTGCTCTGAGATTTTGTCTGTCGCGTCGCGGCAGCTGTCGAGGTCCGAGTCTGTGGAGATGGGGGAATCGGCGAGCGGGCAGAGGTGTTGAGCGGCACGCGCGTAGTCGCCGGCTGCGTAGAAAGCGCGGCCCGCGAGAATTTCCGCGCCGGGCGCGCCGGGTCTCAGCCGGATGAGTGTTTCCGCTGCATGAACGGCGTCGGCGATATTGCCGATGTGGAGCGCGGCGCGAAGGATGTTCGCGTGTGACTCCGCATAGTCCGGGAAGATGGACAGGAACTGTTTGTTCCACGCGATCGCCATTGCGGGCTCGTTGTAGTACAGGGCGATTTCAGTGAGGCCGTTGGTGGCGGATGCGGCGGTGTCGAGATCGGGCGAGCGGGCGAGCGCGTACATGAAGTTTCGCTCGGCCTCGATGTATTCTTTTCTGCTGAGCAGCAGCCATCCCATGTTCGCGTGTGAGGACGGGTTGCCGGGCGATTTTTCCATAGCTGTTTTGTAATATTTTTCCGCTTCATCTGTTTTGTGTTGCAGAAGCAGCACGCTGCCGATGCCGTTGTATGCGTCCGGACGACCGGGGTCGATGGCTCTTGCTTCTTCGTATTTTTTGACTGCGTTCTCGAATTCGCGTTTCGAAAAGTAAATGTCGCCGATGCCGATGAGAGAATCGTAAGGGTACGCGCCCGAGAGTTTTTCGTATGCGGCGAACGAGTCTTCGGTTTTCATGGATAGTTTAAGAATGTCTGCGTCGATGAGCGGTTTCGGCCTGGGCTTCGACGAGTAGCCCGCGGATTCCGATTTTATCGCCGCGAAATTCGGCCTGCCCGTTGCCGCGAAATATTCCGGGACAAGCTTTTTGAACCCGGGCGAGCCCGCGAATGCCGAGTCACGCATGATGGATTTGATGTCTTTTTCTATCGCAGGGATTTTATCCGCGTCTACATCTTTCCCGAGCAGATAGCGGTCTGAAACAAAAGAAATCATGGAGCCCTGGATTTCGTAAACAATGATGTAGATAAGTGCTTTGTTCGAGGGAGATATCACCCGGGCTATGCACTCGCTGGTTATCCCCCTTGAGTAGGGCCTGGATGCGGGAAGCGGAAGCAGATCGAATTTCAATGATTTGTCGCCGGGAATATATTTGAAGCGTGCCACCATCTGGAGCTGATTGCAGGGAAGCAGGTCGGAAGCGGATTCGAGGAACGCGCAGTAATTTTTCCCGCCGGGAGCGGACACGCAGTTGGGTTTTTGGGAAGGGTTCCAGCCGGGCGGGAGCGCAACCGCCAGATCGATTGCGCCGGAGATTCTGATAATCGATGCGCCGCCTTTTCCCGCGGGATTATTTCCCGCGGCATCCGCGCACAGGCACAGCGGTCCGGCAGCGAGAATCACAACGAGAAATATTGTTTTAAGGTTGTTGTTCAGCACTATCTTTCCTCAATATAACTTCCCCGTGCAGCCGGATAATATTGCATAATATTTACCGGTCATCTACTATAAATTAAGAGTATTACAACTGATTTACAAATGTGAAAGTAAATGAACAGAGTGAAGGAGGCATAGAATGGCCGGAGAAACAGGCGAAAAGAAACCGCATATCTGCGAGGTGTTGTTCGAGCCGACGGATGATGCAACTATCCTCAAGGCGCTTGAATATAAAAATATAGCAGTGATCGGGATGTCCACGAATCCGGAGAAAGCGAGTCATGCGGTGGGAGCGTATTTGCGAGACAATGGGTTCAATGTTTTCCCGGTGCATCCAACCGCGGACGAGATAGCGGGGCTGAAGGCGTATCCGAGTCTTAAAGATATTCCCGTGCAGGTGGATATTGTAGACATATTCAGGCCGCAGGCAGATGTGCCGCCGTTCGTGGCCGACGCGATCGAGACAGGCGCGAAGGTGGTGTGGATGCAGGAGGGGATAGTCAACCACGCAGCCGCCGAAACCGCCGAAAAGGCGGGCCTCGATGTGGTTATGGACCGCTGTATCAAGAAGGAGCATGCAGCCCTGAAACGCGGCTGAACCCGGATATCAGATTACGAGAATGTCCGGTCTTTGATATGACATGCCTTCAAATTCTACATCCATGGTGGGCCAGTCATCCGTTTGAGTTATGAACTCGATACCGCTGTCGCCGGCGAGGATTGTATCTTCGACTTTGGTTCCGGTAATGGACGGGTTCCAGGCGAATGCCGAGCCTGCAATCACTTTCGCGTCGGAGTTTTCAGTCGCTGTGTAGTATCTCGACCTGAACCCGGTCGGGCCGCCCTGGTGGTGCAACAGCCATTCCTGGTCGAACCCTTCCGCGCGATAGGCGTCGCAGGCGGTCGCGAAGATGTCGCCGATGCGTGTTCCGGGTTTGCTCAATGCGTTGAAGGTGGTGTCCACGCGGGCGCAGGCGTCGTGGCGTCGGCGCAGGTCTTCGCTGATATCGCCGAAAGATACTATTCTGGTGCATGAAGCGATCAGGCCTTTCCTTCTGCCGCAGATTACGAGCATCACTGTTTTCTCAAGCTTGTTGCCGGTCGGCAGCGGATGCCTGTAGCGCAGGAGCCTGTCGTCTGCCGCTATCAGCACCACGATCGGAACGATGTCGTTTTTGTAGCATTCTGATGCAAGCATCGCGGCGGCGTCGTTCTCTGACATTCCCGGTTTCAGCGATCTGGAAGTTTTCTCCAGTGCCGATGCGGTGTCCGCGCCGATCGCCCTGTATGTTTCCATCTCACGTTCGCTCAGCGGGATCATAACGTCGATGAAATCCGGACCTATCAGGTCCATGCCGGCCACCGGCATGTCGGCAATGTACTTTTTGCCTTCCGCGAGTTGAGAGTTTACGAATGCGATTTTATCCGCCGCCCATGCCAGTTCGATAACCTCGACACCGGTTTCTCCGATTTCCTCGTCCAGCTGCCGGCCCGCCTCGATCCGGTTTGTCACTATTTTGCAGTTATCGGGACCGACCCACAGGGCGGCGACGCCAGCGTCCGTTGCCGTGTTGACATGGCATGAACCACCGCAGGTGGCCCAGGCATAATTATCGCTTCTCTGAAGCAGAATCCCCCCTGCATTATTTGATTCAAGATATTTGCGAATCTTGTCGAGTTTGAGATTGAATTCATCTTTGATATTCATGATATTCACCTTCAGTTTCTATGTCATACAACAATTTTAATTGTTGAGGCTCATGACAACAATAGCAACGCAACAATTGGGAGAAAGGGTCTGTAAAAGCGCTGTTAAGAGACAGGTGAGAAACCGGGGAGCGACACATTCGGTTGAAAACAGAAGCGCCGTTTGTTATAATAAATCCAATGCATATATAGCAGCCACGTGAAAAACAATCAGCGGTTAGTTTGTAGATATTGCTCAAAACACAGTTGTGAGGTGTACTCTTATATGACAAATGATGATGATCAGGAGTCAAATATAAATCTGTTGATGGAATGGCCCGAAGGCAGGAAACTGTTGATAGTAACCAACAGGGAGCCTTATGTTCATAAGTACAATGCGGGCAGGGAAGTGGTATGTTCGATCCCGGCGGGGGGGGTGACGGCGGCGCTTGACCCGGTTATGCAGGACTTGAACGGGTTGTGGGTCGCGTGGGGAAGCGGCGATGCGGATAAGGCTGTTGTGGATTCGAGAAACAAGGTGGCTGTTCCGCCGGTACGCCCGAAATACAAGCTTAAAAGGGTATGGCTGACACAAAAGGAAGTAGATGATTACTATCTGGGGTATTCCAACAAGGGGCTGTGGCCGCTGTCGCACAATCTTGTGAGCAAAGTCAGGTTCGAGAAGCATCAATGGAATTCTTATGTTAAAGTGAACCGGAAGTTTGCGAATTCCGTTTTGTCGGAAGCAAAAGAAGGTGATGTGATATGGGTTCATGACTACCAGTTGATGCTTGTGCCGGAGATGATAAAGGAAAAGAGGCCGGGGCTTACGGTTGTTTTTTTCTGGCATATACCATGGCCGCAGTTTGACGCTTTCAGGATATGCCCGCAGCACAGGCAGTTGCTCAGAAGTCTTATGAGCTGTGATATGGTCGGTTTCCATATTCCGAGGTATTGCAATAATTTCTCCGAGTGTATAGAGAGGGTATACGGGAAAGAGATAGGCGTGAATATGAAAGTGCCGAGAATAAAGTGCTTCCCGATCAGCATAGATGTGGATGATGTTGACAGGCATGCGAGGACAAGGAATGTAACAAGGGAAATAGCGAGGCTGAAGAAAAAGTATAAGCTGGAAGACAGGCTGGTCGGCTGTTGCGTGGACAGGATGGATTATACAAAAGGGATCCCGGAAAGGCTGGAGGCGCTGGACATATTTTTCGAGAACTATCCGGAATACAGGGAAAAGTTCACGTTTATGCAGGTATGCTCGCCGAGCAGGGCGGAGATAAATGAATACAGGACAGTGAAGAAAAGGGTTGTCGAGCTGACCGAAAGAATAAATAGTAAATTTGGTAATGAAAAATGGAAACCTGTGATAGTATTTCACAAGCATGTTGGATTCGACACGATTGTGGCGATGTATAGAATGTCGGATATTGCGATAGTATCTCCACTGGCCGACGGTATGAATCTGGTGGCAAAGGAGTTTATCGCGGCGCAGGTTGACACGCGGGGCGTTCTGGCGCTGAGCCAGTTTGCCGGGGCTGCCGGTTCTATTGAGTATGCGCTCAAGTTCAATCCTTTCGAGAGGGATTCATTTGCGGAAACAATAAAAAAAGCTCTCGATATGACGATTGACGAAAAAAGAAAGATGATGAAAAAAGCAAGAAAAGAGCTGTGGGAGTATACAATTTTCGATTGGGTAGAGGCATTCTTGAAGACAACTGTTGAGACCGCCATGTATGAAATGCCGAAAGGGACGGGTTAAAAGGGTGAACGTAAAGAACATGGGTAGTTTGGTTGCGGACCTTGAGAGGGATCTGCAAAAGGATCATCGTGTTTTCTTGTTTCTGGATTACGATGGAACAATCACTCCGATAGTAGAAACGCCGGAAGATGCTGTGCTTGATGAGGACACGAAAGAACTGCTTGCCCGGCTTGTCGGTGTCGGTCAGATCGATCTGGTTGTTGTGTCGGGGCGTGCTATAGATGATTTAAGGCAGATGACCGGAGAGGTTCCGGGCCTCAGAATGATCGGAAATCATGGTTTTGACAGTGAAGGCGGCGAGATCCCGGATTCAAGCGGCCTGGAGGAAACGATAAGGGTGTATGGCGAGAAGCTGAAAAGCATGGAAGAAAAATATCCGGGGTTGCTTCTCGAATATAAAAAAGTTGCGCTTTCGGTCCATTACAGGAAAGTCGATTCACAGAAAGCCGCGGACCTGATGCCGGAGTTTTTTGTGTGGTGGCTGGAGAATGGCGATCCCGATAATTTCATGGTTATGGCCGGCAAGAAAGTGTTTGAAATTAAACCGAGAAAAATTAACAAGGGCACCGCTGTATTGAAAATGATCGACGAACTGAGGGAAACGGAGAGCAAATCGGCAAGGCGATACATCTATATTGGCGATGATATTACCGACGAAGACGCTTTCCGGGAACTGCGGAAGTTTTCCGGCGGCAAGGCGTATACGGTGGCGGTTGGCGAAGCGCGCCCGACGCGGGCAAGATACAGAGTCGATGAAATCGAACAGGTGAAAACAGTTCTGAGAAAAATAATTGAAATAATGGCGAATTAGCTTTTAATCATAGGTATGTTAAAAAAAATCAGGTCGGAGGGCCATATGTCCGATCAGGATGAACACAGACCGGAGTTTCAGCCGTTTGAATTTTTCACTGAAGCTCACCTCGTGGAAGTTACAGGAATTTCCGCAAAGAACCTGAATGAACTGCTTGATAATCTGCATCGCGTGAGCGGGTCGGTTATATACTGCCACACGTTCAAAACGATGCTGGAACATCATTTTATTACAGAGGGGTTCCGTAACGACTTTGCTTTGTGGATTATGGATTCGATAGGAGACGAAGAGCTGGGCGAGAGGCTGTCCAGCATAGACCTCATCGATTATGTGACATTGAGGGATTACAGGATGAAGATGATAGAGATAATCAAGGATCATCTCAGTGTTTATCCCGAGGCGGGAGACCGACCGGCGAAGCAGGGGAACCCTTTCTTTTTCTGTGAAGCGAATACCTATTTTATGACCACGTACAGGGTGGCGAACACGCTGGAGGAGTTTGCCAACCATCTGAGGCGGTCGTCAAGAAACAGCATTTTCTTCCATTTCATAGAATCAAGGCTTCGTGTGGGAGCAACGATCAACGACTTTTCCGTCTGGATGATTCAGTCGCTCGGCATGAACGAGCTTGGCAGGAAAATCAACGCGCTGGATCCTTATAAATATTCACTGGATGATCTCAAGGATCAGATTTGCGAACTTGTTGAAACCGAACTCTGACGGGGAAAATAGCTATGAGAAATGAAATTGACGAATACAGGACAATAGTCGGGACGAACGAGATAGAAGAGATCAAAATGCTCGCGGGCAGGCTTGAAGGCACGCGGATGCATAATGTCAATTCGACGGCGGTCGGAGGCGGGGTTGCGGAAATACTCATGAGGCTGATCCCGCTGATGCGCGGGCTGGGAATAGACGCGACGTGGGAAACCATGTCGGGCGCCGATGATTTCTATGCCGTGACAAAGGCGTTTCACAACGGGCTGCACGGCAAAGATGTCGAGATAGTCGATAAGATGTTCGAGATTTTTGAAAATTATACCCAGTTGAATATAGATACTTTCGAGAAGGAAGCCGACTGTTACATAATACACGATCCGCAGCCGGTGGGCCTGATCAGGAAAAAGAAAGAAAACCCCGGTTCAAAATGGGTGTGGCGCTGCCACATAGATGTGTCGAGGCCGCTGCCTGAGATATGGGATTTTCTTGAGAAATATGTGCGGGATTACGATGCTTCGATTTTCTCCATGCCCGAGTTCTCTCAGAAATTGAGCATTCCCCAGGTCCTGATCTCGCCATCGATCGATCCGCTGAGCGACAAGAACAGGGAACTCGACCGGAAATTCATCGAGCAGGTGTTCGAGAAATACGGCATAGATCCCGACCGTCCGTCGATTACGCAGGTGTCGAGATTCGACAGGCTGAAAGACCCCGTGGGAGTCATCGAGGCGTACAAGCTCGCTAAGAAAAGAACGGATTGCCAGCTTGTGCTGGCGGGCGGCGGCGCGACCGATGATCCCGAGGGCAAGGCTGTTCTCGATGAGGTTATGGCTGCTGCGGACGGGGACCCGGATATAAAGATTCTCGAACTTCCGCCGTTCAGCGATCTGGATATCAATGCGTTGCAGAGAGGCTCTTCCATAGTTGTCCAGAAATCGCTCAGGGAGGGTTTCGGGCTTACTGTGACGGAGGCGCTGTGGAAAGCCACCCCGGTTATCGGAAGCGCTGTCGGCGGAATAAAATCACAGATCATAAACGGTGTTACCGGATATCTCGTCTGGTCGATCGAGGGCTGCGCGAGAAGGTTCGAGGACATACTGCGTGACCCGGAAAAAAGCGCGGTGATGGCACGCAACGGCAAAGAGCTGGTCCGGAGCAGGTTCCTGCTTACGAGGCATATTAAGAATTACCTGATGCTGATGGTCAAACTGACGGGCAAGGCGCCCGTGGATTCGAAAGACAGCAGGATTATGAAGCTGGTCAGCGATCGGGACTGTGCGTAATAGATTCCCTTTACGTTGAATATATTGTTATAATGAGCCCTGTAGAAAAAAGGCGGGGGGATAATTTCACATGGCAGATTCAGCTCAGGTAAGGATAGCTCTGGTGGGAGCCGGGGGAATGAGTTTCGGGCCGGTGATGTCGTATGATGTGATACGGTCGGAAAAGCTTGAAGGCTCGACGCTGGTGCTGGTTGATTTTGACGAGGAGAAGCTGGAGGTCGCGCGAGCGGCGACCGAGCGGCTGAACGAGGCATGTGGAAGCCGGATTAATGTGGAAGCCGAGACGGATACGGCACGCGGGGTGGAAGGCGCGGATTTTGTGATAGTGTCCGCCGAAAAAAACAGGTGGGCCGGCTGGAAGCAGGACTACGAAGTGCCTGTGAAGTATGGTTCGGCGCAGGACATGGGCGAGAACGGCGGCCCCGGCGGGCTTTTCCACTCTCTCAGATCGATAAACAACATGCTCGATATATGCAGGCTGGTCGAGCAGAACGCCGGCGATGCGTTTCTCATGAATCTCACCAACCCGATGAGCAGGGTGACGCTCGCGATAAACAGGGCGACAAGTTTGCGCAACGTCGGGCTGTGCCACGAGTTTTTCGGCGGGCATCTCAGGCTGGCGCTCTTCCTGATGAAGCCGATGGAACGGGTGCTTGCGAAGGCGTCCGGAATTAATCATTTCACCTGGTTCTATGAAATCACGGACGCGGAAACCGGCGAGGATCTCTACCCCGCGCTGCGCAGGGCCGTGAAATATTTCCCGTTTCCACACAGCAAATTAATACGGAAGTGCTTTAACGAGTTCGGGCTTTACCCGACAAGCACGGACAGCCACATAGGCGAATACCTGCCGCCGGAGTACCATGACGGGCAGCCTTTTGTGAAATATCATGATTTCTTCCGGACGGAAGGCGAGCTGAGGTTTCACCTGACACGTTATTACGGCGACGGGATACTTCCGTTCCCCGCCCGGCTGCTGCCGAGGTCGTGGGAAGAGGTGATCCCGATTCTCGAAGCGCTTGCCACGGGTGATGAGGCGGCGAGGTTCAATGCTGTGAACGTTCCCAACAGTGGTTATGTCCCGAACCTGCCGGAGGGAGCGATCGTGGAGGTTTCATCGGGCGTCGAGGGAAATAGTCTCTGTCCCGATACGGTGCCTGAAATTCATGAGTCGCTTGCCGGCCTGATGCGGACACAGATAGAGATACAGGACAGGATTGTCGATTCGGCCCTGAAGAAGGATCCGGATCTGGCGTTCGAGGCGCTTGTCATGGACCCGCTTTCGCCGACCGAGTCCGATTGCAGAAAAATATTCGATGAGCTGATGGATTTACAGCGGTATCACCTGCCGTTTGAGTAATATGGTTTAGCGCCGGAAGCATGAATTCATGAAACATGTGGCTTAATAGCTTTGATGGGTTTAAATTATGTACATAATCGGAAATATTGTAATGTTTGCTTATTCATGGTTTATGGAGATTTCACTGTATGAATTTTGAAAGGATAAGAATCTCTCTTATCGTGGTTTTCTTTCTTGTGGCGATATTTCCGCTGTCGGTTCTGTCGAGAAAAATATTATTGCAGGGAGAAAATCTTATAAAGGAAAAAACTTATGCCCATCTTACCGATCTTGCGGTGGGAAACGCAAACGCGCTCAACCGGTTTATGCGGGAGAGAGCCAATGATATTCAGGCAGTTTCAAACATGATATCCAAGTCAAAATGGGATGATAATTTTATACAAGAGCATCTGGCGATAATGGAAAATTATTACGGAGTATATCTGGACATAGTTATGGTCAGCGATAAAAACCATCCAAAAACCATGAGCGGCAATGATTATTCAAAAAATAATGAATTAATAAGAAAAATTATTTCTGAACAACCAGCGGACAGAGCCGTAAGTATAAGTGATGTATTTCTGTGGGGCGATTCTGAAAAATCTGTACCGGCGGTAATTGTCTGCGCGGTGGTTGAAAGAATTGAAACTGAAAAAGAACATCTGTGTGGCACTGTCGATTTTTCGTACATCAACAATATTCTCAAGGAAAGTGAAATAGAAGGAACCGGTGAGGTTTATGTTGTAAACAGGGAGGGGTATTTTTTAACAGCCTCAAGATTCGGAGCTCAGATATTAGAAGACAAAACACCTATAGATCTTAATGAAAACCCGGTATTGGGCTACAGGGAAGAACTGGATTACAGGGGGCAGAAGGTTCTGCATGTGAGGAAGAAAGCGGCTTTATATCCATGGTATATTATCGCGGAACAGGACAAAAACGAGACGCTTGCGCAAACGGGAAAATTGATGCGGGAAACTCTGTTTTATATTTCCTTAATAACAGTATCAGTGATGGCGATGGCATTCATTGTAGCTACTTTAATTGTCAACATATTAAAATCAAAATATACATACGAGAAGGAACTTGAATTCCAGATTATCCAGAAAGACAAGATGGTGGCTCTGGGTTTAATGACTGCGGGGCTGGCGCATGAATTGAACACCCCGCTTGCAAATGCGTTACTTTATGTTCAGATAGCCAGGGAGGAAATCAGGGAAAAGAAAAGCGAGTTGCTGGATAAAAGGCTTTTAACCGTTGAAGAGGAGGTTAAACAGGGCGGGAAAATTGTAAAAAACCTGTTGAGTTTCTCTCATCATTCACTCGAGAGTTCAAAAAGCGCGAACGTGAATGATAAAATTGAGAATCTTTTGATGATAGCAGGTTCTCATTGTGAATCAAAAGGTATAAAAATCGAAAAGGATCTTGAAAAGGATATACCCGATGTAAAAGCGGACAATAGTATTGTACAGGAGATATTAACAAATATATTTGCGAATGCGATAGATAGTATGCCGGATGGTGGAACTGTGAAAATATCCACAAGATATGTTTCATTGTTGTGGAAAGTTAGAGTTGAAGTGTCAGACAGCGGGCCAGGAATTCCAAGAGAATTGCTCGGTAAGGTGTTTGATCCGTTTTTTACCACAAAGAAGAATGGCGAAGGGACGGGGCTGGGTCTTTTTGTGTGCTACCAGATGGTGCGCAGGCTTGGCGGCGACATAAAAGTGATAAGTAAAAGTGGCGGTTCGGATAAGACAGGAACGACATTTACGGTGGAATTGCCTGTATATCATGAAAACAAAGAGCAGAATTCATAAAGGGTGAAATGATGAACGGTTCCAGAATATTGATTGTGGAAGACGACATGAAGATGAAGGATGGGCTTCATCATGTTATGTCGAAAGAAGGGTACGCAGTTGATTCAGTTGGAACCGGAGAAGAAGCGCTGAGATATGCGAAAAATAGCAGCTATGATCTTGTAATAACAGATATGAAGCTTCCCGGAATCAGTGGGTTGGAAGTTCTGAGGGCTTTGAAGAATTATGATAAGAATATAAGCATAATTGTCATCACCGCGTACGGAACTGTAAACACGGCGGTTTCATCCATGAAGGAAGGCGCGGATGATTTCATAACCAAACCATTCGATATGCAGGAACTGAAATTTGTGGTCGGAAAAGTTTTTGAAAAACGGGCATTGCTGACAAAAAACAAAAGGCTGCAAAGCCAGCTTGAGAAAAAATACAAATTTGATAATATCATTGGGTCGAGCGAGAGTATTGTCAAAGTATTCAAACTGATAAACCAGGTCAAAGATTCAAAAACAACAATTTTGATCCAGGGAGAAACGGGAACCGGAAAAGAACTGGTTGCGCGTGCGATACATTATAACAGTAAAAGGTCGCAAAAGCCGTTTCTTCCGGTGAATTGCGCCGCGCTTACAGGGAGCTTGTTTTCAAGCGAATTGTTCGGACATGAGAAGGGGGCGTTCACTGGAGCTGTAACGGCCAAAAGAGGCATTTTCGAAGTGGCGGAAGGCGGCACGGTATTCCTGGATGAAATCGGCGACATAGATACAGGGTTGCAGCAGATACTTTTGCGAGTTCTCGAAGACGGTGAGATACAGCCTGTTGGCTCGACTGAAAGAAGAAAAGTATCGGTGCGTGTGATAGCAGCTACAAATAAGGATCTTAAAAAGATGGTAGAAGACGGCAGTTTTCGAGAGGACCTTTATTACAGGCTGAATGTTGTTACGATAGATGTGCCTCCTCTAAGAGAACGGAAGGAAGATATTGGAATACTTGCCCGGCATTTTCTGAAAATATACTCGATAGAGAATGAAAAAAACAAATCATCCATTTCCTCGGAAGCCCTGCATTTTCTGGAAGAGTATGACTGGCCGGGCAATGTCAGAGAACTTGAAAATATTATTGAAAGAGCTGTTCTGCTCGAATCAACAGATGAGATTACGCCCGATAGCTTGACGGCTTCGATTTTATCACATGGTTTATCGGATAGAAGAGGGGATTTGTCGGAAGAGAACATCACGCTGGAGCAGGTTGGCAGGTCGCATGTTCTTGATATCCTTAGAGCGACGGGCGGAAATAAAGCGCTCGCGGCGGAAAAACTTGGAATAAACAGATCGACATTATGGCGGATGATGAAAAGAATGAATATATCCGACAACGATATTCATGAAGAGTAAGCGTCGCAAAAAGCAACACCGCATTGCATTGTGCAACACCCATAATCACTGAAGACATCCATATCAAAATATAATATTGCAATAATAAAAGCTTTTTAACTGCTGGTGAGTTTGGCACGGTATTTGTAATTAATGGCATTGTTTGCCTGCTCTGACAAATTGCAATTTTTGAAATTGATAAGGTCAGGCTTCAGGCGAATGCGCCGACAGGGTGGAAATAAATTGCTGGAGGGAACCATGAAAAAATATGTTCTCGGTAATCTGGAAGAATGGGATAAAGCTCTTGATGTTCTTGGCGAGATTGAGAAAAACAAGTTGCTTGATGAGTATCAGAAAGAGCTGATATACATGATCAGGTACAATGACAACTGGCGATTAAGGGAAGCGGCAATTGAAGCATCGCGGGCCGTTAATAATCCCGACCAGGAGCTTATAAACGAGTTGTTGAGCGTTATGAAGAACGAAGGGATCTATGTCGATGCGAGGATTATGGCGACTGATGCTATCGGCCGCATTATTGCCAACACCTCCAATAATGACGCATGTGATCAGGATGAAATATGCAAAATGAAAGCCAGGGCTGATGAATGTCTGACGAATCTCGCGAAGTGCCCGCAGGTGCCTGTTTTCCTTGAAATGATCACTAAAACGCAGGAGAGAATCAAAAGCTAACAGAGGATTAACCTGCATTTCTCACCAGTGAAGGTTAAAAATCGTGAGAGTGCATGTAATACAAGGCGCGGCGAGTGAGTGGTGAAGGAGCATACTGTGCGGTATGTAACCGAGCTCGAACCGACGCCGCAACGCAGCAGGACAGGTATTATCACGATCTGCTGGATTTCTCTGTGAGAAATCCGGGTTAAGAAGATAAAAAAACATATCGTGCAATGAAAGGAGAGATAAGCAGATGATTATTGGGATTCCAAAAGAAATAATGCCGAATGAGAATAGAGTCGCGGCTTTGCCGGAAAATGTTGTGAAATACAGGGAGATGGGATACGACTTAATAGTAGAAACAAATGCCGGTGTAGGAATAAATATATTCGACGATGATTATAAATCAGCGGGAGCGGAAATTGCTGAAAGCGCGCGCGAAGTATATGAGAAGTCGGATGTTATCCTGAAGGTTAAAGAACCGTATTTCGACGAAAAAAATAATATCAATGAAATAGATATGCTCAAAGAAGGACAGACGATAGTTACGTTTTTACATCCTGCCGCGCCTTCAAATCATGATATGGTCAGAACGCTTAGGGATAAAAATATTACCGCTTTTACGATGGATGGAATCCCCAGGATATCAAGAGCGCAACGAATGGATGCCTTGACTTCCATGAGCACTATAACCGGCTACAAAGCTGTTCTGATCGCGGCTAACAATTTCCCGAAATTTATACCGATGATTGGAACCTCGATAGGGATGATAAGGCCTGCAAATATCCTCGTAATAGGGACAGGTGTTGTTGGTTTACAGGCTGTTGCTACCGCCAAGAGGATGGGCGGAACGGTAAAGGCGATGGATATAAGGCCGGATGCGAGGAAGGAAGCCGAGTCACTCGGTGTAAAAACAGCCGGATTCGAAGTTCCGCCGGAACTCGCGATCGGCGAAGGCGGATACGCGAAGTCTCTGCCTGCGGAATGTCTTGCGAAAGAACATGACGCGCTCAATGAGATCATATCTGATATTGACATAGTAATTCTCAGCGCGCTTATCCCCGGCGAGGTTGCGCCTGTCCTGATAACGGCGGAAATGATAAACAAAATGAAACCGGGTTCGGTGGTTGTTGATGTTTCAATCGACCAGGGCGGAAACTGCGCGTTGACCCAACCGGGTTGTGAGACTTCGGTAAACGGAGTTTATATTTGCGGTATTAAGAATATACCGGGCTCGGTTCCTGTCCATTCTTCCTGGATGTACGCGAATAATATGTATCACTATATAGCAAATTTATTCAAAAACGGATCCGGTTCTTTTGATATGGATGATGAGATAGTACTCAAATCTATTGTGACGCACAATGGAAAGATATTTCACAAAGGCGCGCTGAAAGCTATGAGTGAAGCTTGAAATCCGGGATAGCGAGGGAGTCGTAAATGGTCAATATATTGTTGATGCTTGGAGTAATGGTTTTCTCATTCGTTGTGGGTTATATTCTGATTTCGCGTGTACCGCAATTGCTTCACACGCCGCTGATGTCGATGACTAACGCCATATCAGCGGTAACGATTCTTGGTGCGTTGATTCTTTTTACATCGGATATAAAAGGTATTGAAAAGGCGCTTGCCTGCATAGCTCTTGTTACAGCCTCTTTCAACATCATCGGGGGATTTGTAATAACGGACAGGATGCTGTCATTTTTCAAAAAAAGTAAATGAGGCTGCTGAACAATGACATTCTCAGAGATATTCAACAGTGTTTTTATAGATTTTATTATCATTATTGTTCTTATAATCGGGATTTCCCGTTTTCGCACGCCGCCCGGAGCAAGAGTTGGAAACTTTACTACGGCATTTGCGTTGCTGTGTTCTTTTTTGATTGTGCTTATAAGGCATGATATTCATGATCCCACGGCAATTGTTGTATCTCTTGTTATCGGTTCAGTCGCGGGATACATTTTAGCTATCCTGGTGAACATGATTCAGATCCCGGCTATGGTTGCTTTTCAGCACGGTGCCGGCGGTGTCGCCGCTTTCCTGATTTCATTTGTAGAGCTGACCGCTGTGAACACTGGCTTTTCGCTCATGAACGAAATATCAGGTATCCTCGGTCTTGTTATCGGGGCGGCCACTTTCAGCGGGAGCATGATCGCAAGCGGGAAACTCTCGAACAAACTTCGCCAGACACCACAGGTGTTGAGATTCCATTCTCTGATCGCGCTTATGATACTGTTGACGCTGATTGCCGTCGCTATAATATCGTTATTTATAACGGGATCGATAAGAACCTTTAGCTTGATTGCGATGATATTATTATCCATGTCGTTCGGGGTGATAATCGCGATACGCATAGGCGGGGCTGATATGCCGGTCCTGATATCGTTTCTTAATGCAACGGCCGGATTGGCTGCGGCGTTTTGTGGAATGATTATTGAAAACAAACTCCTTATAGCGTGCGGGGCCACTGTAACGGCGTCGGGTTCTATTCTTACACATGTTATGTGTAAGTCTATGAACCGAAGTGTCTTGAGGATATTTATTCCGAAAAAGATCACCCCTGTTAAAAAAACGATCGACGGCAGCGCGAGTTCGCAGGCCGATTCCGATGTCGATAAAAAGACCTCTGAAAGTGAAGTCGAATCAGATTTTACTGCACTTGCGGCCAAAATTGCGCTTGCGGCGGAGAAAGTGATTATCGTTCCGGGCTACGGCATGGCGATTGCCCAGGCTCAAACAACTGTAGCGGATCTCGCGAAGCATCTGATTGAAATGGGCAAGGATGTAAAGTTCGCGATTCATCCGGTTGCAGGAAGGATGCCGGGGCATATGAATGTTCTTCTTGCAGAAGCCGATATTGAATATGAGCTTTTGTATGAGATGGACAATATCAATGATGAGTTCAAAGAAGCAGACATGGTTCTCGTGGTGGGAGCGTGTGATGTTGTTAATCCTTCAGCTATCAATGTGGAGGGGACGCCGATTTCGGGTATGCCGATATTGTGTGCATACGAAGCTAAAAATATTATCTGCTGCAATTACGATGAGAAGCCAGGGTATTCAGGCGTACAGAATGATTTGTATGAAATGGATAAGACAATATTGATTTGCGGCGACGCAAAAGAAACTGTTAAGTGCCTAAACGAGAGAATATCTGTTTCTGAGACCGGTGATCCCGCTGGTTCTCCGGAAGAAGCGGTTTTGCCGACTATAGAAAAAGCGGTGGATTTATTGAAGAAGGCCGGGAGTTTGATTGTTGTGCCGGGCTACGGCATGGCATTGGGACAGGCTCAGTTCAAAGTTGTTGAATTGGTTTCGATGATGGAAAATGCTGGTGTATCTGTCAAATTCGCAATCCATCCGGTTGCCGGCAGAATGCCCGGTCACATGAATGTGCTTCTCGCAGAAGCAGAAGTTGATTACGATAAATTGAAAGAGATGGATGAGATTAATTTCGACTTTAAAGATACGGATGTTGTTCTTGTGGTAGGAGCGTGTGATGTAGTCAATCCTTCCGCTATAAATGTGGAGGGCACGCCGATTTCGGGTATGCCGATATTAGCCGTTCACGAAGCGAGAAATATAATTATCTGTAATTATGACGGGAAGCCCGGTTATTCCGGTGTGGAAAACCCGATTTATAAAGATCCCAGGACAGTGTGTGTGTTCGGAGACGCAAAGGAAACCATTTCATATATGGTTAGTAATATGCAGTAGATATATCAAACTTGATATTGAGGTCTGCACCTTAATGTTTTAGGCCGGTGAAGCAGCTGAGTAGGCTGTTTTGCCGGCTATTATTGTTTTTAAGCAATTGAAGTCCGCGTCGAACAATGCTATGTCGGCAACCTTGCCCGGAACCAGTGAACCTGCTTTATCTCCGAGCCCCAGTTTCCTTATCCCGTTGATAGAGGCCATCCTGAAAGCTTCAGGCGGAGTCACTCCGAGTATTGAAATCGCGTTTCTAACCGCCTCGTTCAGAGATAGTATGCTTCCGGCTATTGTACCGTCCTGAAGCTTCACCGTTCCGTCTTTAACGATCACGGGGAACCCCCATACGCTGTATTCGCCGTCCGGCAGACCCGCCGCGCTTATTGCGTCCGTGATCAGCATGATGCCTTCAACAGATTTTGTTTTAATAGCTATTCTGGCGGCGTCGGGGTGGACGTGTTTCGTGTCGAAGATCAGCTCGACGGTTATCTTCGGGTTGTTGAGCGCGGCGAACGAGCAACCGGGTTCCCTCTGGTGGAATCCGCGGCAGGCGTTGAACAGGTGTGTGAAGTGCGAAGCGCCTCTGTCGATCGCGGCGTTTGTCTGCTCGACCGTCGCGTCGGTGTGGCCGATGACAGGTACTATGCCCGCGGCGGTCAGCCAGTCGATGAGTTCCATCCCGTTTTCTATTTCCGGCGCGAACGTCATCATCTTGATCGTGCCGTTCGCGTGTTCCAGCATTTCATCGATTTCTTCTTTTTTCGACGGGCGGATGACGGTCGGAATATGTGCGCCGCCGTGTTCCGGGTTTATATACGGCCCTTCGAGGTTGATGCCCAGGATTCTTGAGCCGACCGGTGTGGGGGTGTCTTCGAGCGTATCGTAATCCGCGCCCGCGTCCTGTGATTCCATGGCCGACTTTATCGCGTCTATACCGCTTATTATCAGTTGTTGCGGAAGAGATACCGTAGTTGCGAGGAAACCCGTGACGCCGTTTTTGAGCAGCGATTCCGCCATCATGAGTATCTCGTCTTTTTTCATGAAGCTCCAGCAGTTCGCGTTGCCGTGGATATGTACGTCCACCAGCCCCGGCGCGATCCAGCCGCCGTTCGCGTCTATGCCGTTTTCTTTCAAGCCGTCCGGCGGGTCGCCCGCGCAAACTTCGGTTATGAGCCCTTTTTCGAACACAACGTAACCGGGCGACAGCACTTCTTCTTCCGTTATAACTTTTCCGTTATATACAGTTTTCATGAAACGTAATCTCCTTAAATAGTCCTTGTGACTTTTTTCAGGAACCTCGGGTTATCAGGGTCGATTCCCCTGGTGTTCGAAAGCGCGTTGGCGAAAAACTGGAACGGGACGATATAGAAAACGGGGCTTACCAGTTCACCTGGATTTATGGGTATTTCGATCTTTTTCGTAGCGAGTTTAAGCGTTGATTTTCGATTTGAAACGATTATTGTTTCGAGCTGCTTTTCGAGCAGTTCGCCGCAGAGCGCGTGGAGCTGCTTTTCCATCTTCCCGGAAGGAACAGTCACGAAAGCGGGGAACCCCGGGCCGGTCATGGCTATCGGGCCGTGCATGAAATCCGCGGTAGAGAACGGCTGGGCGGTAACATAGCTGGTTTCCATCATCTTGAGGGCCGCCTCTTTTGCCGTGGCGTAGTTGAACCCGCGCCCTATCACTGTGCAGTGCTCCATGTACCTGTAACGTTCGCTCAGCTCTGAAACACTGTCTTCGACATCGAGCATCGATTTCATGTCGGAGGGTATCCGGGAAATGTCGTCGGCGAATTTTTTGTTGCCGCTCATCGCCGAGGAAAGCATCATGAACGCGACAAGCTGACCGGTGTATGTTTTTGTCGCGGCAAGCCCTTTTTCGAGGCCGGCGTTGAGGAAAATGGTATCGTCGGCGACTTTCGTGATAGCCGAATTCTCCGTGTTGGTTATTCCGATGGTGTACGCGCCGGCATCGCGGCAGACGCTGAGAACCTGGTTAATGTCGGTGCCTTCGCCGGATTGGGACACGCCGATGGCGACGCCGCGGCTCATGTCGGGTTTGCCCCTGTAGATAGTGAAAATGGACGGCGCGGCGAGCGAGCAGGGGATACCGTTCTCGAACTCGAAAAGGTATTTTCCGTAGGTTGCCGCGTTATCGGAGCTGCCGCGCGCCACGAGCAGGATGAAAGCAGGGTCCGCTTTTTTGATTTTTTCGGCAATCTGAAGCACATTCTTTTTCTGCGATTTAAGAAGCCGCGCAAGCGACGCGGGCTGTTCGCGAATCTCATTAAGCATCTTACTCATAAGACAAACCTCATGTTCGATATTATTCAGTCACTATATAGCTTAGTGAATTCCGGTCGTATTTTCCACACCGGCGGCATGTAATCACATATTGATATTCAGCAGCCTGAGGATTTCCGGTTTCTCCGGCAGTCCACCGTTCGGGCCGCGTATGGCGGAAGCGGTGGACGCGGCGCAGGCATAGGTCGCGGCTTCGTGCATTGCGCGGCCTTTCATGAGGTGCAGGGCGAAAGCGGAAGCGAAGCAGTTCTCGGCGTCGAGCCGGAAAATGCCTTCCGATTTCGGGGCCGGAACGATGTGTGTTTTCCCTGTTTCCATGGAAACCGCGGCGCCGTTTGCTCCAAGGTACAGCACTGCGGCTCCCGCTCCGCTGCTGAGCATATAGTTAAGAACCTCGTTGGAGGATTCGATATCCACGGGTCTGACTTTTGACAGGCATTCGGCTTCATCGCTGTTTGTCAACAGGATATCTATGTCTTTTATGAGATTCTTATCCAGCGAGCCGGGGGGTGAAGCGGGGACCAGGACCGGCACCCTGAAATGGTGGGCGGCGCGGATGGCGAAACTGAAAACATCGGGCGGGATGTCGGGCAGCAGGATCATAAGCTGGGAGGAGGACAGCATTGCTTTCGACGCGAGCAGCGGCTCGACGGTCATTTCCATCCCGGCACCCCGGGTTACGATTCTCGCTATATTGTCACAGGGGTCGGTGAAAGCGTGCGTGATGCCGGTCGGCGCGTCTTCGGTGCGCTCGATGAAGTCGGTGTTGACGCCGCCGGATTTCAGGTCACGCAGAATATTTGCGCCCTGGGAATCCATTCCGACGCAGGTAAGAAGGAAAACGCGGCATCCCATGGCCGCGAGGTTCAGAGATATGCGCGGCGCTTTCGAGCCGGGCCTGTCCTTGATTTCGCCCGAATAAATAACATCTCCCGAATCGGGGATTCTCGGGACAGGATGGGCGAGCTCGATCGTGGAATTGCCGACAACGGTTACATGTGGTTTTGTTGTAGAAACGATTCTCATGTCCGCAAAAGTCCCGGTCCTGCGACCGTAAAAACATCTTAAAGCTGTCGGAAGATAAATCCCGGCAGCCGGGATCACTAACGCTTGATAAGGCCTTTATCGTAAACCTGAAGGAAAGCTTTGACGACAGCCGGGTCGAACTGGCTTCCCGCCAGTGTGGAAATTTTTCCCCTCGCGGCGTTCATATCCATCGCCTGCCTGTGCGGGCGTGGTGAGCACATGGCGTCGAACGCGCTGCAAAGCCCGATGATGCGGGCGAACATCGGTATCTGGTCTCCCTTCAGACCCTTGGGATAGCCTTTCCCGTTGAAGTGTTCCATGTGGAACATGATCGCGGGAACGGCGTAGCTCAACTGCTTGATGCTCTGAACGAACTTCGCCCCGAACACCGGCTGCATCCTGATCGCTTTAAGTTCTTCCGGCCCCAGCGCGGCGGGTTTCAGCAGCACCCGTTCCGGGATCTGCATCCTGCCGATGTCGTGAAGGAAGGCTGTGATCTGGATACGCTCGACGCTCTCGCCGGTCAGTCCCATCATCCTCGCGGTCAGCGAAGCGTAGTTCGCCACCCTCACCGAATGGCCCGCGAAAAATTTGTAACGCGAGTCGATCATCTTGACCAGCATCATAACGACGTCGAGAAACAGTTTTTTGTTGTCCGCCAGCAGCCTTGCGTTTTCGATGGCAACGGCTGCCTGCCCGGCGAGCGCCACGAGATAATCGACGTCTTCCTCATCGAACGTCTCTTTGTCGAGAGCGTTGATGATTTGTATGACGCCCGTTGTTTTGCCCTTGTATTCCAGCGGCACGCATACGACGGACTTGGTTCTGTATCCCGTTTTTTTGTCGTATTCCGAATTGAAGCGCGCGTCTTCATAGGCGTCCGGAATCAACTGCGCTTTGGATTTCTGCGCGACCCAGCCGGCGATTCCTTTGCCCATCGGGAACCGGATTCTGCTTATCTGCTCGCCGACATCTCCCTGCGCGCTTTCGATGTAAAGCTCGTTTGTTTCGTGGTCGATCATGAAAAGAGAACTGGCGTCGGCGCGCATGACTTTTTTCGCCGAGTTCATGATTCGTTCGAGCAGCGAGTGAAGGTCGTCGAGCTGCGAAAGTTCCCTCGCAACCGCGAGCATAGTGTTGAAGCGCTGGATTTTCGCTTCCGTGCTTTTGAAGGATGCCGCCTGCCCGGTTATCGACGCCGCCTGTTCAGAAAGCACCGACGACAGTTCCATGTCGTCGTCGTTGAAAGGCAGTCCGTCTTTTTTATTGATTACCAGCACGGCGCCGATCATCCTGCCCTCGGAATTCAGCGGCAGCGCCATGCAGTTGCGCATCTCGATTTTTAGAAAATTATTAGTCTCAGGTGTATATGACGGATCGCTGTGCGGCTCGTTCAGGATCTTTTCCCTGCCTGTCAGGTAGCATTCGCTGATTATTCCCTGTCCGATCGGCCATTCTTTGCCGACCAGGTTTTTCTTCAGGCCCGACACGGCTTTCACCGACAGGAAATCCCCTTCGAGAACTTCTTTCGTCATCATAACGCTGTATTCGGACAACGTAACCATATTGATAAGCTCGAGGATGTACCTGAGTATATTATCAAGTTTGGGGGTTGTGTTCATAACCGAGATCAACTGTTTCAGAAGATCATTTTTTTGTTCGAGTAGGTCGGACACGTGAGCCTCCCGTGAACGGATATTTTAACCCGGACTTCTCTATGAGAAATCCGGAAGATCGTGATAACACCTGTCCTGCTGCGTTGCGGCGTCGGTTCGGGCTCGGTTACATACCGCACAGTATGCTTCCTCACCACTCGCTCGCCGCGCCTTGTATTACAGGCATTCTCACGATTTCAACCTGCACTGGTGAGAAATGCAGGCTAACCGCGTGTTCGCTTCTATTTAATATCCATGACTACATAATAAAATTTCAGTGATTTTAATTATAAATTGTTATCAGAGAAAGCGGCAACTGTTGAAAATATATTTGACGGCGGGGATTACGGCGTTCGAACACTGATTTTCAGCACCTTCGCCGTGTCCCGCGTCACCCTGAAGCGATGGTCTATCCTGTGGCCGATCACCCATGCGATCTGATCGCGGGCGACGAGAAGGGGCACACCGTCCCTCATATCGCGGTCGAGCCTCGAATCGATGAAGAAGTCCTTCAGCTTTTTCGTACCTGCCGCGCCGAGCGGATGGAAGCTGTCGCCGTCTTTCCGGAACCGCAGGGAAAGCTCGCCGCCGAGTGTATCTGCGTCGAAATAAGCGGTGAAAACATCTGTGTTGGCCGCGATTTCCGGCACCGGGTCGATCAGGTCGCATTCCAGCGTAATCCCGAACTCCCGGGGGATGAACACCTCTCCGCGGGCTGGACTGAACCTGAACACCGCCCGGGGATCATTTTCGATTTCTGCGTCCCGGTTCATGAGCAGTATCTCGACCGATTCGTATTTTTTGATCAGCCTGAGCATGACGGGCAGGGAGAGTTCTTTTCCCGCGCCGGGCGATTTGACCAGCTCCAGCATGGCGTCGATGTGCCTGTGATCGAGACGCCAGCCGCCGGTGCCGAGAATCCTCAGCGCGGAGTCGCGCAGCACCCTCGAGAGCAGGGCGTCAGGCAGCATGTCCAGCGCGGGCAGGCTAAGGCATATACGGTCGCTGTCGCGTGAGATCAGCGCGTCTGCGGCTGCGAGCCGGGCAAGCTCGTCGAGAAATTCGAAGTCCCGCTCAAGCAGGCTCGAAAAGCGCGATATGTTCGATGCGGCTTTCGGGTTGAACTCTTTTTCGAGGAAAGGTATCAGCCGGTGCCGCACGCGGTTTCGCAGGTACGCGGTGTCGTTGTTCGACGGATCGGTGCGGTATTCCAGTTTCAGTGATTCGCAGTAATTCATGATTTCGGTTCTTGAAGCGTCGAGCAGCGGGCGCACGAGAGGCGGGTCGCAGTGGCCCATTCCGCATATCCCCGTCGGCGACGTGCCGCGGATCAGTCTCATAAGAACAGTCTCCACCCGGTCGCCGGAGTTGTGCCCGAGCGCTATCCTGTGAAACCCGTTTTCAGACGCGGTTCTGCTCAGGAAACCGTGGCGGGCAGCTCTCCACACTGCTTCGGGCGAGCCGGATTCCGGTATGGCATCGCGGAAATCCCTCATGTTTCCGGCGAAAAAATCGAGTCCGATCGAGTCCGCAAGTTCTTTTACGAATGCTTCGTCCTCGTCCGAGCCTCCGTTGCGCGTGTTGTGGTTGAAATGGGCGACAGCCGGCTCGATGGACAGATCATTTTTCAGCGAGTTCAGCGCATGAACGAGGCAGACGGAATCCGGGCCGCCGGAGACCGCAACGAGCACGCGCGAATCTTTCGGGAACATGCCGAACTTTTCGGCGGCGTCGAGGATAAGGCTGTTGATTGTTTCCTGAGGCTGAATCATGGTTATGCCCCGGCGGTTTTAAGGTAGTCGGTTTTCGATCAATGAGCCAAGGAGTTCATGTCCGTTTTTGAACACTATGCCGGTTGAAGCGGCGAGTTTTTCCGAGAATGCGCTCACGCCGGATTT
This sequence comes from bacterium, assembly GCA_035380865.1. GTDB lineage: Bacteria > UBP15 > UBA6099 > UBA6099 > UBA6099 > DAOSYA01. Next base: position 23,953 of record DAOSYA010000035.1, read on the forward strand.
AACGCCGATGCCGGTCGAAAGCGCGGTGAACGGCACGGGATCGCTTGTGTGGGTTCGAATCTCGATAGGCGTCGGGTGGTCGGGAAGAATTATCAGCAGGTAGTCGTCGAACTGTTTCAGCCGCTCGCAGATCGGGGTTGCGATTTCGGCGTCGAACCTGCGGATGCCTTCCATTTTCAGGCCGATGTCCCCCATGTGCGCCGATTCGTCCGTGCCCTCGTAATGCACCAGCACGAAATCGTATTTGTCCATCGCGTCGAGCGCGGCGGCGGTTTTCCCTTCGTAATTCGTGTCCACCATCCCGGTCGCGCCCGGGACTTTTATTACTTCGATGCCCGCGAGCACTCCGAGCCCCTGCACTAGATCGACCGCCGATATCACCGCGCCGGAGATGCCGTATTTCTTGCTGTAGGAATCTGTTTCCGGCAGTGCGCCGCCGCTCCACGGCCAGATCATGTTCGCGGGCGCGTGTCCCTCGCCGGCGCGCCGCCTGTTAACCGGGTGGTTTTCGAGAATCGGGCGCGATTTATGAATGAGGTCGATGATTTTCTCCGAACCCGGACCCTGCGGAAGATATTTTTCCCACGGCTCGTTCATGTGGTCGTGCGGCGCGAACGTGCGGGTCTGTGAAAAATCGCCTTCCAGCAACAGCAGATTGCGGAAGCTCACTCCGTGATGGAAAGTAATCCCGCCCGCGTCGAACTCATCTTTGAGCGAGGCGATGATTTCCGCTGAGTCTTCGGTTTCGATGTGCCCGCCGCTGTAGTCGATCAGTTGCCCGTTGTCGACACTGATGAGATTGCAGCGGAAAGCGCTTTCCCCGGCGGGGATCGACACGCCCATGCTCAGGGCTTCGATCGGGCCTCTGCCCGTGTAGCAGGTTTTTGGATCGAAACCCATGATGGACATGATAGCCACGTCGCTGCCGGGTTCCATCCCGGGCGGGACGTTGTGTGTAAGGCCGCAGAAACCCGCCCTCGCAACAGAGTCCATGCAGGGCGTGTCCGCCGCTTCCATCGGAGTTTTTCCGCCGAGTTCCGGGATCGGTTTGTCCGCCATGCCGTCGGGGATGAGAACTACGATTTTCTTTTTGTTGCTATCGGCCATATCAAACACCTGCTGTTTTTCTGTTATGATGGTGCGTCACTCGAAAACCCTGAGCACGGAAATCACCTTGAAAACACAATCGAGCGCGCGGATATCTTTCAGCGCGGATTTCATGTCTGCTTCCCGGGTGAGATGCGTGAGCAGAACCAGTTCGGCTTTGTTTTCTTTGAGAGCTTTCTGAACGACCTGTTCGAGGCTCACATTGTTTTTGCCGAGTGAGCTGCCGAGTTCGCTGAGTACTCCCGCGCGGTCCTCGACCTGGATTCTGAGATAGAATTTATTCTCGACATTGTCAATCGAGGCGACAGCGGCTTTGTTGAAAATCCTTGGTGAGTAATCATCCTCGCCCGGATTGCGCGTTGCGATCTCGATAACATCGCCGATCACCGCGCTGCTGGTGGCGTCCGGGCCTGCGCCGCGACCGACGAACATCAGCGGCCCGATCGGCTCGCCTTCGAGATAAACAGCGTTCATCACGCCGTGTATCGATGAGAGAGGATGCGATTTCGGAAGCAGCGTGGGATGCACGCGCACATCCGCGCCTTCGGGCTTATCCTCGAGTACGGCAAGCAGCTTGATCGTGTACCCCAGCTCGCGCGCGAAGTCCATTTCCTCGCGGCTGATGCCGGTGATTCCCTCGCGGGGGAACCCGGTCGCGTCAACGTGTTTGCCGAAAGAAACCGCGGAAAGGATGGACGCCTTGTATGCAGCGTCGAACCCCTCGATATCGTTTGTCGGATCGGCTTCGGCGTAGCCGAGCTCCTGTGCTTTTTTCAGGATATCATCGAACGACGCGCCGCCGGATTCCATCTCCGAGAGAATGAAATTCGTCGTGCCGTTGACTATCCCGAGCACCCTGTCGATCCTGTTCGCACGCAGGCAGGAGAGCAGGGGAGTGAGGATGGGAATCCCGCCGCCGACGCTCGCCTCGAACAACAGATGAACGCCGTTTTCTCTCGCGAGCGCATCGAGTTCCGGACCGTGTTTCGCGATAAGCTCCTTGTTCGCGGTGACGACATGTTTCCCCGCCGACAGGCATTTCTCGACGATTTCTTTTGCTATTCCTGAGCCGCCGATCAGTTCTATAACTATGGTTATTGAGTCATCATCTATAATTGACGAGGCATCGGTTCCGAGCTTCGCTGTTCCGAGCTCTACGCCGCGGTCTGTTTCCGTGTCGATGTCCACAATCTGCTTCATCACTATGCGAACGCCGGTTTTAGCGGCGATAATATCCGCGTTGACGTTCAACGTGTTTACGACGCCGGCACCGATGGTTCCGAATCCGAATAGTCCGATACTTAGCTGTTTCGCTTCCATTTCCAGATGTTCTCCTTGCAGAAACCGGATCTTCAGATTGATCCTTTTTCAAAATAAAACGGACGTGGTTCATGCCCCCGCCCGCCGAAAAACCCCTATGATTTTCGAATTTAACTATAGACCTATACAGCGGGTTTTTCAAGACGGGTGGAATATGAGAAAAAACCGTTGTTCTTGAGGCGGAATGCCTGCCGGGCAGTTTGAGAGCCGCCTGCCTCGAACGGGTTCAGCCTTATCGATATCCTGTCACGGATTCTTCCCTCCGTGTCGTGAAAATTCAGCATGAGAAGCATGGCCGGAGCAGGCTCCGCGCTGCTGTTGAACAGCTTCGCTTCCACCCGCGCCTGGCCGTCGCCTTCAGGCACTACGGCAATTGATTTGATCTGAATCATGAACCCGCCCTCTCAAACCAAATATTCTATCACACCTCGGCAGGCATCGCCTGCTTTTTGTCCTTTTACGCCCTCGCTTCGTGGGTATTTCTTGCTCAAATATACTTTTGTGCGTTTTTGCCATGTCATTGCGAGGAGTGAGACATGCCTGTCGCATGTCGAACGACGCGGCAATCCCGACTATGCGGGCTGTTAAGCCCGCATGCCTGTTGTCATTTCATCGAAGGAGGGAACTCACTGCTTAATATGACGAATAGCAACCAATATCTTGTTCACATGCTCCGCGCGGGATGCGAGTCTGAACGCTCCGCGTTCAATAATTCAAACTACCGGTTACATATTGCCCTTCAACTTCGGGCGCAACGCGCCCGGCTATCGCGTTACGACGCAGAGCATCGTAACGAGGGGGGGTGATAGTGTTTGTATTTTTGCTGATTCATGCACAGAGCAAAGCTTGTGCATGCCACCCACGGGGGGAGGATTTGCATTTAATCCAAGGCACCCGGTGCACCGGGTCATTATTACATCCCCCATATCTTTCTTGATTTACAACGATCAAATCTATTATTTATCAGGTCAGACAATATCTTTCTTTTATCTAACCTGCATTTCTCACCAGCGCAGGTTAAAAATCGTAATAATGCTGATAATACAAGGAACGGCAAGTGAGTGGTGAGGGAGCATACTGTTGCGTATGTGACCGATCCCGAATCGCCGCTGTGACGCAGTAGGATTGGCCTTATCGCGATTTTCCGGATTTCTCTGTGAGAAATCCGGGCTAACAGCACCCCCGCCACCGCAGGAGGGCAGCAGACAGGCGACGAGGATGATTTCCCCGATCAGCATCGTTTTGCTCAATCTCTCTCTCAATCCTTCTCCTCAATCCTCACGGCCCGGGATGGTAGTCCAGCTTTCTCGCGTACAGCCCGTAGCTCATCTCCGCACTGCCGTCCGCATACATTACGTGCAGCACATAGCTCATATCGACATAATAAATGAACCGCTCATCCCCCGACATCACAGGCGTTTCCACATTGTTCACCCCTTCCGGAACCGGCCTGTCGTGTTTTTCGGTTCCGTCCGAGTTCATTTCCCGCAGCTTGAAATTATCCGACAAACTTACTCCCTCGGTATAAAGTATTTTTCCTCCCGGAGTCCATGATGCATACATTTCAGTCAATAAGCTATTTGTCAAATTCTGTTGATTGCTACCATCCGCATCCATCCTATATACTTCTGAGTTCTGTACGGTCAAATCAGCAATGAAAAGTATCGACGACCCATCATATGAATACTTTGCAAACATTGTCCCGTTCGAGAGCCTCATGTTCGTGAGCTGCGTTATATCTGTATAATCGCTGTTCATCCTGCACACTTCGTCATAATTGTTCACATAGCAGGTAAAAACTATCTCATCTCCGTCAGGCGAATAATCACCGGGATACGCATAATCTATCGGCACTTTCACGTATCCCGTGCCGTCGACATTGATCTCACACATGTTCCTCATTGTTCCCGTCGGATTGCACCCATACAGTATTTTCGTTCCATCCGGCGACCAGCATGGATCGCGATCCAATGTCGTGTTTATCGTCAGCAAACGAAGATCTGTACCATCCGCATTCAATATGAAAATATCTTCGTCTCCGTTCCCCATAGCATAATAGGCAATCCTGCCTTCAGGATGTGCCGCATAAACCGTCACATAATCGGGCTCGCTCTCTAAATAACCGTCTTTCACCGTGAGCTTAAACACGTAAGAACCTTCCTCTGCCGGCACAAACACCGGCTTCTGCCCCGTTGTCGACGACAGGCTCGATTCCGGCCCCGACACCTGCTCCCACCTGTATGTAATATCATCACCATCCGGATCGCTGCTTCCCGTACCATCAAGCGTGTATGAGTTCTGATGAAATGTGTAACTCGCTATTATATCCCCGGCCACCTGCTCATACGTATAATAAGTTGCCGCAAACGTTTTCCCGTCAGCCCCTGCATCAGCCACCGGCCTGTCGTTACCCGCAGGATTCAACTCGAACTCAACAACCGCAGTCTGCCCCTCCGTTACTGTTACACTCCTGTCCCCGACATCTCCGAACCCGGGTTGAACCAGCGTCACAGCGTGTTCCCCGGCACATATATCATTAAGCGTTCTGCTCAATGTCGCCGGAATCGTCAGAGCCGTTTCCTCTCCGTCCAGCACTATCTCCCCGCCGGATATATTTGCCTCTACCCTTATGAACCCGGAGTCAGACGGTGATATCGTAGCTCCTCCGCTGCCGCCGACCGTCGACGTCTTGTTCGCGCTCACGGTCACCTGATACTGTTTCGCGGCATACCCGCTTTTTTCTATTCTCACCGTGCATGTGCCGGCCGGCAGCGTGCTCACTTTAAAATAGCCCGACTGGTTTGTCGTCGTGCTTTTCACAGTGCTTCCGCATGTCGCTCTTGTTGTCGCGCCCTGCACCGCTTTATACCCTGCCGGCGCCGCCTCGCTCACCCGCAACGAACTCTCACTCCCGATCGTCGCATACACATAACCATCTATGCTCCCGTATGCCGGAACGTACGCCGTAGTGCCGCCTCCACCCCCGCCAC
>DAOSYA010000036.1:0-28781 GCA_035380865.1 bacterium
TATACTCACAGATTTCGGCACTCGCCGCCGAGAATACGATAAATGTGCTGTGCGACCGGCTGGAGCTGCTTTACCGCACGGCCATGGCGAACGATTTCATCCGCGAAGACGGCTCGCGGGGCCGTAAACTGGTCTACCTCGACATGGAAGAGTACCACGATATGCAGCTCACCGCCGAGGCGTTCATGCGGACGCTCGACCGCCCGGGGCTGGACAAAGCCGTCGGCGGCATCGCGCTACAGGCGTACCTGCCGGATTCTTTCATCATGATGAAGCGGATCATGGAATGGGCGAACAGGCGCGCCGGCTCAGGCGGAACACCGGTGACCATAAGGCTGGTCAAAGGCGCGAACCTGGAAATGGAAAAAATCGACGCTTCCGCGCAGTGCATGCCGCAGACGCCGTACATTGATAAGATCGACGTCGACGCGAATTATAAGCGGATGTTTCTCGAAGGGATAAAGCCTGAGAACGCGGAAGGAGTGCGGCTCGGCGTCGCGTCGCACAACGTTTTCGACATAGCTTTCTGCATGGTGCATGCGCTCGAATCCGGCGCGATCGACAGGATACAGTTCGAGATGCTGGAAGGCATGGTGGACAGCCTCCTGAAAACCGTGCGCGAGCTGACAGACAGGCTGCTGGTTTACGCGCCCGCCACGAGCAAGAAGGATTTCATTTCCGCCATCGGGTACCTGATCCGCCGCATGGACGAGAACACCGGGCCGGACAATTTTCTCAGCCACTCGTTCGGGCTGGAGGTCGGCAATTCCGAGTGGATCAAGCTCAAAGAAGCGTTCCTGGAATCATGCCGCCGCATGGACGGCATAGAAACCGATCCGCGCAGATGCCAGGACCGGCACGAGACACCCGAATTCGTCGAGGAAAAACACCCGGTTGTGGACAACTTTCAAAACGAATCCAACACGGATTTCGCGCTGATCGCGAACCAGAAATGGGCCGAAGAGATAATAGGGAAATGGGAGCCGATGAGCGACGATAACGCGCCGTCGATCCCGCTGGTGATAGATGGTAAAGAGATAACGAAAAGCCGGGTAAAAAGAGTATGCAGCGATCCTTCGCGGCCCGGCGTCGTGGCAGGCAGATATCTGCAGGCGAACGGGAAAGACATCGAGCGCGCCGTGAGATGCGCGGTGAAGGACGAGGATGGCTGGCGCGGGAAATCTTACGACGAGACAGCCGGGATACTGCGCCGCGTGGCGCAGGAAGTCCGGGCGGCGCGCGCGGACCTGATGGGCGCGGCGATGGCGGACGGCGGCAAGACCTTCCCGGAATCGGACCCCGAGGTTTCCGAAGCGATCGACTTTCTCGAATTCTACCCGCGCGGCGTGAACGAGTTCGCCGACAGGCCGAATCTCGAATGCAGGGGCAAGGGAGTAGTCGCGGTGGTTCCGCCCTGGAACTTCCCGATAGCCATCCCGTGCGGCGGCATCGCGGCGGCGCTTGCAGCGGGCAACACCGTTATCATGAAACCCGCGAGCGACGCGGTGCTCACCGCTTACGAACTCTGTAAATGTTTCTGGCGCGGCGGCGTGTCGAAAAAAACGCTCCAGTTTGCGCCCTGCCCCGGCGGTGCAGCCGGGTCGAAACTTGTCTGCAACCCGGACGTCGATGTCGTTATTCTCACCGGGGGAACATCCACCGCGCTCCGCATGCTCGAAGCGAGGCCCGACATGAACCTGCTTGCGGAAACCGGCGGAAAAAACGCCACGATCGTGACCGCGACAGCCGACAGGGAACAGGCGATAAAACATATACTCCACTCGGCGTTCAGCCATGCGGGCCAGAAATGTTCCGCGACTTCGCTCCTGATTCTCGAAGAAGAGGTCTATGAAGACGAACAGTTCAGGCGCCGGCTTAAAGACGCGGTCGAAAGCATGCCGACCGGCCCGGCGTGGAACCTCGAAAACAGGGTCGGCCCCGTGATACGACCGCCGGACGGCGATCTTCTCACCGGCATGACCGAGCTCGAACCCGGCGAGTTCTGGCTGGTTCCGCCGCGGCAGCTCGACGACAATCCCTGCATGTGGGCACCCGCCGTGAAATGGAATGTGAAACCCGGCGCGTTCACGCACATGACGGAGCTGTTCGGCCCCGTTCTTTCAGTTATGAAAGCCCGCGATCTCGACGAGGCGATAAGCATCGTAAACGCAACAGGCTACGGGCTTACGTCGGGGCTCGAAAGCCTCGACGAGTGCGAGCAGGAAAAATGGACCGACGGCATCCGGGCGGGCAACCTTTACGTCAACCGGGTGACCACCGGCGCGATTGTGCTGAGGCAGCCGTTCGGCGGCATGGGCAAATCGGCGTTCGGCCCCGGCATCAAGGTAGGCGCCCCGAATTATGCGATCCAGTTCATGGACGTCTCCGAAACAGCGCCGCCCACGGGCAGCGCGAACATCATGGACAGGCTTCAGGCGAAACTCGTCCGCGACCTGCACGAACTCAAGCAGAGCGACTCCGGCATCCCCGAAAACGAGATAAACCGGACGATCGTCGCGATCAGCAGCTACGATCTCGCATACAGGGAAGAGTTCTCGGTGCTGCGTGACCATTTCAGGCTTCGCGGACAGGACAACATCAGGCGCTACCTGCCTGCCGGACGGGTCAGGATCAGGCTGAGCGCGGACGATTCGTTCTTCGATATCCTCGCGCGAATCTGTGCGGCGAAAACCGCCCGCTGCTCGATCACCGTCAGCATCCCCCTGGATACCGATATAGAACATATCGACACTATAAAATATCTGGTCTCCGGATGGGGACAAACGGTGACGTTCGTGTCGGAATCCGACGACAAACTGGCGGAACTCGCGCGGGCATACAGAACCGACCGCATCCGATACGCCGCGCCGGACAGGGTTCCGATGCATGTGTACGAAAAATGCGGGGCCGTGCCCGGTGTTTATATATCCCGCGAAAGAGTCATGATGGAAGGACACATCGAGATTCTGTGGTATGTCAAAGAGCAGAGCATCAGCAACGACTACCACCGATACGGCAACCTCGGCGCACGCGCCGGCGAGGAGCGCGACAGGGTATATTGACAACGGGATTCGGACCGCGCGAGCGGTCTTCGTTATGCATTTATTCTTTACATGTTCATGTGTTTTGATTTAAACTCATGTTTCTTTAGCCCGGATTTATCACTGAGAAATCCGGGTTAGTACGTTGTTCAGCAATCCTACAGGGAGATCAGCACTATGAGAAAACTTATCCTTTTAACAGTTATCACAATCCTTATAGCTTTTACTCTGACCGGCGCTGCGCAGGCGGAAAAAATCACCGAGCTGCACAAAAAAGTTGCCCGGATGGAAAAAATGGTGAAACAGCCAATCAGCAAATGGCAGATGTCGCCGAACATCACGCGTGATGAAGCGCTGAGCCCGAAGACGCCGAAAAGCAGGTTCCGAAGAGTAGGCATCGGCTATTTCTGGGCGGATGTAGAATCAATCTGGCTGAGAACCCTGTATACGGTTCCTGAAACAGTGCTCAACATTCCCGTTGAAGGCTCGAAAATCGGCCTCTACATGAATGTCGAAGACTACGGCGAGGTGTACGTAAACGGACACCTGAAACAGATTTTCCGACGCTCCACAGGCCACATCACGATTACGGATGACGCTAAACCCGGCGAGCGATACTTCATCGTTATAAAGATCAGAAGAAAGAGCAACGACACCGGACTGATCCGCGAACTCAGCCTCGAATACAGCTTCCTTCAGGATCTCGAAGTGCGTGCGATTGGTTTCATGGAGGCGCTCAAAGGTCTGAACTCACTGCTCGCGCTGGACGGCCAGACGACCGACGACTGGGTGGACGTTCTGAATAAGGCAGGTGAAAAAATCGACCTGGATGCTCTCAAAAACGGTAAAATTGACGATTTTTACGCTTCGCTCGACGAGAGCGGAAAGGTGCTCGCTCCGCTCACACGCCAACTGAAAAAATACTCGATGCAGCTTATCGCTTATTCACACATCGACCCGGCCTGGATGTGGGACAAGGCCGAGGGGGAACACATCGTCTGGAAGGGAACCAGCGAAAAAGTTCTCGAACTCCAGGAGGATTTCAGCGATTTCGTTTACGTAGCCAACCAGTTGCACTGCTACCGCTGGATGGAAAAGGACTACCCGGAACTCTTCGAGCGGATAAAGGCGGCGGTGGCAAAAGGCGTCTGGGAACCCATGGGCGCGGAATGGGTAGAGCCCGACGGCAACCTGCCGAGCGGCGAAAGCTATGTGCGCCAGTTCCTGTACGGAAGAAAATACTCGAAGGAAAAATTTGATTACGTCAGCACGGTCGGGCTGACCCCCGACAGTTTCGGATACAACTGGAACATGCCCCAGATTCTCACGAAATCGGATATGCGCGGGTTCATCACCCAGAAGATAAGCTGGAACGACACGACTAAATTCCCCCACCATGTGTTCTGGTGGGAATCGCCCGACGGCTCGCGAATGCTCACATACCTGCCGGAAGGCACCTATGGCGAAACGGTGGACGCGGTACGCATGGCCGCGCAGGTACAGGACATGAAGGAACGCCACGGGCTGAACAGCAACCTGGTCATCTTCGGCATCGGCGACCACGGCGGAGGAATCCCCCGCAACTATACCAAACGCGCCTACGGGCTGAAAGCCTCGCCGATCTACGCGAACATCAACTTCGTTTCCGGCGAGCAGTTGTACGACTCGCTCGAAGAGGAAATAAAGCAACCGGGCGCGAACATTCCGGTCTGGGACAGCGAACTCTACCTCCAGTACCACCGCGGCACATACACCACGCAGTCGAAAACCAAGAACAACAACAGGCGAGGCGAGATCGAACTCATGAACGCGGAGCGGTTCTCTTCGATCGCGGAGATAGAAACCCGCTCGGAATATCCATTCAATAAAATCGAGGAAGCCTGGAAGATGCACCTTTTCAACCAGTTCCACGACGTTCTGCCCGGCTCGTCGATCCCGGCGGTCTACAAAGACGCCGATGCCGACTACGCATGGCTGAGAGCAGAAGCGAGACAGGCGCGCGACGACTCGATCAAAAGCATCGCGCAGCAGGCTTTCACGCTCGGAGACGGCGAACCGCTCGTGCTGTTCAACGGGCTGTCGTGGACCCGCGACGGGCTGGTTGAACTCGACCTCGCGCCCGGCATCTCCGAAGTCACCATCATGAACGACGCCAACGAGGTCACGCCCGTACAGATCATCGATAAACCCGGCGGCGGCAAATCCGCCGTGTTCGTCGCGCGCAGCATGCCCGCGCTCGGCTACTCCGTCTATTACATGATTCCCGGCAGACACTCCGATGCTTATTCGCGGATGCTGGCGGCGGACGGCAACACCATCGAGAACGAGTTCTACCGCGTGGATGTCGATCCGAAAACCGGCTGGGTGTCCGCTATCTACGACAAGAAAAACAAGCGAGACATCATAGAGAAAGGCAAGACCGCTTTCGAGCTTCAGGCATACAGGGAACTGCCGTCTTCGGATTCGTGGGACCCGCGGTTCCCCGAGAAAAAGGAAATCATCCCGATGCCGGCGCCGGAAAGCGTCAGAATCGTCGAGAACGGCCCGGTGCGCGTCACCATCGAGGTCGCGCGCGACTTCGGCGAGGCCAGCGGCTTCAAACAGTACTACTCGCTGCTCGAAGGCGTCCCCGTGATCTACGGCAGGCTCGACGCCGGCTGGCACGAATCCAACGTGTTCCTGAAATCTGCTTTCAACCTGAATCTCGACGCCGACGATGTAACTTACGAGATACCCTACGCAACGATAAAACGCACGGCGAAACCGAAGACCCCGGCGGAAAAAGCGCAGTGGGAAGTCAGCGGCCACAGGTTCGCGGACTACACCGATAATTCCGGCGACTACGGTGTGACCCTTCTCAGCTACAGCAAATACGGCTACGACGCTCTCGACAACGTGCTGCGAATGACCATGCTGCGATGTCCGAACGCGCCCGACCCCGGCGCGGACCGCGGCGACCACAGCATTCCCTACGCGCTCTACCCGCACACCGGCTCGTGGCAGGACGCCGACACGCAGCTCAAAGCACGCGAGTACAACGACCCGATACAGGTCGTCAAGGCCGAACCCCACGCGGGCACGCTCGGCAAACGCCACAGCTTCTTTTCCGCCCTGCCCTCCAGCATAGTGATCTCGACGATCAAAAAATCCGAGGACGGCAAAGGCTACATCATCCGGCTCGTAGAAACCGTCGGCGAGGACACCGACGTCAAGGTCCGCATGCCGGACATCCCGAAGAAAATCTACGAAACCAACCTTGTCGAGCGCGTTATCAAGGAATTCGACACCCCGGTCGAGGAATACATAATCGTCCCGATCGGGCACTACGAAATCAAGACACTCAAAGTGGTTTTCTGACATAAATTCATCTGAATTCCCGGGGGGCGCGGTCTCGCACGACGCGCCCTTTTTTATTTTTACGCTTTTCCCGCCCGCTCGTTTCGTTATAAAATCAAAAATCGGCTTCAAACCCATCTTTTATTATTCGGGTTAAGCATCATCTGCATGGAAAGGCGGCCAGCTATGAAGGCAATGGTTTACAACTCATCAACAGGTCTCACGATAAAGGAAGTGCCGAACCCGGTCGCGGGGCCCGGCAAAGTTACCATCAAAATTAAAAACTGCGGAATCTGCGGAAGCGACCTGTTCCTCAACAAATCGGGTTTCCTGCACGAGGGATCGATCATGGGCCACGAACTGAGCGGCATCATAGACACAGTCGGAGAAGGCATAACCGGGATCTCGCCCGGCGACCGTGTGATCGCGCGACCCGCGGGCTGCAACAAATGCAAAAACTGCGAGGCCGGCATGGAGAACATCTGCCCGGAACGCCGTTCCATCGGGCTCGGCGCTTTTCCCGGCGGGTTCGCCGAATACATGCTTGCCGACGAAGACATGATCATCCCGGTACCGGAAAAACTGACGCTGGACCAGGCATGCATGGCGGACCAGCTCGGCTCCGTGCTGCACGGGATGAGGGTAGCGGGGTTCAAACCCGGCGAGTCGGTTCTCGTAACCGGCGCGGGCCCGATCGGGCTTTGCGGTGTGATGCTGCTCAAATATTTCAAGGCAGCAAAAATAATCGTCGCGGAACTCAACCCCAACCGCGCCGAGCTCGCAAGAAAATTCGGCGCCGACGAGGTGTTCGACCCGACAAAAAAGAAAATGCACTCAGCTATCGCCGAATATTTCGAACCCGGCAGGCCCGACCTCGTTCTCGAATGCTCGGGAAACGCCGGCGCGATCCAGGACATCATAATGGCCGCCCCGGTCGGCTGCCGCATCGCGCTTGTCGGCATGACCATGAACCCGGTGACGGTGATCCCCTACGTGCTGTTCCAGAAGCATCTCTCAATTTTCGGCTCGTTCGGCAACACACAGAAGGAATGCATCGAGTGCATGGATATCATGGCTTCCGGCGAGGTGCCGTCCGCAGACCTGATAACAAGAAAGATCGACATCGAGGAACTTCCCGACGCATTCAAGGAGCTCTCTTCTTCCAAAGACGAAATAAAAGTCATGATGGAACTCTGAGGCCCTGACTGCGCTTCATCCCAGTCAGCCGGGCAATCTCATCGGTTTGCCGGAGTTCCTGTAGATCGGAACCTGCGCATTCGCTTCCGTCAGGTGCGCCCTGAGCTCCTCGGCGAGCGGCCTTGCCAGCGACTTGTTGTTCTTGAACAGGTTTTTCTTTTCGCTTATGTCTTCGGCGAGATTGTACAGCTCATATTTTCTGTTTTTGTAAAAATATATCAGCTTCCATTCGCCTTTGTGTATGATGCTGTACGGCATTATAAAAATGTTCACGTGCGGGAAGTGCCAGAAGAGCGGCCTGTCCGCGCGCGGCGACTCGTTCCTGAGCAGCGGCACGAAACTCTCGCCGTCCATCACGCCGCCGATCTGCGAATAATCGTGAACACCCGCCATTTCGAGGAACGACGGGAAAATATCCTCGGATATGACATAATCGTCGCACACCCTGCCGGGCGCTGTGACCCCCGGCCATGAGACTATCATCGGCACCCTTATCCCGCCCTCGTAAGGCGATCGTTTCTGATCCCTCAGCGGAAGGTTCAGCGGCACATCCTCCGCCGCACCGTTGTCCGACATGAAAACAATTATGGTATTATCCTCTATTCCGTTGCGCTTCAGGTTCGCCCTGATATCTCCGAGCGACTTGTCCATCCCCTCGAGCATGGACGCATAAGCCGCGTCACCCGCATCCAGCCCTCTGTCACTGTATTTCTGATAAAAACGCTCGTCCTTCTGAAGCGGGCTGTGGACCGCGTAATGAGCCAGGTTCAGGAAAAACGGCCTGCCCGCCTTCACCGCTTCGTCGATCTCCCTGTTCGCCTCGATCGTAAGCGCCTCCGTCAGGAATATATCACGCCCATGATAGCTTTCGAGCCCGATGATGTCATTCGGAGATTCCCCGTTTGTCCCCGTTCTGCTGAAATTATCCAGCCCGTAATAACTGCTCGGGTTCCCGGCCGCGCTGCCGCCGATGTTCACATCGAACCCGAGCTTGAGCGGGTCATCGCCGGGCGTTCCCCGCGCGCCCCAGTGCGCTTTGCCGACATGAATCGTCCTGTAACCCGCATCCTGCAGGTACATCGGGAACGTCCGGGCATAAACCGTGTTCTCCAGCCCGTCGAACGGGCACAAACCGTTCAGGTTCCACAGCGGCATCTGCACAACCGGGTGCGTGTTCGGCACCGGGAACTTGTTCTTTTCCTTGAGCCACGATGTCACCCGATGCCTTGCCGCGTTCATGCCCGTCATCAGGCTCACGCGCGACGGCGAACACACGGCGCATGAATAAGCCTGGGTGAATTTCACCCCGTCATCCGCCAGCTTCTCTATGCACGGCGTGATATACCGCCTGTTAAGATCAGTCACAGACGTATAAAAAGGCTCGGACGTATCCTGCCAGCCCATGTCGTCGATATAGAAAAAAACAATGTTCGGCCTTTTTGCCGCGCCGCCCTGCATACCCAGCGCGAGCAGCTCGCGCGGAAGCAGGCACGCGCTCCCGGCAATCAGCGCGCCACGTAAAAACTCCCGCCTGTTCATAAAAACCCACCTCTCCGGTAACAATCAGATCATTCCGGCCTTCGTTTTTCCGAACCCGTTCGGCAAACCAGCCGCCACATCAAAGAATATCACGAACCCGGGTCGTTCCGCCACCCCGAATTCAGCAGGAAACTCGAACCGCAGAAAAAATCAGGTCAGATCACTCAATTGTTATGCATTCCTTAACCCATCAGGAAAAAAGAAAGTTAATATATGAAATTTTTAAGTTGCAACACATTGAAAGAAACAAGTATTCTACATATAATATCTCATACAAAGCTTATTTTTGCATGTTTTATGCAAATATAGCGGGAATTTGATGTATAATAAAGCAAATTCCTTGAATCTTGTCTGGCAGATACTTGTGGGGAGAGAAAAAATGCTTATCGAGTTCAGCTTTTCTAACTATCTATCCTTTAAAGACAAAGTGACGCTCAGTATGATTGCCTCAAATGATGATACCCTTCCGCAAAACGTCGTCAAAAATGCTCAGGGTACAGACTTGAACCTGCTTAAAAGCGCTGTAATCTATGGAGCCAATGCCTCGGGAAAATCAAACTTTATAAAAGCAATGACATTCATGAAATACTTTGTTGAAAAATCTTACATGACATTAGACAAAGACACTTCAATTAATTCAAGTCCATTTAAATTGGACCAGGCATATTTTCAAAAGCCAAGCGAATTTGAAGTTGTATTCCTCCGTGAAGGAATCCGTTATATTTACGGATTCAAAATTGATAAAAAAAACGTCCTTCAAGAATGGTTTTATCATTACCCGAAAGGACAGCAGAGTTTGCTGTTCGAGCGCACTTCAAACACAGGTGACATAAAACGTGATTATAAATTTGGAAACAGCTTCAAGGGAGGGAAAAAGAGCCTTGCTGAAAAAACAAAGAGAAACTCTCTTTTCATATCTGTCGCAGCACAATTCAACCATGAGATAGCTGATATTGTAGTAAGCTGGTTTTCTGAATATTTCAAGGTAGTTGATTATGATCATCCTTTGATAAAGGAACAGCATAGTACAATTGAAAAAGCTGTCTCGAATGAAGAATCCAAGAACAGAATTGTCGAATTTTTGAAGGTATCAGATACTGGTATTGAAGATATTTCTATCGACTATGAAAAGTTAGATGACGGGATAAAAGTTTCTGATTTTCTTCAAAATTGTGATAATTCAACAGAAGTAATAATTGGTCAGCGTGTTCATCATTCACCAAATATACTTAAGATTTCAATTCTTCATAAAGGAAAAAATGCCGGCGGGGAATCTTCCTTGATTCCGTTGAAACTTGGTGAAGAATCAGCAGGGACTAAAAAACTTTTCGATATTTCTGAAACGTGGATAAATTCAATTGACAGTGGTAGTTTAATGATAGTTGATGAGTTTGATTTGCGCTTACATCCCCTGCTGTCCGAAAACCTCGTGAATATGTTCAACAGCGATTCGATAAATAAAAACAATGCGCAACTCATAATTACGACCCATAATTCTGATCTGCTGGACAAAAATATTTTCAGACGTGATCAAGTATGGTTTACGGAAAAATCCCGGGAAACCGGGTCGAGTTCTCTGTACTCAATATGGGACTTTAAGAAGAATAAGGCTCGTAAAACCGAAAACCTGAGAAAAAACTATCTGGCAGGCAGATACGGAGCCGTTCCTATACTGTCAAGATTCGAAGATTGAAAATGCATAAAGGGGATATCTGTTGCGTCACAAAAGATCAAGTTTCAGAAGAAAAGGACCGCGCAGAGAAGAAAAACCTGTTGTGCTTATAGTCTGCGAGGGAGAAAAAACAGAGACTTACTATTTTGAACAAGCCAGATTAATCTATAACCTGACATCTGTTAATATAAAAATATTGGGAAAACAATGCGATCCCCAACCATTAAAAATTGTTGATTATGCCCAAACAATGAAATCCAAATATGAAAAGGAGGACAAAGAAATTGATGAAGTATGGTGCGTATTTGACAGAGATCAGCACCACGGATTTGATGAAGCATTACAACTTGCAGAAAAAAACGGTTTCAAAGTCGCGTTATCAAATCCATGCTTTGAACTCTGGTATCTTATCCATTACAGAGATCAGGAATCTGAAATCAAGAATAAAAAAGTAATCAGAGAATTAAAAAGAGAGATACCGAATTACGAAAAATCTGATAGGGATATATTCCAAAAAACCGGTGATAAACTACCGGATGCAATAAAACGAGCAAAAAGATTAAGAAAACTCAATAAAGAGAAACAGAAACCGGCGACTTCAAATCCATCAACATCCGTAGATAAGCTGATCGAATATTTTCAAAAAATTGATCGTGATTCTCATAAATAATCCGTTATTAGATAAATAATCCGATTGCATCGATACGATCCTATAATATACGTCTGACGCAGCAAAAAACTCGCCCGCATGGTCGGCATTTTGCAGCTAATCAAGAAGGTTTTGAACCTCCGGTCCCGCGTTCTGATTGCTGTGTAACAATCCCCTTGATCAACAAAATTGTCCTGTTCAAAAAAACAACTTTAAAACCGGGTCAATTAGCCATTTCCACAGTTATTTTTACAGGCAGCCCACGCACTGCGGGAAGCATATCATCCTGCGTAGTAACACAATTTTTTCCACATCTCTTGCTCCGGTACATCAACTGATCGACTCTGCGGTACAGGGTTTCAACCGTGTCGTTGCGACCGGCAAGCGACGCGCCGATCGACACAGTTACACCGATATTGCTATCGTCCGATGTGAAACTCGATTGTTCTATGAAAAGCCTCATTCTTTCGGCAACTTCATACAATTCAGTATTTCCCGTAACCGATATGATCACGAAAAACTCCTCGCCGCCCCACCTGCAGACGGTATCATACGCCCTTGCACAGTTCCCCAGTGTTTTCGCCACCATTTTCAAAACCCTGTCCCCAATATCGTGCCCGTATACGTCGTTAACCTGCTTGAAATCGTCAACATCTATCAGCATCGCCCCGAAGGGCCTCGATTCTCTTCTCATGTAATCCAGTTTGTTCCTGAGAATCATATCTGCATATCTTCTGTTTCCTATCTCCGTCAGGGGATCTATCAGGGATGTTTTCTCAAGACTTTCCACCATCTTTTTTAATTCCAATGTCTGGGAAATATCTCTGAACACCTGAATCGCGCCCGTGATCCTGCCTTCGGAGTCCCGCACAGGGCTTACTTTTAACTCGATAGGAACCCGATGCCCCTGCTTGTGTTTCAAATACACCTCCGCCTCTTGCGAAATCCCTTCCAACAGCGTGCTCCGAAGAGGACAACCATTCTCACAAAGGCAGACGCCCTCATAACTTATGTGTTTTATTATATTGTCGGCGCAGCTCTTTCCAACAACCTCCGCTTTCGTGTACCCTGTTACAGTCTCCGCTCCCTTGTTCCAGTACGTAATCCTTCTCTCCGTGTCCAGATGAATCACACCATCCTGTACATTGTCCAGAATATTCTCGTGCAGGCTGTTGTACATAGATCGCCGCTCCTTTCATGTATGCATGACGTTGTGTTCTTCAAATAAATCTTTTCCGATTCATCCGTCTTTATAGATCAAAATCTATGCCATATAAAAATTCAGGAGACAGGATCTGTTATCTTTCGCTAAATCACTTAAAGTAAGCGGTTTTTATTGTTGAACAACTGCTTTTTGAATTCATACGTCATTGTAATACATGTAAGCTCCAATTGTATGAGTGTAAACATCAGGGTTACACAATTGTTCACATTTTGTTAAAACCCGGCTTCACGGTAATAAATGTCGCCATGCCTTTCTCACGGCTATTGACAATACAAAATCAAAGGCGTATTCTTGATTAAGGTAATAAAGGAAATAAAGGTAATACGGGAACCCGGTTAAAAATGGATAAAGTATACACCACAGTAGAAGTTGCTGAGCTTATTCATGTGACACAGAAAGCCGTGATGAAATGGTGCGACAATGGAAAGCTGGATTTTTACAAAACACCCGGCGGGCACCGCCGTATAACAGCTGTCGCCCTTCACGCTTTCCTGATGAAATACAAAATGCCTGTTCCGGCTGCATTAGAAAGCCGCGGGAAGAAAAGAGTATTAATAGTGGATGACGAGGAAGCCGTTCTGAGCGTCATAACACGCGCAATTCTAAAACACGATAAAGGCCTTGAGATTAAAACCGCCACCGACGGATTCGAGGCAGGCGCCGCGTTCAGTGATTTCAAACCCGATCTCGTAATTCTCGATTTTAAACTTCCGGGGATAAATGGGATTGAAGTATGCAAAGCGATACGCAGAAAAGACAAATATGTTAGAATAATAGCAATTACCGGATACTGTTCAAGTGAAAATAAAAGAGAGATGCTTAATGCCGGAGCGGATGATTTCATGCCTAAACCGCTGGACATGAAGAAATTGATGGAAACAGTCGGTGAATTCCTGTCGGATAAATAGACATAATTATTAAATAGTGTACATAAAATGGAGACCGGTTATGAATCATGATGCCCCCCCCTCATTTGAAAAGGAGATTAAAAAACTTCAGGAGAGAGTGGCCGAGCTCGAGGCGCTTGAAGCCGGTTACATAAAAACAAACAATACGCTGATCGAAAGCGAAAAAAAGTTCAGAAAACTGTTCGACGAGTCTCCGTCCGGCATCGCGCTGATCGATTCGAGCGGAGTTCTGCTCGAGGCCAACAAGAAACTCATAGAAATGCAGCCCCTCAAGAAAGAGGAACTGATTGGGAAAAGCTTCCTGGAAATCGCTTCCGGTTTCGGTATCGACACGGATGAACTACTCGATGATTTCCGCAAGAGACTTGCCGGAGACCTCTCCGCAGCCAGTGAAATGACATATCCCGGAATTGACGGACACCATAAAACGATTTCGATTCAGAGTTCGCTGATAACGCTCGGAGACAGAACAACCGGCGTTATTTTCATAATAAACGACATCACGGGTAAAAAACTTATCGAAGAGGCGCTGCGCGAGAGCGAGAAAAAGTTCCGCATAATAGTAGAAAACGCGCCGGATATCATTTTCCGATGGAAACCCGGTTTCGGAGTCGAGTATATAAATCCAGTTGTTACTGAGATTATCGGTTACTCGCCGGATGAGATTGTCGGCAATCTGGGTTTCCTTGTTTCAAAAATTCACCCTGATGACAGAAAAGTATTTATGGACACCTTAAACAATCTCAGGGAAAAAACTCCTTTAATGAAACCTGTCGAGTTCAGGATTGTTTCGAAAGACAACAAATCCGTCTGGATCGAAGCCCGTCTTATTCCCCTTATGGACGATAATGGAAATTTCGCAAGTTTGAAATGCATAGCGCGCGATATAACAGATCGCAGAAGCGCGGAAAAAGCGGCTCTTGAGAGCAGCAAAATTATCAACAGAAGCCCCGTTGTCGTTTTCCTGTGGAAAAACGAACAGGGCTGGCCGATCGAGTTCGTATCGGACAACGTGATTAACCTGTTCGGCTACAGTACCGAGGAGTTCACTTCCGGAACTATAACTTACGAGGAAACCCTTCATCCCGACGACCGGAACAGAGTGTATGAAGAGGTCGCAGCCCACTCTTCAGAGCCGGACAGGAAAGAATTCACACATATGCCGTACAGAATCGTTACCAGAAACGATGAAATAAAATGGGTAGAAGACAGAACCTTTATCAGAAGGGATGAGAGCGGCGCTATTACTCACTATCAGGGGATTGTGCTGGACATCACGGATCGCATTTGTGCGGAGGAGGAAAGGGAGAAGTTACAGGAGCAGATATTTCAGATTCAGAAAATGGACGCATTCGGCGATCTTGCCGGAGGCGTTGCTCACGATTTCAACAACATGCTCGCGGTGATAACCGGCAACGCGAACCTGGCGCTTGCATATATAAAACAAGGAGATCAGGGCTATTTTGAATTAAGGGAGATCAAGGACGCCGTCAACAGGGCCAAGGAGCTTACTATGAAACTGCTTACCTTCGCCCGGAAGGATGAAACAAATGCAAGGGAAGTTCATATATCAACAATAATCGATGAACTGGTTTCGATACTGGAGCGCACTTTTCTTAAAAGAGTAAGGATCGAGACTTCCATGCTGGACGATCCTTTGTTGAATGTGGACAGCAACCGGATACAGCAGGCGCTGATGAGTATCTGCAAAAATTCGTTTGACGCCATGCCCGGCGGCGGCACCCTCACCATCGAGTGTTCAGTGGCAATGCCGGCAGGCAGGCAGCCCGCGGAATGCGCAGATGCGAAACCGGGACAATGCTGCCTTATACGGATTACTGATACCGGGATCGGGATGCCGGAGATAATAATACCGAAAATATTCGATCCGTTTTTTACCACTAAAAGCGCCGGAAAAGGAACCGGCCTGGGGCTTTCCGTCACTCACGGCATAGTTGCAAACCACGGCGGGCACATAGACGTTCAAAGCGAACCCGGGCGCGGAACAACCATGAATGTTTACCTGCCTCTCGCAACCGGCTCTGAAAAAAACACCGGAGATAACATTCCCGCCGACACAATGATAAACGAAGAAACGATACTCATTGTTGACGATGAAAAACAGTTGCTCAAAACCATCGAAAAGAATCTCAATCTGTCGGGGTATAAAACATTAGCAGCGGACAGCGGAAAAAAAGCTATTAAGCTATACCGGCCCCGCCGGAATGAAATTGATCTGGTGTTGCTGGACATGATAATGCCCGAAATGAACGGCATGCAAGTTATCCAGGCTTTAAAAGAAATAAACCCGGATGTACGGATAATAATATTATCGGGTTACAGCGAATTCGGCGGGGCCGAGTCCCCGCTTAAAGAAAAATGCGTGAAGAAATTCATACATAAACCATGTGATATGCTGGAACTCTGCGAAGCCATCAGACAGGTTCTGGATGGAGATTGAGATTTCGGGATATCATAAAATTCTGCTGAAAATAAATCGGACAGTAAAAAACGGCTATGAAAAAACCCACGTATGAAGAACTTGAAAAACAGCTGCTGGAACTGGAAGCGAAGCTTGAGGCAAATGCTCAAGCCGAAACATCTCAAAAAGCTTCCTTTCCGACCGGCGATATAGATATGAAGAATATTTTCGAAGCAATGGAGGACGGTTTCTGTATAGGTGATTGTGAATACAACATCCATTACGCCAACAGATCGATAACAGAAGAATTCGGGCCCTGCGAAGGCAGAAAATGCTATGAGTATTTCGACGGATTTGACGAGCCATGCCCCTGGTGCGCAAACAGCAGCGTCGAGGCCGGAGAAACAGTGCGCAAGGAATGGCGCTCGACCGTCAGCGGCAAAGTTTACGATCTCGTTAAAACACCTCTGGCAAAAAAAGACGGCGGCTTTTTAAGACTCGAAATTTTCCGCGATATAACCGACTTGAAAAACACCGAAAAAAAATTACAGAGCACCGAAAAGCTTCTGCGGGAATTATCCCTGAAACTGATTACCGCGTATGAAAAAGAACGCGCGGAGCTTGCCCGCGAGCTGCATGACGAACTGGGACAGGACATTTCCGCGCTGCTTGTCGAGATAGAATGGTTGAAAAAACAGCCCGAGAAAAAAATGGAATATTTCGAACGGCTCTCCGAGATGGCTGAAAAGCTTTCATTTGAAATCTGGCGTATCTGCCGCGGGCTCCACCCGCCGGTTCTGGACAAGTTCGGGTTGAGCGCTGCAATGGAATCGTTTCTCGAACAATACATCCATCGGGAAAACAAAAACGTTGAATGGGAAATAGCTCATGTCGGTAAAAACGACCTGTCACCGGAAATCGCGCTGGGGGTATTCCGCATTTTTCAGGAATCAATAAACAACATCGAACGACACGCCGATGCCGACAGGGTTTCGGTTTCTTTAAACCTGGTCGAAAACGGCCTGTCGATGGAAATAAACGATAACGGTGTCGGCTTCAATGAAGAAACGGCGGCAGGGAAAGAAAGAATCGGGATTATCGGCATGAGAGAAAGAGCAACAGCCATGGGTGGAGAGATTTTTCTGCGATCCGCTATTGGGTCGGGTACCACCATCAAATTACGAATCCCGACAGATTCAAAGCCGGAGGAATCGTTATGATTCGGATAATTCTGGTCGATGATCATGACATATTCAGGGCCGGACTGGGCAAGCTGCTGGAGACCGAGCCGGATATGAAAATCGTGGGCGAAACGGGAATCGGGCGCGAAGCGATTACTCTGTGCAAGCAACTCGAACCGGATATTGCGCTGCTTGATATAGACCTGCCGGACACCGACGGGCTCGCTTTATCCAGCCAGATGATCTCGATATACCCTGAAGTAAAGATAGTGTTCCTGACCATGTACGACAGCGAGGAATTCGCTGCGCGCGCGTTGAAATCGGGCGCCGGGGGGTACATCTCCAAAGGAATGTCACCCGGCCTGCTTGCGGACGCTTTGAGAAAAGTCGCAGCCGGCAATATCTTCGTCAGCCCTTCCCTCCAGGAAAAATTGATTGCGAAGCAGTTTAACCCCGGCGGCTCGAACCCGCTCGAATCGCTTTCCGAGCGTGAACTGACAATACTCAGGGAAATTGCGCGCGGCAGAACAACAAAAGAGATAGCCGGCAATCTGTTCATCAGCGAAAGCACTGTTAAATTCCACAGGAAAAATCTGTGCGATAAGCTGAATATCTTCAACAACGTGGAACTGGCTAAATTTGCATTGAGTCACAACCTCATTAAATAACGCTCCTCGACAAACAGCCCTGAATAATATTTCGATCCGGTCAAGCAGCGTTGGGGGCTATTTGAAAATGTTAACACAGAGAGTCATCCTGAGCGCAGCGAAGTATCTCGCTTTTATCGTTTTTTGCCTTCATTCTCGACGGAGATCGGGAATCCAGCGGGGCCGGGACGGCCAGGGGTTGAGCCTTTCGGGCCGGGCTGAAAAAACACAAAAATAGCACGCACAAAGAACGACGCTTTGTACATGGCACACCAGATATAGTAATTCTCATAATAAAAACAGATTCACAACTCGATCAGAAATTACAAATACAAAGATAGTGTGCCATGCACAAAGCTATTTCCTTTGTGCGTGTATTCAAGTTTATTTTTGAGAATCACTATAACATTGAATCCTGCATGAATGGCTTTCCGGCCCGCGCGCCCGTCATACCTGCATGCAGTCGGCAGGAATCCAGAAAACTCCGTTTAGCCCGGATTTCTCACAGAGAAATCCGGAAAACCGCGATAAGGCCAATCCTGCTGCGCCGGGTGACATGCACAAGCTTTGCTCTGTGCATGAATCAGCAAAAATCGGTCGGTCACATACACAACAGTATGCTCTCTCACCACTCACTTGCTGTTCCTTGTATTATCAACCTTATCGCGGTTTTAACCTGCGCTGGTGAAAAATGCAGGTTAGTTATTCTATTTTCATTCTGATAATCAATATATATCTCGCAGAATACCGCCTGTCTAAAAGACAGGCCCGAAACTATCCGCCGGTCAGGTGCTTTTGCCATCAAACCAAATTAGAGTATAACAAATATTAATATATTTGCTTATTCATAAAGCAGCGTCTGCATTGTCAAAATGCCGACAGAGTTTAAAACGTCTTTGCACAAATTTTGCCGTCGGGTTTATAAAAGCAGCGATTTTCTATAACGGCCCTTGCATCTGAACAGCTCTTGTTTGCAATTACGATTCGATCTCGTTCGGTCCGAAAATCGAGCCGGGCTTAAGACATAACCAATAGATTGGTGCGCAGATATGAAAAACAGACAAATTTCGACCATTGTTTTTACAGCGCTGGCATTGTTCTGCATAATACTGACCGCCCGCCCCGTTTTCGCCGCTGATGACGACCTGAACAACAAACGAAAAATCATCATCGGCACCGAGCTTGATTATCCTCCCTACTCGTTCATCGATGAAAAAAACAACCCGGCAGGTTTCAACGTAGAGCTCACACGAGCCATCGCGGAAGTCATGGATATGGACATTGTTATTAAGATCGGGCCGTGGGGAGATATCAGGAAAGAGCTTGAGACAGGCAAAATCGATGCGATTTCTGGAATGTACTACTCACCGGAGCGGGATAAGCTCGTGGATTTCTCGTCACCGTACACGGTGGTTCACCACGCGATTTTCGCCCGCTCGGACTCGTCCGGGATTAATTCTGAAAACGACCTTCGCGACAAAGAGATAATCTTGATGCGCGGGGATATAATGCATGACTATGTTAAAGAGAGAGCGCTTTCCGGCAACCCGGTTCTGGCGGACTCGCAGGCAGACGCGCTCCGGTTGCTGGCTTCAGGGAAACATGACAACGCGCTTCTTGCCAAAATTCCGGGTCTTTTCTGGGCAAAAAAACTCAACCTGTCGAACATAGTGACGGTCGGCCCTCTGTTGCAGCCTTCAAAGTACTGCTACGCGGTCAAAGAGAACGAAACAGAACTGCTTTCAAGCTTCAACGAAGGGCTTGCTATCATCAAAGAAACAGGCAGCTTCGACAGCATATACGACAAATGGCTGGGAGTTCTGGAACCGCAACCACCCCCGTCGATCGTATCGGTTAAATATGTTTTAATAATAGTAGTTCCATTCCTTTTAATACTTACCCTTGCAATAGCCTGGTCAATGTGGCTGAAAAAACAGCTTTTAATTCGAAAACATATAGAAGACAAACTCAGGGAAAACGAAGAGAAGTTCCGGATCATTTTCGAGCAATCCACTGTCGGAAAATCTTTAACAGCCCCGGACGGAAAACTGCTGAGTACAAATAAAGCTTTTGCAGACATGCTGGGCTACACCGTGGAAGAGCTTCAGGAACTGGATTTTGCGAGTTTAACGCACCCGGACGACGTTGCGGAAAGCATGGCCTGGGTTCGGGACATGCTGGCGAACAAAGATGTCGATATTCATAAAGAAAAAAGGTATATCCACAAAAACGGGTCCGTCGTCTGGACTGATGTAAGCACAACCCTTCACAGAGACGACAGCGGGACGCCAAGGTATTTTATTACCAGCATCAACAACATCACCGAACGCAAAAAGATGGAGCAATCTCTGCACGCCGCCGGCGCATACAACCGGAGCCTTATCGAAGCCAGCCTCGACCCGCTCGTTATGATAGGACCCGAAGGTAAAATCACGGACGTAAACCGGGCGACGGAAGAAGCGACCGGATACACGCGCGAAGAGCTGATCGGCACGGACTTCTCAGGGTATTTCACTGAGCCTGAAAAGGCGGACGAGGGCTACAGGCATGTGTTCAGTGAAGGAGCTGTGCGCGATTATAAGCTTGAAATCAAACATCGAAACGGCGGCACAATGTCGGTCCTTTATAACGCTTCGGTTTATTCCGGCGAAGAAGGCAAACCCATTGGAGTATTCGCCGCTGCGAGAGATGTCACCGAGCGCATAAAGTCGGAAACGGCATTGAGAGCGAGCGAGGAGAAATACAAGCTGCTCATAGAGAATCTGCCGCAGAAAATATTCATCTATGGAACCGAATCGACTTTTTCTTCATGCAACGAAAACTTCGCAAGAGACCTCAAGATAAACGCTGATGAAATAGCGGGAAAATCCGTATTCGATTTCTTCCCGAAAGAGCTTGCGGACAAATATGTAGCGGACAACCTGGAGCTTTTAAAATCGGGAGAATCGAAATCTATTGAAGAGGAATATGTAGAGGACGGGAAAAAATACTGGGTTCAGACGGTGAAAACACCGTTGCGAGACGAGGCCGGCAACATATCAGGGATTCTGGGCATATTCTGGGATATTACCGAACGAAAAGAGGCGCAGGATAAGTTAGTTACGGAAAGGAATCGTCTTCTGGCAATTCTGGACGGCATAGACGATGTCATCTACGTGGCGGACCCGAAGACCTATGAACTGCTTCACGTAAACGAAGCCTTCAAGAAAAACTGGGGAGAAGATGTTATCGGTAAAATATGTTACAAGGTGCTTCAGAACAGGGACGAACCGTGCCCATTCTGCACGAACGATATTATATTCAGCAATGAATACAGCGGCAGCACATACGTGTGGGAGTTTCAGAATGAAATCACAAGGGACTGGTACCGATGTGCCGACAAAGCGATTCTCTGGCATGACGGGCGCATGGTGCGGTTCGAGCTTGCCGGAAATATCACCGAAATAAAAATGGCGCAGCGAATGCTTGAAAAAGCTACTCAAGATCTCACCAGGTCCAACAAGGAACTCGAACAGTTCGCATACGTGGCCTCGCACGATCTCCAGGAGCCGCTCCGCATGGTCTCCAGCTACACACAACTTCTGGGCCGCAGATACAAAGACAAATTAGATAACGACGCTAACGAGTTCATCGAGTTCGCGGTGGACGGCGCCACCCGCATGCAGCGTTTAATAAACGACCTGCTCGCCTATTCCCGTGTGACCACGCGAGGCGGGCCGATGGAAGAAATTGACACCAACACGGCGCTCGCCGAGGCGCTTGCAAACCTGGGTGCGCTGATTAACGAAACTGACGCCGTGATCACAAAAGACGATATGCCGCGGATTCCGGCGGATTATTCACAGCTTGTGCAGGTTTTTCAGAACCTGGTTGGAAATGCTATTAAATTCAAAGGGGACGAGCCGCCGCGGATTCACGTGTCGGCGGAACTGAAAGACGGGCGCTGGGAATTCTCCGTCAGCGACAACGGCATAGGCATAGAATCGGAATACAAAGACCGCATATTCGTGATATTTCAGAGATTGCACGCAAAAAGCGCATATTCCGGAACGGGCATAGGGCTGGCCCTGTGCAAGCGGATAGTCGAGCGCCACGGCGGCAAAATATGGTTCGAATCCGAGCCGGGAAAAGGCTCGGTTTTTAATTTCACGCTTCCGGCGAAAGGAGGAAGATAATATGAGCAATTTAAGATCAGGCAAACCTATCGACATTCTGCTGGTTGAGGACAATCCGGGCGACGCGCGCCTTGCACAGGAAGCCCTCAAGGAAAGCAAGGTTCAGAACACGATTCATATTGTAGAGGACGGGGTGGAAGCTATGGCGTTCCTGCGCAAAGAAGGAAAATACGCAGACAGCAGTCGCCCGGACCTCATACTGCTCGATCTAAACCTGCCGAAAAAAGACGGTCGCGAGGTGCTCGCGGAAATAAAGAACGACGAAAGCCTCAAGATTATCCCGGTAGTTATTCTTACCGTTTCAAGGGCGGAGGAAGACGTTCTCAAAACATATAACCTTCACGCGAATTGCTACATATCCAAGCCCATTGACCTTGACCAGTTCATGAAAGTAGTGAAATCAATCGAGGATTTCTGGCTGACGATAGTAAAGCTTCCGAAATGATGGAACAAAAGATGAAAACCGCTGAATCAATGGATCGGAGACCATGACTTTAAAAACTATGAAAATACTCCTTGTTGAAGATGATGCCGGAGACGCGCGGCTGGTTCTCGAGATGTTTAAAGATATAGATCCTAACCGTTTTGATATCGAGCGCGTTGAACGACTGGAAGACGCTCTTGAAAAACTTGAATACGGCGAGTTCGATCTGACCATTCTGGACCTCGGGCTTCCCGACAGTTCCGGTCTCGACACTTTTTTTAAATTTCATGCAGGAGCGCCCCAGATGCCCATCGTCATAATGTCGGGGCTGAATGACGAAGATATTGCGGCGGAAGCCGTCAGGCGGGGCGCCCAGGACTATCTTGTGAAAGGACAGGCAGACGCGAACCTGCTTGCCCGCTCCGTTCGGTACGCCGTTGAGCGCAACGAACTGCTCCTCGAGTTGGAGCGGCTGAGGCTTCAGGAGCAGGAGAACCGCAAAGAGGAAGAGTTCCTCTCAATGGAAAAATTCTCAGAAAGGGCCAGCACCACAGTCACCTCCAGGATGTTTGGAATACTGCCGCTCAAGGAGGCTTTGCCGGAAATATTCGCTGAAAAGGTTATAGATTATTCCGCTACAGTCGAAAAAGCTATCGAGCAAAGGCTGTACAACGAGAATTATAACATATCCGATGAACTCAAGAAGATTGCCGAAGACCTCGGATTCCTGAAAGCCGGCCCGCAGGATGTCCTTGATATTCATTGTGAGGCCATGAGAAAAAAATTCGACCCCAAATGGACAAAACGAAATAAAGCTTACAATGACGAGGGCCGTCTGATGATCATCGAACTCATGGGTTTCCTGATGATTCATTATAGAAGATATTCATTGTTATACAGGAATAAAAACAATAAGGGTGCGGAGGTGCCGAATGGATGCTAAATTCGTTCTGAAACTGTACATCACCGGGAATACGCCGAAGTCCGAGAAAGCAATAAAGAACCTTCGGCAGATATCCGAGGAAGAACTTAAAAACAAATATGAAATAAAGATAGTAGATGTGTTGGAAAATCCCCAACTTGCGGAAGATGAAAAGATCATCGCAACGCCGACCCTGATTAAAGAACTGCCACCACCGCTGCGGCGGATCATAGGAGACCTTTCAGACACGGACAAAGTTCTTCTCGGACTGGATATCCAGAAGAAAATCGGCTAATCGAGAGAGCAAAGGAGAAAGCCAATGAACAGGTTTGTTAAAAAACTCGAGACGGGCATTACCGGTTTTGATGAAATTGCTAACGGAGGCATCCCCACAGGACGAACAACACTGGTTTCAGGAACGTCGGGAAGCGGCAAGACCGTTTTCGCCGCACAGTTTCTGGCTGAAGGCATCAGGCATAAAAACCAGAATGGCGTTTTTGTAACTTTTGAAGAACCTACCGAGGATATTCGGAACAACCTCGCAAGCATGGACTGGGATATAAAGAAATGGGAAGAAGAAAAAAAATGGGCATTCGTGGACGCTTCCCCTCACCCGGGCCAGGAAACTTTCGAAACCGGAGAGTATGACTTCGGTGCCCTGCTGGCCCGCATTGAGAACGCAATCAAGAAAGTCAGCGCAAAACGTGTTTCGCTTGACTCGCTGGGCGCTATTTTCTCACAGTTTGAGAACTCGGGAATCATCAGGAGAGAACTCTTCCGGCTGGCGTATGGTTTCAAAAGCATGGGAATAACGGTTATTATGACTGCTGAACGCCTTGAGGAATATGGAGATATAGCCCGCCACGGCGTGGAGGAATTCGTCTCAGACAACGTCGTAATACTGCGCAATACGCTGGAAGCCGAAAAACGGCGCAGAACAGTCGAGATACTTAAATTCAGGGGAACCACGCATCACAAAGGCGAATATCCATTCACCATTATGCCCGGAGAGGGAATCGTCGCTATACCTATTTCGAGCATAGAGCTCAAGCAGAGTTCATCGGACTTGAGAATCACTTCGGGAAGCGAAGTCCTCGACAGGATGTGCGGCGGCGGTTTCTTCAGGGACTCAATTATACTCGTGTCGGGCGCGACGGGAACAGGAAAAACACTTACTGTAACACAGTTCATAGGCGGAGGCATGAGGAACGGCGAGAAATGCGTTCTGTTCGCCTACGAGGAAAGCCGCGAGCAGCTTTTCCGCAACGCAAGGGGATGGGGATTTGATTTCGAGGAAATGGAAAAGAAAGGTTATCTGAAAGTTATATGCCAGTACCCTGAAACCGCGGGACTTGAAGACCTCCTGATCAATATCAGGCATACCATCGAAGAATTCGGACCGTCACGGGTAGCCGTGGACAGCCTTTCGGCGCTCGAACGCTGTTCAACCGCCAAGGGCTTCCGAGAGTTTGTGATCAGTGTTACATCATACCTCAAAATGAAGGAAATAGCCGGGCTGTTCACGGCTACGACACCAACGCTAATGGGCGGCACTTCCGTCACCGAGGCTCATATTTCCACTATCACCGACTCGATAATCCTGCTCCGGTATGTTGAAATGCTAGGCGAAATGCGAAGGGGGATCACCGTTCTCAAAATGCGAGGGTCGATGCACGAAAAAGAAATCCTCGAATTTAATATTGACAGTGGCGGAATGCACATTGGCAAACCATTCAGAAATGTCATGGGCATCCTTTCGGGGCAGGTTCAGCATCTCGACGAAGAGGAATATAAGCGAATGAGTGATATGTTTAAGTAATAATCCGATGAACGCCGTGTACAGAACAGGAGGCTGTTGAAAAATGTTAACATAAAGAGTTTGTCATCCTGAGCGCAGCGAAGGATCTCGCCTCGGCGCTCCCACCGGGGACGATAGGAGCGATTAGTCAGAGGTTCTTCGGTCGCTGTGCTTCCTCAGAATGACAAAGCGGGGATTTTTCAACAGCCTCACGGGCAGAGATCAACCGCATAAAATATTTCAGGCGGGACGTGTCGATGAAAAAAGAATCCATAAAAGTCCTCACCGTTGAAGACGACATCAACAGCGCGAAACACATAAAAAGGCTGCTTGAGCCTTCAGATACGTGCGATTTTAATGTCACTAATACAGAGTGTTTGAAAGACGCGCTGGAAGAGATGCAACAACATGATTTCGGCATCGTTCTGCTGGACCTGAATCTGCCGGATTCCACCGGTTACGAAACGTTCGAAAAACTCATTTCGAAAACAAACATTCCGATAATCGTGCTGACCGGCACAGCAGACGAGCAGACCGCCTACAGGGCCATGCGTGAGGGTGCGCAGGATTTCATTTTCAAAGATGATGTCATGTCCGGGAAATTCCTGGAAAATTCCATAAGGTATGCAGTCGAACGCCACAGACAGAACAGGGAAAGAAGGAAAAAGCTTCAGGTGAAAGAGCTTTCATTCAGAACGCTCATAATGAAAAACGCCGACGGAATAGTTGTTCTCGATGATGATTTCAAAATTGAATACCTCAATACCGCGGCGGAAAAAATGTTCGGCAGGAGCCTGTCCGAACTCGAGGGAGAATACTTCGGTTATCCCACCGTCACCGGGGAGAACACGGAGATAGACATACTTCAAAAAAACGGCGGCGTCCTGACCGTTGAGATGAAGATATCGTCCATCTACTGGGAAGATAATCCGGGGTACATGGCTTCTCTACGTGATGTCACAGAGCGCAAGGAGTCGGAGAAACGGGAGAAACTGGCGCGTGACATCCTGGAACTCCTTAACAGCCCTATGGACAGCGGCAACACGATCCGTGGAATACTCTCTCTCATAAAAGAATCGACCGGTATGGAAGCTGTCGGAATCCGGCTGAAGGAAGGAGACGATTATCCGTACTACGAGACGAATGGTTTTCCTGGAGATTTTGTTGAAGCGGAACGATACCTGTGTATGCGAGACGAAGGCGGGGAGATCGTGCGTGACAATGTTGGAAACCCGGTTCTGGAATGCATGTGCGGAAACGTCATCCGTGGACGCACAAATCCCGATCTGACGTTTTTCACGGAAGGAGGCAGTTTCTGGTCAAACTGCACCTCAACCCTGCTTGCATCGACCACCGAGGAAGACCGGCAGGCGCGAACCCGCAACCGCTGCAACGGCGAGGGTTTCGAGTCTGTCGCCCTGATCCCGCTGCGGACAAGCAACGAGATTATCGGGCTGCTGCAACTGAACGACCACCGCACGGGACGTTTCACGAAAGAAATGATCCATTTCTTCGAGGGACTGGGTGCGAGCATAGGTATCGCGCTGTGGAAAAGGCGCACGGAAAAGGCTCTTTGCGAAGAACGAGAACGGCTGTTCGAAGTTCTGGAAACTCTGCCGGCGATGATATGCCTCATCACGCCTGATTATCATATCCCGTTCGCCAACCGCAGCTTCAGAGAGAAATTCGGCGATGATAACGGCAGGCATTGTTATGAATACTGCTTCGGGATGTCTGAACCCTGCGAATTCTGCGAATCATTAACTCCGCTGAAAACAGGCAGGCCGCATCACTGGGAGGTAACAACTCCGGAAGGCGACATAATCGATGTACACGATTTTCCGCTAACGGATACGGACGGCTCTCCGCTGATCCTCGAGATGGATGTAGATATCACTGAAAGAAGGCACGCTGAAGAGGAATTGATGCTGTCTAAAACACGCATGGAGTGCATGTGGGAAGTGGCCAAGAAAACACATGCCGATGCCAGGGAGCTGTCTGAAACAATAGCTGATGGACTCCAGCGGATCACCAAAAGCAAGTACAGTTTTTACGGCATGGTCAATGACGACGATAGTAAAATGACGATATACGCCTGGTCGAGAAACACTATGAAGGGGTGTGATATAAAAAATAAGCCTTACGAGTATATCATTTCAAGTTCGGGATTGTGGGGAGAGGCGGTACGCGGGCGACGCACGGTGGTTGTTAACGATTATTCGAAGGATGTTCCCGGAAAACGGGGAACGCCTGAGGGACACGTCTCTATCTCCAGGTTCATGACGGTTCCGATAATCCGGTCCGACAGGGTTATTGCGGTAGCGGGTGTAGCAAACAAGGATTCTGATTATACGAAGGAGGATGAGCTTCAACTCGAATCATACATGGTGAGCGTGCAGTTGATTCTGGACCGGAGAAAACTTTCAGAAGAGAAAGATGCGCTACAGAATCAGTTCCTGCAGTCGCAGAAGATGGAGGCGATCGGGCAGCTTGCGGGGGGGATCGCGCACGATTTCAATAACATGCTCACCGTGATCATGGGCAACGCGAACCTCGCTATGATGCAGCTTGAGGAAAATGCGCCTTTCTGCACCGAGTTCAAAGAAATAATAAAAGCGTCGGAGCGGGCAAAAGACCTGACAATGCAGCTTCTAACGTTCGCGCGAAAAGAGAAAATCAATGTCCGCCTTGTCTCCGTGTCCGGAATAATCGAAGAAGTCACCGCTATGCTTAAACGAAGCGTGATAAAAAAAATCAATATAAGGACAGTGATTGAAGAGGACATCACTATCAGCGCGGACGCAAACCAGTTGGAGCAGGCGCTGATGAACGTGTGCATGAACGCCTGCGACGCGATGCCCGGCGGCGGCGATCTGCTTGTGGAAATCTGCGGCATCGAGCTGGAAGACGAGTACTGCAGAAGTCACCTCGATGTAAAACCGGGAAGATATTGTTTCATACAGATCAGCGACACCGGAATCGGCATGCCGGAGGGCATCATCGACAAAGTGTTCGATCCGTTCTTTACGACAAAGGGCACTGGTAAAGGGACAGGCCTTGGGCTTTCCACCACTCTGGGAATAATTAAAAGCCACAATGGTGATATCTCGATCTACAGCAATCCCGGCGAGGGGACAACGGTAAAAATATATTTGCCCATAGCACAAGAAAACATATCGGAAAACATCGTTATTTCGCCAAAAATAGCAACCGGTACTGAAACCATACTTGTTGTTGACGATGAAAAAAACGTTTTGAACATAGCAAAAAAAACGCTCGAGTCCGCAGGTTATAAGGTTGTGGTGGTGGAGAGCGGGAAAAAAGCTATAAGCCTGTTCCGGAAAAGACACATGGATTTCTCGCTTGTTCTGCTCGATATGATAATGCCGGAGATGGATGGCCGGGATGTGTTTCCGGTTCTTAAGAAAATCGATCCCGGCATAAAAATCGTTCTCTCATCAGGATACAGCATTAACGGCAAAGCAAGTGATCTCATCAAAGAGGGAGTTAACGGGTTTGTTCAAAAGCCTTTCTCTATTTCAGAGCTCTGCAATACCGTGCGAAGAGTGCTTGATGAATGAAAAGCTATAATGATTCTCAAAAATAAACTTGAATACATGCACAAAGGAAATAGCTTTGTGCATG
>DAOSYA010000037.1:0-28296 GCA_035380865.1 bacterium
ATTGCGAGGAGTGAGACATGCCTGTCGCATGTCGATCGACGCGGCAATCCCGACTTTACAGGCGATCTACATTGGATGTTTTCGCTGAAGCGGAATTGTTATTTCTCGTTACGATGCTCTGCGTCGTAACGCGATAGCCGGGCGCTCTGCGCCCGAAGTTGAAGTGAGCTATGGAAATGACAGGTAGAATTAATGAACGCAGAGCGTTCAGGGCCGCATTCCCACGCGGAGCATCGTAACGAGAAAATGTGCTGTTCGGCAACCGCCCACAGCATGGTTGTGGGTGCCACATGATGTAAATGCCCATCGTCGTTCCCGGCGAAAAACGGCATATCGGGCGGGACAGTACGCCTGTTTCGGTTTTGCATAAAAAAAGCTCCCCGCACAAGGGGAGCTTTTCTGTAAAAAACACTCCGGGAAGGAGGGTTCCAGGAATCAGCCGATGGCGTCGGGACCGCTCTCGCGGGTGCGAATCCTTATGCAGTCGTCGAGACTGCTTATAAAGATCTTTCCGTCGCCGATGCTTCCGGTTCCCGCGCCGGCGATGATCGCATCTATGGTTGGCTCGACAAAGTCGTCGTTGACCGCGATTTCAAGCCTGAGCTTCTTGAGCAGGTTGACCTCGGAAACGACGCCGCGGTAGGTTGTCGAATAGCCTCTCTGCTGGCCGCAGCCCAGCGCGTTGGTGACAGACATCCTGTAGATCTTTGCTTCAAAAAGCGATTTCTTCACGTCCCTCAGCTTTTCCGGTTTTATGTAAGCTACAATAAGTTTCATATCCATATCCTCCAGTAGTTACTGCGTGGTGAAAATCTGGAATCCGCTGTAGGATTCCATGCCGTGCTCCTCGATGTCGAGGCCGCGGAGTTCCTCGTCTCTCGACACGCGCAGCCCGATCGTGCGGCTGATGATGAAGAACAGCCCGAGTCCGAGCAGGAAGGTCCAGCCGAAAACGCTTAAGACGCCGAGCGCCTGCACGCCGAGCTGTGAGAACCCGCCGCCGAAGAACAGGCCGTCCACGCCGCCGTATTTCGCCTGCGCGAACAGGCCCGCGGACAGTGTTCCCCACGCGCCGCAGACACCGTGGACCGAGATCGCGCCAACCGGGTCGTCTACCTTCAGCACCCGGTCGATAAACTCGACAGAAAGCACCACCAGCACACCGGCGAGAAGGCCGATAATGATTGCGCTGCCCGGCGAAACGTTGGCGCATGGCGCGGTTATCGCAACCAGCCCCGCGAGCGCGCCGTTGAGCGACATGCTCGTGTCGGGCTTCCCGTGCTTGATCCATACCGTGATCATCGCCGCAACAGCGCCGGCCGCCGCCGCGAGATTGGTCGTGACCGCGATCGTCGCTATGCTCAGGTTCATGCCCGATGTCGTGCTGCCGGGGTTGAACCCGAACCAGCCGAACCACAGGATGAACACGCCAAGCGAGGCGAGTGGGATGTTATGCCCGGGGATCGCGTTGATATCCCCGTTGGGCCCGTATTTCCCGATGCGCGGGCCGAGTATGATTGCGCCCGCGAGCGCGCACCAGCCGCCGACCGAGTGGACGACCGTCGATCCGGCGAAATCTATCATCCCTTTGCCGGCCAGCCAGCCGCCGCCCCATATCCAGTGGCCCACCACCGGGTATATAAGGATCGTCACGAATATGCTGTAGGCGAGGTACCCGCTGAACCGCGTCCGCTCCGCCATCGCGCCGGACACGATCGTCGCGGCGGTCGCGGCAAATACCGCCTGGAACATCCAGAACCCGATCTGCCACAGCCCGTCTCCCATCGTCGGGTCACCGGTCGAAAGGAAGAACCCGCTCGTCCCGAACAGACCCGCCTTCGACGCTCCGAACATTATCCCGAACCCGATGGCCCAGTAGCCGAGCGACCCGATACTGAAATCCATGAGGTTTTTCATCATGATGTTCGCGGCATTCTTCGCGCGGGTGAATCCCGCCTCGACCATCGCGAACCCCGCCTGCATGAAGAAAACGAGGAACGCGCACAACAGCATCCACATCGTGTCGATCGCGGTGTGCGACGCCGCTATCCCTTCGGCGTTGCCCGCCACGGTCGGCTCGTCCGCTAAAGCCGCCCCGCAGAAAATCAGCAGCAGCACCGCCGTTATCGATAAGGTAAAAAGTTTCCTGTACATAATTAATATATCCTCCGATGCATTGGCTTGATATTAGAAACTGAACGCGATATCGATACCGCCCCAGAATTCGTCTTCATTGTTCGCCCTGTCGCCGGGTGTCACGACATAGTTGAGCGCCGGCGTGATGGTCACGGCCTTCACGGGAACCGGAACCGCAGCCGAAAGGGAAACGTCCGTAACCCCGGGCTCGATCCCCCAGTAGCCGTCGCTGTAGCCGATCGACACGCCGAGCGAGAGCGGAACCTGGCCGTCGCCGGAGAACGGCACGTCCAGTCCGCCCGAAAGCGCGGCGTAAACCCCGTCTCCGTCTCCCCAGTCAAAATAAACATCGAGCGCCGGCGAGAGCATGAGCGACGGGAACACCAGCCCCACAAAGGTCTCCTGCGATTCCTGATCCACAACCGGGAACGTGTAGTACGTGTGCCCGATCGACCATTCCGTTCCACATTTGAATGTGCCGGATTTTGACAATGTTACGTCGAACTCGTCCAGATCATCTTCGTCGTCCAGCCCGTAAGACCCCCATAAACCGAGCGACATATCATGGGGCAGCGAAAACGCCAGCCCCGGCTGAATCGCCGGCTCATCGTCCGCAAGAAGGTCGAACCCACGCCAGATATACGAAGAAACCCAGGTGACATTCCCTTCCGCTCCAATGTCCGCGCGGGCCTGTCCGCATACGGCTCCTACGAGCATCATCAGCGCTATCGCCGATGATATAATGACTTTCCTGCCTGACTTCCACTTTCTCACCTTAAATACCTCCGCTGTTTCCGCCGCTCCGGTGTGAGACACGGCGTTTGTGTATTCCTCTTGATAATTCCAACAAAGCTGCCATCTTCTAATCATTTGGCTGTTTTTTATTTCCGTAACGAGAAAGCTGAGTACTAAAGCGTTTTTCAGCCATAAAAATTTCGGCCTTAAAAACCCGGCCGGGCAGGTCGTGATACATTTTTGTTTTATCGGCATTGATTTGACACAAAAATGTTCTATAATTTAAAATCGGCACAAAAATGGAGAGGTGAGCGTTATGGATACCGGCGGCGGCGCGACAACATACGAAAGGGAACTATCCGCGCTTTACTCGATTGCGGAACTGCTCGGCACGGAAACGGATATCGGCGGGCTGCTCGAGCGCGTGCTGAACATGCTCGGCGAGTCGCTCGGGATGCGGCGCGGCATGATCACGATTGCGACGCCGGGTTCGGATGAGCTGAGGGTGGATATCGCGCCTGAGCTGTCGGGCAGCGGGCTGGAGAAGGCTCGTTACGGCAAGGGCGAGGGCATCACCGGGCGGGTGATCGAGACCGGCAGGCCGATGGCGGTGCCGAGCCTGGACGAGGAGCCGATGTTTCTCGACCGGACCGGCATGAGGCGCGAGCTCGACCGCTCGGGGCTGGCGTTTATCTGCGTGCCTGTAAAGTACCGCGACCGGGTGATCGGCGCGCTGTCGGTCGACACGCGGCGCGAGACGGAGCTGGGGCTGGACGAGGAGGTGCGGTTTCTCTCCGCGGTTGCGGATATGCTCGCGCCGAGCGTTCAGGCCCGCCGCAAGGAACAGGAACGCGCGCGGCTGGAGCGCGAGAACCTCGACCTGCGCGAGGAACTGCGCCGCAGCAGGCGGCCCTCGAATATAATAGGCAATTCGCGCCTGATGAAAGAGATGTACGCGATGATCAACCGCGTGGCGGACAGCAATGCCACCGTGCTCATCACCGGCGAGACCGGCACCGGCAAGGAACTGGTGTCGGCGGCGATCCACGAGTCGAGCCCGAGAAAGGGCGGCGCGTTCGTGGCGGTAAACTGCGCGGCGCTGCCCGACAACCTGCTCGAAAGCGAGCTGTTCGGCCACGAGAAAGGCGCGTTCACCGGCGCGATGGAAAAACGCATCGGCAGGTTCGAGCAGGCGAACGGCGGCACGATTTTTCTCGACGAGGTGGGCGAGATGTCGCCGGCGGCGCAGGTGAAGCTGCTGCGCATCCTTCAGGAACAGAAATTCGACCGCCTCGGCGGCGGCCACACGATCCAGGTCAACGTCAGGGTCATCGCCGCCACCAACCGCGATCTCGATGCCGCGGTGCAGGCCGGCGAGTTCCGCGCGGACCTCTTTTACCGGCTAAACGTGTTCCCGATCTTCGTGCCGCCGCTGCGCGAGCGCGGGGCCGACATCATGCTGCTCGCGGACTACTTCGCGCAGAAATACGCGGGCCAGTTCGGGAAAGAGATACGCAGGATAAACTCGCCGGCCATCGATGCGCTGATGGCTTACCACTGGCCGGGCAACGTGCGCGAGCTGGAAAACTGCATCGAACGCGCGGTCCTGATCAGCGGCGACGGCGTGATTCGCGCCCGCGACCTGCCGCCTTCGCTCCAGATGCGGTCCGGCTCCCGGGCGGAAAAGCGCGGCTCTCTCGAAGAAATGGTTATCGCCTATGAACGCGATCTCATAATCGAAGCGTTGAAATACTCCGGCGGCAACCAGTCCGCCGCGGCACGCGAGCTCGGAACCACCAAGCGCGTCATCCAGTACAAAATCTCTAAATACGATATCGACTGCGACCGCTTCAGGGCAAAAAGACTGGGATAGATGCTGTTGAAAAGTTCTTCGCGTAGAATCTGTCATCCTGAACGCAGCGGAGGATCTCTCTGCACTCCCGCCGGGACGATGGGAGCGTTAAAAGAAAAACACCTCAGTGTGCCTTTTGTTCTGTCATTGCGAGGCAGGCACCGCCTGCTTTTTGCCCTATTACGTGCTCGCTTCGCAGGCGGCTCAATCTCAAATTTCTCTGGTATATCTTTTGTTCTGTCATTGCGAGGAGTGAGACATGCCTGTCGTATGTCGAGCGACGCGGCAATCCCGACTTCAGGCAAGTCGCTGTCTGCTATTGTTAACTACTGAAATAGACACACAAAGGATAACACGCACAAAGAACGACACTTTGTACGTGGCACAATCCCGACTGCGCGGTCGGTCTGTCCGCATGCCTGTTATCATTTCTGCGAAGGCTGAAACCCTATAGCAAACCACAGAAAGACCCGGAAAGAAATCGTAGCCTATCGTATTCCATCGCATTTAAGAATCATTTTGTGGTTTGCTATATAATTGAAATTCTTCGGTCGCTGTGCTTCCTCAGAATGATAGTATGGAGATTTATCAGCAGTCCCTCCTTCGGTTTTCGAGGTGCATTTACTGTTACATTATTTATGTCTTATGTTGTCGTTCCATCTCAGGAGGCTGTTGAAAATGTTACCGTAGAGAGTTTGTCATCCTGAGCGCAGCGAAGGATCTCGCTTTTGGAGCTTATAATAGAGATTCTTCGGTCGCTGTGCTTCCTCAGAATGACAAAGCGGGGATTTTTCAACAGCCTCTCTGGCGGGAATCCAATCCTTAATGTAAACTCAATCGTGCCACGTACAAAGCTCCGTCCTTTGTGCGTGCGATCCTTGATGTTTCTTTTCTCCTCATGCACAGGCTGCGCCTGAGCGTGCCGCCCGCCCGAAGGACGGAACCGGCATGCTGCCTGATGCGTGATTCCGAATTCCGCAACAGGCCCGGCGTGAGCGCAGAGAGTGAGCCGTATCCGGGTTAACCTGCATTTCTCTGTGAGAAATCCGGGTTAAAGGAACCGTCAGGTTGTGTCGATAATAAGGGTATGAAGATTGATGCGATCACACAACTCATACAGGCGTATAAGCCGGTCGGGACGGCTAAACTCGATCTTGCGGGCGCTGCTGAGCTGGACAACGAGGAATCGATTCTGCGCACGGTGTTCTCGCGCATAAAATATTCAAGGCTGACGCGCGGGCAGCGGGATTCGCTCTGCTCGATGGTGAAATCCATGGCGGCGGATGACAGGATGGATTATGAGCAGGTGAGAGGGATACTGGACCTCATTTTCCTGATGGAGATGGCCGCGCGGAACAGGGAGCAGGCAGAATCGAAAAATTTCCCGCTGGAGAAGTCTGTCGATCAGGAAATCGACAGCGTGTTCGAGCAGCGCGCCGAGCGGCAGGAACAGCGCGAAAAGGTCGAGTCTCTCCGCGACACCCTCTCGGTCATCGCCTGATGTTTTTCCCACCGGCTCAAGGGGAACTTTTGAAAGCGGCCCAGGCCGCTCTTTGCCCTTTTAAGTTCTCACTTCGTGGGCAGTCTGTTTTCAGGAATATACCTTAGATGTATCTTGTGTTCTGTCATTGCGAGGAGGCAGGCACCGCCCTTTTTGTCCTCTTACGGATTCGTTTCGTGCTTATGTAGCTCTTTGTAAATATACCTTAATGCTTTTTGTTCAGTTATTACCATCGGCTTCCAGCACCGCCCCGCGCTCCGCTCGACTTTTACGATGAATCCATGTGACAAGCCCACCCGCTGAAGTGGGCTGTTGCTCAATCAACAGGAATAGAGAAGAAAAGACTGGATCACTGACAAAGGCTTTCAGGGATGACAGCTTTTTAAGGCAATCCATGTGTAGTGTTGCTTACTGAAATAAAACCTTGGTATAGAAAATATTATTTAGTGTGCCATGTATAAAGCGCCGTTCTTTATGCATGAAGTCCTTAGCGTTCTTTTTGCTCTGTCATTGCTCGGGCAGGCACCGCCTGCTTTTTGTTCTCTTACGTTCCGGCTCCATGGACAGTCTGTTCTCAGGAATATACCTTAGATGTATCTTTTGTTCTGTCATTGCGAGGCGGCCCAGGCCGCTCTTTGCCCTTTTACGACCTCACTTCGTATACGGCTCAATCTTGAAAATATCTTGGTATATCTTTTGTCATGTTATTGCGAGCGACGCGTCAATCCCGACCGTGCGGACCGCTGGTCCGCATGCCCGCTGTCCGCGCCTTTCACCCCGCTCACACATGCCGCGCTTGCGCATGCCACCCGTCAATATCTCAATATGGCGTATTTAATCTGGAGTGCGAAAATTCATTTTCGCT
The DNA here is from genome assembly GCA_035380865.1 of bacterium. Taxonomy (GTDB): domain Bacteria; phylum UBP15; class UBA6099; order UBA6099; family UBA6099; genus DAOSYA01. The sequence continues at coordinate 7,090 of DAOSYA010000037.1, forward strand.
TTCATAGCCGGGAATTCATTACCGGCACACAATAAAACAACGCGGCGATTAATGTATAGACCCGTAACAAGGGTTACACATCGTTCGGGGACATGAGTAACAGTTAGGAATCTTCTTAAATGAGCAGATAGAGGAGAAAATAAAATGCCCTGCTCCCACCGGGACTATGTGAGCGATAAGTTTCTTCCTGGATGGCTATTATTCAAAATAAACCATAGTGTAAAAATACATTTGTGCCACGTACAAAGCGCCGTACTTTGTGCGTGCGAATCCTTTGTTTTTTCCAACTATGTGTGTATTTAATTTGGAGCGCGAAAATTCATTTTCGCTTTCATAGCCGGGAATTCATTACCGGCACAGTCTTAACCGGAGCGGCAATGACAGGCCTCTATCTGCCGTCATTCCGGGCCGAGACCCGGAATCCAGCGGGGACCATTCCCCGGCAACACCCTGCTTTTTCTAATACAAAAATTGGACTATTTAGTCTTATCAAGGTACTCATAAAAAACTTTTAGAGTATCCTTCTTGTTTTCGTCCAACCATGCCGGCTCTTCATCAAGTATCTTTTTGCATCTGCCAGCTAATCCATCATCAAAAAAAGAGCCTGCCCTTACAACCAAATTGCTTATACTATTCTCCTTCCTTACTTCATCCGGAAACACAATTTCATTCGATAACAAATCAATAAACCCAACCATGCTTTCATCTTCTCTCATTTGACCATCCAAAAATTCCTTAACAGTCTCTTTTTTACCCATTTCAATCCAGCGGTATAGCAGATATTCGGGGTTGTACTGCTCAAAAAACGTTCCCTCTTTAGCTTTTTCTTCTATCTTGTCTGCAACAACAACCTTGAATTTTTCCAATTGCTCTTTTGTTATGTATGTCTTGCGCTCCGGATAAATCCTCCCGCCAAATTCTCCATGTTGTTGTGCGAATAAAACACAATCGTCTGCCGGAACATATACCGAATCCGCTTCAATTACAGCCTTTTCAATCATTCTGTATCTTTCTTCGAGGTCTGTTATCTTCTCCAACAATTCTGTTCTGATAGATACAAAACTAAAATCATCGTTGCCTGGTTCATTTATGTCGGCACGACATTTTGCGTAATATTTCAAATACCTGTCGCCAGTATTGTACAAAGCTCTCACAATCGGTTCTATATTTTCATCCGGAATAAATTCATCAACGAAGTCCTGCATTTTTATAAAAAAGTGATGCGCTCGCGGCAGTCTGCTTGCCGGATGTTTTTCTTCCGTCAATTCCAGCAGCTTCTTTTCAAATTCCTTTTGATCGCCGGCTTCAGATAAAATACGTTTCATCTCTTCATCTGAAAAATCACCTTCTCCCAAAGACAGCTTGAAATAGTTATTAAATGCTTCTTTGCTGAAAATTCGTTTTTTCGAAGCATAATACCTATCATCCTTTTGAAAACCCATATCTATAAATAAAATCTTTACGGCATTTTCTACTATTCTTTTTTTCTTCTCGTCTTTGGTAATCACGCTATCTATAATGCTTTGAATATCTTTTTCTCGCTGGGACTTCTCCTCTGTTCTCTCAAAAATTATTTGATGTTCATTTAACATGCAAAACAAATCCCTGCTGTTTTTTAATTCCGAATAGAACTCCGGGCAGAAAACCTGGAACGCGACTACTGCCATGAAATCCACTGGATCAACAATATCACCTGCCACCGAGCATGCCGCTTTCAGCGCATTTGCATATCTATTGATACCCCGTAGAGTGGTCACAAAAGGCTCAACACCGGCCTGTCTCTGCTCATAAAATCTTCCCTGTGTTTGCGCTGTGATATCTCGCTCGTCAAGTCGTAAAATTTCTCTGACTTTTTCTTCGAGTATATTATTGAGAACGACTTTATCCGGCATGGGCAGCTCCAGCGGCAACTGGATGATTTTTTCGATAAAGTTTTCTCCATAATCATCGCCGCACAGCGCCTGCGCCACCCTTTTCCTGTCGAAGCTGAGCAAATATACAGTGTTTGGAAAATTGGCGACGGCGTTAACAAGCCTGAAAATCAACCGTATATCATCGCCGGGCAGCCTTTCTATGTCGTCGATTACAATTAATATTTTGCGTCCAAGTTTCCTTATACCCTCATCGATCTTATTTCGCAATTCAGTAACATCGGCCTGTCTTGCTTTTCTCTTCCTTTTAAGTAATATGTCAACGATATTTAAAATACTTGAGAGAAGCACTGCAAGAGCTCCAATATTTGCATCTGTAGTAGATGCGAATGATGAAATTACAAGACTGAATTCTTTAAGATCATTACAGAGGCTCGACCATCTTGCGTTCTGGTCTATCGAGCCGATACTTGTTCTGACGCTTGAAAAAAATTGCTGCAACAACTGGTCTCTGTCGGAAAACCACCACGGGTTGAACTTAATAATGATGGGTTTTTCATCTTCCGACGCGACTTTTTCGATAGATTCCAGGACAAAGTTGATTGTCGTCGTTTTGCCCGATCCCCAGTCGCCATGGAGCCCGATCACGAAACCTTTGTCAGTCTCCATTCTGATTATCACCCCGGCGACTTCCTCTGCAAACTTACTTCTTCCCAGCTTATCTTCAGCGGGATTTGTTAACGGAGCATCTGATAACATGTTGATTTCCTCTCATCACAAATGGCTTTGAATCGCGTTGTTAACCGTTATTCAATTGCAAGGCGGCAATGATAATTATTTAAGTAGATTCTATCGCTGAAAAGATATCTGTTGCAACAACAGGCTGAAAACAAATTCAAATGATTACTTCACTCTCAAGCCCCTGCCCCGCATGTGAATGCCGACATAAGCAAAGCCGTGCCGCCAGGCGCCCGCCCTTGAACCTGTCTCTTGAGTGCTTATAGCAAACCACAAAATGATTCTTAAATGCAATAGAATACGATAAGGCTACGATTTCTTTCCGGGTCTTTCTGTGGTTTGCTATAGGGTTTCAGCCTTCGCAGAAATGATAACAGGCATGCGGACAGACAGTCCGCGCAGTCGGGATTGTGCCACGCACAAAGCGTCGTTCTTTGTGCGTGTTGCCCTTTGCGTGTCTTTTCTAGTTGTTAACAATAGCAGGCAGCGACTTGCCTGAAGTCGGGATTGCCGCGTCGCTCGCAATAACACGACAAAAGATATACCAGGAAATTTAAGGTTTGAGCTGTCTGCGAAGCGAGCACGTAAGAGGGCAAAAAGCAGGTGGTGCCTGCTCGCAATGACAAAACAAAAGGCACACTAACCCGGATTTCTCACAGAGAAATCCGGAAAACCGCGATAAGGCCTGTCCTGCTGTGCCGGGTGACATGCACAAGCTTTGCTTTGTGCATGAATCAGCAAAAATTGTTCGGACTCGGTCACATACGCAACAGTATGCTCTCTCACCACTCACTTGCTGTTCCTTGTATTATCAGCCTTATCACGATTTTTAACCAGCACCGGTGAGAAATGCAGGTTAAGCAAAGCGCGAAGCGGGTCGCGGCCGGCCTGTTTCGCAAAACAGAAACAGGAGGTGGTATGGAGGGCGGCGGCGGGGATTGCTGCGGGAAAGAGACAACGGGCTTGACGCTGAAAGTTGATTTGTGGTTTAATATTCGAAAATATATGGATGCCCGGACAAAAAACAATGGATAACAGAACGAATGTGAAGCAGGCGGCGGTGATCTGGCATGTGCTGTTCTGGCTTGCGCTGCTGGGGATAGGAATCAGTTTTGTAGTGGGCGTGAGATCGATAATCGGGTATTTCGCGCTTGCGGGCGCGCTGGCGTATGTACTTTACCCGGCGGTCGCATGGCTGGAGAAGCGAAAAATCCCGCTGTGGGCTGCTACGTTGATATCGTTTGCGATTTTCGGGGGAATCGTCGCGCTGCTGCTCGTTCTGATCATTCCGCCGACTATAAAGCAGTTCAACGACCTCACGAACAACATACCGCAGTATTTCGAGACGATAAAAGGGCTCTGGGAGCGATTCGGGGCGCTCGCGCAGGCGAATGACCTGCCCGTGGACATCCAGACGCTGCCGCAGAAGCTGGCGGAAAACCTGCAAAAAGTCGCCGGGAGCGTCGGAACCCGCGCGTTCAACAGCATCACGGGCTTTTTCGGCACACTCGCGAGCCTCGTTATCGTTCCGATCCTGCTTTATTACTTCCTGAGCGACGGCCCGTATATAAAAGAATCGTTCCTGAAAGCAGTGCCGGTGAAATATAAAGGAACCGTCACAGAGCTGCTGCGCAGGATGAATGACGCGCTGGGCGGATTTATCAGGGGACAGCTTAAACTTTGCCTTGCCATGGGTGTGCTGACGTTCGTGGCGACTGCGCCGGTGATGTTCAAATACTCCCTGATTTTTGGACTCATTGCGGGCATAACAGAATTCATACCTTATGTGGGGCCGATACTGGCGCTGATCGGGCCGCTTATTTACGCAAGTTTCACCTCATGGGGTCTCGTGCTTTACGTGCTCATAATTTTCATTATATTACAAATTCTTGAAGGAAATTTCCTGGCGCCGCGCATCATGGGCAACGATGTCGGACTGCACCCGGCGCTCATAATTTTCATCCTCATGTGTGGTGGACAGATAGGCGGGCTGGTTGGAATGATAGCCGCGATACCCACTGCGGTGGTGCTGAAGGTGTTTTATCAGTATTTTTACGAGGAAAAATATCTGGGAGTGGAAAAGTCCACTGTAGACACCGGACAAAGCGGGCTGGTCAGGGATGACAGCGATGAAACCGTGCCGAAACCGTCAAAAGAGTAAAGCATTACACCTGCTTAAAAAACACCAGATATAAAAGGGATATTATTTGGATGCCCATGGTGTCCAATTGGGCCTTTTGTGATCAAAAGGGGTCGGAAAGCGGCAAATAAGCGGACAGGACGGATGATAACGCAACTATAGTTGCTCTAATGATTTAAGACCCTCTGTTTCCGATTCGGTCAGTATTCTTTCGGCGTCCAGAAGGATAACAAGGGTGCCTTTCTTGTTGGTCACACCCTTTATGAAGCGCTGGTCCATGTTGGGCGCTCCGATTTTCGGCACGTCGCCGATTTCTGCTGAATCTACCTGAAAGACTTCCTTTACTGCGTCAACGATCATTCCTACGACGAGGCCCGTTTCAAGCTCGGTGAGTATAATTCGGGTTTCCTTATCAGGTTCTTTTGAGCCAAGTTTGAATCTTTTGCGAAGATCAACGATGGGTATGATTGTGCCACGCAGATTGATCACGCCTTCGAGGAAATCGGGCATGGTTGGTATGGATGTAATACTGAGCATTCGCTCGACGCCGCGAATTTTCATGACATCGACGGCAAATATTTCCTTTTTAAGCAGAAAACTCACAAATTGGTGCATTTTAGTAGTTTTTTTAGTGTCCATATCGATTACGCTCCATGTAAACCCGGGCGTGCGACGCAGGTTTTTAGTGTGTACGTTGTAATGTGTTTAAATCAGTCATTGACACAGGGTGTCGGCTCCTGAATGTTAACTTTTATATTAAAGTAAGCTTTAATGATAGCGAGATCTTTTAAATCGACCTTACCGCTGCCGTCCATGTCGGCATCTGCGTCGAAACCGGTGTCATCGAAGTTCAGAAGGAAAGAATTTTTAATAAGCGCGACATCTTTAAGATCGACTTTGCCGCTGCAATCGCCGTCGCCGACCGCCGGGCCGGTGCCGACAGGCGTGAGCGTTCCCAGATCAAGAAAATCATTATCGATAAGGGTGATTCCAGAAGCTACTGTGAGATAACCGTAGCCTTCAACGATAGTACCGGAGTACGGGTAGCCGGAACCATCGGGTGTTTTGAGCTGAACGTTGTAGAGAGAACTCGTGTTGCCGTCGTAGATAATTTTGAAGCTGCCGTCGGAAGCGGTGAAGCCTGATGCGAGAGAATTACCGCTGAGATCGCAGATTTCGAGTTCGAGGCAGGAGACGCCGACAAGTTTGTAGCCTTTATCGTCTGTCTGGGTAACATCCCGGACGTAGAGTATGCCCTCGACGCCTTCGTCGCCGAACACGCCCGGCGCGGCTGATGAAAGCTCGCTTTCCTGGCCTGCGAGATCGACCGCCGTGATGTAATACGTGTACTGGGTTCCGGAGGTCAGGCCCGTGTCGGTGTAGGATTCAACCGTGAGGAGGGTCGTATTTATCTGTTCCATTCCGGAAGTCGAGCAGTCCGTGGATCTGTACACATTGTAACCTTTGTGATCGAGATAGGAGCTGCCGTCCGTATTAAGTTCCGGCTTCTGCCATGACAGGTTGGCGGTTGATGCGGCCATACTGACGATGATATCGGTCGGCGGCCCGGGCGGGAAATCCGGCGCCGTACCCGGCTTGGCGGTGATCTCTTCGGAGGCTTCGCTTGCGTTTTCTTTCGTGTCGACGGATTTGATTATGTAATAGTAGGTGATGTCGTTCTCGACATTGGTGTCGATGAAAGAAAGAGTATCGGCGGGAATTATCGGAGAAATGAGACCGAAATTCGCGCCGGATGTTGTCGAGCGGTATATATAGTATCCCTGGAGATCGGTGAGTACAGTTCCGTTTTCATTATATTCAGGCCTGTTCCAGTAGAGCGAGACCTGGCCGTCGCCCGCGAGCGATGTTATGCTGTCGGGCGGGAGCGGGATCGCATCATCGGAATTGAGCGGGATCGCATAGATTTCCTGTTCCGAGGGCGTGCTCTGGTTGCCGCCGGACGAGTCGTCGAGAGCTATCACCGCATAGTAATATTTATTGCCGGTTGTGAGTTCGTAAGTATCGACGAACGAAGTTGTTCCGGGTGGTATCATTCCTGTTCCATCGGAAATATTCACATAGGTGTCGAACATGCCGGCGAACGAGCCGCGCAGCACATGATAGCCCGCAAGGTCAACGAGAGCCGATCCGTCGTTGTTTTCAGTCGGTGCATCCCACGTAATGGTAATGTACTCGTCGCCGGGGCTTGATGAGGTGTCGCCCGCTACGGCCTGCGCGTTGGTCGGCGCGGCAGGGCCGACGAGATCGCGGAACCTGACGCTTTTCTGAACCACGTTGAATTCGGCGTTCCGGCTATCCGCGCTGTCGTGCGCGCGCACCACGAAGAATGCCCACTGCTGGTCCGCGAGCCCGGAGACTATATATGATGTCTGGTCCGACACGGTGTATGTCGGAGTGTCATAGCTCAGTGAGCCGGATGTCTGCGCCTGATAAATGTTGTAAACAATCGGGGGCGAGTTATCCTGTGCTGCGGTCCATGTCAGTTGAACCTGTCCGTTTTCGTTGTATATCGCGACGGAGTCGATGCCGCTGAACACCGGCGGGTTCGAGTCTGTCGGAGTTGCCGACAGCGGCGAGGTTGCAGTGTCCGATACGTTGCTGTGCGAGCTTGAATCCTGTGCGGTGACCACGGCATAAACAGGCACGCCGTTCGTCTGCCCGGAGAGCAGGTACCCGCCGGTCGCCTGTGCGGTGTAATCCGGCGGGTTGGAGAAGTTGAATTCGTCGCTTGCCGCCGCTGTGTAGATATTGTAGGTGATCGGTGTGGACCTGTCTTCCGCTGTGTCCCAGAGCAGCAGGAGCTCTCCGCCGTTGCCGGTGTCAGACATTGACTTCAGCCCGTCGAAGCTCGGCGCGGTTCTATCCGTCGGCTTGTTTGTCAGCACGATCCCGTTAGTGTCCTCGTTGCCGTACACATCTCTCGCCCTGACCGCGAAGGTATAATAAGTATCGTTTGAAAGCGATGTAACGGTATACGAAAGATCGGTGGTGTTGTGACGCAGCGTTTTGTAAAACAGCGAGCTTGTGGAAACGCCCTGTTCGTAGTAGATGTTATAGCTGACCGGTGTTGACGGATCGGTTGCGGCGTTCCACTGGAGCACGATCTCGCCGCCGAGCAGGTTGTCGGTTGCTGCCTGCAGGCCGCTGAACCCGGATGGCGGGAGGTTGTCTCTCGGGATGGCGCCGCGGGTTGTGTTGTTTTCTTCACGGTGTCCGTATTTGTCTTCGGCGCGGACGAGGAAGTAGTAATACTGATCTATGGTCAGTTCATCTATGGTCAGGGTTGTCAGAGTGGTGGTTGCCTTGACGCCCTCGGCGAGAATTTCCGATACCACGTGAGAATTAGAATAATAGACGTAATAAGTTATTGGCGGCGAATTGTCGCTGGCGGTTGCCCAGCCCAGTTCGACAGCTCCGTAATCGCCCGCATCCTCGGCTGTACTCAAGCCGCTGAATATCGGCGGGTTCGAGTCGGTCGGCGTGGCAGTCATCTGAACCGCGTTGGATGTAATGTTCGGCGGGTCGGCGTTGTCCATTGCCCAGACGCTGAACGTGTAAGATGTGTTATTGGTAAGCCCCTGCGCGTAGTAGGGGCGGGAGGTCGTCACATAATCCGGGGAGTCGTAAACGATTGCCGAGCCGCCCTCGGCCATGAAAATCATATAGGTCACCGGAGTTGAGGGGTCTGATGAAGAATTCCAGTTGACCAGCAGCTCGCCGCCCTTGCCGGTGTCTTCGAGCTTGTTTATCCCGCTGAAGCTCGGCGGGGTCGAGTCGGTCGGCGTGGCGAAAAGCTCCGTGGTGGTCAATCCCATAACGCCTGCCGCATCTTCCGCGCGCACCGCGACGTAGAAACCCGTGTTGTTCGTCAGCCCGTTCACATCCGCCGTGGTGTCGAATGTAGTCATATATGCCTGCGATTCGAAGTCCTGGCTGTTCGCCTGCTCGGAGACATAGATGTGATATTTTATCGGTGATGCCGGGTCGGACGCCGCGCCCCAGCTCGCCGTCAGCGTCTCGTATGTGCCTTTGTCCTCAAGCGAAGTTATCCCCCCGAACACCGGCGGAACCCCGTCGTTCGGCATCGCGAGCCGCTCGACATGGTTCTCATCGGTAAGGTTCCCGTTATCCGACGCCTGCACAACGAAATGATAGTTCGTGCCGTCCGTCAGACCCGTGACGACAGCCGAGGTCGCATCCTGAACCGTCATGTACGGATCCTCGAAAGTCATCAGCGTTTGTGTCGCGACATATATGTTGTAGGTGATCGGCGGCGAGTCATCCTGCGCCGCATCCCAGCCGACAAGCACCTGTCCCGAAACATCCAGCGCCTCGGCTGATGTTATGCCTCCGAACACCGGCACCGCGCCGTCCGTCGGTATGCAGGGGATATACAGCTCGTCTTCCGGGTCGATCGGGTATATTGCGTCGTTCGAGCCGCCGGCGTTTCCCGCGGCGTCGACCGCCTTGACCACGAAGAAATATTCCTCTCCCATGTCAAGGTCCGGCACCGTGTATCCGGTTGTGTTTTCGACCGAGTAATCTATCGAACTGAAATTGAAACTGCCGTATGTTGTTGATACGTAAATGTTGTAAGTGATCGGCGGCGAGTTATCCGTTGCTGCATCCCAGCCTATGACAAGGCTCGATCCGTCGTGCATATCCGAGCATTCTTTTATCCCGTCGAACACCGGCGGGGTCGGGTCGGTCGGAGTGGCGACCAGCCTGTTTGTGTTGGTCTCCCTGTTGCCCACCGCGTCTTCCGCCCGGACCGCGAACGAGTAGGGGAGGTTGTTGGTCAGCCCCGTGAGCACCACACCGGATGTTGCCTCGACGGATGTCACCGGGTTCACGAAATCGAGTATCGAATAGCCCTGGTTGTAGAAAATATGGTATGTGACCGGCTCGGTGTTGTCTTCCGCCTCGGTCCATGAGAGTTGAACCGTGCCGCCGATCCGGCTGTCAACCACGCTTCCGATCCCGTCGAAATCCGGCACGAACACATCCGTCGGCATCGCGCTGTATTCGGTGGTGTTCTCGTTCACCAGCCCCGCGACGTCGCGCGCACGCACGACGAAGAAATACCCGATGTTGTTGGTCAGCCCGGTGGCGTTGCCGGTTGTGGTGTCGATGAATGTTACATAGGGATCGTTCCAGTCGTAGCTGCCGGAAAGAGTTGAAACGAAAACGTCGTAATAAATCGGCGAAGAGACATCTGTGGCCTCAGTCCATACGAGCTGAACGCTGGCGCCGGTCGTCAGGTTTGTGGCGGTTGTGAGAATTCCGCCTACGGGCGCGGCTCCGTCCGACGGCATCGCGGAAAACATGAGTTCGTTTGTGTCAATGTTCGGAATCTCCGCGTCGTCCTCCGCTCGCACGCCCAGGTAATAAGTCGTTCCGTAATCGAGCGCGTCGATGTCCAGCGTAATCGATCCGAAGGAAGTTGTGGTGTAGACCGGGTCGCTCGCCCATGAGAAAGAGGCCGAGTCCGCCGCCATATAAACTTTATAAGTAACGGGCGTGGAGGCGTCTATCGCCTCGTCCCATTCCAGCAGGAGCGTGGGCTTCGAAGCGCTCTCGGCGTCCACCGCCGATATCAGCCCGTCGAACGCAGGCGCGTAGACGTCTTCCTCCGTCACGAAAATCAGCTTGCTGCCCGTCGTTACAGCCGCGAGCATGTATAGCCCGTCTTCGTTCGGGCCCGGCACTATCGGAACAATCGAGTTCGCCGCAGACGACATCGAAAGCGGGGAACCCTCTACCTCCGTGAATCCCTTGGTGGTCTCGTAGCCGAAAAGTTCGGGCGCCGGCTGGATCGCGAAATAAAGGTTTCTCAGGTCGGGATGGTATGCTATGTCGAGCGCCGTCTGGCCGAGAATGGTTTTGCTTGTCACGGCCTGGGCCGAGTCGCTGATCACAGAGAACGCGCCGGTGCCGTGCAGCACGTAGATCTCGCCCGCTTCCTCGTTGACCGCGATTCTGCTCGGGGTGAAATCCACTGTCACCTTCGCGATGAAGCTGTTGGTCGCGCCGTCGTATATATACACTTTCCGGTTGTCGAAACTCGCCACATAGAAGTGGTTCAGAGTTGTGTTGACCGCCACGCCGCGCGGCGAGTCGAGCCCGTCGGTGTTGTCGATCACAATAAGCTCATCGAGCGTATCCGCGTCGTACACCACGAGTTCGTCCGTGCTCGACCGCGACACGTACACCCGGCCCGTCGTGGTGTTGACCGCCACGCCGTACGGGTTTCCGCTGCAGTAAATGGATTGCTGCGAGCCGGAGTTGATGTTGTAAACGTAAACTTTGTTGTCGCCCTTGCCGGTGATAAACGCCCTGGGGTTCGATGTTGTGTTGTAGACATCGACCTCCCACGGGTTTGCCGCGCCTGTGCCGAGCGTGATGGTCTGGTATTCCCACTGGTCGAAATTCGCAATCGCCAGCTTGCCCTCGTTGGGCAGCGTGATGAACGCCGCGCCGGTGCTTCCGGCAGACAGAATCGCGAGATCCTGCCCCGCGCTGGACAGCGGCATCGATGTCAGCTCCACCATCGCCGCGCCTGCGGGCCGGGCACCGGCGATGAGCGCAGCCAGAATAAATAAGAATATTGTTAAGCACTTTCCAATCTGTGAATTTTTGATTTTTCGCACACCCAATCCCGTTTCGCGCGCACGCGAACTTCCCTTCTATGATCAGTTCAGTATATACTGAACCAGTATAATTATACCACACTGATATAAATTATCTAATCTTAAATTGTTGAAAAAGAGACATCCGTGCCGAAAAAGCGGTCGAAAGGGCCGGGCGCTCTGCGCCCGAAGTTGAAGCGTGATATGGAACCGGCAGGCTGAATCATTGAATGCGGAGCGTTCCGCCGGGCATTCCCGCGCGGAGCATGGGAGCGAGAAACAATTAAAAGAGTAAGATATTCGCAACCGTTGAATTATAGATGTTCTTTAGCGAAATATTCTAATGTATGTTATAATCCTGAACTGAAACATTCATTAAATACATAACAAATCTTCAGCGGGGTTTGGCTCTTATGAGATTGATTAAAACATTAATCCTCTTAATCTCACGGGTGAGGATATGAACATATGATCTTGAAAAACAAATACGTTCGATTCTTTCTAAAAAGCATTCTATTGGTATCGATTATATTCGCCGTTTTATTTGCTGATTTTCTTGTCTGTTATAAATATACTGGTGGATCATTGCACATAGAACTGCCTATAAAGCAAATAGTGTCTTATGATCCTGGCCCCAAAGAAAAAATTGCGATAGGGATATGGACTGAAGTCCTTGGTGCTGAAAGTATTTTGTTGAATAATGGAAAAGTTCCTTTTGTGGAAAAACTGCATGTTGATTATCACATACCTCTGAAATGGAATCCATATCCACCATATCTTGGGGAGTATAATTCGAATTACCACCCGCCGGACTATTCAAGTATAGTTGTGCTCGGAAGCGATAATATAAAATACCAAATAACAATTTACTTTAATGCTCAAACGGATAGTACCCCTAGTATAACTTCATCAAAAGTTCGTGGAGAACGTACTAATTGGGGAGATTATTATGTGAGGTACCTTTTTGTTCATGATACGGCTGAAGTTTCTGATGCTTCAGATATGAAATTTTATGAAGCATCGTGGCATTTGATTGGATCAGACGGAGATGATCTCATAGAGCTGTTTATTGCCGCTTTGATTCTGTTTGCGTTCCAGTCTCTTCTCGTGTTTGTGTTTTTCATAGGGAAATGCTGCAAATGCAAAGTTAATAATAATATGACTGGTGAATAAGAAAAAACGTGTCCTCGTTACGATGCTCCGGCGTCGTAACGCGACAGCCGGGCGCTCTGCGCCCGAAGTTGAAGCGTGGTGCGGAACCGGCAGGCTGAATCATCGAACGCAGAGCGTTCCGCCGGGCATTCCCGCGCGGAGCATGGGAGCGAGAAAAATTTTAGTCCGGAAGTATCGGCAGGCTCGGTAACCAGCCCGTGAAACGCTGAGATAGCCGGTCCCGGTGAAATGCGGGAGATCAAACCTTGCTATACGGCGCTATTTCGAATATTTGCTTGCATCCCCGCCATTTCACGATTTGTGAAAAGCCTATAGGATTTTCCTCTTACCACCTTTGCGATAACAGGACAATCGCATTCCCTGTACAGCTTCTCAATGATCAGCTTCAATTATCGACCATAGTCCACCTGAAAAGTCTCGGTATGGGCCCTGAATAACCATATTCACTACTGATGTAATAGTAGAGGTCTGCTTTCATGGCCCCGTATTCCTTGTGCGACATGAAAATATCTCTGAATTTACGCATCCTGGGATCGGATGTATGGCCTGTTGCTTCAAGTTCAATTCCGGTATCCCGGACAGCTATATCACTGCATGTCTTCCTTCGTTCCAGGTATGACGTTTTTTCGTCTCCACCCCAGATTACCGGTCCTTTGCATTTGTAGTATTCACGGAAGATGCGTTTCATTTTCCGTGACAGCGGACGGAAAGCTTCGTAGTCTGCGGCTTCGCTTTCATTCGCGGTGTACATGTTGTCCTCAAGTTTTTCGGGTATGCATCTTTTAAAAGGAAGGTGTACCCAGAACATATCAATTGTTTTCAGGGATACGGGTTTCTCATGCTCATATAGTTCGCTGTCGAAGCTTTTGTTGAGTATTCTCGGAGTGAAAAGACCTATGATTGTAAAATCGCTGTTTTTGGCGTCAATGAATTTGTTATAATACCTGTATGCATGGAAACAGTAGCCTTTCCTGTCGTATGCGGCTGCAAGCATAGCATACTGCGTCATGCTATAGACGGATTCTTTGTGTACTCCAATGGTTTCAGCTTGCTTCAGCCACTCCTGCTTCTCAAGCTCGCCCAGCGCTTTTTCGGAATAAAATATCATTTTGTCATAATCTGAAGAATGGTTTGCGCTCAAAGCCGCAGAAAAATACTTGTCATAATCCCTCAACAATCCCTCTGGTATTTTATTCAGCTTCTTTCTTCTCAATTCAACTTCTTTCGAGCTCATTTGCTCGTTCCCTGTTGAGTAAGCCGGTGCATAGTCGGACCAGAGCAAAATATTTACCACTGTTGTTATCAGGAAAATAATTGTAGTAACTTTGCGTATAATCATAATAATCCTCCTGAGCATAACTACACTAAAACAGAAAGCCGGGGAAGTTGCTGTATTATCGACAGTGTCCCGCCCCTCCAGTTCGGTGAATTACTTAATAACTCATCCGCCAACCCGTATTAACCCGGATTTCTCTGTGAGAAATCCGGAAGATCGTGATAACATCTGTCCTTCCGTGCCGGGTGACATGCACAAGCTTTGCTCTGTGCATGAATCAGCAAAAAAGGTCTCGGGCCGAATAGGTCTCGGGCTCGGTTACATACCGCACAGTATGTTTCCTCACCACTCGTTCGCCGCACCTTCGAAAACGAAGGATTGCGGGCTCGGGAGACCTCGCCCCGCCGGGAGACATTCTCCTCAGGAGAATCCGGCTTCACGATTTTAACCTGCACCGGTAAAAAATGCAGGTTAATCGCTTGTAAAAGCTGGCAAACAACGGCTGCTATAACCACTCAAAGAAACGATGGTATTCATTGTATGTTTCTTTGAAGTTTTGTTCTGCCGTGTCCCTTAAAGTCTTCATTTGCTGCCGCATAGCCCTGTAATTCTTTTGTTCAGTAATATTCTTTATAGCGCGTCTCGGTTTATCATCATCTAAAATTGCCAGCGCCGGGCGAAGAACATTTCGTGTCTGATACATCGCCTTCTCGCTACATCTCTTTTCCCTGTCAATATACACAGGATCGTTCTTCCCCTTCGTGCCTATCCTGGCTGATTCCCTGCACCTGTCGTAATTTTCGCTGATGCGGCGTAAGTTGTCCGAAAGAAGTTGGATGATTCCCAGTTTTGCCTCTTTCGCAAGGCGATCCAACCCTTTGTCTTTTTCTTTTTGCAACCTATCAAGAGTTGTGCCTGCCTGCACATGGATATCACCGGAATCATCGTGCCATGCATCCGCGTTCCTGATGAGATGCCGGCCCCGGCGCTGAACACTCGAACGGCCCTTCTTTACCGCCCTCTCCAATTGCTTCCAAAATCCATAGAGAGATACATCTTCACCTCCCTCCTCTTTACCATTGTACATAATTCCAGTAGTTTTGCAACACTCAGAGTTGTTTGAAGGCGATTCTTCTTCCTGCCTTTTTAGAATCAGTGATGCCTCGTACAATGTCGGCGGCCTCACGTATTCGCACTGTGTCATGGCAGCGTATGCATAGTCCCGCGAGCAATCATGGTCCAGGCCTCTTTCCATGCAGAACTCCCTGATGTTTTTGTCGTTCAGAGAATTCCGTTCTTCAAGCAAACTTAATATCTCCGTCACCATGTTACTTGTTTTCGTATTGCTCAAATGACATCTCCTTTCCTGGTTTCAGTGAAGATCCAGATATTTTTATATTGTGATATCATTAAATATAGCTTCCCTGCTATTCAAATAAGGTTTCAAGCAGTTCTGCTTTTTCAGCCGTTACATTCCGTATTACGGAATCTGATTGTTATCACGAATATCATTATGTTAGCCCTTTCGGTATATAGACAAAAAAACATAATCTTATTAAGATACTATTGATATCTTCATGTTTTTTCGCTTCAGATTTGAATCCTGTCTTGACGGACATTTCATTTAGAGGCTATCCCAAATACCCCATCCCGGCTTCGACCTGCTGCAAAAAATGATGCTTGCGTTGTGCTGCATAGCCGATGTCTCCGGCATCGCCCGTCTTGCCCTCGTCTTATTCGCTCGGTCTCGGGCCGGAAGGTCATGGGCCGACGGAGCAGGTTTCGGGATAGACTTTTATTGCCCAATTCCTGTTTTTTTCAATTCAATCCCAAATTCCTACCGGGTTGGCTATTCCTCTAATAGGTTCCGCCACAACGCCGCTATATTATGTAATCCTTTACAGTTAGTATAGATGATTAATTCATTTTGGTCAATCCCTCTTTGGAAATAATGGTTAAAATCGTAACTGATAGTAGAAAAGCCGGACGCTGAGGAGTGGATCACGCGCCTTCGCGGTGATGACAACAATGGGGAACGGTGATGACAACAATAGGCACGGTTATGGCAACGGAGGGAAAGAGATGTCAACAATGGGGAGGCTGCGACGATATTGGAGGAAGATGACATTCGAGGGTGACGGTTATAACAACAAAGAATAAGGTGATGGCTGAGGAGAATAAAGCGGCGGCTATAGGAATGATGATGGCAACGGAGGGAAAGAGATGTCAACGTGGAGCGGATTGTCGGCGTGCGGACAGTCGGTCCGCATGGCCGGGATTGCCGCGTCGTTCGACATGCGACAGGCATGTCTACTCCTCGCAATGACAGAACAAAAGACACATTAAGGTATTTTCAAGTTTGAATTGCCCACGAGGTGAGAGCGTAAAAGAACAAAGAGCGGCCCGGGCCGCCGAGCAATGACAGGACACAAGACACGCCAAGGTTTTTCAAGCTTGAGCCATTCACAAAACATGTATGTAAGAGGACAAAAGCAGGCTGTTGATAAAAGCATCGTAGTTGAGAGTTTGTCATTCTGAGCGCAGCGAAGGATCTCGCTTTTATAGTTTTTTTGCTGTCATTCTCGACGGAGATCGGGAATCCAGGGGGGCCAGGACGGCCAGGGGTTGAGCCTTTCGGGTCGGGTTGAAAAGACATATAATAACAGCACGCACAAAGAACGGCGCTTTGTACGTGGCACATTGAAATGTATTTTTACATTAAAGAGTGGATACCTGCCTTCGCAGGTATGACAACGATAGGGACAGTGACGACAACAGCCTCCTTTGCAGGAATGACAGAGGGGAAGGTCTCGCTTCAGCGGGCAACGTATCCTCATGGATACCCCGTAAAAGTCGGGATTGCCGCATTGTTCGCAATAACATGACAAAAGATATACCCGGATATTTCCAGGATTGAGCCGTCTACGAAGCGAGTATGTGAAAGGACAAGAGATACACTAATGATAGAAATCACTTTTTGCAAAACGTATAAGCTTGTTGCAATGATATTTATGCCACTCATTATCTGTTTTTTTTGTTCAAAGGCGTCATGTGGTGAAATAGCCACTGATACATTGAATATTAGATTACACGACATTGAACATATAATCGAAAAAGGCAGTTATGTTGCGTACTATGACGAAGAAAAACCAGGTGAAAAAAGGAAAGTTTTTAAGAAACTTATATGGAAAGATAAAGAATTCAACGCAAAAAGCATAGAAGTTATAGACAGGGATGCATTGTTATACGAATTTGAGGTTAAACCTGACACAAAAAAGACATTAGAAGAAACACTTGATTATTTTGTAAATAATGATCCTGATGAATCGATAAGGTTTGTCAGCCCGGTATTCAAAATAAAAAACACAACGGAGACGGTTTCATTCAGAAATGAATACTTTTTGAAGTTTACTGAAAACACAGATGAAAATGACATGGACAAATTATTAAAGAAGTACCAATGTGAAATTGTTAAATATTATCCTGTGATTGATGTTTACCTGGTCAGGTCAAGTGTAAAAACCTTCACAAAATTAGTGGAACAAAAAGAAAGAATTGAAAAAGAGATCACTGTAGACCGTATTAATTTTAATATGTCCGGTTTGCAAAGTATCTTGCTCTAGCCAAATGATCAAAATCAGTGAGAGGACAGAAAGCGGCTGATAGCCGATAGGCGGTGTCTGCTGAGCAATGACAGGACACAAGACACGCCAAGGTTTTTCAAGCTTGAGCCATTCACAAAACATGTACGTAAAAGGATAAAAAGCAGGCGGTGCCTGCGATTCTCAAGGAAACCTTTTTCACAAGGTTCCCTTGAGCCGCCGGAGGCCTCTTCAGCCCGAGCTTTCCAGCCGGGCGGCCTATTCGGTCGGCGGTCCATTCAGCCTTCGGGCAGGCCGCACGGGAACGAGGTGTCCGCGCCCGGCGCGAGCGTCACGCCGGAGTGCCACAGTTTCCGGCGGTAGGCGGCATGCTCGATTTCCTGCGCGGCGAATCCCGGCGACGCGCCGGCGACCGGCTCGATGAGCAGCTCGACCGCCGCGTTGCGGGCTCCCGTGTTTTTAATTGTCACTTCGAGGGTACTCCCGTCCCTGCGCCTGATGCTCATGTCGAAGACATACCGCCCGGCATGCAGGTTTTTGAACGATATCCAGTCGACGCCCGGCGGCAGGTACGGTTGAAACACGGCGACGTCTTTTTCGTGGTCGTATTTGAGCCCGGTGATGAAGTACAGCACGGACTCGACGTTTATCGCTGTTTCCCAGCTTCGGTACACCGTCGGCGCGGGGCCGTAGTTCAGCCAGTGGTCGTTCTGGTCATAGGCCTCGGCGGTTTCGCCCGTGGGTGAGAAACCGTATGTCATGAGCCCCTCGAACGCGCGGTCCGCGATTTTCATCGCGCCGAGCGATTTCAGGTTGTACAGCAGCAGCCCCGGCGTCATTCCCGTGTACAGGCTGACGCGCGGCGCGGTTTTCATCGTGCCCTTCTTTTTCATCAGCCTTTTGGCCGTTGTAACCACGTTTTCGCGCTGCCGGGCGTCGGATGCCGGCGCGTAATCGATCCACAGCGGGCGAAGGTTGATGTTCGCGAACACGCCGACGGCGGGCGCGAGCGTGTCCTTGCGCGCATACGGGATATATGCGCCGCGCTCGTCGCTCCAGTAGTATTTTTCCGTTTTATCACGGCATTTTTCGGCGTCAGCCGCGAATTCGCGGGCGTCTTCCTCGTATCCCAGCATTGCGGCGACCTCCGACATCGCGCGCGCCGCGGCCACATGCTCGAAACCCGTGTCCGCCGAGAAAAAATTCTTCATCGGGTCGGATTCCGCCATCATCACCCACACCTGGTACGTCTCGTCGCCGTGGAAGGGCAGGCGGTATCCCTCGTGCTGCTGCCCGGTCAGGTTGCGCCGCATGAACCCGTAGTGCTTTTTGATGAAGCTTATGTCTCCCGTGGCTTTGTAGTACCAGTAATATTGAAGGATGAGAAGATTCGGGTCGTCGCCCTGCTGCGGGCGGATTTTGTCCCAGTCCGGCTCCGGCGGCTCGCTCGATACGTCGAGATCGAGGGGATAGCGGTTCCCGAACCCTTTTCTGATGCGTGTGGCGTAATCGTAATAACGCAACGTCTTTTTAATATCGTCGAACATGCCGGAATATAGAAGGTATCGGACCGGGCCGAACGTGTCGCGGCACCAGATGCCCGAATAACGCGCCATCTGTGAGATGCCGCCGGAATTGGAGTCCTGCTGCGCCTTGATGATGACGTTCATGTTCTCGAACAGGCCGCCGAGCCGGGGATTCGAGGATTCGGCGGAGAGCGAGCCGTCGAGTTGTGTCAGCCACCAGTCGCGGGTACGTTCGAGAACGGTTTTAATATCGAAATCGGCGGGCGGAAACGTGTCGTTATTGTCGTTTTTATCACTCAGGGACAGGTAGAGTACCCTTGTTGACACCTGTCCGGGAACCAGTGTGCCTATAGGCAGGGCAAGTTCGCCCTCGGTTGCGACCGGTTCTGAACCGACCGACCCGATTATTAACCTGTCGGTGTCTATGAGCTGCATGAGCCTGCTGTCCCCGAAGGTTTGGACAGCGCTTTGTTTGTTATGCGCCTCGACTATCAGGGTCAGCCCGTCGATGGGGCGGGGCGAGGTGTTTGCGATGGATACGATGCGGTAAATTACGGTTTCTCCGGGCGGCGCAAAGGTCACGGTGTTCATTGAAATATTATCGTTCTGCTCCACGTTGACTATGATGGACGTGGAATGAACGCGGTATAAGCGTGTACGTGTGAAGTTTATTTCCGAGGCCTGTCCGGTGTCGGAATCAACCCATCGCAGCGTGTGCCAGACCGGTAAAAATGCCTTTGATTCTGATGTTTCATAGTCGGGGCCGGTTATGTTGGAAAGCATGTTTTGGGGTATATTGATACCGAGCAGTGCGAAAACGTTCCCGTTGCCTGCGGCGAATGCGCCGAGCCTGTGCTGAGCGGGCGTTCTCTCGGAGAGATC
Source organism: bacterium (assembly GCA_035380865.1). GTDB lineage: Bacteria > UBP15 > UBA6099 > UBA6099 > UBA6099 > DAOSYA01. The sequence goes on from DAOSYA010000037.1 coordinate 26,948, forward strand.
AAGCACCTGGTCGAGGGGTGATGCGGCATCGAGCCAGGGACAGACCTCGAAGGGGTTGGTATCCGCATAGGCCATATCCTTTGCAGATGCGGCAAAAGGATGGACCACTGTCAAAAAGGCAACAATCAGTATCAAAACAGGTGACAGGGTGCTGGACAGTGGGCAAAAACGCCTGGAATCATGTCTAAAAAGGGTGATAATCATCGCATTGCTCCTATATGTACATAGATATAAACATACTTGAGTATAGTTCGGCAAAAAACCTTGTTTTTTTTCTTCTTGTTGGTTCCCGGCATCGCTGCGGGGTTGTGCTGCGCTGCGCCCATAATTCTTTTGTGTAATATAAACGATAATTGCTATAATAGTGTATATTCAAAAATCGCACAATCGGAAGGGCAACAAAACATGAGATTCATCCCGACAAAAGTGGGCCATCTGGGAGGCGAGCCTTTTTTTCACAGGAGGGGGCCGGTCGGATGCCTGCTTATACACGGTTTCACCGGTGCGCCGATCGAGATGTCGCTGGTGGGGAAGTACCTTGCTGAACGCAACATAACCGTAAGCGGAATAATGCTTGCGGGGCATGGGACGCTGCCGGATGATATGGACAGGACGACGTGGCGCGACTGGGTGGAGTCTGCGGAGCGTGGATATGAGGAGCTTTGCGGAAAGTGCGAGGAGGTATTCGTCGCGGGATTATCGATGGGCGGCGCGCTGACGCTGTATCTTGCATCGCGCCATGAGCTGCCGGCGGCAGTGGCTTACGCGGCGGCGGCGAAAGTGATCGACCCGCGACTGGTACTGTTTCCGCTGCTGAACCGGTTTGTGCGATTTCTGCCCAAAGAGGACAAAGTGGATGCAGTCGCCCCGGATGCGATGGATTATATCCGGTGCTATGAGTACATCCCGATGAGCGGGATAAAGAACATCATCGAGCTGACCGAAGTGGTGCAGGAGGGGCTGCCGCGCGTAAAATGCCCGCTGCTGCTTTTTCAGGGCTTGAAGGACCGTACGGTAAACCCGAAAGTCGCTCAGCTCATTTACGATTCCGTTGGCAGCGAGAAGAAAAACCTTATCTGGCTTCAGAACTCCGGGCACTGCGTGCCGGTGGACGCGCAGCGCGAGTATGTCTGGGAGCGCACCTTCAACTGGATAAAGAATGCGACCGCCATGCCGGATGCGCTGAAAATGTCCTGACGGCCCGGCTGCGCGGGAGTGGCGTGCTGCGGTTTTGAAATCCGAAACAGGCTTGGAATATAACCGGGCTGGAGCACGGTACTATTTTGAAAATATGGTTTTATAGTAATTCTCATAATAAAAACAGATTCACAACTCGATCAGAAATCACA
>DAOSYA010000038.1:0-27522 GCA_035380865.1 bacterium
AACCCGGATTTCTCACAGAGAAATCCGGAAAATCGTGATAACACCTGTCCTGCTGTGTTGCGGCATCGGTTCGGGATCGGTTACATACCGCACAGTATGCTTCCTCACCACTCACTTGCCACGCCTTGCATTACAGGCATTCTCACGATTTTAACCTGCACTGGTGAGAAATGCATGCTGAAATCAAAAACGAGCGGAAGATTGTTTACCGTCCTGATCTTCCGCCCGATACATTCATTCAGTGTACAATTTTCTAATACAAAATATCTCAGATACCGTCTGGCAGCATTTATCTTGCCGCAGCGATTTTTGCAGACATAAGCGTGTTTTTCATCAGCATTGCAATTGTCATCACGCCGACCCCGCCGGGAACGGGAGTAATATGAGCTGCATTCTCACCTGCGGCGGCGAATTCCACGTCACCCACCAGCCTCGTTCCTTTTTCCGTCGTGGGATCTTCTATCCTGTTCATTCCAACATCTATTACCGCGGCACCCTTCTTGATCCAGTCGCCCTTAATAAATTCGGGCCTGCCTATCGCCGCGACGACAACATCCGCGGTCCTGACGATCCCGGGCAGATCGGAAGTCCGCGAATGGCACATCGTCACAGTCGCATTCTTCGACATCAGCATCAGAGAAACGGGCTTGCCGACGATGTTGCTTCTTCCAACCACTACCGCGTGCGCTCCCGAAAGCTCCACTCCCGTCCGCTCAAGCAGCTCTATGCACCCATGCGGTGTGCATGGCAGAAAAATACCCGACGATCTGATCTCCTCAAAACTCTTGAGAGTCATGAACCTTCCGACGTTTATCGGATGGAATCCGTCAACATCTTTTCCGGGATCTATAGCCAGCAGTATTTTGTTTTCATCGATATGGTCCGGCACGGGAAGCTGGCAGAGAATCCCGTGGACTTTTGGATCATTATTAAGTTGATCTATCAGCTCAAGCAGATCTTTCTCCGAAGTGTCCGCGGGCAGAATGTGCTGAACAGACTCCACATTGCACATGTCGCATGCTCTGCCCTTGTTTCTGACATATATCTGTGACGCGGGATCCTCGCCGACCAGAATCACAGCGAGGCACGGTTTGACGCCGGTCTCCTCAAAAAGCTTCTTTGATTCTTCCGCGACTTCCTCTTTTATCTGATTTGATATTGCTCTGCCATCAATAATCTGGGCCATTTTCCCCTCCCGATAAAGTTTCTCGATTCCTTTCAGTATTTCATCATGTTACTTTTAGAATTATATACATCGACAACAACCGCTGCAAAACTTGCCGTTAACCGATAACGGATCACGCCCTGTTTGTGCCTTTTACGGCAGCAAGATACATCCCCCCGTTTTCTCCCGCCTGAACTGAGCAGACAACACGCCATCCCGATTTCCTCAGAACAAAAGGAACGCTCCTTAAAACATCCGGTGAAACCGTCTTGACATCCATGCCCCGTTCCGCGCGAATCGCCGCCGACAACCTGTCGAGGTCCGACCTGTTATCACTCAACGACGGTTCCGCCATAACAACCGAAAATTCAATTTCACTGTTATCGGCAGAAGCTTTTTTTTCTATTCCGATAAATCTTTTCATAGGTTCAGCCAGACAATTATTATTCCCCTGAACAATTCATAATCGCCGAACTCAGGCAAGAGGTTTAGAACATGCCTGTCACCTTTCCGGTTTCCGTATCAACGTCTATTCTTCTGAACGCCGGGTCGGATGCGGTACCGGGCATCAGCTTGATGTCTCCCGCGAGAGGAACAATAAACTCGGCACCGGCATATACTAATATGTCCCGTATCGGCAAAGTGAATCCCCTGGGCCGTCCTTTCAGCGCGGGATCATGCGACAGGCTGAGATGAGTCTTCACCATGCAGGTGTAAAACCTGTTGTATTTCTTATCCGATTCGAACTTTCGCGCTTTTTCGAGCGCGGTCTGAGAATACAGAACACCGTCAGCGCCATAAACTTCAGTGGCTATTCTCTTGATCCTCTCCCTCAAAGGAGTTTCATCTTCATAAAGGAATTTAAAATCGACTTTATCTTCACTCGCATCGATAACTGCATCCGCGAGTTCGAGAGCGCCATCGCCGCCGTGGCTCCAGTGTCTCGACACTGCACATCTCGCGCCCGCAGCTTCCGCCGCGCGCTTAACTGTTTCAATTTCCGCATCGGTGTCCAGATGGAAACTGTTTATGCAGACAACCGGATTTATTCCCGATCTTCTGACGGTCTCGATGTGGGCTATAAGATTGCTCATTCCTTTTTCGAGCAATTCGATATTCTCTTTCGTGTACGCTTCATCCAGCTTTTTACCCGGCAAAACGGTCGGGCCGCCGCCGTGCATTTTGAGCGCCCTTATCGTCGCGACAATCACTGAACAGCATGGAACATCTTTTATCAGCCGGCATTTAATATTCCAGAACTTTTCGAAACCTATATCTGCTCCGAAGCCTGATTCGGTAATATGATACTCGCTCAGCCTGGTTCCGAGCATATCGGCGACAACGGAACTCTGCCCGACAGCGATGTTTGCAAACGGGCCCGCATGGACGAAAATCGGCTGCCCTTCAAGCGTCTGTATCACATTGGGATTGAATGCCTTCACCATCCATGCCGTCATCGCACCATCGACTTCGAGGTCCGCCGTTGTGACAGGGTTTCCCTTTTTATCATAAGCAACGATAATCTGCCCCATTCTTCGCCTTAAATCCGCAAAATCAGAAGCTACTGCCAGAATTGCCATCACCTCGGAGCTTACGGAGATAGCAAAACCGCTGTCCATCATAAACCCGTCCATCTTGCCGCCCATGCCGATTACAATGTTACGCAGCGACTGGGCGCAGAAATCAATCACCCATTTCATCTGGATGTTGTTCGGATCGATATCAAGCCTTCTCAGGTTCTTTCCGGCAAGCACCTCGTCGGAATAGTTGAATTCATGCTGCATCCGGGATGTCAAAGCAACCATTCCGAGATTGTGAGCATTGTTTACGGCATCAATATCCCCCGTCAGGCCGAGTGAAAAATCGGAAAGAGGAATGCACTGCGACAATCCGCCTCCCGCCGCGCTTCCCTTGATATTGAAAGTAGGGCCGCCGGACGGCTGGCGAATCGCGCCTGTCGATCTTTTGCCTCTCTTTGCGAGTCCCTGTATTAACCCGATAGTAGTGGTGGTTTTTCCCTCGCCGAGAGGAGTCGGCGTTATCGCAGTTACTTCGACATATCTCCCCGAAGGCTTATCCGCGAGACGTTTGTAAGTGCGTGAAAAATCAACCTTCCCGACAAACCTTCCCATCGGCATAAGCTCTTCGCTCTCGAGCCCGAGATCATCCGAGAGCTGCCAGATGGTTTTCATGTTTTCCTCGCCGGCCTCCGCAATCTGCCAGTCAGCCATCTGCGTAGCATCATACTTTGGTGCTTTCATTTTCTCCCCCTCTGATGCAAATCTGAGGAACCCGTCTCACTTACTCGTATCGCGAAGCAATGCCAGCGTCTCCATCCTTGTCTTCTCATTGCTTCTGAACGCGCCTTTCACAGACGATGTAACCGTGACTGTCCCCGCAGCTTTTACGCCCCTCATAGTCATGCAAAGATGCTCTGCTTCTATGACAACCATAACCCCGTCAGGTTTGAGCCTGGACATAATACAATCAGCTATCTGATGCGTAAGCCGTTCCTGCAACTGGAGCCTTCGCGACAAAACATGCGTCACCCTTACCAGTTTGCTCAACCCCGTTATCCGGCCTTCTTTAGGTAAATATGCAATATGCGCCTTGCCGATGAACGGCAGCATGTGGTGTTCACACATCGAATAAATCGGTATATCGCGAACCATTACAATCTCATCGAAATCCCCGTCCGGGATAATTTTGATCACCTGCTCGGGGTCCTGCTGTATCCCGCTGAATATTTCCTCATACATCCTCGCCACGCGCTGCGGCGTTTCCCGCAGTTCCGTCCTGTCGGGATCTTCCCCTATCGCTTCGAGTATGGCACGTACCGCGTTCTCAATCTTTTCCGTATCCATCTTCCGACCTTCTTTTCCTGTATTCGTTAATAAGTATATGAAATTAATATCATATTCCGTATATTATTATTGATTGAACAAAGTATCCAACATTATGCATTTTTACATTATCATTCACCAATTGCAATATCAACCAAAAAGGGTGGCCGGCGGCCACCCTTGTAATAAACCTGTCCGTCAATACTATTTAATTCAAACAACAGGCCTTGGCAACAGCCCGGCGAGTTCAAGTATCTCGGGCACTCTGTGTTCCCATTCGATAGCCATGAGATGAATCCCGGAAATACCTTTCATTTCCTTGATCTGCTGAATCTGTTCGACACAGATTTTTATGCCTTCATCGGCCTGTTTTTCCTTTGCAACGCCCTTCAGCCTTTCAATGATTTCCTCAGGGACATTTATTCCCGCCACATTCTTATTCATGTAATTGGCCATCCCGGCGGATTTCAGCGGCGTAACGCCGGCGAGAATGTGGACTTTTTTATCCAGGCCCCTGTCGACAGCGCCTGCCAGCCATTTGCTGAATCTGTCCATATCGAAAATGCACTGTGTCTGAATAAAGTCGGCCCCGGCCTCCGCCTTTTTTGCAAGCCGTGGAACACGGGCAACAAACGGATCGCCGAACGGGTTCGCCGCCGCGCCGATAAACATTTCAAAGCCACCGCTGATTTCATCGCCGCAGAGAACCTTACCTTCATCCCGCATTGCTTTCACCATCTTCAGCATCTGTATGCTGTCGAGATCGAAAACCCCTTTGGCCTGCGGATGATTGCCGAATTTCTGGTGATCCCCTGTCAGGCATAATACATTGCGTATCCCCAGCGCATACGCGCCGAAAAGATCGCTCTGCATCGCGAGCCTGTTCCTGTCCCTGCTCACCATCTGCATGACAGGTTCAAGGCCGAGATCTATAAGTATCTTCGACGTCGCGATGCTGGACATCCTGACAATCGCAGTCTGGTTATCGGTAATATTTACAGCGTCAACCTTTCCTTTGAGGTATCCGGCTTTTTTTTCTATTGCAGCAACGTCTGTCCCTTTCGGCGGCCCCAGCTCACTTGTCACCGCGAATTTGCCTGACGCAAGCAGCTTCTCAAGATTCGAGTTTGATTTCACGGAGATCCTCCCGTATGTCTATTCTCACGCCGCCTGATGCACTCGACGACCAATCTTTCGCTTCCGATATCTTATCGAGCCAGTCCAGCCTGCCGAGTTTTTCAAGCCTTTCGTATATCATGTGCCATGCACAGGGAATGTTTTCCGGATCAACTTCACAGCGCCCGTTTTCAGAGCCTCCACATGGACCATTAAGCAAGCTTTTCGAGCATCTCGCTATCGGGCATATCCCCGCTGTCAACGCAAGAAGACAATCGCCGCAGCCCGCGCAATATTCGACAAACACTCCCGGTTCCACGGGCCTGCCGAACGATGTTGTGTTGACTCCCGGCAACGGAACAACCTCAGGGAACAATTCCGCGATCGTCTGAACGCCGACACCGCACGCGAGCGAAAGCACAACATCCGCATCGGAGATCTTTTCTTTCACTCCCTCAAAAAACTCGTCCTCGCACTGCCGTTCGATCGTCTCTTCAACGACTTCGAGTTCTTTCCCGGCCTTTGAAGCCGCCATTCTCAACTGTGAAGCGAGAATACCAACCTCTTTGCTGCCACCCGCAAAACAAACCGTCACACATGTCCCGCAGCCAAGAACCAGCACTTTTCGGGCATCACCAATTAATTCGATGATTTCCGCAAGCGGTTTTCTTTCAGCTAATATCATCGAAGCACCTCTGTTCTAATTATCTGGTACAAATTCATATTCTTTTTCTCCGTTCACAAAAGCCACGTTCCTGGGAATCGGAGAAGGCCCCAGCCTCCTGATACGTTCCGTCATCAGTGTTGCGACTTCGGCAAAACGCGGGCCCTGGGATGCCGCCGTGTTGAACATCTCCAGTCTTTCCGGCTCAAGCCCGATCTCCTCGATAAGTTTCTTTGCATAATAAACACGTTTCTTCGCAAGCAGATTCCCGATCTTGAAATGACAGCTTCCTTCTTCGCAGCCCGATACATAAACCCCGTCGGCACCGCTCTCAAAAGCTTTCAATATATGAATTATGTCTACTTTTCCCGTGCATGGAACCCTTATAATCCTTATGTTCGCCGGGTACTGGAGCCTCATGGAACCCGCAAGATCGGCGGCTACATACGAGCAATAGTGACAGCACAAAGATGCTATTACAGGCTCAAATCCCGGCACCGGATCCAGCTTCATAACCGGATCAGGATCGGGCACCGTACTTATCAGATCATCTCTCTGAGCCATTATTCCTACCTTTCAATTCCTATTTGCAGCCCGGCGCTTTGCATGCTTCGCTGATTATCATCTGTTCCTGGGCAACAATTTGATCGTCCCTGAAATGCTCGACCTGTATCGCTTTGGCCGGGCATGACGCGGCGCAGCACCCGCAGCCCTGGCATTCCACCCCGTTTATCTCCGCCCTGTTTCGCTCATTAATGAACGGCACATTGTAAGGACACACCCTGACGCAGGTAAGACATGCCGCACAGAGATCTTCATTAACCTGCGCGACCATTCCCTCGCGTTCGAGATAATCCCTGCAGAGAATGATCATCGCCCTGCCCGCAGCCGCTTTTGCCTGCTGGACATTTTCCTCGAGCGGCTTGGGTGAATTCGCTACTCCGCACAGAAACAATCCCTCGCTCGCGAAATCTACGGGCCTCAGCTTCGCGTGCGCCTCGCAGAAAAAACCATCCGAATCCACCGGCACTTTCAACATCACCGATATGGCCGCGCTGTCTTCCGCGCAGATTATCGGCACGCTCAGCACCAGAATATCCGGTTCGAACACCAGCTCTCTTTTCAGGACGTCATCATTAACCGCAACCCTGACCTTCCCGCCCGCTTCGGATATAACAGGATCATCGCCATCACGGAACCTGATGAATATGACGCCTTTTTCTCTCGCTTCAAGGTATTTCAGCTCTTTGAAGCCGTATGTCCTGATGTCTCTGTACAGCACATAAACATTCGCATCCGGATTCAGCTCCTTTGCCGCGATTGCGTTTTTCACAGCCGCCGAACAGCAGACTTTGCTGCAGTAAGGCCTTTCCTCATTTCGCTGCTCAAAACACTGTATCATTACAATACTCTCAGCTTTGCGAGCCTGTTCATCTTGTTCAGACACCTTCAGTCCGAACTCCGTCTGGGTCAGCACGTTATGCTTTTCGCCTATCTCCAGAGAAGGAACGAGTTCGCGGCCACCCGTCGCCACGATGATCACGCCATGGTTCAACAGTTTTTCTCCTGCCGCGGATTCAGTTCCCGCATCGGCAGGCACCAGCCGGGATTTATAGCTCCCGACATGCCCGTCCACAGCCTTGACCGTGTATCCCTTATAAACACTTATCCGGGGATGCGATTCCACCCTCGCGATAGTCTCTTCGATGAAAGCTACAGTATCCGCGCCTTCGAGTGTGGTTTTGATATTTTTAATAAAACCGCCCAGTTGATCCGCCTTTTCCACGAGATAAACATCGTGTCCCTGATCAGCTATGGACAGCGCCGCCGTCATCCCCGACACGCCGCCGCCGATCACCAGCGCTTTCTGTATAACATCATTCCTGAAAACCTTGAGGGGACTGTGCCGCTTAACCCTCGACACGGCACCGGCTGTCAGCTCTTTGGCCACCTGCGTCGCTTTCTCAGGATCATCACGATGCACCCATGAATCGTGCTCCCTGATATTTGCGAACTCGAACAGGTACTTGTTCAATCCCGCTCTTTTCATCGTCTGCTGGAAAAGAGGAAGATGCGTCTGAACGGTACAGGACGAAATCACAAAACGGTTCAGGTTGTGTTCTTTTATCGTATCTATAATTTTTTGCAGGTTATCCCCGGAGCATGCGTAGAGACTTTCCTCCGCCCATACGACTCCCGGCAGATTCTTTGCATACTCAATTACTTCGGGAACATCGACAACAGAGCCGATGTTGAAACCGCATCTGCATATCATGACACCGATTCTGGGTTCTTCATTGCTCACATCTTTTTCCGTGGGATATGCTTCAGGATTAATCTGAGTGAACCGCTCACCGGCAAGATCGATCATGGCTTTGCAGGCCGCGCCGCTTGCCTGCGTTACTGAATCGGGAATATCCTTCGGCCCCTGGAACGCGCCGGCAACATAAACACCTTCGCGGCTTGTAACGACAGGCTCGATAATATCAGTCTCACAGAAACCAAACCTGTTCAGTTTTATATTAAAAGCTTCAGCGAGATCATGATTCGTCCCCGTCGGCTCCATTCCAACCGCAAGGACGACCATATCGAATTCCCTGACCTTCTGTTTTCCGTTTTCACCGATATAAGTCAAAAGAAGATTTTTGGTCTGCTGCAATTCTTTTATTCCGGAGATAGTGCCGCGGACATATTCGACGCCGTAATCATTCACCGCGCTGTTATAGTACCGCTCGAAATTCTTTCCGTGCGCCCGCTCGTCGATATAAAACACCGTGCATTGCATGTCCGGCTCATGCTCTTTGCCGATAATCGCTTCCTTGGCCGTGTACATGCAGCAGACACCGGAACAGTAATCTTTCCCTATGCTCAAATCCCTGGAGCCAACGCACTGAATGAATGCGACGCGGCCCGGCACACTGCCGTCCGAGCGCCGTGTGATATGTCCGCCCGTCGGCCCTGAAGCGCTGAGAATCCGCTCGAACTCGATGCTCGTGTAAACATTTTCGTAAACGCCGTACCCGAACTGCGTCAACGTGCCTTTCGGGTCGAACGTTTCATAGCCCGGAGCGAGAATCGCGGCCCCGACATTAAATTCCAGAACCTGTTCCTTCTGTCCGAAATCTATGGCATCCTGCTGGCAGGTTATCTCGCACATCCTGCAATCGGAACACGGACCGCAACACAGACATCTCGCGGCCTCGGCCATTGCTTCATCGGCGGTGAAAGTCTTTTCAACTTCGCGGAAATTCCCTTTTCTCTCGCCGACCGGTATCGTGGAAGCATTCTGTCTTTTTTCTTTCTTTATAGAACCCAGTTGATCCGGATCAAGCAACACCGGCGGCTCAAGCGAATCCTCATACCTCGGCGCGTCGATTTCCTGTCCGTTCAGATATCTTTCAATCGAAACTGCGGCGTTCTTCCCTGCGGCGATCGCGCTTATCGCCATGTCCGGGCCGGTTACGCAGTCGCCGCCCGCGAAAACTCCTTCGCGCCCCGTCTCCAGCGACTTTGCGTTACAGCTCACCGTTTTCCATGATGTGAATTGAATCCCCGTTTCATCCGGGGATAAAAATTCGGTCTCCGGTCGCTGGCCTATCGCCGCAATTACGTTGTCCGCGTTAATTGTGAATTCGGAACCCTCTATTTCGACCGGGCTTCTTCTGCCGCTTTCGTCCGGCTCTCCGAGCCTGTTCCTGACACACGTTAACGAACCTTCGCTTATCTTCACAGGCGAAACAAGATACTCGAACCTGACGCCCTCGTTCGCCGCCTCCTCGATCTCCCAGTCATGCGCCGGCATCTCTTCACGCGAGCGGCGGTATACAACCGTAACATCATCCACACCCATTCTTACGGCTGTCCGCGCTGCGTCTATGGCGACATTGCCGCCGCCGATAATCGCAACCCTGCCTCTCAGCCCTGTTTCCTCTCCGAGCTTCGCCCTGCGCAGAAATTCCACACCGCTGAGCACATGCGGGAGTTCCTCGCCCTCGACGCCGAGCCGCATGCTCGCATGGGCTCCTATCGCGATAAACACCGCCTTGTACCCGGACTCGAACAGCCTGTCTATCCCGTTTTCACGTTCTATAACACTGTTGAGTTTAATTTCTACACCGAGATTTCTTATCCTGTCGATTTCATAATTTAAAATCCTGGTCGGCAGCCTGTATTCGGGAATTCCCACCGCCAGCATTCCACCCGCGACCGGGAGCTTTTCAAAAACCGTGCAATTGAACCCGCTCAGGGCAAGGTCATGAGCGCAGGTCAGACCCGCCGGGCCCGCCCCGATAATCGCGACTTTTTCGTCCCTTTGAAGTCTTTCATCTTCTTCTTTCCGCGACACCAGGGAAAGATCCTCGATACCGGCGGAACCTTCACATTCATCTATAATGCCGGCCTCTTTCAATTCTATGTCCGACACGAATCTTTTAAGTTGGTTAATCGCAACAGGCTCGTCGATCCCGCCCCTGTTACAGTCAGTCTCGCAGGGATGGTAGCAAACCCTGCCGCATACCGAAGGAAATGGTATCCGCTGCCTGATGCAGTCGAGAGCATCTTTAAAACGACCCGCCGCAATAAGATTCACGTATCCCTGGCAGCTTATATGCGCGGGGCAGGCCGTCTTGCAGGGAGCAGTTCCTTCTCTCGATATCGCAAACCAGTTGGGCACCGCCTGTGGATAAAGCCTGAATGTCGCCTTCCGGTCGTCGAGCCCTTCATTGGTCGGATCGGGAAGCTTTACCGGGCAGACTTCCACACACTCCGCGCAGCCCGTGCATTTGCTTTCGTCTATATATCTCGCCCTTTTCCGAACCCGTATCCTGAAATTGCCCGCTTCCCCCTCGCATTTTTCGACATCGCCCATCGTGATGATATTTATATTGGGATGATTGCCAACCGTTACCAGCTTGGGAGACACGATACACATCGAGCAGTCGTTGGTCGGGAAAACCTTATCGAGCCGAACCATGTTGCCGCCGATACATTCGCTGTTCGTCACGAGATGAACCAGATAACCGTTATCCGCAAGATCAAGAGCGCTCTGCATTGCGGCTATCCCGCCGCCGACCACCATTACAGAACCGACTTTTTTATTATTCCGACCGGGCAACCCGTTATCCAAACCGCTGTCTTCACTCATATCGAAACTCTCATCTTTCCGCATCATTCCGCTATAAAAGCCCTAACTTTTCAAAAAGAGGAACCGCAGGCACATGATGTTTTCCTATCCATTTTTTCGCTTCCCTGTCTTTGCCCATCGCAAGCGCCATTAGCTCGGAAAAAAAGAACACCGGAACCCGAGTCATGGAATCGCTCTGCCTCATGTCCAGGTTCGCATGGCACATCGGGCAGGCTGTAACTATTGCCTCCGCACCGGCTTCCAGCGCCATCTTCTGCAAATTTCCCACGAGATTGCAGACAATATCGGTTCTGCTCAGTGCATGACCCGCTCCACAACAATCCGTTTTGAACGACCAGAATTTCGGCTCCGCTCCAAGCGCTTCCATCAAATCATCAAGCGCCATGGGATTGTCCGCCTCCTGCACTCCCAGCAGTTTCCGTGGTCTCACCAGAAGACAGCCGTAATACGATACGACCTTCAGCCCTTCCAGCTTCCTCGTGACCCTGCTCCTGACTTTGTCCATGCCGATATGATCAACCAGCAGATCCAGCCCGTTCAGGGTAGTTATATCACCGTTGAACTTTCTCTCGATGATCTTCTCGATACGTTTTTTTGTATCGGCATCGCCCAGCACAGTAGCTTCAGCAACTTTTAACCTGTTGTAACAACTCGCGCAGGGCGCAACGACATCAAGTCCCGACGGCTCTGCAATAGCCAGATTCCGCAACGACAGTGAAAGCGCGAGATCCCTGCTGAGATTGTGCGCCGACGTCGCGCCGCAACAGTTCCAGTCGGGTATTTCTTCTAACGTTATTCCCAGCTCTTCGAAAACACTTCTAACCGACTCGTCGAACTCTCCCGCCGAGCCTTTCAAAGAGCACCCGGGATAATACGCAAACTTTTTATTTTCCGATTTATCCATCATTTCCCTGATCTTGTTTTATCTATAATCTTCTTAATCTGATCCCTGCCTTTGATTTTCCCCAGGTATTTTATCTTTCCCCTCAAAAACATTTCCGTCCCCAGATCCATGTCATTGAGGAACGTTTTCGTTCTTGTCTTGTAATGACCGAAAAGCAAAGGCTCGTTCATTCTTCCGCGCGCCCTCACAATGTTTATGAACGTATCATGAAACTCGTATGTATTTGCCTCGGGAATCTGATATCCCTCTTCCACTGCTATTTCCTTTAATAAATCCATCACGCCTGCAATATCTATTTCCATCGGGCATCTCGTGGTGCATGTTTCGCATCCAGAGCAAAGCCATATAGTTCCACTCGAAAGCACTTCGTCTTTCATTCCCAGTATTGACATCCTGATTATCTGGGTCGGATTATAGTCCATAGAAAAAACCACAGGGCATCCAACACCGCACTTCATACACTGCATGCAGCGTGAAAGATTTTCCGCCCCGCGTTTTTTTAACTCTTCACAAAAACCGGATTCGATTTTCACATTCACAAGTCCCGAGTTATTCCTGTCGGCAGAAATATGTCATTCCCCCTTCCTCACTGTATCCATATATTATATTGCAGTACGCCCTTATGTTCCTAATCCTCGCGTTAAATCTATTCTTCCAGTCAAACAAACTCAAAAATACTCGCTTATTGCCGTTAGCCTCAACAAGACCAACAATGCGAAAACCATTCATATAGCAGTGTGCTGATATTTAGTAATAGCGGAACAGGTCTTATCGACCCCGGCACAATATTTATATACATATTTGATTCTTTGTCCAGTGTATCAACAAAAAACAGGTTTTTTATCATCGAAAAATATAACCTGTTTTTTAAAATCACAGTTCCTGTTTTTTAAATAAATCTGATTCTGATAGCGGCAACACATCGCCGTTTACAATCCTTCTCGGCGGATTTATTGAAAGGAAGGAATGTGTTAGTATATATTGTATGAAAATGGTGACTTGAGATAATGAGCGAAAACAAAAAAGCTGAATTTAAAGAAAGATGGGTTTGTGAGAAATGCGGGCTGGTTCACGAACAACCCGCAGCGCCCGAAAAAACCAGAGCCGAAGAAATCAAAGTAATTGTGTTATCGGCGGTCGGTGTAGCTCTGATCGCGTTGATCTGGGTTCTGGTATTCCTTTACGGAGTCCCCTTCGTTAAACAAATCGGCGGCTGAAACTCACAGGCGTTAGCTTAAGCATGGCACTGCATGGTTATGACGAACCGGTATATGTAATTTCGGTGGCTGCCGAGCTTCTTTGTATGCACCCGCAGACTCTCAGAATGTACGAAAGAGAAAATCTTGTCGTGCCGAGTCGCACCGAATCTAACAACAGAATGTACTCACACCGCGACCTCGATGAAATTCGCGAGATAAGAAAACTCACCCGGGAACAGGGCGTGAACCTGGCCGGAGTAAAAATCATTCTCGAACTGAGACGCAAGATCGAGTTGTTGAAGAACAATAATACTTGATACCCGATATGAAACTCACTTTCAAATATACACTGTTACTATTTACCATAATTTGCTCCGCAGGAGCGAGTCCGGGATATTGCTGGTCTCCCGATGTTCATAAGCAATTGACCTTCATGGCGGTGGATAAATTCCCGCCCGCCGTCCTGCACATGATCAACGAAAACAAAGACGAGTTCATGAAGGGGCTTGAGGAAGAACCGGAACTGTTCGAGGAAACACTTAAAGAAAATAATAATTTCTCGATCGATTACCTCAGATACCGTGCTTTCGAGAAGTTTATTTACCACTACAAAAGAATGACTTTCTTCATAGATAAAAAAACAAGGCCCGGCGTTCAGGCGTATGAACTCGGCGGGCTTTCCAGGTCGGCGCTCGATATACTGGAACCTCTGCCCCCCCCGGATCAATTCAGCACTACTGAAATATCCGGACACAGAATTTTTTTTATAGATGATTTTGATCAACAGAAAGAAAAGTTCCACTTTCTTTTCGACGGGACGAAATTTATCGAAGACATTGTATCGAGGCTTGACAGCGACATCGAGTTTGAAACTGTCAAAGGCGAAATCATCTACAAAAGCTACAGGTCCGGTAAAGGATTTGAAGCAATATCCAGTGATGCCACCGCATCGTTGAATCGATCGTTGAATTTTCTTGTAGATGCAGTTTACACGCTGTATGAATCACCGAACAGAATAACCGGGTCACCGTTTGATCCTGAAAAATCACTGAGCCTGGACAGATTTCGCAAAAAAAGTGTTATAAAATCACAGGAAGTGCAGGCACCCGCAAAACCTGAAGCTCCTGTAATACCAACAGTGGAGATGGAAAATAAAAATGGCGAAGACAAAGACAGCAGTAAAGAGTAAAACATCCGAGGCAACCTTTCGCCATGCGAATGTAAGTGATGCCGAAGAAATTCAGAAACTCGTAAACTACTATGCAAAAAAGCAGCAGATGCTTGCAAGGTCTCTGAACGATATATATGAAAACATTCGTGATTTCATGGTTATTGAAAAAAAAGGAAAGATAATCGCAACCGGCGCACTGCATATCTGCTGGAGCGATCTTGCTGAAATAAGGTCTGTTGCGGTTGCTCCGAGATATGTCAAAAAAGGCTATGGGAAAATGATTGTCGGAGAAGCTCTTGAAGAAGCGGTAACGCTCAATATTCCAAGAATATTCGTTCTGACCTACCAGCCGGGGTTCTTTGAGAAAATGGGGTTCAACAGAATCGACATGGCAGAGCTTCCTAAAAAAATATGGGCCGATTGCATCAAGTGCGTTCATTTCCCCAACTGCAACGAAATTGCAATGAGAGTGGAATTGTGATTTTTGCGTATTTGGATTAACATAAGATATTGATTCTTTTGTGAACGATCCATTTTTTCGGATTAATTTTCAGTCATATTTGAAATATTACCGGCCGGGTGTTCGATGTCTGATAAAAAGAAAAAAATTAAAAACAACACGAATATTCAGAGTTCCAACACGATTCTTGAATATCGCGACAAATTTAAATATCTCAGGCAAAACATGGATGAGGTCGAATACGAACTGGAAGAACTGCAAATGCTCTCTTCCAAGCTGCTCGATGTCGGGGTTGCGATAAGTTCCGAAATCGACCTTTATTCATTGCTCACAAGAATAATCGACGAAGCCAAAGGTTTGCTTAAAGCGGAAAAAGGGACTTTATACCTTGTCGATCCCGAGTATAACGAACTCTACTTTCATGTCACCGACGCGGATATGCTTAAAGAGATTCGGATAAAGATAGACCGGACCAGCATTGCCGGTTATGTATCTCTGGCCTGCGAACCTCTCAACATAGAAGATGTCTACAGAATCGACGAAAAGAAACCCTACTCTTTCAATCGGAATATTGACAAGAAAACCGGTTACAGAACAAAGTCGATGCTGACTGTTCCGATGCTTAATCATAATTCGGAAGTCACCGGGGCGGTTCAGCTTATCAACAAAAACAAAAACGGCAGAGTTGTTCCGTTTTCCGAACGCGACGAGCGGGTCCTCATGTCACTTGCATCACAGGCTGCCGTGTCTATCGAAAACGCGCAGCTTTACAAGGAAGTCGCCGACCTCCTCAATGCACTGGTGCGTTATTCTGCAAGCGCAATCGACGAAAGAGACCCTGCAACCGCAGGACATTCGAGAAGAGTGGCAATGTATGCGATTGCGACCGCCAGGGCAATGGATTGTTTCACGGACGATGAACTGATGGAACTTGAATACTCTGCATGGCTGCATGACATCGGTAAAATAGGGATTAGAGAACAGATACTTGTAAAGAAATACAAACTGTATCCCGGCGAACTGGAACGCATTGCCGAAAGGTTTGAAACAATAAAGATGCAGAAAATGCTCGCCGCAGAAAAAACCCGAAACAAGCTTGTCAAAAAGAATGCCGCCCGGAGTGAATTCGAGGAATTAGAACTCGAACTAAAAAAAGATCTGGAATCGATTGAAAATGACTTTCGATTCATTGAGAAGATCAACAAGCCCGGATTCATGCCACAGGAAGACAGCATGAGGCTGGACGAGATTTCAAATAAAACCTATACGAATTCAAAAGGCGGAAGAAAGAAATATCTTACCGCTTATGAAGTGAAACAATTACATGTTCAAAAAGGAAATCTTACAGATAAAGAACGTCTCGACATGAACACACATGTTGACAGCACTTTCAAAATACTGAGCCAGATTCCTTTCCCGAAAAGGATGAAGAGAGTCCCTTACTTCGCTTCCTGCCATCACGAGAAACTGGACGGGAGCGGATATCCCAATAATTTATCCGGCAAAGAAATTCCGCTGCAGGGCCGGATTCTTGCTCTTGTGGATATATACGACGCTTTGACGGCACAGGACAGGCCTTACAAACCCGCTATTCCCGTAGACAAAGCGCTCAGCATTCTCGATGAAGAAGTCAGGCTCGGACATCTTGACAAGAAAGTCTATGATGTTTTTCTGAGCAATAAAATCTACGCTATAAAAGATACCGTAAAAGATTCGAACAGAATAATTTTAAAAGCAAGAATGTAAATTTATTACTGCATCAAATTATTTTTCAGATTAAGCTTCTACTTTTTTCCCATGATACTTTTCAGAATAAATATAGCGGTTTCTTTTGAGAGCGGCTGATTCATGTTTCCGCATTTGGGCGACTGGATACATGAAGGGCAGCCGTCTTCACACTTGCATCCCTCCATCAATTCCAGCGTTCTTTCAAAAAGCTCACCAATCCTCTCGTAACCCGATTCGGAAAGCCCCATTCCGCCCTCATAAGCGTCATGGACAAAAACCACCGGCCTTCCTTCGGTATCCGAATGACTGTCTGTCGAAACTCCGCCGATATCCATCCTGTCGCACATCGCGAGGAACGGCAGCATCGCTATTGTTGCATGCTCCACGGCATGAAGCCCGCCCATTAAATCCATTCCCCGCGCGGCAATCTCTTTTTCTATCGACGCGGGAAGAACAAACCAGAATCCCTGCGTCCAAAGCCTGTCCTCGGGATAGTCGAGATCCTCGTAACCGAGCGTAGATCGATCCTTGTTTCTTATTTTCTTAAATGAATGAACTTTGCTGGTAACTTCTATATAGCCAAAATATATTTTTGTTTTCCCGAGTTTCTTTTCTCTCAGCACCCTGTCGATGTTGACCCATTCACGGCTTAGAGATCTCGTATGATAGCTGAGATTCTTTTTTACGACCGTGGCGATTTTTTTGTCCAGGTCAAGTTTATCGACATGATAGGATTCGCCCATGTGAAGATACACCGCTCCATCATGGATATAATTGAAAGCGCCGGCTGCATCCATCTGTCCTATCATATCCCCGTTTTCGAGACATATCGCGTAGTTCTGATTCGACGTCGTTCTCAGATTTATCTTTCCAGCCGGGTAATCGTCTCCAACATAATAGGCGCCGCCCTTCTGTTCCTTCAGTATTCCCTCCCTCAAAAGCCGCCTCACGATTTGAATATAATTTTCACCGAAAAAGTTCTTTTCCGCAGTCTTCAACGGCAGTTCAGCCGCCGCCGCTTTCAGGTGCATTTCCATTATGTAAGTGTTTTGCGGATGGACTATCGCCTGCTCTACCTGACGCCCGAAAAAGTATTCCGGATTACGCATGAAATACTGGTCGAGCGGCTCATTGTAAGCCACAAGAACGGCGAGTGACTGCTTGTTTCTCCTTCCCGCCCTGCCGGCCTGCTGAAGAACACTGGATATCGAGCCGGGGTATCCGTTTATGATCACGGAATCGAGGCTTCCGATATCAATACCCAGTTCAAGCGCGTTGGTACATGTGACGCCAAGCAGATCTCCTTCCGCCAGCGCCCTTTCTATTTCTCTTCTCTCCGAAGGAAGATAGCCTCCACGGTACGACATAATACTGTCAGGCCCGACACTCGATCCCAGCAGTTTTTCACGAGTGTATTTAAGTATCACTTCCACCGTTGGCTTTGCGCGCGCGAACACGATGGTTCGCAAAGCTGATTGCAGCAGGAACGAAAAAAGATTTATCGATTCAGTCAGCGGGCTCCGCCTCGTATCCTTTGTCCCTTTCAACAAAGGTGGATTCCACAACACAAACTGCCTGCCCGCCGACGGCGCGCCGCTCTCAGTTATCGCGAATATCTTTTTGCCGGTAAGCTTTTGCGCATGCTCCGCCGGATTCGATATGGTAGCGGAACAACAAATAAACTGCGGTTCCGATCCGTAATACTCGCATACCCGGACAAACCTTCTCATAAGATTTGCAACGTGCGACCCGAACACTCCCCGGTACATGTGAATTTCATCAATGACAATGAACTTGAGTTTTTCGAAGAATGCGCTCCAGTACCTGTTGTGATTCGGCAGAATGCCCATGGAAAGCATGTCGGGATTTGTGAGCAGGACATTCCCCTCACGCCTCAGCGCGGTTCGTTCCTCCCTCGGCGTATCTCCGTCATAAGTCCCGAACCTTATCGACCGCCTCCCCATCCTTAATGAATAAAAAGCCATTGTTTCATCGAAATCATCACCGGGCTTTATCAACGCATGGAGCATTCGGGTCTGATCCTGCCCGAGCGCCTTGGTCGGAAAAAGATACAGTGCCCGAGCATCTGGATTGATAATGATTTCCTCAATTATCGGGATGTTATAGCAGAGAGATTTTCCACTGGCGGTATCCGTGGCGAGAACAATGTTCTCACCATCGCGCACCCGCTGCACTGCTTCCGCCTGATGGGTATATAATTTCCTGATCCCCATTTTTGCCAGATTGGAAGCGAGCCTGTCTGGCAAACCCGGATGCAACGGGGCATACCTTGCTTTTCTGGGATTTTCCTTTTTAATGAAAACCAGTTGATCTTCGTAGTCATCATCCCGGGTTATTCCCATGATGAGCTTTTCTATATCAGTAAGTTTTCTAATCCGGGCCATAACAATTCACCACAAGGAACTTACGCACAAAAATATTTTAAGCGCACACAAGCATAATTCACAGGTATTTTTATAAAGGTGTTAAAAGGTTGAAGCGGCGAACCGTAAATGAATCAGGTCTTTCTGAACTCGGCTATCCCGTTGGTCAGAACCTGAACATTTCCACCGTTCGTATCGGCGGATATCTCTGCAACTGCAACGTCTTCATCGATTTTGATAATTTTGCCTTTCACTTCAACTGTTTCAAGCGGTTTAACGGGTTTGGCAAACCGGACCTTGAGCCTCTTTAACGCACCGGGATCTCCCGCATAGTCCGTGCAGGCCTTGCCCGCGAAAGCCATCGTACACAGCCCGTGAAGAATGTTCCCGCCGAGTCCGACCATCTTCCCGAATTCCGGGTCTATGTGTATCGGGTTGAAATCCCCGCCAGCTCCCGCATAAAGAATCGGCTGGTATTTTCCCACCTTATTTTTTGAAACAGTGATTTCGTCGCCAACATTAATTTTATCGAATTCCATTTTATTTCCTCTCATCCTCTGATAACAAACGTCCATCGGCCTTTACACGCAAGATTGCCTTTCTGGTTTGTTGAAATCGTTTCCATCGTGACAAAATCTTTCCCTGCCTTTTCATAGATCTCGACTATCTCCGATTCCGTTGTGATCACATCACCGGCGCTCACAACTTCTCCGAATTCGAAATCCTGTTCGCCATGAACAAGCATCATGAGATTAAGAGCAAGCTCTTTATCCAGCAACATCTCGCCCACAGGCCATGCCGCATAAACAGCAGCAAACGTCGGCGGCGCAACCACACAGTCGTAACCGGCGTTTTCAGCAGCTTCGTCGTCGAGGTAAACCGGGTTCTTATCCCCGACAGCGCGCGCGTATTCGCGTATTTTTTCTTTCCCTATTTCGTACACATGCGTGGGATACTTTTTGCCTATAAAACCAGTGTCTACAGCCAAGTCTCCACCTCTTTCCGGGTTATTGAACTTATTTAATTTTTGTCAGGATCAAAAAAATCGACGGTTAATTTTATCACAAAATCTCATTCATGATAAATATTTTTCGCGATGACGCTACCCTTCGACAACCCTGTTGCAGAGCCTGCCTATCCCTTCCAGCTCGATGACAATTTCATCGCCCGGCAGCATGGGACCTATTCCCGACGGAGTGCCCGTTGCTATGACATCTCCGGGCAACAGCGTCATGATTCCTGAAACGAACTCGACAATAGCCGCCACATCGAAAATCAGGTTCTTCGTATTTGAGCTCTGTCGTAATTCGCCGTTAAGGTAGGATTTTACATTTATGTTCGACGGATCGACCTCGTTCGTGATCACAGGGCCGATCGGACAGAAAGTATCGAATCCTTTAGCGCGCGTCCATTGACCGTCCAGCGCCTGCATGTCCCTTTCGGTAACATCATTCAGGCATGTGTATCCCTCAATATAATCCTGTGCATCGGCGGCAGCCACCCTGACGGCTTTTCTCCCGATAACAACAGCAAGCTCGGCTTCATAATCGACTCGCGTTGCGCCCGCGGGGTAAACAATGTCTTCCCCGTCATATATAACCGAAGTTGAAGGTTTTATAAAAAGCATCGGGTTTTCCGGCACAGGCTTGTTGAACTCGACCGCGTGATCGCGGTAATTAAGCCCGAGCGCCACTATTTTCGATGGTTTAATATCAAGTTTTCTGATCATTTTCCCTCCATCTATCAAGCAGGAAAACTGCCCATGTTTATTCCGCGTTAACTCGCATGCGGTAATATTATCCTGAATTGAGTTCCTTTTCCGGGTTCCGAGTCCACAACGATTTCACCATTGTGAGCAGATACTATATTGTAACTGATAGCAAGCCCGATACCCGTTCCGATTCCGGCTTCCTTGGTGGTAAAAAACGGATCGAATATCCGGCTCAAATCCTCCCTGTGGATTCCTATCCCCGTGTCCGAAAATATTATTTCAGCGTTACCTTCCGAATTGATGCCCGAGCCGACGGTAAGAACCTTTTTCCCGGCCCCTTCCATAGCCTGCACCGCGTTAAGAATCATATTGAGGAAAACCTGTCGAATCTTGTTCGCATCGACCTTAACCATTAAGGAATCATCTCTTGTTATGTCGCACACAAGATCAATCTCCATTTTTTTGAACTGGTGCTTTGTCAGATCGAGTGTTTTCAGAAGGACTTCATTAATATCGGATACTTTATATTCATATTGAGAGTCATGAGCAAAAGAAAGAAGATCCTTAACCTTGTCCGCGATCCTGTCGATCTCTTCTAAAATAGTAATGACTTCATTTCTAAGCTCATCGTCCAGGTCCTTTCGCTTCAGAATTATCTGTGCATAAGTCGAAATTATTGCGAGCGGATTGTTTATCTCATGTGCAATCCCGGCGGACAACTGGCCCATCGCATAAAACCTGTCGGTGACACTTATTTTGCTGTAAAAAGTCTCCAGTTCATGAATCCTCGCATCCAGACGCTGCATCATCGACCGGAATGCCGTGGAAAGTTTGCCCACCTCGTCGCCGCGATTGACAAGCCTGTCGCCGACCGCGCCGAACGCCTCTTTCAAACTCTCGATCTCCGCCTTCAGTTCTGTTACTCCTGAAAGCTCCCCGTCATTTTCATAATCTATGCTCCTCGCAATCTCCGTCAGTTCGGCGAGAGGCCTTGTTATGTTTCGGGCGATGAAAACCGCGACCCCGAACGCGAGCAGAGTCACTCCAAAAATATAAAAACCGATAATGACTCTCTCCCGCTGCAAAGAATTCACCAGTGATGCCATGGAGTAACCGATTCGTACTATCCCAAGCCGCTTGCCCGCATCGTCTATAAGCACATCGACTTCTACCATTCTTCCATATTTCGAAGAAGTTCCTATTTCCTGGATCAAAACCGGTTGCACCGTGCTGACGGAACCCGCCTTAACAGCGACCTGATCGCTCAGGTAATCGGAAAATTCATCTATCCTGTATTCATAATATTTCGTTCCGCCCGCACCCGTAATCGACGAATATAAAACATCGGGATCATCTTCGATTATTTCTCTCGCAAGAAATTCCACCTGAAAATAATCATATTTCTTAATGTAATAATTTATCGTGGAAGCAATTGTTCCGCCCAGCATTATCACCTGTCTGGTCTTCTCTATTTCCAGCAGATTAAGATCTTCATAGAAAAGCCTTACAGAACCTATCCTCTCGTCGCCCGACATCACGGCTTTTTCAGAGTAAGGGAATTTTCCCATTTGAACATCGGACAGCCTTATATATTTATAAACAACCTCTTCATTTCTGTCTTTTATCTCACAGCCGACAACTGACGGATCGATAGTCATTATCTGCTGAAGCGCGGCTTCGGTTATCCGCCCGACCTGCTTTCTTGCTCCCGGGGATATAAGAATATTCGTTATTCCATGTGAAATCGATGACGCAAGAAACTCCATTCTCGCCTCTCTCTGCGCCCTGTAAAGTCTTTCCGTTCTTATTTCGCCGCCTTTGTTGATTATCAGAGCGGTACAAAACACAAGCAGCCCGAACACAATGGATATCCGGGCAACTATGCTCATTCGCAACACTCTTCTGCCCACAACTCTCTCCTTTTTCATTTGACTGTAAGTTTACACGGTTCATTTCTAATTGTACAATGAAGGTTGAATTGATGCTCTTTGATTACGGAGCGGAACTCTGGTTTCCGGTTATGCCATTTTTAGACAAGAAGCAAAAGAAAACAACCATAATCATATTCAGCCTGATATTACTAATATCCTTAGTTGCACCTTTGTTATGCAATGCCGCAACAAAACCCGACATGATTTCGCTTGCCATGTATCTCCCCCCGTCACTTCTCGGGGAAGGTTCCTCTACGATTTTCAGCGATATGCGGTGCCTCCAGAAAATACTCAAAAACGAAATCAACATGGAAGTAATCCTCGATGACGGTTCCGCAAGCTGGGAACAAATTGTATCCAGGCTTGAAACAGAAAAAGCCGATATCGCATGGATGCCGCCTTTCTATTATGCAAGAGCAAGGGCCACCAATAAAAGCTCGAAAATTCGCCCCCTCGCAATTTATCAGATCAATGAAAAAATCGACTCTGAAAGATGTATCTATGTCAGGCAGGAATCAAAAATCAAGGCCCTGGAAGACCTTCTCGCGACAAAAATATTTTTTCCCGATGAAGCGGCATGGATGGAGCTCAATTCGATATTTTCAAACAATAAAAACATGTCTATGTATGACCTTGATCCATATCACTTCTTCATCGGTTTCAGGCTTCTGACAAGAGAATCAGCTGTGAAAGCACTGTTGTTTGATCAGGTGGATGCAATTCTACTCGAACCCGAATACCTGAAATATATAAAAGACAGGCAAAGCTCCACACTCAGAAAAATCGAATGCACTGAACCTCTTCCTAACGTGATTATCGTTTACCGCGAAAATCTTGATAAACGTATCGTAGATACTTTGCTTCTCGTTTTGTCCAGCCTGCACCTCGATCCGACTTTCAGCAAACTGCATAAATACTTTACTCCTACAGGGGGCAAGTGGGTCGCGGCTGATGAAAAACAACTCAAACCCTGGTATGACATTTATAATGATAGTGTGATAAAGGGTTGGGATAAAACTTTTGAAGCGTTGCCGATTTCCGATTAAACTCAGCCGCTGAGATTTCTCAAATACTCGACACTTTCATCGACCGATTGATCTTCAATATCGACTTCCCATAGCGGGAGCGCACATTCGACGGAGAATATGCCGTCATAAAGCCGATTCCTGAGTTCCTCGACTATCTGCGGTATATTCACATCGCCTTTTCCAAGCGCGGTGCTGTAAAGCATGGGGCCTGTAAATTTCATATCCTTAATGTGAGTATATCCCGTATAAGGAGCAAGCCTTATAGCCGTTTCGACAGGATCTTCTTCATGATATATAGGGTTGCCGGTATCCAGCGTAACCTTAAAATCTTCTGATTCAACGGTGTGAATTATCTGCAACATTTCTTCTACTTTGTAATCCGTATGATTTTCCAGCGCAACCGTTAGGCCTTCCAGCGAGGCATCATTGGTGAAAATCTTCAGCCGCCTCGCGACTTCTTCCACCTCTTTTTTTCGATTCACGACAAGATGAAACGGTTTATGCACCATATTCGGAATGACGACTCCGCCGCATACCCGTAAAGTTGTTGCTCCAAATTCATGAGCGAGATCGAACATCTCGTTCTTTTTTCGTTCCATCAACTGGAAAACAATCTCCGGCAGAGCAAACGGAATACCGAATCCAAAAACCAGTTCCAGTCCGAATTCCCTGATCAGTTCGACAAGGCGTGAAGGATCTTTCCGATCCTGCCTTTCCATCATGAAATAATCGAAGCTGATACCATCCAGCCCTAGATCGCCCGCCTTCCTGATCACATCGTCGAGCGACATTCTTCCGACCATCATCGAATTATGGTAACACCACTCGTCGATACCAATCTTTATAGGGTGATCTTCGAATTCTTCTTCTTCCGATATGCCGACATCTTCGCGATAATCGTCCATATTCACCTTGCCATATCAGTATTACGACCATGTTATCACACAGTATCTTCAGCGTCAAACCTGATGTTTCTCAACCGCTGCAAAATATCTTCGAAAAGACAAAAAAAAGCCCCATAAAATGGGGCTTAAGCAGGGGGAATGATGATGAATCCCATTTTTCGCAACTGCGTTAAACGGGATAGTTGCCTTGTTTTTCAAACTTCAAATAAATTCAGATCAAACCTCGTCTAGACCTGCCGCAGTTAAAATAACTTCTCTGGGCTTGCTCCCGTCATAAGGACCTACGACATGTCTTTCCTCCATCAGATCAACCAGCCGCGCCGAGCGGTTATATCCTATCCTGAGCCTGCGCTGAAGCATCGAAATAGAACACTGCCCGGTTGTTACGACGATTTCCACCGCCATTTTATAAAGAGCTTCGTCTTCCGTGGTAAAGCCTTCGCTGGGAGAACCACCCGGCCCGGCGGCGGCTACGGAAAATTTCAGGGGCGGATCGACCATGCCCTGGTCTTTCCAGAACTTCACAAGACGCTTAACTTCCTTGTCCGATACGAACGCGCCCTGCAGCCTCATCATCCTGTTGGAATCTATCGGAAGAAACAGCATGTCTCCACGTCCGAGCAGCGATTCGGCTCCTTTTCGGTCCAGAACCGTCCTCGAATCGATCTGCGACGCTACGGCAAACGAAATTCTCGATGGTATATTATTCTTTATCGTACCGGTTATAACCTTGGTATCAGGCCTCTGTGTCGCAAGTATGACATGAATTCCCGTAGCCCTTGCAAGCTGGGTAATCCTGCAGATATGGTTCTCGATATTCATATTCGAGGATGAAACCATCATCAAGTCTGCAAGCTCATCGATAATCACAACAATCCGATACATTTTTTCTTCTGGATCATCAACAAAATTGTTGTACCCGTTTATGTCCCTTACGCCGACTTCCGCGAATCTTTTATATCTCCGTTCCATCTCCTCGCAAACCCATCGCAGCGCGTTGGCCGCTTCCTGCGCCTCTTTTATCACGGGAGACAGAAGATGAGGAATTCCATCGTAGGGCGTCAACTCAACCCTTTTCATATCAACCATAATGAACCTTGTTTCAGACGGAAATTCCCTGGCGATTATGCTTGTTATAATTCCATTGATACAAACACTCTTACCTGAGTTCGTCGAGCCGGCAACGAGCAGGTGCGGCATTTTAACGAGATTGGTAAACGCCGCTTTGCCGCCGATGTCCTCGCCCAGAATAAAAGACAGCGGTTTCTTCTCATTCAGAAATTCCTCGCTTGAGAATATCTTTCTCATCGGCACCATCGCCCGCTCTTTGTTGGGCACTTCTATTCCTACCGCCGATTTTCCCGGAATGGGTGCCTCTATTCTTATTGTCCGAGAATCAGTGGCAAGCTGGATCGCTATATCCGTTTCGAGCGTCACGATTCTGGAAACTTTTGTTCCCGGCTCCAGTTCAAGCTCAAACCTCGTGAATGAAGCTCCGTTCACAACATTCGTGATCTTTGCAGGGACCTGAAAATTCCTCAAAGTTTCCTCGAGTTTAAACTTCATCGAGTTGTCTATCGCGGCTTCATTCGCATTGGGATTCTTATCCAGCCAGTCGTCCAGCCTTGGAAGACGCCATACAATCGTCTCCTCGCCGTCAACATCCGTTATCGTATGCACCACCGTTTCTTCTTTATCATTATCATCGTATACGACAGGGAAAAGATCCTTTTCTTCATCAATCAGCTCAGGTTCGATACTCTTATCATCGTTGTCTATATCGGTAATTATGTTCTGAGATATTTCACTCGTTGATCCTGAATATTCCTGTCCTTTTTCATTTTCATCGTCAAAGAACGACTCCGGGGCTCCTGCTCTTGCGGCTTCTTCCGCCATGAGCTGCTGCTTCTTTTCCTCCATCTCACGCTCTCTCTCGGCGCGCGCGGCCTCTATCCGCCCCCTCTTTTTCTCAATAGCAGTATCGATTCTGGATTTGACGAATTTTCCCGCGACCGTCGCGCCGGCAGCTGTATGACGCCCTGCCGCCGCAACGTATGGCGCCATTTTCAAACCGACCTGCGTATAAGAAATATTAAAGCTGAGTTTTGCATATATAAGGAGCGAAGCAAGCAGAACCATGAAAACGCCCGGCAATAATATTGCAGATGCTATTTTTGCTATAGGCAAAGCGGTAATAGCGCCTCCGCCCCTGCTGTAAAACTCGGACATGGATATATTGGCGTCGCCGAACAGCATCAGCCCGAAATTAATCCAGGCGCTCATTATCAAGCCAACGATCAGAGTATGAAACATCAGTTTCATGATTATCGGCCTGCGCCACACCAGCCATGTGCCAAGCATCCCGATAAGCACCGGGATTATCACCGCCGTGTATCCCAGCATTGACATGTAACTGTGCTTGAGCGCATACAGGGTGTTTCCCTCTTTGCCTACAAAAAGACAGACCGCCGAAAGCAGCGAAAGCGTGATAACGAGAATCCCGAGGATCTCGTTCAGAACCCTGTCCCCGCCTTTGGCCTGTTGCTTTTTCTTTTTTGTTTTTTTCTTTTTCTTTTCTTTGCTCATCATATCACCCGCTTGCAAAATACATTGCCTGTATCTTAGAAACTACATTTCAATCAAACTGCTTATTTTCCCAATTCTATTGATCTTGCGTATGCCGCTTCCACCGCTTCGATGACGATCCCTCTGAAACCCGAGTTTTCAAACGATGTCGTTGCGGCTACCGTCGTTCCTCCCGGAGACGAAACCTTTGCCCTCAATTCGAGAGTATTGTCCGATGATTTTTCAGCCATGATCGCCGCGCCCGCCACTGTTCTCACAGCAAGCTTGCCGGAGGTCACCCTGTCCAACCCCAGTTTTACACCAGCATCGGTAAGAGCTTCTATGAACATGAACACATAAGCCGGCCCGCTCCCGCTCAACGCCGTCACCGCATCCAGCTTGCCCTCGGGAACCCTGACAGCGCCCCCCAGTTTTTCAAAAAGATCAAAAACAAAATCATTAACATCTTCACCCGCGGCACTGTCTGGCGCGACTCCCGAAGCGCCTTCTTTCACAAGACACGCCACATTCGGCATAACCCTGATCACCGGCACTTCTCTGCCCACCAGTTCTTTTATCCGCCCTGTCTTCACCCCGGCCATGAT
>DAOSYA010000039.1:0-27057 GCA_035380865.1 bacterium
GACATCCTTTATCTACACATCTCAACCACTTTTTCTTATCTGTGAAATATCCGGGCTAGGGGCTTATAATTGAGATTCTTCGGTCGCTGCATTTCCTCAGAATGACAGAGCGGGGTTTTTTCAACAGCCTCATCAGGCAGGAATCCGGAAAACTCTGTTTGGTTATTCTATATTCATTCTGATAATCAACATAATACGTTTTTATACCAGATGTTCATGCTTTCGATCCGGCCTGCAATATTGGTGTTGTTTTTCAATCTGCCGCCGAACACATATCCGCATTTTGCAAACATGATGTTTATTCCGTGGTTTGCGGAGCGGGCTATCGTATAGTTTGTTTTTATTCCCTTTTTCCGGGTTTCGGAATCCAGCGCCGTAAGCAGATGCACCCCGAATCCGTTACCCCGCCGGCCGGGTAGCGTCGCGCAATCCGACATCTCGGCGCAGGAGGAAGAATAATCGATTTCAGCTGATGAAAGCGCTACAATGCGGCCCGGTTCTTCCAGCGATTCAATGCAGAGATACTCCACGTTATTCTTCATTGTATCAATAAGAAAATCAGGATTGAAAATCGGGAACGGATACGTGGGAAAAACCTCAGCGTACAAATCAGCCATTTGAGAGGCATCATTCTCGGAACACCGGCGCAAAACAAAACGCGAATCATCAAGCGGTGTCACCCCTGTGTTCGATTTCGAAACAGCAAGTTCACGTATCTTTTCATATTCCCCGGGATTTTTCTCCTCTCGCCGCGCTTCAGACAGGTAGTAAGACATGAAATAAATGCAGGAGCCGGCATTGTTTAAATTGGGGGCCGCCGCCTCCGGAACAAACCCGCTGTCCAGAAACGGGGCGGTGTTCCGCCCCGTGATCTTCGCAAAAACTTTCGAGTAGTTTTTTTCCTTCGCCATAGCAATCAGCGCGGACGGTAATTCGGAAAAAGATTCCTCGCCGGCTTTCATCAGGTATATCCTGTCGTTGTATGGGCCATGCTGGACAATGCTTCCGTTATCCAGCGTAACAATCACATCTCCGGAATCCCGCTTGCCTTCACACATTGTTATCTCCTGTTGTACCTCGAATTGCCGTTGGGAACAAGAGAAGTTGTTTTGTCATAATCGGCCAGCAGCTTTTCGATCCCGACAAAACGCCTTTCAACCGCGTCTTCCGTGGAAAGCTGCAACTCGCATTTCTTGCAGTTCCTGTCACAGAAGATCGGTTCGTAAGAATCAGGCTCTTTGTAGGTTGTTATGACACCCTCGTAATTTCGCAGAATAACCTTGTTTGTGGACCATGATATGAGATAGTTCGGCATGACCGGAATCTTTCCACCACCGCCCGGCGCGTCAATAACGTATGTCGGCACACAGAAACCGCTGGTGTGCCCGATCAGGCTTTCGAGAATCTCGATCCCTTTTCCGACCGGTGTTCTGAAGTGGTTGAGGCCTTCTGATAAATCACACTGATAGAGGTAATAAGGCCTTACGCGGTTGGCCACGAGTTTATGCACCAGCGCCAGCATTATCCTTGGACAGTCGTTTATCCCGGCCAGCAGAACAGACTGGTTCCCCAGCGGGATTCCGGCATCGGCGAGCTTTCTCAATGCTTTCCTCGAAGATTTAGTCAGTTCCACGGGATGATTGAAATGCGTATTGATCCAGATCGGGTGATGTTTTTTCAACATTTGGACAAGCTCATCGGTAATCCTCTGCGGGAGCACCACCGGCGTCCTTGTTCCAATCCTTATCACTTCCACGTGATCAATTTCTTCAAGCTCCGTAAGAATCCAGTCCAGGTAGTCCGTAGACAGCAGAAACGGATCGCCTCCGCTCAGTAACACGTCTCTTACCTGTGTGGTTTTCCTGATGTACTCGATCGCATTTGTTATCTGATTCCTGTCCGGAACACTGTCCACATCACCCACACGGCGTTTCCTGGTGCAGTGCCTGCAATACATGGCGCATACATTGCTGACAAGCATCAGGACGCGGTCGGGATACCTGTGCGTCAGGCCTTCCACCGGGCTGTCCCTGTCCTCATGCAGTGGATCAATCATATCCGACGGAAGCACGGTCAACTCGTTAATATCAGGAAAACTCTGCTTGAAGATCGGGTCGTTCTCGATATTATTAACATCGATCAGAGACAGGTAATACGGGGTTATGGACATCGGGAATTTCTCTGTGATTTTTTTACAGTTTTCCCTGATATGTTCCGGTAGTTCCACACCCAGCAGTCTCTCCGCCTGTTCGACATTTCTTATCCTGTGTCTCGTTTGCCATTTCCAGTTCTGCCATTTGCTGTCATCCGGCTCATCAAATTCATTCAGTATGTTTGTTTTGTTCTGTGCAATCATGTCAATCCTTTGTTGTTAATGTTATTTATATTCATGTTAGAAATAAGGTTCGGCGATGCGTCAATATCTTCAACTTCCATCAGTTCGACTATATGCTCAAGAGATTCGGCGATTATGCTCTGCTCGGAAACCGAGAGCGCCTTTAAAGATGCCGAAAGCTTGTCCTGCAGCAGCGACGGAGCCCTTGAAACCACCTCCATCCCCGATTCCGTCACCTCAAGAAACACTTTTCTCCTGTCGCCGGACGATCGTTTCCTGATTAAAAAATTCTTCGCTTCAAGCCGATCAACTATGCCGTTTACCGTGCTCGGGCTCAGGTTAACCAGCGTTGTCAGCTTTGATAACGTTATTTCTCCTGTTTCAACAACCGTTTTGAGACATAACAATTGCGGTGTCGTCAGCCCGAGTTTTGAATTCAACTTCCAGGAATAGATATCCACAGCGCGGATAATCCTTCTCAATGAACATAAAATTCGAAAATCAAAACTTTGATCGTTTTCAGAAAACATTTTGCCATTTCCTTCTATCACGAATTATACGTACACGAACCTTTCTTGTGCGAATATAATGTCCGGCTCCTTTAAAGTCAACAATTTCATGGAATGAAATTCGCGGGCGGGGCGGAAAGTCGGTTCTTTCCGTTATGGATAAGGATTACGGGACTGCCACTACGATGTCATCCGTTCACAAAGGCTCACCAACAGATTCATTGTTGCCTGGAATCGGGGATGGGGAATCTCTAATCATGCTTGTGTCTGCTTACAATGGGCCGTTTCTCTCAGTACTGTTTCTTGACATGGTTTTTATCAATCCCTATACTGTATTGGAAATTTGCATGGGAGCGAGACGGGCCATGAAGGACATCGGCATCGACATCATCATTACAGGGCCGCCCGTGGCGGCGTCTTCGCTTTGAGCGGATGATCGATCCCACGGGCGGCCGGTAAGAACGTAGCGCCCGTGGCAGGCAAACCGTAATCGCGTGCCGTGGGCGACACCCACGGTTTTTTTGTGCGGCGCGCCCGGCCCGAATCTCCACGAGAGGTGAAACAAGATGTTCAACAAAGTACCGAAAATCCCCGATTTCCCGAAAATGGAATCGGATATCATTGGCATGTGGCAGCGAGAGAACATTATCGAACGCGGCATGGCGCAGAACAAAGGCAACGACAGGTTCACGTTCTACGAGGGGCCGCCCACTGCGAACGGATTGCCGCATCCCGGCCATGTGCTTACGCGCGTAATCAAGGATGTGTTCCTGAGATACCGCGCGATGCGCGGGTTCGACGTGCTGCGCAAAGCCGGCTGGGACACTCACGGCCTGCCGGTCGAGATCGCGGTCGAAAAGGAACTCGGGCTGGACGGCAAGGAGGAGATCGAGAAATACGGGATCGCCGAATTCATTGAAAAATGCAAGGAAAGCGTTTTCAAATACGAGCAGGAATGGCGCAGGATGACGGAGCGCATCGGGTTCTGGGTCGATCTCGACGATCCGTACATCACCTGCAAGAACAGCTACATCGAGTCGGTGTGGTGGATTCTGAAAAAATACTGGGACGAGGGCTACCTGTACAAGGGCCACAAGATTGTTCCGCAGTGCCCGAGCTGTGCGACCGCGCTTTCGAGCCACGAGATCGCGCAGGGCTACCGCGAGGTGGAAGAGACGTCGGTGTTCGTGCGCATGAGAATCAGGGGGCAGGAGAACACGTCGTTCCTGGTCTGGACGACCACGCCCTGGACGCTGCTGTCGAACGTGGCGCTCGCGTTCGCGCCGGATTACGACTACGTGAAGATTAAATACAAAGATGAATACCTTATTTTCGCAGAGGGGCGGGTAGGGCCGGTGCTCGGCGACGAGGAATATGAGATCGTCGAGCGGTTCAAGGGCAGCGAGCTCGAAAACACCGAGTACGAGCCACTGTTCGATTACGCCGTGCCGGACAAAAAAGCGCATTTCGCGATTCTTGCGGATTTCGTTACTCTCGAAGAAGGAACCGGCATCGTCCACATCGCGCCGGCGTTCGGCGAGGACGACTACCAGGTCGGCGTGAAATACGATCTGCCGTTCCTTCAGCCGGTGGACACGTTCGGTAAGTTCACGCCGAATGTCACGCCGTGGGCGGGCGTGTTCGTCAAGGACGCCGACCCGGATATCATGGACAACCTCGACGGGCGCGGGCTGATGTTTCGCAAGGAGCTTTACACGCACACGTACCCGTTCTGCTGGCGCTGCGATTCACCGATCATCTACTACGCGCGCCACTCATGGTTCATCCGCACAACGGCGTATCGCGATACCCTGCTCGAAGTGAACGACAGCATCAACTGGATTCCCGAGCACATCAAGAAAGGCCGCATGGGCGACTTTCTCGAAAACAATATCGACTGGGCGGTCAGCCGCGACCGCTACTGGGGCACGCCGCTGAACCTGTGGATATGCGATGACGACCCGGAACATGTCCTCTGCGTCGATTCGGCTGAAGAGCTGAAGAAGCACGCGACGGATTTTCCGGAAGGCGAACTCGATCTGCATCGACCGTATGTTGACAACGTGCATTGCAAATGCCCGAAGTGCGGCGCGCGCATGACGCGCACACCCGAGGTCATCGACTGCTGGCTCGATTCCGGCGCGATGCCTGTCGCGCAGTGGCATTACCCGCACGAGAACAGGGAACTGTTCGACAGCCTGTTCCCGGCGGATTTCATAACCGAGGCGGTCGACCAGACGCGGGGCTGGTTCTACTCACTCATGGCGCTCAGCGCGTTCCTGTTCAAAAAAT
This sequence comes from bacterium, assembly GCA_035380865.1. Classification (GTDB taxonomy): domain Bacteria; phylum UBP15; class UBA6099; order UBA6099; family UBA6099; genus DAOSYA01. The sequence continues at coordinate 5,137 of DAOSYA010000039.1, forward strand.
CGCCCTACAAAAGCTGTCTCGTGCTGGGCCACGTGCTCGCGGCGGACGGCTCGAAGATGAGCAAGCATCTCGGCAATGTCATGGACCCGTGGGAGGTTTTCGACAGGTACGGCGCGGACCCGTTCCGCTGGTATTTCTTCCGCGAGAATAATCCGTGGCTGCCCACCCGCTTCTCTCCCGACGCTATGCTGGACACTCAGAAGAACTTCTTCCTGACGCTCTGGAACATCTACTCGTTCTTTGTAATATACTCGAACATCGACGGTTTCGACCCGGCGAAGCATACGCCGCCGAAGTCCGCGCTCGACGATTCGGACCTCTGGATTCTCTCGCGGCTCCAGGGCACGGCGAAGACCGTCGGCGAGAATCTCGAAGCCTACATGGTTATGCCCGCGGCCCGCGCGGTCGAGCAGTTCGTGGACGACCTCTCGAACTGGTATGTCCGCAGATGCAGACCCCGGTTCTGGAAGGGAGAAAAGGACGACGACAAGTGGGCGGCGTACTCGACGCTGCACGGCGTGATAGTGTCGCTGGTGAAAATCCTCGCGCCGTTCGCCCCGTTCACTTCCGAGGAGATTTACCGGAACCTCGTCCGCTCATGGGACGCCGACGCGCCGGACAGCGTTCACATGACACGCTTCCCGGAGGTCGATGAATCGCTGATCGACGCCGGGTTAGAAGAGGCGATGGCGTTTGTCCGCGATCTCTGCAACGAGGGCCGCAGCCTGCGCAACAGGAAACAGCTCAAGGTGCGGCAGCCGCTGCAAACCCTTTTTGTGAAGCTCAAACCCGGCAGGCTCAGCGAGGGGATCGAGCGGCTCAAAGGGTTGCTGATAGAGGAACTCAATATCCGCGAGGTCGTGACCATCGAAAACTTCGACGAGCTGATGTGTACCAACTTCAAGCCCAATTTCCGAACGCTCGGGCCGAAGTACGGCAAAGACATGAAAAAAATTCAGGCGTTCTTCGAGTCGGAGGAATCCATGGGCGGCGCATGCAGCATGTACCTTGAAACAGGCCGCGCGGAGATCGAGATCGAAGGTCAGAGTTTCGTGTTCGAAAAGGGCGACCTCGAAGAGGTCAAAACCGCGGGCGCGAACTTCCTCATCGGCGAAAATATAGCGCTCGACACGCGGGTCACGCCCGAACTGCTTGCCGCGGGCCGCGCGCGCGAACTCGTGCATCGCATCCAGAACCTGCGCAAGGAGATGGACCTCGACTATGCCGCACGCATCACTATCGAGTACGGCGGCGACGATGCCGTGCTCGCGCTGGTCGAGTCGCACGCGGATTACATAAAGGGCGAAACGCTCGCCACAGAGCTCAAGCCGGGGCTCGGCGCGGCGGACGGCGAGCCGCTCAGCATCGACGAACTCGCCTGCAATATCAGGATTTCAGTCAATTCCTGACCGCAGACAAACCGAACCCGGATTCTTTGTTGGAATCCGGCTGAAAATATCAACATAACGGCCTCCTCAGCGGGGGCCGTTTTTTGTTGCCGGCTCCATGAAAGACTGGATCACGCGCCTTCGCGGTGATGACAACAGGGAGGCAGGTGATGACAATACAACAATATTGAAAGGCATTTATATTAAGGTTTGCACGCACAAAGAACGGCGCTTTGTACGTGGCACACAAGAGAATATTTTTTACATTAAGGAGTGGATTTCTGCCTTCGAGGCTGTTGAAGAATGTTATCGTAGTGAGTTTGTCATCCTGAGCAGCGCGAAGGATCTCGTCTTTTTGATCTGTCACATAATGACAACAGGGCGACTTTTGGAATAACATGGCTGCGGAAAATCCTGTATCGCCGGAAGACATTCTGCTCAGGAGAATCCGGCTTCCCGGTATTCCCGTCAAATTAATCGGATATGCGGGCTAATGGCTGTTCGGGAAACTGCTGGAACCGAGGTCGATTTCCTGGTTGACGATTTCGACGATTTTGGCGATCCACTGCCCGATAAGCGGCAGGTCCACCATCCGCCCGAGCAGGTACAGCATCAGCCCGAACAGCACGGTCATGCCGAACGCGAACCCGAGTCCGCGCGAAAGCCCGGCGACGAAGTTCAGCCAGATGACTTTGCCCGGCTTTTTCATGTATGTCAGGTACTCGGTGAGGTGCATTTTTTCGAACAGGTAAGCGAGCTTGTGGATCGCGACGATGGATGTCGGATCAAGGCGCGCGACACGTTCGGGCTCGGGTATGGACATGGTTTTTGTGTTTTCCGAGCGGCTTTTATTTGTAAAATTATTATTTTCCGGCACAGCAACCCCCCGGAGTTACAAGCATATTATATTATCCGGAAATATGTCCAAAATCGACCGGTTATTCGTCGTCCCGGTTTTTCCAGAACCGGCCTTCGGGCTTTTTCTGCAGGTTTTTCGAGATTTTTCTTATTTCACGTATGTACTCGCGCTGTTCTCTGAACGGGCGTTTGAACGAGCCGAAGAGCTTTTCCTGGACCTCGATCAACCGTTCGGCCATCGCGGAGCGCTCGCTGTTCAGGGAGTCCAGTTCATGTTCGCGGGCTTCGAGCCGTTTTTTTGTTTCGGTTAGCTCCGTATTGACCGAGCGGAGGATATCGTTGACTGCGGCGGTGTCGCTGAGCCGGCGCATCCGGCGGTCGAGGTCAAAATGTTTCAGCCGCGCGAATGTCAGCAGGTAGCAGAAGGCGGCCACCACAATCAGCCACACGGCGGCGGCAACTGTGTATTTCAGCTTCAGGCTCCCGAGCATCGGGAGTTCGTTGTCTTCAAAAGCGACCGCGACCGACCAGCCGATGTTCTCGAAGTCTACCGGCGCGTATGCCGCAGTCCAGCGCGTGTCATGGGCTTTCCCTTTCATAGACGGCCATATATAGTGGCCGGAGCCGCTCTTGCCCTGTGTCATCTGCTCGATTATCGCCGCAAGCCGGCTGTAGTGCGAGATGTTCATCGCTTCGCCGGCATGTGAGCCGGGAAATGAAAGATCGGGATGCGAAACAAATGCCGCGCTCGAGTCGAGCGCGAAAAGCATGAGCCTGTCGCGGCCTCCCGACAGCCGCTGGAGAGCCTGGTTGATGGGTTTCAGATCGAGCAGCGCAAAAGCGTGTCCGCCGGGTGCGGTCTCGCCGCCGCCGCGCTTCAACGGAACGGAAAGCATTACCGCCGCCTCGGTTTCACCCTCGATTTTTTTCACTACCGCGACATCCGAGACCGCGATGCCCTGTATCGAGCCGGATATTACTGACTCGAAAAACGTCCTGTGGTTCTCCGGCATCGTGTCGGTGAACAGGAAATACTGCGGATTTGTGCTGACAATGCCACCGCCGCCGGATGCCGAGAAAGCGAGCTCTTTTATCCCTTCGAATTCGGATAATTGCTCCATGTAGGCCCGGAACAATCCGTCACCCTGTTCGGCGGTTTCAGACCCGAAATCCTTGTTCCATACGTCCGCGAGTTCGAGCTGCTGGACTACTCCCCTCAGCCGCTCCCCGCATGCCGCCGACGCGCTCCATGCGAGTATGCCCTGCTGGTGCGTGTACTGATCGACAATCTGGGCTTTCTGATCGGCGTACATCAGCCGTATCACGACCGATCCGGCCAGAAAAACAGCGATCCCCAGTACTATTGTACGGGCTATGGATCGTTTCAGCCTTATCTTTTCTTCACGCATCGGTTATCGAAAATCTTTCATCATTTCTTTAATCAATCCTGCTTATTCTTTCAGAGATTGTTCATAATCCACATATTATATGATCATCACTGCCAAAAATACCATAAGGCGGATACTAATCGCAAATCAACATTCCGAAGAGCCCCCCGGCGGCTTAAGGGGCACATTTGAAAAAGTTTCCCTTAAGGATCCCTTCAAAACTTCTTGCCCGCGAAGCGCTGAGCGTTGCTTCCATCAACGCTCAGCGCTTCGCTTTGCTTTTCACGGGGATGAAGATGAGAAAGACACGGCGTACGCTGAAGTGAAATGTCTTTTCCTGAATTCCGGCTGACTGCATGCCGGAATGACGGCAGGCATTGCCTGCTCTTTGTTCTCTTACATGTTTTCTTCGTGAACAGGCTGTTTCAGTGAATATCCCTTAATGTATCTTTTGTCGTGGCGGCCCGGGCCGCCAGTCCGGCCTGCTTTTTGTCCTTTCATGTTCTCGCTTCGTGGACGGCTCAAGCGCAAAAACACCTTAGCCTGCGCTGGTGAGAAATGCAGGTTAGTGTAAAGAAAAAATGTTTTTAAGTGTGCCATGCACAAAGCGCCGTTCTTTAGCCTGCGCTGGTGAGAAATGCAGGTTAGCGTAAAGAAAAAATGTTTTTAAGTGTGCCATGCACAAAGCGCTGTTCTTTGTGCATGCGGTTTTTTGTGTTTTTTCAACCCGACCCGAAAGGCTCTTACCCTGGCCGTCCTGCCCCCCTGGATTCCCGATCTCCGTCGAGAATGACGACTTAAAGTAGCGCAGAGGAGCGAGATCCTTCGCTGCGCTCAGGATGACAAACTCTCTATGTTAACATTATTCAACAGCCTCACCCGTTGTCATTCCCGCCACTTCCGTTGTCGTCACTGTCCCTATCATTGTCATACCTGTCTCTCCGTTGTCATTCCCGCGCAGGCGGGAATCCATTCCACGATCACCGATTTTTACACAGGTTTCTTTTGGTTGTCATTCCCGCGCAGGCGGGAATCCATTCCTTAATGTGCCATTCAGCAATCACCCACAACAGGGTTGTGGGTGGCATCCAACTATATGTGTATTTAATTTGGAGTGCGAAAATTCATTTTCGCTTTCATAGCCGGGAATTCATTCCCGGCCCGCAATAAGCCGGAGCGGCGATACTGAAATCGCACACGCCATCTTCCGCCACTGAATACTTCACAATCAATTGCTATAGAGGTATAATGACCAACATAATTATTATAGATAATCAGTAATTGATTGTAGAAAAAAAACGAATCCGTGCCGGCGGATAAGTATTAAAAGCACAGTTGAGTGATATTATGAATTATTTGTTTTTTATGAAATATTTGCTCTTCAATTCCTTAATCCATGTTGTTTTATTCCTGCCGATCCTGATATTAATGTTTGATATTAGAAAATCGTTTATTTGGCCTAAAACCATAAAAAAGAGATATTATTTTCTGGTGTATTTTTTAGCAGTTATGGTATTTGCCGGAGTGTTGAACTCCTTGAATTACAAAAATGAAAAAGAGTGCTTTCAATTATTTACAAGTCAATTCACAACAAAAAAAGCGATGGATATTGAATTTAATTATGAGGATACTCTTGTAAATAGTATGCAAAATTTCTTAGACAATCTTGATAAAGAAGAAATCGAAGAATCTATTTATTCTCAAAAATGTTTTAAGCAGCATGTTCAGAATAATGACTATTATGAATACTATTATGAATGCAGGCCTTTTTTTTGTCAGCACCGTCACACAGTCATAGGCTTTTTATTCCCCAATACTCCTGGTTTAGGTGAAGGAATAGAATATGTTATTTATGTTAAATACAATAAAGACGATGAAATTGTAGAAATAGAATTTAAAGATTACTGGTAATATGTGAAAAGTAAATTTTAAGAATTACGACCGGGGACATCCATGATAAGTTGTGCCGGTCGTGGAAGAGGGAATCACAAACATACAGGCGATCCATATGACGCAAAATAGTAATATTAATGATGGTTTACTACGGTTATGGCTTGTTATAATCAAAGTCTACTTCTTTTTTATATCGTTAAGATTAGTATCAATATCACTATGTTATTATGTAAATAATTTCATGTGCAATCCCGAGACCGCTTCACTGGCAGAAACGCATATTCTATTCATCAGAGTAGATATTGTGTTGCTTGTTTATTCACTTTTCAACATTATAAAAATGCATAAAATAAAGTTTCTTCTGGAGGTTAATATTTATGTAATAATAGCCTGCATTATCTCTCTTTCGAGATTAACAATACCTAATGCCGCCGATAGCTTTACAAAACTATTTACCATAAATATCGTTTTATTAATAATTTTCACAATCATAATTGCATCAACACATAGTTACATAAAGCGAAGCAAGAAGGAGACAGGTGTTGTCTAACATAAAGCGCTTAATAATTGCGGCCTGCATTCTTTTATGCGTGGTGCAGAGGTATGGTTTCCTGACGGGCATCAGGAAAGATAAAAATGCATACCTGTCACAAAACAATCTCACCTCTTCTTTTCAGCCTTTCTATTCCGGTGATTATTCATTGAACAGGAAAATATTCTCAGGGGGTACCCTCGACGAATATATCGATAAAGGAAGAATGAAAATCAATTCTGGTACTTACAGGTTTAACTCAAGGTCATATCCATGTTTTCCCCTTGGAAAATTCAAATATCAGGACAATCAGGGTCTGGTGTGCTTATCTAACTGGGCGGGTAACCCTTATGATATATGGGTTTCTTTCGAGTCTTATGATGAAACATCATTTTCAAAACCATATCTTACAGGAAAGAAACTCAGCGATATATTTAAATCTGAATCGATAGAAAATATATTTTCTGATTCTAATCTTCCTTATTATTATGATCATAATTATTTCGAAATATATTTCAGTATAAAAAGCGCTGATTGCGAAGTAGTTGATAATGAATTGTTGATAACGATCCGTTATCTTGAAAAAGCAAGGCACGGGTCCGGATCAGAAAGAAGCAATGATTCAAATCAGGGGATTAACAAATATCATGAGCAGGAAATAAGGATTGACCTGGAAGCTATCATAGAGGATGGAGACAACGACGGGCTTACCGATATAATGGAAACAAGGTTTGGCCTGAATAAAGAAAACGAGGATACGGACGGTGACGGAATAAAAGATATTTATGACAGCAATCCCTTGTTCTCTGTTGACGATGATTGCAATGTTGTGGAATCGGAAATATACAGTAAGTTAATTAAATATATAATTGCTAATGCGAAAACCAAATCACAGGTCGTGGTTGTGAAGTATGATGCAGACAATAACTGCACAATGTTCTCTGATAGTAAGAATAAAAACTTGATATTGAATTCGAAAAATGAACACTTCAGCAGTAATATTTATATAAGTTTAAAAGAGATCATCTATAGAGGAACTGACAAAGCCGAGGTTGAACCGGGCGATCCCGGAGAGTTCTCGGACAAACCTAAATGGACCACATATAAAAAAAGTCGCAAGTATATGCTTGAAAAGACTAACGGAGCCTGGAAAGTAATCGACGATATTTGCAATGCTTCGGATTATGAATGCGAGAAGAATCTCCGGCAACATTTGAACGGATTGCGGGAAGATATGAAACTCAAAAATGAGGAATTAAGAATTCGGGGGGAACAATAAATTCTTGGAATTACGGTGACATCCATGACAGGTTGTGCCGGGTGTGGAAGGGGGGATGTCCCGGGAGTGAGTTCGTTACGGCGATCAGGTGCAGGGCCGATAGTACAAGGAACTCAATTATGAGAAGATGTGTGTTTTTAATCGCTCCCATCGTCTCGGTGTGAGCGCAGCATCCTGCGTCATTTCAACCCGACCCGAAAGGCTCTTACCCTGGCCGTCCTGCCCCCCTGGATTCCCGATCTCCGTCGAGAATGACGACTTAAAGTAGAGCAGAGGAGCGAGATCCTTCTCTACGCTCAGGATGACAAGCTCGAAAAGATACATTATTCAACAGCCTCACCCGTTGTCATTCTCGCGCAGGAGGGAATCCATTCCTTAATGTGCCATTCAGCAATCACCCACAACAGGGTTGTGGGTGGCATCCAACTATATGTGTATTTAATTTGGAGTGCGAAAATTCATTTTCGCTTTCATAGCCGGGAATTCATTCCCGGCACATAATAAAACGACGCGGCGATGAATCGCCGCACTCACGCTCCCGCCACGGACGATGGGAGCGATAAAAAGGCTTCTTTTTTAATGCTCACTTCTGGACGGCTCAAGCTCAAAAACACTTTAACCTGCGCTGGTGAGAAATGCGCGTTAATCCGGGCAACGAATAGTGATAAATTTCACATGGTGCTGCGCTACGCTGCGGTGTTTTTGTAGCGACCATCAACTATAAAGGATAAATATGAATGAAATTGCCGAATACATCGCATTATTTGAATAATACAGGATATTGCTTGACAAAGAACATATAAGACATGGATAATAGTTAACCTGAGGACATCAGATTAATTTAATAACAGGTGTTAGATTTGATTCGATTGTGAAATTAGTATCAAACAAAGGTTGGAGCTTACATGATGAAGAATCTAAAGAAGAAGAATGCAGTAATGATTTTTTCGGTAGTGCTTTTTGTGCTGGGGCTGTGCTCGGTGCTGACGGTCGCGTCGGGCGTGAAGAATTACAAAAACAGCCTGCATAAGTCGGGTGCCGGAATGAAGCACTGGTATGAAACAAAGGGCGGTTTCATGGACATCACCGGAATCCCCTATGATGACCTGGATTGCAAAACCTGCCATGCGGACAATTGCAAAAAGTGTCATGAAGGCAAGGCCGGCAAAAAAGCCGCTGACAAGGATCTCTGTCTGGGATGCCACGGGCGGGAGAAAAGCACGTTCGCGCTGGACAAGGCAAATGATTGTCTCGATGTTCACTGTGAAAAAGGAATGATATGCACGGATTGTCATGTGGGCGATGAGCATGATGATGTTCATGGCAATGAAGGCGAATTCAAGACCATGAGAGATCCGGGCGCGGTTAAGGCGAAATGCACGAACTGCCACGAGGAAAACCAGGAGATCAGGTCTCACAAGGTTCACAAAGGGAAACTCGATTGTTCGGCGTGTCATGTGAAATCATCGGTGGCCTGCCTGAACTGTCACATGGATTCATTCCTTGAGACCGGTTCAAGAAAAGGCAATTTCATTCTAGCAAAGGACTGGACGATACTGATCAATTACCAGGGTAAAGTTACCGCCGGAAATGCAATGACTCTTGTTCACAAGGACAAGAAATTTATTGCATACCAGCCGTACCACAGCCACAGCGTGCAGAAAACAGCGAAGGATTGCAAGGACTGCCACGGCAACGAAGCGACGCAGCTGATCAAGGCGGGCAAAAAGGTTCCGATGCTGAAACAGGAAGACGGCAAGATCGTCAACTGGCAGGGTGTTGTTCCGTGCGCGCCCGATTCGCTTGAATGGACATATTTCAACAAGGACGGCGACAAATGGGTTCCGATCGTGAACGATGAGAAGGAAGTTGTGCAGATGGTAGGGTACGGCGAGCCGCTGACCGAGAAACAGATCAAGATGATGACAGCGCCGTTGAAATAAGCGGATGAAAAACGGGAGGTGGGGATTCCCGCTGCTCGTGTGAACAAGAATCTTATGAAAAGCCCCCCCTGAACGGGGGGCTTTTTTCATGGTGCGCTGTTTACTTAACCCGGATTTCTCACAGAGAAATCCGGAAAATCGCGATAACACCTATCCTACTGCGTTGCGGCGTCGGTTCGGGATCGGTCACATACGCAACAGTATGCTCCCTCACCACTCCCTCGCCGCGCCTTGTATTACAGGCATTATCACGATTTTTAACCTGCACTGGTGAGAAATGCAGGTTAACCAGAATTTCCCGCCGGTGCGGGCCGGGTGGTTACTCGATGGGATATTTCCCGTACTTTCGGCCGGCGCGGAACATGGCGACAGCGTTTTCCGGTTTCACATCTTTGTGGATCGAGTTTGCGGAAGCGAGCACGAACCCGCCGCCCGGCGCGGCTGTGCGTATCGTCTGCCTCACGACCTCGTCCACCTCGTCCGGGGTCGCGTTTATCAGCAGGTCCACGCAGTCGATGTTTCCGAGCACGCAGGCTTTCCCGCCGATGCGGGCCTTGACCTCGCCGATGTCCATGCACTGCGGCTGAATGGGATGCACGCCGTCGAACCCCGCGTCCACAAAATCGTCGATTATCATGGATGTATCGCCGCAGGAATGCTTGATAATCGGCACGCCTTTTGAATGGGATGCCTCGACGCATTCGATATAGTAAGGTTTTATGAATTTTCTGAAGGTGTCGGGAGAAATCATCGGGCCGGTGTTCATCGCCAGGTCGCCCGTAAGGCAGAAGTACTCGATGCCGGCGTCAGCGCCGGTGTTGATGACATCGAGAGCGATGTCGGTGGCGACCCTCAGCACGCCGTGCGCGAACTCCGGGTCGGTGTAGAACGTCATCAGCGCGTTCTGCATATCGCCCTGGATCGCCCAGTAAGTTTTAAACGGATCGGGCGGCATAACCACCACGGCGCGTTTGTCCCCGAAGTACATTTTCGCGAACTGCGCGGCGGTGAACCAGGAGTCGTCGACTTTCGGCAGCTTATACGCGGCCAGCTCGTCGGGGTTTGTGATCGCGCCCTGGACAGGGTGCGCCAGCCCGTTGTCGGATGGGATATAAACGATGCCCAGCCTGTCGCGTATCCTGTTTTCGGCCACGAGTTCGCTTCCCTGCTGAACGGGGAGGGTAAATGCGTCGAGGTCGAGTTGCTCTACCACGAAGAAGAGGGTTCGAAGCAGCGCTATGACTTCGTTGGGATCCATCTCGTGAAGCAGTTTGAACTCGGGAACGTCATCGGTGAACTGTTTTGCGATCCCGATGATGCTGGATTCGATGATAGCGAGCTCCCAGAGAGGTACGATATCCGGCTGTTCACATCTGAGCGCGGTCGAAAATCTTTCCTTGCCTGTCATTGGTATTCCTCCTGTGGTATCCGACTGGAGGATTATAACGCAAATCCGGCGTGCGCCGCCACAATAACTGTTATGAGAATCGGCAGATGCGTTCCTTGAGCCCGGCGATGGTTTTTGCCAGCCCGCCCTCGGATGTTTCCCTGTACCTGCTGGACATGTCGTCTCCGATCTGGGACATGGCTTTTACCACCTGCCCGGGGCTGACGAACGAGACGATCCCGTTGAGGCTGAGCCATGCGCCGAGCAGCGCTTCGATAGATTTGAAGGCGTTGCGCTTGATGCAGGGCGTATTGACCTTCCCGGCGATGGGGTCGCAGACCAGCCCCAGCGAGTTTTTCATCGCGAGAATCATCGCGTTGACCACCTGCTCGCTGTTGCCGCCGAGGATGTAGGCGGCGAAAGCCGCGCCCATGCCCGCAGCCGTGCCTGTTTCCGCCTGACAACCTTTTTCCGCGCCTGACGGCGGCACGATGTTCGAGAGCACGGCGGACAGCAGCCCGGCGACGAGGAGCGCGCGGTCGGCTGCCGACTCGAACTCTTCAGCCGTCATTTTGCCTTCTCCGATCAGTATCCTGTTCAGGGCAAGGTACGTGCCGGCGAGCACCCCGCATGCGCCGCCGGTCGGCGCGGCGAGTATCAGCTCGGAAAATGCGTTTCGCGTCATCGCGGTTATCGACCCAGAGGCGGCGTCGTAAAAGCTGTTGCCGAGAAACTCGGCGGCCACGTTGCCGCGCGCTTCCCTGAGCTTCATGTATGTTTTTATCACGTTGCCGGTCTCCGGCGTCGTCACCGAGTAGCCGAACCGGGAAAACGGCCTCGCGCTCGCGTCCAGCGACGCCCTCATCGCGCCGACCTCCGCCATTATCGTCTCGCGCAGCCCGGCGTCGGGCGCAAGCCCGAGCTGCCTGCACTCGTATTCGATTGCGATTTCCGAGAGGTCTTTGCCCGATTCCCGCGCGTATTCCATGAGCGAATCGAGATCGTAGTAGGGCAGTGCGCGTGTATTGTCGAGCCCCATTTCTTTCGGCGGGTAGTTCGGGTTCAGGTTGTCGATGCCATCGTATTCGTTCGCGTGGTTGCCGTCGAGCGGGGCGGGGCCGCCTTCGCGCGGGTATGTCGCGAACGCGCCGCCGGACACGTTCCATCCCCTGCCGGCGAAGTAATCGAGGGAGACGGCAGCGGCTTTTCCGCCGACGCTTCTTATCCTTATTTTCCCGCCGCCGACCGATTCGCCGATGATCACGAGATCGAAGTCGCTCCACTCGAACTCGCGGTCGCCGGGCCGGAGCAGCATCGTTTCAGACACCGTGTCCGGGTTCAGTGAATCGAGCGGGACGAGGCGAAGGAGGATCGCGACGGAGTTTTCGTGGATGTCGCGCGGGTGGCCCGGCGGCAGCGGGATATCCGCGCCGCTGCGGGAAGGATCGAATTTATGGTAGCCCGCCCAGTGAATCAGCGCCGGGCCGCGGCCTGTCTCGAAGGCGCATGTTTTCGACTCTCCGCCGTCGATCCACGGCGAGTAGTCGAAGAAGGCTATGTTGTCGGGCCTGCCCTCCGGCGGGTTGGGTTCCCATGGCCGGACGGCGTCCGCGTCCGTGCCGGTGTGGTCCTGCGGGAGGTCGTGCAGCAGCCCTGCGGCGAGCGCGTTGAGCGTGTGGTGTCCCTCGCCCGATTTGCGGAACGAGTTATGCAGTCGCGCGCTCAGGCAGAGCGCCTGTGCCGCGGGGTCGAAACCGGGCGGGAGCAGTTTATTGATGAGGCGCGCGGCGAGCCTGCCGATCCGGTTTGCGCCGCAGGTGTGCGAGCTCGACGGGCCGATCATCGACGGGCCGATCAGGTCGAACAGGCTGATGTCGCGACGCAGGTCGGTGGCCGCGAGCGTATCCATGAACTCGTGCAGAAGGAACAGCGCGTTCTGTATCCGGTCGTCCGTTTCGGAGCGTGTTCCCGCGGGCAGGTTGAAGTCGATGCCTATTTCGTAAAGCTCGTGGTCCGGCGCGACTTTAAGCCCGAACACGGAAGCGATTTCGATGCGTAGTTCGCCGCCCGGCCTGGCTTCTTCGAGCAGCCGGAGGGTGTCGAGTATGTTCGCGAGATAGCACAGCGTCGGCTTTTCGGCGACGGGCGACGGGATCAGCGCCCTTGTTTTCACCGCCACGGTTTTCCTGACGGAATTTTCCGTCGTCTCGCAGCCGGATACGAAGAACACGGCTTCGCGCTGCCTGTGATCGTAGATCATGGTCCGCAGTTTCGATTCGGCGGCTTTGATGAGTTCCGGCCCGGCATTCGAGAGTTCGGTGTCGGCGCAGCCGGCTTCACGTGATTTCCTGCTGATCTCGGCTTTCACGGCTGATCCGATTTCGCCGAGGGGAAGCCGGGTGTGGATCATCATGTGTTTTATATTCGAGATACCGATATCTATCCCCGAGCCTTCCGGCGCCACAGGGAACATGCCGGCAGCAATGTCGCTGAAAATGGAAAGCTGTTCCGTGGCGTCGCGCGCGCCGAGGCTGCCGAGCATATCGACGAAACCGGGCGTGAGCGTTTCGCCGGGCTCGTTGATGCTGAAAGAAGCGAGGCCTTTTTCAGGCGTTATCCATGTGCGGCTGAAAGCCGATGCGTTCTTGAGGTCATCGAGAGTAACGGGGCTGGTTTTTCCGGTCGCGGGCCGTGACGAAGTTGTATAAAGCTCGAAATTCTCTTTCTCGTTCCTGCGGATGAGAATCCCCGCGGGCCGCGGGCCGGTTCCCACGACATCGAGAAAAAAGTCGTGGAACGACCACAGCGGCGAGACCGGTTTGCGGCTGATCTGCATCCACACCTGGTCCGGGTCTTCGTGACCGATTCTTTCGCCGGAACTGAAACCGGTGTATTCCGAGAGCCGTCCCTCGCTCCGCAGCGTTTCGTAGATGTCGCCCGTTATGCACGAGCGGTATTCCTGCGTGGAATAGAATTTCAGTTCCGCCCTCGACCTGCGGAACGTCTTTGTCATTGCATAAGCGGATTCGTCTGCGTCGTCGGGGTTCTCCGACACGATAACGAACGAGGGCAGCTCGACGATGGTCCTGATGATATGTTCCACGATCCCGGAAGCGGTTTTTTTCGCCGGTGTTCCTTCGCGGATGACTTCTCCCGGCTCGCCGGGGATCACGACCATGAAAACGTTTTCGATATTGAGGCCTGCCGGGCTGTCCGACCAGCCGCGCGACAGCGAGTCGTAGCGAAGGACCGGCAGCGCGTGCGGATCATCCGGCGGCGCGGCGTCCGTGTCTGCGCGCAGTTCGCCGTGCTCGGTGATGGTATCGATGCCGAATATGCGTACCGGCAGCCTGTCGAGCCCCGGCTCGTGGATCGTTCTGTCGATAAAATCGCTGGTTTTGAAGCCGCTTCCTATAAGCAGCAGGTTATGGTGGCTTATCGTTTTCATTTTTACCGCCCGGTTCTGATGAATTACCCGACCAGATTACACTGGTTGCATCCATGTTAGCCCGGATTTCTCACAGAGAAATCCGGAAAACCGCGATAAGGCCAATCCTTTGTATTATCTGCCATGTCACGATTTTTAACCTGCACTGGTGAGAAATGCAAATTAATGCCCTCAAAGAATAATTAAGAAAAAAGCCGTGGAATTCAACACAATAACAAAAAAGGGCGTGATGTTCACCACGCCCGGGGAAGTTATAAAGATTGAAAGTTGTCAAAAAAGTTTTATATAGCCGAGATACACCGCCGCAAAAATCACGAAACCCGCTACCGCCGCGATCATCCACCACGGGATCACGCCTTTGATGAAATTGCCTTCCGGCAGCCCGTTGCGCTCGATGACTTCAGGTTTGTAAAGTTTTCCTTTCGCCATGAGGTACCACATCCGCTTGGCGTCGTTCAGGACGAGGAAGCCGGCCGGCAGCCAGAGCTGTGTGAAGAAAGTCGCAACGATCAGGCCGAACGCGATGGAGCAGGCCATCGGAATAAGGAACTGCGCCTGGAGGCTGGTTTCGAGTATGAGCGGCATCATGCCGATGCTTGTCGTGAGAGTCGTAAGAACGATGGGCCTGAACCGGCTCACCGCGCCGTTGAAAACCGAGTCGGACAGCGAGTCTCCCGAAGATATGTTTCGTTTTATGGCGTGCGTCATCACGATTGAATCGTTGACCACGATGCCCGCGAGTGCGACAACGCCCGCGATGCTCAGCATGGACAGGTCGAGTCTGTCTATCCTCGAATTCATCAGCGGCACGATCAGGTGTCCCACGACCGCGCCCGCGAACCCGAGCGGAATCATCACCATGATCATCGCGGAATGCAGGTAGTTGCGGAAAGTTAACGTTATTATGACGAAAATCAGGATGATCGCCACCGGGTACCAGAACATGAGGCTTTTCATGAGCTGCTGCTGGAACCTGTCCGAGCCTTCGAGCGAGAAGGTCACGCCATGAACCTGTTCGAGCAGCGCGGGAAGTTTGTCGCGCGCCTCGTTTTTCAGCGTGTCGGGCGAGAGCTGGGCGAAGTCTACTTTCGCGCTTACCGAGAAAACGCGTTTCTTGTTGAACCTGTTGATCTGTCTGATCCTTCGGTTCGATTCGATCGTGACGACATCCGACAGCGGAACCTCGACGCCCGTCGCGGTTCGCACTTTGATGGAATCGAAATCCCCGAGGCTGTCACGCTCTTCCTTCGGGTATCGCACCCACACCTTGATCTCGTCCTTGCCGCGCTGCACGCGGTGGATTTCCTGCCCGTAGAAGCCGTATCGCGTCTGGAGCGCGATGTCGCGCAGCGTCAGCCCGAGCGCTTTTCCGTTTTCATTCAAGTCGAGACTCAGCTCGCGGTTGCCCCATTCGATATCGTCCTGCACGTCGTATACCGCCGGGAATTCCCGGAGCCAGTCTTTTACCAGCCCGACGGACCTCATCAGCTCGTCACTGTCTTTTCCGGCGAGCTGTATCTGGATCGCCGCGCCGCTTCCCGGGCCCATGGCCGCGCTGAAGTCGGTTCTTATAACCCCCGGCAGATTTTCGCCGATCAGTTCTCTAAGGCGGTCAAGCACTACCTTTGAGGAAATCCCGCGGGCTTCGCCGTCGAGCATTTCGACGAAAAAGTAACCGGTCGAAGTGTTGCTGCTTCCGAACGATCCTCCCTTGACGGATATGACCTGAACGATGAAAGGAGAGTCCGGCCCGGCTTTTTCAGCGAATCTTTTCCCTTTTCTCGTCTTGAGGAAATCTCTTCTTATTTCTTTGAATTCCTCTTCAATTATATCGATCTGTTTGTAAACATGGTCCTGTATCCTGTCATGCACGGTAAGCGGGCTGCCCGGCTCGAGCGTGTATGAGAAACGTATGAACTCGCTGTCAATTTCCGGGAAGAAAACGAATCTGAGAATCCCGGATTTGGTTACGCCGATAGCCAGGATGAAGATTACGAAACCCGTGACCACGGTCTGCCATTTGAACCTGATGGCGAATTTCAGGACGGGTTTATAAGTGTAATCCACGAGGAATTGTATTGCGCGGTCCATGGCTCGCCTTGTTCTGGCGAAGAAGCCGGTCGCGTTTTTCCTTTCACTGATCGGGCGCAGGCTGTGCGCGAGATGTGGCGGGAGTATGAACAGGCATTCCAGCAGAGAGGCGGCAAGCCCGAAAGCGGCTACGAACGGGATCGGCTTCAGGAATTTTCCGAAAATTCCCGCGATGAAGAAGAATGGCGAGAACGCGATAATCGTGGTGGTAACCGAGGCGAGCACCGCCGGGTAGACCTCCACGGTGGCTTCCACGGCCGCCGCCTTGGGATCATAGCCTTTTTCGATATATTGCTGGATGTTCTCCGCCACAACGATCGAGTCGTCTACGAGTATGCCCAGCATTATAAGGAACCCGAACAGGCTCATCATGTTGATGGTGATATCGAACGGGCGGATGAAAATCATTGTCATCATCAGCGCGATCGGCAGTCCCATTGCAACCCAGAACGACAGGTTGAGGCCCAGGAAAATCATAAGCAGTATGAAGATGAGGCATATTGCGTATTTGCCGTTCTTGACGAGCAGGTCGATCCTCTGCCCGAGAATCTTGCTCATGTCCGACGTGTACTGAATCTTCACGTTTTCGGGCAGTGTCGGCGCTTTTTCGGTGATATATTTCTTTACAGCGGTGGTGATTTTGATAGTGTCCTCGGCCTCGGTTTTTTTCACCCATACCATCGCCGCGGGTTTCCCGTTGAACAGAAATCTGTAATCGTCGTCCTTGAACTCCTCGACGACATTCGCAACGTCGCGCAACCGTATGACCGTGCCGTCCCGCAGCGCGCGCAGCACGATTTTCGACAGGTCTTCGGGCCGGTAGTTTTTGCCCGCCACGCGCAGGCTGATCTTCTCGGAATTCGTTTTTATCGTCCCGGCGCTCACCTCGAAATCATAGCTCTGCACCGCGTTTGTTATTTCGTTGAACGTGATCCCGTAGCGCTGCATGTCTTTCTCCGAAACCTCGATCGCCATTTCGAGATCACGGATACCGTCTATGGATACGTTGGATATCACCTCGATTTCGAGCAGCTCGTCCCGGATCTCCTCGGCCAGCGCCTTGAGCGATTTCTCATCCAGACCCTCGCCGTATATCGCCACCGCTATCTCCTGGCTGCGGTTTTCGAGCAGCGCTATGTTCGGCTCCTCCGCATCGTCCGGGAACGTGTATATCTGGGCAACCGCGTCCTGCACGTCGTCGAGCACCTTCCGCGGGTTCTTGACGCTCGTCTTCAGGTAGATCACCACTGAACTGTAACCTTCCGCGGACGTGCTTTCGATGTAGTCAATCCCGGTCACATTGTCCAGCGACTCTTCGACCTTGATAGTTATGCCTTCCTCGGTCTCCGCCGCGCTCGCGCCCGGGAACGGAACGCTGACCGATATGATGTCCAGCTCGGTGCTGGGGAAAGTCTCTTTCCGGGTCGACAGCGTGTACATCATCCCCACAACGAGAATCCCAACGACGAGCATGTTGACCACCATCGGGTTTTTTATCATGAATGTGATGATTTTTCTCATCGGCTTCCTCGCTTTTCGGTTCTATTGTTTCCTGTTCAGCCCGTTTTTATTCCGCAGGCGCTTCATCGGAACCGTGGTTGATCCCGTTGCGTTTCAGGATCGTCACCGGCATTCCCTCGATATCCTCGTCGATAACAGAGGTTATCACCAGGTCGCCTTCAGACAGGCCCGACTTAATGATCTGTTCTTCGCCGATCGCCCGCCAGCCCTCCACTTCCCGTACCGCGAGCTTTTCGTCTTCAACCGTATAAACAATGTTTTCCCCGCGCATCGCCCGCCGTGGTATCACCGCGACGCCTTCGAGCGTCTGACCCAAGAACTTGACTTCACAGAACATGCCCGATGTCAGCCTCACATCCGCATCCTGCTTCTTTATGGTCACGATCAGGTCTATCTGCCGCGTGTTCGGGTCGAGCCTGCTCCCGAGCCTCGTTATATGTCCGTCCCATGTGTGGATCATGCCGCCCTCGTCCTTCCATGTGACATCCACGGGGATCGGGTTCGCTTCGAGCGATTCCGTGCCGGCTTCCGGGTACAGCGCCCGCATATCCTTGAGCGACATCGGAACGGGCAGCTCGAAAACCGAGTCGTCCTCGAATGTGGCAACGGCCTGCCCGGCGCCGATAAACTGCCCGACTTCCAGCCCGCCGCTCATTATCTTCCCCGAGAATGGCGCGAAGTACTCGGTCCGCGACAGCGTTGTTTCTATCTGTTTGAGTGATTCCTGCGTCACCCGCTTCTGGGCCTCGATTTTTTTGAGCGAAGGACCTATAAGGTCGATGTTGCTTTCATAAGCCTCTATCCGCTCTTTGTTGGACTGCACCGTGAGCAGCCCCTGGTTAAGCTCCGACTCCGAAGCGGCGCCCTGGTCGAACAGCCTGCGGACACGGTCCGCCTCCTCCTGCGCGAGCGCAAGAGTTACGCGCGCCTGCGCGAGCTCTTTTTCGAGCGTCGCCCGCATTTGCTTCGTGTATTCGATTTCCGTGTCGTATGAATCCAGCGTCGCGAGTATCCTGTCCCGCTCGCTGACATAGTCCACCTGGTCGACGCGATACAGCAACTCACCCTTTTTGATCGTTCCCGACTCCCTGAAATCGGGGTGGGCGTAAACTATTTTGCCCGACACTTCCGGGATGATGCTGATGGTTTTTTTCGCCTGAAGCGAGCCGTTGCCGGTCATCTCGACGGTGAAGTCGCGGATGGAAATCTCGTCCACCTGGACTTTCACGGACCGCGCCTGAACCGGCTTCTTCGGCGGCGGCTTGCGCGTGCTCATCATTATTTTGAAGCCCGCGATTCCCGCCATCAGGATCAAAACAGAGGTGATGAAGGTGAAAACAAATTTCAATACAATTTTCGTTGTGCTGTCGTAACAGGGATCCTCCGCGCATGACGGATCGTCGGCATGTCTCAATTCCATATCTTTTTTCATTTCATCCATCAGTTTGTTCCTCCTCCGAGAGCGAGTTCGAGCGCGCGGCGGCCCGTTCCAAGGTCAACCCGCGCCTGTATCAGGCTCAGCCTGAATGTCGTCAGATTCAATTCCGCATCCGTTATGTTAATCACTGTAATCAGGCCTTCTCTGTATCTTTTCGTCAGAATATCAAGATTCTTCTCCGCGTTCCGCACCGTGTTTTCGAGCACCCTGATTTTTTCCTTCGCCGTCACTATCCTGTAGTAAGAATCGAGCACGTCCGCGCGGACCGTCCATTTCAGATCCGCGAGGCCGGCTTCGAGAGCGTCCTTTTTCGCCTGCGCTTCGGAAACCGCGTTGCCGGTGTAATGCCCGTCGCTCAGACGCCAGTTGATCTGTGCGTAAACGGTGGTCACGTCGTCGTTGTGATCGAGTTGCGTGATAGCGTTTTCCTCGTGCTGATATGCCGCGCCGACGGAGACCGAAGGTTTCTTTCCGCCCTTCGATATCTCGATGGCCGATTCGGCAGCCTTCAGCCGCAGCTCGCTCGCCCGGACATCCTCGCGCCGCCCGAGCGCATCCATTATCAGCGCTTCGGGGTCATAATCATCGCCGCCGGACGCTATCTCCGGCATGATCAGGCTGACCCGATCGCCGACCGGCTCGTGTATCAGCTTCTCCAGCGCGAGTATCGCCATCCGCCTGCTGTACCTGCTCGACTCGAGCTGGATCAACGCGCTGTCGAAAGAATTCGAAAACGTCAGAAAATCAGTCTCCGGCGTCATTCCCTCTTTAACCCGTATCCCGGCGTTCTTTTTCAGCTCTTCAAAGTAATCGCGCGATTTCATGTTCACGTCCAGCGACTGCTCGGCGAGATACGCCTGCATGAATGCGTTGTAAACCAGCGTACGGAGCGAATCCATATATCGTTCGAGGTCTTTCCTCCCGGCGTCCGCCGAGTATCTGCCCGCCGAGATGGCCGGCCTGCGCGTCGGACTGTACACCGAATAGCTCAGCGCGAGCTGGTTCGTGAAATCGCCGGTGTCCTGGAAAGCCGCCGCGTAGGGGTCCTCGTCGAGATAGCCCGTGATGCTGAACTTGTAATCGAGGACCGGGTAGAGCGCGGCACGCGACTGGCTGAGCAGCCTGTCGGCCTGCTCGATCGCAGCCGCAAGCTGGTCGATCCCGGGATTATTGGCTTCCGCCATGCTGATCGCCTGTTCGAGCGAAAGCTGCTGCGCCGCGGCAGGGCAGGCGGAAAAGAGAAGAACCAGAACGGGTATAATCGTAATCGTCTTTCTCATTTTATCTCCTTTAACAGCCGGAATATCCGCCGAAACAGCAGGCGGCCGGCTGCAATTAGATTACTCTAATTAAATTAGACAACTCTATCTAATTCGTCAACTGTTTTTTCGTTTTTCATGTTCGGGCACTATCCCGTTGCAGATCATTCCCCACATGCTGCGCCAGGAACCTCGCCAGTCGAATTCCGGGAAAAAGTTGCTGATGTAAACCGCGTGCCGCATCTGTATCATGTACAACGATGCAAGCTCGACCGGGTCAACATCGCTTTTTATCTCGTTGTTCTCAATACCTTCATTGATCACCGGGACAAGGGCTTCGAGCACGAATTCACTCAGCTTTTCGTAAAGCTTCTCGCGGTTTTCAGCCTTGAGTTCCAGCGCAACGCTCTTGATCCCGAAACTCACAACCGGATTTTTCAGTATCAGTTCGAGCCATTCGAGATACATGTTGCTGAGCCGTTCGGGTACGGGCTTTTCCGTTTTCAGGTTATGCTCGACCAGCGAGAGCACCCTGCGAACGTTGCGCGTCGCCACTTCAAGCACTATTTCGTCCTTGTTTTTGAAGTGTAGATAGAGCGCGCCCTTGGAAATGCCGGCATCCGCCGCGATTTCATCCATAGTTGTTTTCTTGAACCCATACCGCAAAACCCTTTCCATAGCTGATTCAAGTATTCTCTCTTTGATGTCCGGTTCCGCCATAATCTGTGTACCGCCCGTGGTTTTGTGACCATTGACCAAAATGTTATTTCGGTCATTAGTCACAATGATAAGCTTTTCTTGGTGTTCCGTCAAGTGCATTTTGTGGTTGCCGGACTGTCGGCGGCGGGGCTCCGTTCTTAAAAAATCGCTTTGTTTAATCAGTTTATGAGGTTCATGCCGGTTATATGATGAGCATATATTTTATAGACAAACCCTTTGTTCCTTTGATCCATCACTTTATGTCCCTTTAATAAAAGACCCGCATTACCTTTGATGTGTTACGTTTAGCTGAAAAATCCCGGTATAACTGGAATTTTCGGTCAGTGTTTTTAATAGACACACGAAAGCTGAATATGTTCGAACAAAAAAATAATTATCGTTAGCTTGTTGAAGAACCGGCTGTTCACGGCATGTTAAACATGGTCCATTCACGAAACGAGCGCTTGAGAAGAAGGTTTTTTTGGATTGCGCCGCTGGATCGCCGCCAGGGTTTATTGTGGGCAGGGAATGAATTCCGGATGGCAACACGCACAAAGAACGGCGCTTTGTACTGGCACACTCGGGAGATTTCTAAATTATAGTAATTCTCATAATAAAAACAGATTCACAACTCGATCAGAAATCACAAATACAAAGATAGTGTGCCATGCACAAAGCTATTTCCTTTGTGCATGTATTCAAGTTTATTTTTGAGAATCACTATAAGTACTGGATTCCGGCTGACTGCATGCCGGAATGATATGATGAAAAAAGCTGTACCATAGAAAGAAACAGGA
>DAOSYA010000040.1:0-25967 GCA_035380865.1 bacterium
TCATTCTCGACGGAGATCGGGAATCCAGGGTGGCCAGGACGGCCAGGGGTTGAGCATTTCGGGGCCGGGGGGGGAGAAAAGAAACAAAATAACTGCACGCACAAAGGACAGAACTTTGTACATGGCACAATAGAGACAATTAAATTAAGGACTGGATTCCTGCCTTCGCAGGAATGACAACAGAGGGGGGCAGGAGTGACAACAGAGGAATAAAGTGACGGGCGGGAAAGATGCAGGAATGACAATAAATGACAAAAGAAGTGGCTGTATCTACGCTCCCACCGGGGATGTTTGGAGCAATTAAGCCGCCTGCTGTCATTCTCGACGGAGATCGGGAATCCAGGGTGGCCAGGACGGCCAGGGGTTGAGACTTTCGGGGCCGGGGGGGAGAAAAGAAACAAAACAACAGCACGCACAAAGAACGACGCTTTGTACGTGGCACAATAGAGACAATATAAATTAAAGAGTGGATTCCTGCCTTCGCAGGAATGACAACAGAGGAAAAAAGTGACGGGCGGGAAAGATACGAGCATGCTGAACGTTAAGGAGACAGGAATAACGTAACAGCAACTGCACCTTGAAAACTGAATAGAGTAGAAGAAAAAGTCGGGATTGCCGCGTCGTTCGACATGCGACAGGCATGTCTCGCTCCTCGCAATGACAAAGCAAAAGACACATTAAGGGGGGGGGAGTATAAACCATTAACGAAGTGAGTACGTGAAAGGACAAAGAGCAGGCTGGCCTGCCTCGCAATGACACGACAATAAATACATTAAGGTATATTTATGAAAAACAGACTGTACACGAAGAGAGAGCGTAAGAGGACAAGAAGCGGCTGGTAGCCGCCTGCCGTTATTCTCGCAAGCAGACGGCAGGAATTTAGAAAACTCCGTTTAGCTGTTCTATATTTATTCTGATAATCAATATAATGAATTCAAAACATTGGAAAAATGGAAAGATAATACTTTAAGAAAAAGAATTAACGAAGGGGATGAGTTCAGATACATTGGGATTTATCAACAAAGAAAATTATTAGAAAGGACCAGATTTGCTTTAACTCGTTCTGAATTATTGCGATTACAGGATAGAGGGATCCCTTATGAAATCGTCAGCGATTTTGAAAAAGATATATTTTAATGAATGTAAATAGAGGTGAGTGATGTTAGATGAAATAATTAAAAATACTAAATGGTTTTCTGAATGTGTTAAATCTGAAATGAATAGTTATTTTGATCGATTGGGTTATTTTTTGGACGAAACACCATATGAAAGTGTAGTTGTCTACAGGAAAGGAGATCAAAGAATCGATTTTAGCTATTCGCCTGAAGATTATCCACAATTTGTATTAATGATAGGATTAGGGCTACTATCTGAAACCTTCGATAAAATAAAAATATTCGAATGTATCGGACTGTGGTTCTTGATGAGGCAAATTGATGTAGTAATTGATAATAAAAGAATGCATTTTTGTAAACCAGAAGAACTTGAAGAAGCCTTGAAATATATTAAAAATGAAATCCTTATGAATTACGAGAATGTTATTTTCCATGATAAAGCTTTTATTAAACAAGCAATAGAAAAATGGGAACAAGATAATAGACTTATTCAAGATAAAGAAATCCAAAAGAGAAAACTAATGGAGGCTGAAGAGCTTTTTAAACAGAGATTATATGGAAAAGCTAAAAAGGTATTATTGGAAATGGACTATGATACGCTGAGTAATTATTACAAGAAAATGTATGATATTGCATTAAAAAGAGGATAGATTGCATTCACATTTAAATCATTGCAGAGAATGAAAAACAAACGGAGACAGAAAAGGCCTCGCCGGGACGAAAAGATACACAAAGGACTGGATTCCTGCCTTCGCAGGAATGACGAGCGTGGGGGGGCAGGAGTGACGAGCGGGAAAGATACGAGAATGACGGGTGTTAAGGAGACTGGAATAACGTAACAGCAACTGCAACTTGAAAACTGAATAGAGTAGAAGAAAAAGTCGGGATTGCCGCGTCGCGCATTGTAAGACAGTTGCAACGCCGCTCCTCGCAATGACAAAGCAAAAGACACATTAAGGGGGGGGGGGAGTATGAGCCATTAACGAAGCGAGTACATAAGAGGACAAGAAGCGGCTGGTAGCCGCCTCGCAATGACAGAACAAAGGATACACTAAGTTTTTTTAAGTATAAGCCATTCACGGAGTGAGCAAGTAAAAGGGCAAAGAGCGGCCTGGGCCGCCAGGCGGTGCCTGCGCGTTATAGTGATTCTCAAAAATAAACTTGAATACATGCACAAAGGAAATAGCTTTGTGCATGGCACACTATCTTTGTATTTGTGATTTCTGATCGAGTTGTGAATCTGTTTTTGTTATGAGAATTACTATAGAAAAGTTCCGGAAGGATTTTCGGGTAGTCTGCGGGGTGATTATTTAAAAAAAAATTTCAACCCAAAACGAAGGTTGAACAGGTGAAACATCCGTTAAGAAACAAATAATTATTTATTTCCCTTTAGGTCTGGGTTTCGGAGCCGGGCGCCATTCCATGTTTACACCTCCAAGAATTTCACTTTCAGTTTAGAACAAATCGGGCGATTAGTCAATCATCGCGAATACCGCGAAGCATTAAAATCAAATTTTGATAAATGTTTTTACTGTTCGATCGCCTCTTCGATATCTTTTTTTCCATATCGCCGCGAGAACAGCTTTTTTTCCTCCGAATCGAAGTAGAAAACGTTCCCGTCCCTGCACCAGCCGGTGAGTTCGTAGTAATCTCCGAAGTGGGTTTCTATCCAGAGTTCACCCCCGGCGTCCGGACTCCATATCTCGCTGTTGAAAATATAACGGTCGATCATTTTATATCTATCAAGAAACTTTTCATTAAAATCTCTTGGGTATTTGCCCGAGATTTTTTTCTCGATTGCCAGCGTATCCACGACTTCCTTTATTGCCTTTTTGCACAGTACGGTTTTCGCCTGTCGCTTTGCGATCTCCGCCTCCTTGATTTTTCTTTCCAGTTTGATTCCGTATATAGCGGCAAGAGTGGAAACGATCAGTATGCCGATAAGCAGCATCATCATAAGGGACTGGCCCCGCTGCCCCTTTTTCATTTTCGGATTACCGGTCATATAACAATAAGGCATTTTTGGTTTCCGTATTAATATATTTTCCGCTGCTGATATTATAACAATTCGTTGCGGTCGCGGTAGTAGGCTTCTATCGCGGCAAGGTTTCCCCATCCCAGCCCCTTAACCAGATTCATGACATTCGTCGCGAACAGTTCCTGGTTGGGTGTCAGGCGTGTATGCTCGTCCCATGCGTTGCCGCCCGTGTAATCCGGCGTGTCGTCCAGCCCCAGCACATAATAAACGTATGTCAGTAATTTGGTCTTTTCATCCTCATACCCGGTTTCCCCGGGATTAAACGTAACGCTCGCTCTTCCGCTCGCGACCGTGTTCCATTCTTCTGTGATAGCGACGGTCGATCTGTCGATGATGTAGGTTCGGTCGACCGAACCCGAACGTTTCACGAATACAGTTATAACCCCGGGCGCGTTCGTGTCGTCGCGCGTTATTTCGATATACAGGTACGGCTGAACCGCATCCTCTTCATAAAAGTTTCTCTGGATAATATTGTATGCCGGGTCGAGCTGATCGATGTATGAACTCATCACGCCGGAGCCGACGAAGAAGTCGATGTATTCCGCCGCCAGTAGATAAGCGACGCCCGCGTTAAGCGCGCCCTGTTCATTTGTGAAATCCGTCCATTCGTAGGCATGCGCATCGAGCCACATCGGGTAGGTGCCCTGGTCGTAAATAAACAGCCCGCCGTCGTAGTTTCCGCCCTGCGAGAGTTTGAAGATGCGCCTTCCGCTCTCCATGCACTTCATGGCGCAGTCTACGTATATCTCGAAAACCTGAAGCGTGCCCCTGTCGCTGTCGGTGTCCGTGCCGGTTTCGATTTTATATGTGTAGCTTTCTTCCATGCTCAGGTCTCCGAAAATCGTGTAATCGGGAACCGAAAGGCTGCGCGCGCGTTTCACTGAGTACGGGCTGGAGTGCTGAAGCTCCGCGCAGACCCGTGATGTCGAGGAGTAATCGGTTGTCGCGAGTTCCTCGTCGAGGTTTTCCCCGGTCACGATAACGAGATCGGAGCCGTCATAACCGGTCCCGTCGTAACTGATGCACAGGCGGGTGCCGGCCTCGAAGGGCAGTGCATCGGGCTGGATATCGAACACCCTTGTCAGCGTGCCGGATGGACGGCCCGCGGGGTATGATCGTTCGCAGACGGTTATCTCGGCGCTGTCCGCGAGAGCCGCGTCAAGGGAGGCGCCGCTCACGGTTATGGTTTCGCCCGCGGGTCCGACCTCGGCTGATGCCAGGCTGAGGAGCGTGTAGTTGCTGCTCGGAGTCGTGGGAATGTCTCCGCCCGCGCCGCCGCCGCCGCAGCCGTGCAGGAAAAGGGTTGTGATCGCAACCGCGAGTACGGCGATGAATGTTTTTATTCGAGAAGAATACCCCGGTGCAGGCACCGGAGTAAGGACTGCCGGTGTTGTATGGAAATATTGCGGAGAGAAGCGCGCCTGCCGCGCTTCTCGTCGAGAAGTTTTGAAAGAGTGTGAGAGAACTTTTTCAAAAGTTCTCTCGCGTATTTTGATACCCCGTCCGCTTGCGGCGGGGTGGTTCATTCTGAAAAATGTTCTGTTCAAAACCGCCGGGCCTTCCTGTTGATGTTAAGCATGATTATAGCATAAAAAAGCGGCGCGGCAGATGCTGATCCAGCGTAATGTTACGACTGGAAAAACCCGGTTGGAAAAACCCGGTATGATGGTGTAGAATCAATTGATCGGCGGCGCGTGCCGCGTTGTGAAACAAACAATACGGGGTGGTAGACAAATGGGAAAAAAGGTAAAGATAGGATTCGTTCCCGCGTACCGTGGAATATTCAGCATGGAAATGGCGCTCAAGGCGAAGGCCGGAACGCTGGAATCGCTCGAAAAAGCAGGGCTGGAAATAGTGGTTCCGGACGAGGGGCTGACCCGTGGCGGGATGGTGGAGAGTTTCGAAGAGGCGCGTGCTGCATCGGAACTGTTCAGGCGCGAGCAGGTTGCGGGCGTGATAATCGGCGCGGTGAATTTCGGCAACGAAGTTCCGGCGGCGACAGCGGCGATCGATGCCGGCGAAAACCTGCCGATTTTCCTGTTTGGCTGCACGGAGGAGGGCGAACTCGGCTTCAAAACGCAGCGGCGTGACGCCCTGTGCGGGCTGCTTTCCATAGCGACCGCGCTGCGGCAGCGGCTCGCCAGGTACATGTACCCGGCTGTTGCGAACTGCGCTCCCGATGATCCCGCGCTGATAAAGGAGTTCGCGAATTTCGAGAAAGTCTGCGAGCTGAACGCGGGCGTGAAGGGCGCGGTTTACGGAATGGTGGGAACGCGGCCGATCGAATTTGAAACATGCGCGTTCGACGAGATGTCTCTATTGCGCAAATTAGGGATACGCACCGCCCCGATCCCGCTGTCGAGCCTGTTCGAGAAAGCAAGAGCTCTTGATGACGGAAAAAAGATAGCGGCGGAACTCGACGGGCTGAAAAAAGTTTTCAGAACCGATGGTATGCCGGATGCGCCGCTTGACAGGCTGGCGCGGCTCGTTGTCGTGCTGAACGAAATGATAGATGAGTATGTGCTGGACGGCATGGCGCTCCAGTGCTGGTCGGACATGCAGGAGTTCTACGGGGTTTCGCCGTGCGCGGCGATGGCGTATATAAACGAGACGCGCGGAATTCCGGTCGCCTGCGAGGTGGATATCCACGGGACGCTTTCAATGCAGATGCTCCAGATCGCTTCCGGCAGGCCCCCGGCTCTGATGGACTGGAACAACCGGCACTTCAGTGAGAAAAATGTCGTGTCCGCATGGCATTGCGGCGTGTACCCGTCAGCCGTTTGCGACGGCGGATGCAGGGTGCAGGTCAACCAGATAATGAACAAGACCTACGGAGACGACAACGTGGTCGGAACGCTGGACGGCAGTTACGAAAAAGGGCCGGTCACTGTGGCCAGGGTAACCGAATCGCCGGATGGAACCTGGAAGCTGCTGGTTGCCGAAGGGGAGAGCGTGGATGTTCCGGGCGAGCCGTTTGGAACGAACGCATGGATCGAGTTCGAGGACCTGGATCTGCTGTACAGGGCGCTGCTGAAAGATTTCCCGCACCATGCGGCAATGGTGCCCGGGCATGTGGGCAAATGCCTTGTCGATTCGGCACAGTTCCTTGGGATGGAAGTAATCGCGCCGCTCTCGATCAAAGGAGTCTGAACCAACAGCAAGCCTTTATGTATGGGTATAACTATATTTTTGCGCGGTATATTGAAATCGTATACTTCTGTTGATCTGTGAAAACACTATGAAAAACCGATACACAAAGCTACGCCGGCTACAACTTCATCAAGAGTTTTAGCTTTTAATTCGCCTCTTTTATCTACAAATCTATCTAAAGATATGGATTTTACCTGAAATGCATCCGCAACAGAAATTTTATCTAATCCAGAATTTTCGCTCTTTGGCATTTGGACTAACCACGGACAGCCTTCAAAAGATTTCTGCCAGGCTGTAATTGGCACAACTATCCTCAACTTCAGTATACCAATATTGTTATCACTCAAAACTACGGCTGGTCTGATCTTCTTTATTTCATCTCCTACTTGAGGATCAAAACTGATATTCCAGATTTCACCTCTTTGCGGGTTCGAAGTCTTCGTAGTCATAAAGATCATTCTCCTTGAAAGCATCGAAACTGGTTAGTTCTTTATTGTTTTCATACTCCTCTTTCATTTTGTCGGCTGCTTTTCTTAACAACTTTGCTCTTTCACCAACAGGGAGCTTGAGAACAGTTGTCGGGGAAAGTGTTCTTCTTTCTGTCCCATAATCATCCTCATTGATGGCAGCCGTTATATTCGGCAATACTTCTTCGGCTTTTTCTTGAGAAACCAGGTTTTCTGCTAAAGCGCGGAGCAAAATTTGACGTAAGCGGGATGGCTTCTCATTTCCTTCGTACATTACCGGCTCTTTCTTTCTCCACCCTTTTGCGCTGAACTCTCTAAATAGTCGGTTAAATGTACTCTCGTTAATTATTCCGGCATTAAATGCCCGGAACAAACAAGCCTGCATACTTAATCCATATTTCACTTTCAATTCTGCCAATTCCTTAGGAAGAATTGATCTCCTAAAATCGCCCAATTCTTTTTTTATAACTTCTGTTGGTAACAGAAATGCACCAGAGAATCTATGCGCAAGCTTTTCTGTTGTTTTACTGTCTACATCATTACAAGACATTATTAGATGGCCAATCTCATGTCCGATGTTAAATCTGATCCTGTCATCTGAAATTGCCGAATTTATTACGATTATTGGACATTTTGAGTTAACCCATCCTGAAAGTCCATCAAACTTTACACTATTTAATGGATATTCAACAATAATTCCCCCTTTGTTCTCAAAAATCTTGGTTAAACTATCTATTGGGGCAGTCCCTAAATTCCATAGTTTTCTCAATGAATCAGCAGCAATGTCTGCTTCCGGCTCAGTATTTACTTCGATTTTATGGTCAAACTGAGACTGAAAATCGGGAAATATCAAGTCGTTAATAGCCATATACTTTTCTGCTTGAGATGCTCCAATTGCCTCAATCTCAGATTTCAATGTCTTTGTCAACCGGGTTTGACATCTGTACGCTGTCCATACAATCTCTAAATCTTGAGATGCCATGAAGTACGAGGGTTTAACATTCAGTATTCTTCCGATTCTAATGAGCATAGATGGCCGCGGGACTCTTTTGTTCTTCTCATAATTAGACAGCCCTTGCCTCGAAATTTGGACACCAGCTTTATTCAGTTGAACGGATAACTGCTCAAGCGTTAATCCCGAACACAATCTTGCCTGCCGGATTCTCTCGCCAATCATAGCATACCACTCCTGTTCCTGTTTACTGAACAAATTAATAATAGTATGTTTTCAGTGTTTACAATTATACATTTTTCTGTACATTTGTCAACGGAGCTAAGATAATGGAATTCGATAGTTCGTCTAAGCCATCAATGAAATCTATCTTAAAGTAGAAGCTGAAAAACGAACAACTCACCATGTTTCATGTAAAACCTTTCATATGACAGTGGAAATATAAGCTACCATTGCGTAATGCTCATTCTCCGCTCACCTGCTGTCTCTTGTATCATCAGCCTTAAACATTACTAATTTGCGCCGTTGGGGGATGCAGGCCGGGGCGGAAGTCTTTTTCGCAATACCGAAATATGCGTTTTTGACGCATAAATACCTGTTTTATGCTGTTAATATATGTATCTGAATATAAAATGCATATTTGTGCGATAAAGTTGAATATTTTAATCAATAGTTGATTGACACCTGCCCCGGCAGTGGTATAATACAAAAAAACCAGGGGTGACCGAGTACGAAATACCTGGCTGAAGTGAATCCTCTTAGCGGGGATGTTTTATTTTTTACCCAACATGATCACCCGATACAACGGTGTAACAGGAGAACCACCCAAAAATCAGGAGGGCTTGTTTAATGAAATTTTATATTGATACCGCCAATATTGAACAGATCAGGGAAGCCAATTCATTTGGTTTGCTGGATGGAGTAACGACTAATCCGACCCTTGTTGCGCGCGAGAAAAAAGGGTTTAAAGAAACTATCGTGGAAATATGCTCGATTGTCGATGGGCCGGTTAACGCGGAAGTGATTGCCAAGGATGCGGCGGGCATGATTGCCGAAGGGCATGAGGTTGCTTCCTGGGCGGATAACGTAAGTATAAAAATCCCGATGACGCCCGAGGGGATGAAAGCCACGAAGGTGCTGTCGTCCGAAGGCCACATGGTCAACGTGACGCTGGTGTTCTCTCTTGCCCAGGCGCTGATCGCGTGCCGCGCGGGCGCGACTTTCATCAGTCCGTTCATCGGGAGGGTTGACGACATTGCCTATGACGGGATGGAGCTGGTCGAGGAATGCGTCGACATGATAGACATGTACGGATTTGACACGGAAGTTATAGCCGCGAGCATACGGGGCATGACGCATGTGCTGGATTCGATCCGGGTCGGCGCGCACATTGCGACTATACCGTTTGCGACTCTTATGAAGCTGTTCAGCCACCCGCTCACGGACAAAGGCATCGCGTCTTTTGACAGTGACTGGGAAAAAGCAGGACTGGGAAAAATTCTTTGAGGAATTCCGGCGGAGCTATAAGTTGAAAAGACTGGTTATATTCGATCTCGACGGAGTTATATACAGAGGCGGGGAAGGGCTGCCGTTTGCGGCGGAAGCGGTTTCCGGGCTCAGGGAGCTGGGCGTGCATGTCCGGTTCCTGACGAACAACTCCACGAGGAGCAGGTCTTCTTACAGCGAAAAGCTGCGCGGATTGGGAATAGAGGCGGGGCCGGACGATTTCATGTCGTCGTCGCTGGCCACAAGGATATATCTTCAGAAGCGCGCGCCGAAAGGGGCGCGTGTGTTCATAGTAGGTGAACAGGGAATCGAGGACGAACTCAAGGATTCATTTGAGATAGTGGGAGAGCAGGACCGCCGGAGGGCGGATTTTGTTGTGGTGGGCTACGACAGGCAGTTTAACTTCGACAAGCTGTGCAATGCGTTCGATGCGTTGCAGGCGGGCGCCGAGCTGGTCGCGACGAACCGTGACGCGACTTTCCCGATGCCGGACGGAAGGCTTCTGCCGGGCGGCGGCACTATTGTTGCAGCGCTCGAAGCGGCGTGGGAGCGCGAACCTTATGTTTGCGGAAAGCCCAACCCGCTCGGGATTCGCGTGCTTATGAAATACGCCGGCGCGGCGGAGGACGAGACGCTGCTCGTCGGCGACAGGCCGTCTTCGGACATGATAACGGGAAGCAACGCGGGGGTTCAGACCTGCCTTGTGCTTACGGGCGTGACTTCGCGCGAGCAGTCTAAATCGCTCGAAGGCGAGTTGAAGCCGAACTATGTTATTGATGATCTCGGAAGCCTGCTTTCTCTCGAATGTTTTAAGAAATCGGAGGAAAAAACGTCGGATGATGAAGGGTCACCTTCGCGCTGACAGGCTGGAAAATTCAAGGGCGATCGGACAGGTGTCCGACCAGCGCCTCGACTTCTTTACCCCCCCCAAAAAAAGAGCAAACCGCGGCGGGTCTCCCGGGACCCGCTTTTTCTTATCCATATTTTATTACAAGGGAGCAACTTTGAAATGACCAGGTACATCTTCATCACAGGCGGAAATGTTTCATCGCTCGGAAAAGGAATCACGTCGGCATCGCTCGGCAGGCTTCTCAAAAGCCGCGGCGTGAAAGTGAGCATTGTGAAAATCGATCCGTATCTCAACGTCGATGCGGGAACAATGAACCCGTATCAGCACGGCGAGGTTTACGTAACCGACGACGGGGCCGAGACAGATCTCGATCTCGGACATTACGAGCGTTTTATCGACATCAACCTCACGCAGACAAATAACGTTACCACCGGCCAGATATATGATTCGGTGATTCGCAACGAGCGCGCGGGCAAATATCTCGGCGGCTGCGTGCAGGTGATCCCCCATATTACGGACGAGATAAAAAACAGGATCAGGCTTGCAGCCCGGGAATCGCGGGCGGAGGTCATGATGGTGGAAATCGGCGGCACGGTCGGCGACATCGAGGGGCAGCCGTATCTCGAGGCGATCCGGCAGTTCCGCAACGAGGTCGGGCGTGACAATTGCCTGAACCTTCACCTCACGCTGGTCCCCTATCTCGGCGCAGCGGGTGAGATGAAAACCAAGCTGACGCAGCACACGGTCAAGGAACTGCGCGGGATCGGCATTCAGCCGGACATCATCGTGTGCCGCACGAAGATCGATTTGAAGGATGATCTCAAGGAGAAAATCTCGCTGTTCTGCGATGTTCCGAAGGAATGCGTCATCGCCGCGCCGGACGATTCGGAGATTTATCAGATACCGATGAATTTTGAAAACGGCGGGATGGCCGACCTGGTGCTCGACAGGCTGGGGCTTATCACGGACGAGAAAGATCTTTCCGAGTGGGAGGATGTCCTGGACCGTCTCAGGAACCCCGTCGGGAAGGTGACAATCGGCGTTTTCGGAAAATATATCGAGGTGCGCGATTCCTACATGAGCATAATGGAAGCGCTCAAGCACGGCGGGATCGCAAACAGGATCACTGTGGAATCAAAGCTTATCGACGCCGGTATTCTCGAGCGCGGCAAAGGCAAAAACACTCTCGGCAGGCTGGACGGCATACTTGTTCCCGGCGGGTTCGGCTATCGCGGGATCGAAGGCAAAATAAGGGCCGCAACATACGCGCGCGAGAACGAAATCCCGTTCCTTGGCATCTGTCTCGGAATGCAGAACGCGGTGATAGACTTCGCGCGGAATGTCTGCGGGTTGAAAGGAGCAAACAGCTCCGAGTTCGATCCGGACACGCCGCATCCCGTCATTGATCTCATGCTCGAACAGCAGGATATCAAGGACATGGGCGGGACCATGCGACTCGGTTCTTATCCCTGCAATATCGAGCCGAAGAGCCTCGCGTACAAATGCTACAGGCGCAAGGTGGTCGAGGAGCGCCACAGGCACCGCTACGAGTTCAATAACAAGTATCGCAAGATAATGGAAAAGCAGGGTTTGAAGTTCAGTGGCCTGTCGCCGGACGGCAACCTTGTCGAGATCATCGAATACACGAAACATCCGTTCTTTATCGCGACCCAGGCGCACCCGGAATTCAAATCGAGGCCGACGCGCCCGCATCCGCTGTTTGCGGGTTTGATCAAGGCGGCATGGGAAAGAAAGTCCGAGCTCAAGTAAGAGCTGACTTTATAAACTCCAAACTTAAATCCGGCGCCGGGTTTCTCCGGCGCCGCTTTTTTACACAATTGTATTTGTGCATGGTTTATGACTTTGATATATTAGACATATATTCAAAACCCAGGGGTAATAATGCCTGTTTTAAAAGGACGGGAAAATGCGACAGGAACTGAAAAGTTTATACAAAAAAATTACTGCGACCGAACGGTTCGGGGAAGGGCTTGAATTTAGTATGTATAAACCGCTTGAAGGACATCCCGACTGGGACTCGGTTGCAACGCATGCGGACAGGCTTGTCAGAGAAGCTTTGGAAATCATCGACCCCGCGCCTTCATCGCCCCGTGAGCTTCTGTCTGAGGCCGCAAGGGTTGCCGACTCTATAGGCGTGACTGCGAAGTCGATGTTTACCAACTATAACCGTTTCAGGAAAGGCGATCATACCCTTCTTCCGCCTTATTATATCTGGACAATGCACAACAAATGTAATTTCAGGTGTGCATATTGTGATAATCATCAGAGCAAAAAATATTTTGATCTTCCGGATGAAGGAATGCTGGACACCGAACAGGGCAAAAGGCTTCTGGAAATAGCGGGAAAGAATGTTCGCGGCATATATTTCTGCGGTGGAGAGCCGACGTTGCGAAAAGATCTTCCGGAACTGACGGCATATGCGCACTCGCTGAATTATTTTCCGCTGATGATAAACACTAATGGAAGCAGAATCCACAGGATGATAGTCGATCCTCGTTACAGATCATGGCTCAGGCAGATGGACATTATCATAATCAGTCTTGATGCGCTGAACATAAAAAAGCTGTCGGAAGTCTGGGGTGTCAGGACAGAGCTTTGCGAACAGGTTATCACTAATATAGTTGCATTAAGAAAGCTTCAGAGCGAGGTGAAATTCAAACTTATCGTCAACACGGTTATAACACCGGAAACGATCGGGGAAGCTGATTCGATACTTGACTGGGCCAACGATCTGGGCATCTGGTATTCGCCTGTCCCGATGAACTGCGGCCCGGTGGCGAGTTCGGGTCTTATTTCAAATCAAGAATACAAAAAACTCGCGGCTAAAATTGTCGATCGGAAAAAGAAAGGCTACAAAATACTCGGCTCGGTCCGACTGGTGGAATCATTGCTTAAAAGCAAGCCGATAAGGTGTTATCCTACACTGAAGCCGCATGTGGATATCGACGGAGGGCTTTACTGGCCCTGCAAGACAAAGTCGAGTGTAGAGCAGATAAAGATAAATATGCTTGAGCATGATTCATTAGATGAAGCGTACCGTCATGCGGCTTCGATCGTGAGTGTTGATAATATTCATGGATACGGGCCGGGGCAGTGTGGGGCGGATTGCAACTGGATGCAGAATTATGTTACCGATGCGATTGCGAGGGGGCTGAGGAACCCGGTGTCGGGTGGTATGATCCGAGAGATCGCAGAATTTGTGGGTGTGGTTTGAATCAAAGCACGGAGCATACCGGAGATATCTCTATGAGCGCTGGAACTTTGCCTGAAGCGACAACATGGAGGCAGGTCGGGAAGGAAATGTTTTTTATTTTCCTGCCGCTTGTCGCGCTTTTCTTTTTTGTTGAAAACACACCTGTCATGACGGTGCTGATAGCATTGATAATCATTTTTCGTTTCGTGTTAATAGGGCAGAGGAACGATTGGATATTTATGGCGATAGGGGTGATCGCGGGCGGCGGCAACGATCTGCTTTCGATGCTTAAAGGGGTATATTATTATACGCCTCAGCATATTCTGCCTGCGCCGATCCCGGTGTGGATGCTTTTTTTCTGGGGCCATATATTTGTCGCGTTCAGGCAGCTTTTCCGATTGCCGGTTTACCGTGATTTCACGGGTCAGGACAATCCGTGGCGGATCGATGCCCGGCTGGTGGCGGACATAGCGGTCGTGGTTCTGTTCCGGGTTATTATATATAACACCGTAAAGAACGAACCGCTGCCGACTCTCGGATATGCGGCAGTACTGGCGGTCCGGCTGATCCTGCTTCCGCCCCGGCCCTATGAGTGGAAGCTGATGTTCATGGTCATGGTGCTCGGCCCGCTCTTTGAGGGCGCTTTGATCGCGCTGGGGTTGTATGTTTATTTCGACCCCGTGTTTATGGGAATGCCGGCATGGCTGCTTATATACTGGGCATTTATTCTCCCGATATTTATGAAGAACATATTTGATCGCGCAGAGGTGGCGCTGGCCCGCAAAGGGTAGAAACTTTGAAGTAAAATTTCAGCCAAATAAAAAACCGCCCGGGTCGCATTGCCGCGGGCGGCTGGGTTTATCTTGAAAACAAAGCGCTCACTGGAGATTAACAGTGCGCGTGATCGTGCGAGACTCTTTTCCGGAAGTTGCGGTAACGGTAATTTTATTTTCGCCCTTTTCGAGCTTGACTTTAGCGCGGAACCTGTTGCCCCTTGTATCCGCGGGCACACCGTTAACCGTTACGCTTGCGCCATCTGCGAAGAATCCTTTCACGGAGGCGGTTTCATTTGTCGTGTAGCCGTTGTCAATCGGAGTTGTTTCAACGAGCAGAACCGGCGCGGCGGCTGCTTCCTCGATCTCTTTCATGACCAGTTCGCGTTCGGATTCGATTGTGTTGAAATCGGTTGACACGAACATGAGATAAGGTGTCTTTTCCCGCATCCTGCTGGATCTTCCCTCGTCCGTGAGGAGCGCGAAAGAGTGTTCGAACAGCCTGCCCATCGGGTCGAAATCGTCGGCCCCTATTGTGCCGGCGGCCTCCCTGAGTTTTCCGGCGAGAACTTTCAGCAGTTCATAGTCTTCAAGCCCCTCGCGGATCAGTTTCAGGCGGATAGACGCAACCGGGCCGTCGTAGCCGACCTTGTTGCCGGGATACAGCAGCGAGCCGTCTCCGTTGCCGCCGGGATATGTCATTGTCGTTTCCCACGGATCGTATTTGGCCCGGCTCCAGGAAGTCGTGTTCCAGTAAAGTATTCCCGTCACGTCATAAAGGTAGTTCATCCAGGGATGAGACCTCGGCGCGGTGGCCGCCTCATCAATAAAATAATTCATCCCTTTCCATTTCGGGCCGATGCAGGTGTACCACCACATCTCTTTGCCGCGCTTGATTTCCCGCTGGAGATTCCGTACGTCGGACGGCGACATGGTGTTTGCTATCACCGGACACCAGATCTGGACGCCCACATCTTCCAGTCCGACCGAGTAGGCATGTGTTACCAGTACCCTGAAATCGGGGTCGAAAGAATGTGCCCATTGCCCTATCTTGACGAGCTTGACAAACTCTTTGGGCTCCGGCTCGTCTACCATGTAGATCGCGGCTTTCTTTATCCAGCCCGTTTCGTTCAGCCGGTCAACTATCTTCTGCATCTCGTTTTTATCCCATGAGAAAGGCGAGCGAAGGAAAGTCACTCTCGGATCATCAAGATATATATGGGCTTCTTCACTGTAAAAATCAACCGGTATGAAATAAGGCGACAACCTGTGATTCACCAGGAACCAGTAATAATCTTCCTTGAGCTTCTGCGCGACCGGGCTGCCGTCTTCGAGTTTGTGCGCTTTCAGTATATTGCTGTACCCGATCCCGAAAGCCGTGCTCAGCGTCGGGATTGTCGGGATCGCAATGTCCCTGATATCCAGTTTCACCTGGATTGACATGCTTTCGCCCGCTGATGAACTGATGCTCACCGGCACCACGTACTCACCGGCTACCGTGTTTTCAGGTATGAACAGGTCGATCCACACCGCCCGCGTCTCGCCTGCGGTAACCGCGAAATCGTGATAAGGAGGCAGCGGGTCGGGCCAGATTTTTCTGTCGGTAGGCATCGATTCCTTTTCGATGGTAACCGTTTCGACAAGCAACTTCTCGACGTTCTCCGCCGCGATAGCATTAGCGCCGCTCGTGATAGCTCCAACCTCGACGCTTACGGATTCAAGATCATCGACTGCATGGACGGCAATCTGAAAAGGCGCGTACTCGTTACGGACCGCCTTGATCCGGTATTCCTGAATCGGACTTTCCGGTGGTTGCACGTCGGGAAATATCTTGACTGTGCTTGTTGCCGGCCACGAAACGAAACCTTTCGGCATCGCCGGACCGCCGCAGCCCGATAAAACAGCAATAACAGCCACTGCTGAAATAAACCATACAAACCTAAGGCTTATCTTATTCATAAATCCCCCCATAACCGCTGTATTCAATTGCCGGCTTCAGATACCAGTGACGAATCACAGGTATTTCTTTTCGAGCTCTTCGTGTTCCTCGAAAATGATTTCCATCTGGGCGTTTGCTTCGTCGATCGCCTCTAACTTTTCGGTGAACTGTTGCTTGAATTCTTTGAGCTGTTCCTCGAATTCTTCGTGTTCTTCCTTGATCTGCTCGATCGGAACTGTGCCGTGTGAGTTTTCCATCTCCTCGTGCAGTTCCCTGCGCTCGTCGAATTTTGCAATCAGTTCTTTTGTCGAAGCGACCAGCTTGTCGTGGTCTTCTTCCCAGTGTTTGTGCCTGAGCTGGGTTTTCTCGTCTTCAAGTTCCAGCTTTTCGCCCTGGAATTTCTTATTGAAGGCATTATGCTTTTCATCCAGCACCCTGTGGTTCTGAAGCAGCCTCTCCAGCTTGTCCTGCAGCACCTTGGAATCCTGGAGAATGTCGGCGGTCTGTTCCTCGAACTCTGCGTCGAGTTCTTCGCGCACTGCTGCCCGCTCCGCATCCGGGTCTGTTTTGCTGCATGCCCCCAGCAGCGGAAGCAGCATGATTGCCATGAGTACGAATAAAATTCTTGTCTTCATTTCGAACCTCCAAAATTTTTGATATTCACTTAACCGGTAACCGGTTTTGAGTAATTATAATACAGTTACCAAAAAGCACACAAAGTAATTTATCGAGATGTGTTGCGGGACTGTTATTTCAACAGGCCGTTAACGATGACTTCCGTTGCCTGGTCGGGCGTGAGGCCGCGGGACATGAGGAGATTGAGCTGGTCGCTGTCTATGCTTCCGATGGCTGCCTCGTGTGTAACTTTCGCTTTTTGATTTGTAACAACTGCTATCGGCGTGGCTTTTGCGTAAGCGTTTTTGCCCGCAAGTATCTCCGTGCAGTCCATGTGACCGCGCGCGCCGTCGCCCTCGCCGATGATCTCGTTGTAGATATCGGTCCTCGCGTTGTCGCGTATCACCATTCTTGCTTCGAGTATGCCGTGCGAGTTGTTGCCTTTCAGGTGGGCGCGTTCCTTGATCGTAATGTCATCGTTGTATTTTCCATATACTTTAGCCGTCATGCTGCATAGCGAGTTGTCGCGGCATTCGATGTCATAGTCGAAATTCATTTTGCCGACCGCGCCCTGGATCAGCGAGAAATTGTTCACGAGTTGTGCGCCGTCTTCGAGAATTATCTTCGCGGCGGGCACAACCCTCACATGCCCTTTTTCGCCGTGATAGTGGACCTCGTTGTATGTATATTTCGAGTTCGGGCCGATCAGGATATCGGCGTCCATCTTGTGCAGAACATCTATCGCGTTCGGGAACACGCAGTGCGCCTGCAGGTCGATCTTCGAGTCCTCTCCGGTCTTGATGTTAATGTCTATCTTCTGGGCCATTTCCTCTGAAAGAACGCCGAAACAAAGGTGCAGCGGGTCTTTGAACGAGTAGCCCGCGAGAACCTTCAGGTTGATGACGAGCCTGTCGCCGTCCGGGTCCGCGCTCATTTCGATGCCTTCGATTTTGTTCGCGCTCAGAACCCTGTCGTCCTGGATCACCAGGCTGCCGACTTTTTTATCGTGCAGCGCGGGGGAATGCCCGCCCGAGATGTCGTATGCAAGATCTATGGTGTCTATCATTACAAAGCTCCCTCAAACGCCCTGTCGAGATCCGGCCTGTTGACCATTTCGCAGTAGTCGCAGTGCTTCTTGAAATACTTGACCGCGTCTTCCGGCCCGGTCTCCCTGATAATTTTCGATCCGCAGAGAATCCCCGCCCGCGTGCAGATTTCAATGATGTCTTCCTGGTGCGTAATCAGCAGCACCGCGCCCTCGCTCGCGATTTTTTTTATAGTGTCTTCTATCATCGCGATGGAAACTGCGTCGATCCCGGAGTCGGGTTCGTCGAGTATCGCAAGCTTCGGCTTTGCCGCAAGCACGCTCGCCAGCTCGATCCGTTTGCGCTCGCCACCGCTCAGCCGCTGGTCGATCTCACGCCCGAGATAGTCGTCGCAGTTCAGCCCGACCGAATCCACGCATTCCTTTATCTCTTCTTCCGTTATCCCGTTCGGGCTGCTGAGCTTTATGTATTCCCGCACTGTCAACCCGGCGACAACTATGTTTTTCTGCCACGCGAGAATTATTCCCTTTTTGGCCCTGTCGGTGAGCGAAAAATCGTTTATCTTTTCGCCTTCGAAATATATGTCGCCCGATTGCGGCGTTATTAATCCGAGAATTATGCCGGCAAGCGTCGATTTGCCGGTTCCGTTGCGCCCGAGCAGCGCGTAAATTTCACCTTTGTTTATCTCCAGCGAAACATCGGTGAATATGTCTTTCTGGTCGAACTTAAGCGATAAATTTTCAATACGGAGCATTGTTCTCACGCCCTTGTCAGAATCGTGATAAATATACCACAAAATGAAAAAAACACAAACAGAATAGAGTGGTGTTCAATTGAGTATAAAAGATGTGTGTGCTATTATTTTCGTTGCGGCCTCGCTGTGGAACAGGAAGCCGCGAATATCTGAACCGGAGCGTTTTTTGTGAAAATAACATTGCTCACGCCACCGCCGCTTGACGGCAGGAAGGTCGCCGACAGGGTGGCGGGCTGCGCTTACGGGCTGTATCCGATACCGAATATATTCGAGTTGACCATGGCCTCGGTGCTGGAAAACGGCGGCCACGATGTGCGGTATGTCAATTTCCCGGTAGACGGCGTCGAAAACGAGGAAGCGTTCAGCGGCTTCCTTGATACCGACGACAGCGACCTTTACGCTTTCTACACTGTGAACCTGACGAGGGAAACGGATAGGACCGCGGCGCGTATGATTCATGCACGGCGTGCCGCGCACGTTGTTTTCTACGGGCCGTCCCCCAGTTACAACCCCGATGAATTCATTATTGATTCATCCTGCCACGTGGTGCGCGGAGAGCCGGAGCTAAGTTTCGCGGAACTCGCGAGCGGGCTTGAAAAGGGTACGCCTGCGGTTGCGCCTGCCGGAGTTACGATGATTCTCAACGGCGAAATCGTTCACGGTGCGGAGCGACAACTCATCGAAGATCTCGACTCGCTGCCGTTCCCGGCGAGGAAGTTGATAAAAAGGGACAGGTATAACAATCCCAAGCTCGGCCTGAAGCCTTTTACGGCGGTGCTCGGTTCCCGCAACTGCCCGTTCCAGTGCGTGTATTGCGTGCCGTGCTCGCTGAGCTTCGCCCGCGAGCTGGAGCACAGGCGGCACCACGAAGGGAAGAAACCGCCGGTAAGAAAGAGGTCGCCTGAAAACGTGGGTGAGGAGTTCGAGATGCTCGCGCGTGAAGGCTACAGAAGCGCTGTCTTTCTGGATGACCAGTTTATCTGGGATGAGGAGCATACGGTTGAGATGTGCAGGCGGATCGCGCCGACAGGCATCATCTGGGGCTGCGCGACCCGTGCGGATTTCGTCACCGATACGATTGTCGCCGAAATGAAAAAGGCCGGATGCAGATTCATGGATATCGGCGCGGAATCGTTCGACCAGCGGATACTCGATGACGTGAACAAGAATCTCAAGGTGGATACGATCCGCAACGCGATCGGGATCATACGTAAAAACGGTATCGACGTGAAGCTCAATATCCTCGTGGGGTGCAGCGCGCTCGAAACAAAGGAAACCATCCGCGCGAACAAAAGGATGATCGCGAAGCTGAAGGTTGACCAGGTGATGTACAACATCGCGAACCCGTTTCCGGGCACAAAGCTGTACGAGATCGCAAAGCGCGACGGCTGGTTCGTGGAAGGCGATTACAGGCCGAGCGATGTGCAGAAAGAGGCCATAATCAGGCTTCCCAATCTGGAGCCGGACGAGCTGGTGAACGAGGTGCGCAGGGCCAACTTCGCGTTCTTTTTCAAGCCCGGCTTCGTGCTGAAGCGGGTGGCGCGGTTCCGGAGCCTGTCCGATTTCATCGATGCGTTCAGGGCGCTGCGAAAAAAACTTTCCAGAAAAGTATGAGGTCTTACAATAAAGTATGATTGATCTGTCGGTTGTAATAATCACGCATAACTCAAGAAAGCTGCTCGAAAAATGTGTCGGGTCGGTGATGCACGCGACCCGCGACGTCGAGTACGAGGTGATAGTGATCGAGAACGGATCGAGCGACGGCAGCGCCGAATGGCTCGAAGGCCGTGAAGATATCCGCTCGATTATAAATGAGAAAAACAACGGGGTGGCGCCGGCGCGCAACCAGGGGCTCGCCGTTGCGAAAGGGCGGTACCTTCTCATTCTCGACGTTGATACGCTCGTGGAACCCGGTTCGCTGGACCTGCTGGTGAGCTGTATGGACGCGCACCCGGAGGTCGGGCTCGGCGCGCCGAAACTGACCGACGGCGCGGGAGAGTTGCAGTACACCTGCCGTTACTATCCGACGGTTATGAGCAAACTCTACAGGCGCATCCCCGCGGAATTTGCCAGAAAGAGACTCGAAGAGGAAATGATGCAGGACTGGGATCACGCCGGTGAGCGATATGTGGATTACGTGATCGGCGCATGCCAGATATTCCGGCGCGAGGCGTTCGAAGCAGTCGGCCCGCTGGACGAAAGCATTTTCTACGGGCCGGAGGATATCGACTACTGCATAAGGATGTGGCGCGCCGGCTG
Source organism: bacterium (assembly GCA_035380865.1). Classification (GTDB taxonomy): domain Bacteria; phylum UBP15; class UBA6099; order UBA6099; family UBA6099; genus DAOSYA01. The sequence continues at coordinate 20,679 of DAOSYA010000040.1, forward strand.
GAAAGTGATGTATTTCCCGCAGTGCGTTGTGCGGCATCTCGAACGGCGAATAACGACCCGCCTGATGTCGGCAATGACACTCAAGCACGCCGTGGGACTGGCGCATTTCTTCCTGAAACACAGGTATGTGATGGCCCCGGGGAAATTGCCCGGAAGCAGGAGCGGAGAAAAACAGGAATAGATGGCTAAAACGAGAAAGACAAAAGTTATAAATGTGGGCGGCGTGCCTGTGGGCGGCGGCAACCCGGTGGTTGTGCAGTCGATGACCAAGACGAACACAACCGATGTCCGGGCCACGCTTGCACAGATACGAAGGCTGGCGAAAGAAGGCTGCGAGCTTGTGCGAGTGGCGGTGCCCGACAGGAGAGCGCTCGCGTGCCTGGGCGAGATAGTCGGGAAAAGCCCGGTTCCGGTAATAGCGGATATCCATTACAGCAGCGGGCTCGCGATAGGGTCGCTGGAAGCGGGCGCGGCGTGTGTGCGTGTGAACCCGGGCAACCTGGGGGGGCGCGGCGAGTTCAGGAAGGTTGCGCTTGCGGCGCGGCGGCTCGGGCGCGCGGTGAGGATCGGCGTTAACGAAGGATCGCTCGATCCGGCGATAATCAGGAAACGCGATTTGAGCGCGAGTGAAAAGATGGTCGAGAGCGCGATGTTGTATCTCGAAACCGCGGGCAAAACCGGGCTCGAAGATGTAAAATTATCTCTTAAATCATCCGATGTAATAAATACCATAGGCGCGTACAAAGCCATCGCGCAGCGCACCGATCTGCCCCTGCATATCGGAATCACGGAGGCGGGAGATGTTTTTTCCGGCTCGATCAGATCGGGGGTGGGGCTGGGCATACTGCTTGCCGGCGGCATAGGCGACACGATAAGGGTGTCGCTGACGGCCCCTCCGGAGACCGAGGTTCGGGCCGCGTGGGAGATACTCAGGTCGCTCGGCCTGAGAAAGCGGGGCGTCGAGCTGATTTCATGCCCCACATGCTCGCGCTGCGAACAGGATACGATGAAGATTGTCGAAAAAGTGCGAAAACAGACAGCCGGGATTGAAAAACCGATGCGGGTCGCCGTGATGGGCTGCGGTGTGAACGGGCCGGGTGAATGCGAGGCGTCGGACGCCGGGCTGGTGATGGCGGCGTCGGGCCGCGCTCTGCTTTATGTCGGCGGAAAAGTTGTTGGACGGGTTCCCGCGGCGTCTGCTGCGGATGAACTCGCCGCCGCTGTCAATAAGCTGGCTGTTCCGAAAGGCGGAGAATGATATGGCGCGAAAGATAAAAAAGCTTTGCAGGATTTTTATGCCGTTGCTTGTTGCCTCGGCGATTGTTTTTGCGGGCGGTGAGGCGGCTGTGGGCATGGATGATATGAACATCGCGCCGCGATGCAGGGTGCTTGTCTCGCCTCCGGCGAGTTCGGCGTGGGGCGGCGAACAGCTTGTCGATAACGATATCGGACCGACAAAGGGGTGGCTCGGAAGGCGTGAGCCGGACAGCATGCCATGGATCAGGATGATACTTCCGATCCGCGCCGATGTTAAAATGCTCCGCGTTATGTCGGCCTCTTATACGGAAGTGGAACAGCGGCGTTTCGCGCGGCCCAAGAAGATAAGGGTGCTCGTTAAGGCCGACCAGGATGATGTTTTCGATTTTGTTCTTGAAGATGTCGAGGAAAGGTTCCAGGACCTTAAACTGGATGTGAAAAACGTAACCGAAATTTCAATACTTATTGACGATGTGTACACGCATGCGCGGTACCCCGGACAGGTGGGGTTCCAGGAAATCCAGATCATATCGCCGCCGGAAACTTTTTCCGTGCCGCTGGCGCCCGGGTATCTTTCGGAACAGGCTATCGAGGTGAAAGACCACAAACTCCAGCGAAGAAATATTATGAAAGAGATGGAAGCGGCGGAGGAAGGCGGCGACAAAAAGAAACAGGCTGAAAAAAGCGGCAAGTATGAAGACGATGAAAACCTGTCCGCTCTGGAAAAAGAGATACTCGATCTGCTGGGGCGGCTCCTGGAGAAGCTGGAACAAAAGTTTCGTGAAGATTGATTTTATATTAAGAGTCTATCCCAAAACCCCATCCTGGCTTCGACCGGCTGCAAAAGATGATTCCTGCGTTGGGCTGCATCCGCCCGCCTTGCCCTCATCTTTTTCGCGCGGTCTCGGGCCGAAAGGTCTCGGGACGGAAGGTCTCGGGACGGAAGGTCTCGGGGCGACGGAGCGGGTTTTGGGATAGACTCTAAGGAGTGCATGCGGGAAGGGTCGGTGATTAACAATGGCATATTACGATTATTACTGCGAGAAATGCAAAAAGAAATTCGAGATAAAGGCGTCTCTCAATGACGATAGATCATGGGTGCGCTGCCCTGATTGCGGTGGAGCGGACATAAGGCGTTTGTACGACGGCAGCGTATCTGCGGCTGTTAAAGGCGGCACCGGCGGGGGGCTCGTGTCTTCCGGCGGCGGCAGTTCATGCTCGGGCTGCACTTCGGGCAACTGCGGCAGTTGCGGCTGATGAGGCACGGGCCGGCAGGCACCGCCTGCTTTTTGTCCTCTTATGTCCTTGCTTCGTGATTATGTAGTTATTTGTAAATATACCTTAACGTTTCTTATTCAGTTATTACCATCAGCTTTCAGCACCGTTCAGCGTTTCGCTCCACTTTTCACGGGTAATCCATAAAGATAAATATCCTGTCTGAATAGAATTCGGCAGTTTTGCAAAAACAAAACAGGCGTTTATTCTTATTGAATATAGTTGTTTCGGATTTCAGAACATTCTGACGGTTGCTTTTATTTTGCCGATAATTTCCGAGGGGCTTGCAAGAATTTCTTCATCGGTATCGGGTGTTTTGAGGATCAGTTTTCCGTTGTTTCTGTTTGAAACAAAAGCGCAGAGAGTGGCGTTGCTGCATTCGATTACCACCGGGTCGCCCACAAAAAATTCGTCCTGTTTCTTTATGAGGATGTAGTCTCCTTTTGTCACACCATACGAGGGGTAATCACGCTCTTTCCATTGCAGCACGGTGTCCGCGGAGAGTTCGAACCCGAAGGTTTGTCCTTTCATCGGGCTTTCGGCTGAGTCGGTTTTCATAGAGATGGAAGAGGGGTCGAAGTCACGTGTTTCGTTCTGTATGATTTCGATGGAACGTGTTTTTGAAGGGTCGCGCCTGATGATGTTCAGCTCTTCGAGTTTTTTGAGGTTGTTGTAGACGGCGGCGGTTGAGCTGAGCCCGACTGCGGCTGCGATTTCACGTATGGAAGGCGGATAACCCCTCGTTCTTAACTCGTTCCTGATGAAATCGAGAATAGCTTTCTGTCTCTTCGTGAGCAACTGTCGCCTACCTTCCGTTCCGGATAGTTAAGGAAAAGCAAAACGATTATACCTTTAAAACGGGGGGTGTCAACGGTGAGTGTTTAAATAAAATCCTAACAATAAAAAGTTAACTCAACATATTGTGCCTGTCGTCGCCGGAGACTCAATTTCTGATTTAAAAAACGGCGGTGCCGGACGGCGGAATGAAATATGACCGGGCGAATAAAGAATCCTTAACTTTTGATACTGTCCCAACCCCCGGGGGTATCTTCAGCATGAGTTTCCCACAAGGCACACAGCCGTCCACTTTCAGGGTTCCAGGCTGTGCACTTATGGAAAACTCTAAGAAATGGAATAACCTCAGCGTTTTCCATATTTCCACAATCCGGCCCCGACAAGGCCGTGGATTGTTGGGAATGTGGTAAACGAGATCAGGGATAAATTATTCGCACCCATACTTCGGGATGTTATCTAACTTCAGAATTAACCGCCGCAGTGGTTCATCGGTAATAAGAACAGCGATCAGATCTCGACCGATACGTCCGGCATCGGTGTTTTTCCCGTGCTTAATAATTTGGGGGCCTGGTTGATCATGGTGCCTGCGAGCATCTGCCTGCCCCTTGCGGGCGCTCTGCGCGCGGGTTTTTCGCCCGCCGCCATCTGCACCAGCTCGATTATGTGGTAGACGGGTTTCGCGCCTGGGTAAACGGTCGAGCCGGAGGACATCATCTGAAGGCAACCAGCGCAGTATGTAGCTGTTGCATCGGCGCGGGTTTTTTCGGCCTCGCGCACCGCGCGCAGCATCGCGAATCCGAGCGCGAGCGGGTTGTAGTTCTGCTTCGCGGGGAACCCGCCTCCGATGCCGCAGCAGTAGGCGTTTTCCCGGCAGTGGTCCATTTCCTTCACGCGAACGCCGATCTTTTCGAGTATTTTTCTCGGCAGGTCGGTATATTCGGCCCCGATGAGTTTCGAGTGGCAGGATTCCTGTATGGTGACGCTCATGTTCAGCGGTTTTTTGATTTCTATCCCGCCGGAATCCAGCTTCTCCCAGAGCCAGGGGAGGTAGGAAGTTATTTCGACGTCGGTGTCGAGCCCGTATTTCGGGAGCACGTTGCTGATTATATTGAAGCCGGCGGTGCAGAGCACCATCATTTTTTTCGCGCCGAGCCTGTCGAGCAGGGCGTTCATCCTTTCCGCGCAGCCCCGGAGCTGGTCGAACATGCCGGTCCTGAAATACATTTCGCCGCAGCACCATTCCAGCGCGCCTCGAATGTTGAGGTCGCGCATGAACGATGCGCCCGTGAGCGAGGGGATGGTACACATGTTGCAGCCGGGGTAGGCGAATTCCTCGCAGGGTGAAAGGTCGTTCCATTTTTCGAGGATCGCTTTCTCGTCTTCCGGCAGGCGCTCGATAACGTATGTCCTGAAGTTGTTATGCTCATGCGGCTGGAAATAGGATGCCCATGCCTGGAGCGGTTTTTTGTTGTGGTGCCCGAAAAACCGCTGCTGGAAAAGCGACACCGGGTTTGCCCCGTTCGGGCATGCGACCGTGCAGGCGAAACAGGTCTCGCACCGCCGCAGCACATGTTTTCCGGCGCGGCCCGCCGCGAGCTCCCGTATCTCTTTTTTCGCCTCGCGTTCCGGAAGCCCCATCACCGGGCATTCCATCAGGCATCTGCCGCATTGTTCGCAGGCGTCCGGGTTGTACGGCCCCAGCAGGTCGATCGTTCTTGTCTCGGTGTCGGCGGTCGGTTCCATATATATTCCCTCTGGACAAAATCGGTTTCTGAGTGCGTGTAATTATAACCTTAAACCGGCGGCGCGTGGAAGCGCCAATTTTTGAGGCGGGCTTAAAAAATCCCTCTATCCCGGATTTCTCACAGAGAAATCCGGAAAATCGCGATAAGGCCAATCCTACTGCGTCACAGCGGCGATTCGGGATCGGTCACATACGCAACAGTATGCTCTCTCACCACT
>DAOSYA010000041.1:0-25922 GCA_035380865.1 bacterium
ACTCGAACCCGCGACCCTCAGCTTGGGAAGCTGATGCTCTACCAACTGAGCTATTCCCGCACACGCTTGATATTTTATCATTATCTTTTCTCAAGTCAATGGCTGACGGATTCAGCATTTTTGCATTTGGAGCTGTTGGAAAAATGTATCGTAGAGAGTTTGTCCTCCTGAACACAGTGAAGGATCTCGCTTTTGGAGCTTATGATTGAGATTCTTCGGTCGCTGCGCTTCCTCAGAACGACAAAGCGGGGATTTTTCAACAGCCTCATTTGGGGTTATAATATGGATGTTGTTCGCACGCGAGAGGGATTTTTATGCTGATCGAAGAATGTCAGAACTGTGGCAAGAAGCTGCACCCAAAGATCGATACGGAGTTCTGCACGGGCTGCGGCGCTCTGATCAAGCCGATGAAGGTAAAAAAACGCGAGGCGGCCCGCAAGCAGGTTGCGCGCGGCCGCAACAAGATGATCACCCGCAAATCACATGAGCTGGAGATTCGAGCCCGCGCGCTGATGATTGGCTTCTTCTCAGGATTCTTTATTACCCTGTTCGTCTGCACGATTCTCCAGGTGCTTTTCCTGCTCGCTTTGCTGATCACGCTCGGCTGCTCATTTCTCTCCGGCATCATCCTGCTCGTTATTATTTCAAGGGCGAACCTCGATATCAAACACGCTTTCAACGACGCCGTTTCCGTGATTCCGGTCGGCGACGGTTTGAAAGGTTTTGCGGAGTCCCTGTCTTCCGCGCTGCCTTTTCTCGGCCAACTGCCACAGGATGATTAACCTGCATTTCTCACCAGTGCGGGTTAATTTATCACGCGGGCGGCACGCAACGCCGATATCTGTTCGTCATCCATCGCAAGCCAGCGTTCGAGCACCTGCCGCGTGTGCTCCCCGAGATGAGGGCACGGCGCGGCTGCTCCGCTGTCGCACCCGTCGAGCCTGATGGGATCGCCCGGAACCCCTATATCGCCGAGCTGCGGGTCATGGACTACGTCAAGCATGCCGCGCTCCCTTAGCTGCGGGTGCGCGTTCACACCTTCGAAATCGAGCACCGGCGCGCATGGCACACTTCGCGATTCGAGCAACTCGACTACCTCCCCGGCTTTACGCGCAGCCACCCACGGCTTGATTATGTCGATGCCCTCCTGCGCGTTTTGCACCCGCGTGAGAAAGTTGCAGAACCGCGCATCGACGGCGAGTTCGGGCCTGCCGATCACTTCCATGAAGTTCCGCCACTCGCGGTCGGTGAGCGCGACGATTACAACATACCCGTCGCTCGCCCTGAAACTCGACCAGAACGGCAGCGGATGCGCGTCGTCCGACAGCAGGTTTGTGATCGACCGCCCGACAAGGCTCTCGATTTCATCGGCAACCGGCTTGAGCGATCTGTCGCTGAATGCTGAAAAGTACTGGAAGTAGATCACGTCGAGCATCGACACATCCACAAGGCCACCCCTGCCTGTCCGCTCGCGGTGGAACAAAGCCTCCACCGCGCCGAGCGCGGCATACGCTCCGCTTATGAGGTCGGCGAAATATATTTTCGGCGTGCGGTCTTCCATTTTGTAAGCGGACATCACGCCGCCCGTTGCCTGCGCCACAATGTCGAACGCCAGACGGTCGGCATACGGCCCGGTGCGCCCGAAACCCGAAATGCTTACATATACAAGCCGGGGATTGTCACGGCTCAGCAACTCATAATCCAGTCCCAGCTTTTTCATCAGCCCGGGCGCGAAGTTCTCGACCAGCACATCGGCCTCCGCCGACAGCTCCCGGATCAGCGCCCGCCCCTCTTCCTTTTTCATATCCACAACGATCCCCTGCTTGTTCTGGTGGATCGTGCTCATCATTCGCTCGGAGCGCATAAAGCGCGTGAGCAGCCGCATGGCCTCACCTTCCGGAGGCTCGACTTTGACCACGTCCGCTCCCTTCATCGCCAGCAGTTGCGAGCACCTCGGCCCGCTCAGGAACTGCGACAGATCAAGTACCTTAATGCCGTCAAGCGCGTTGCTCATTATCCGCCCGCCCTTCGATCTATTTTCTTTTCCGCTGAAATAATGCGTCCCGTCATTATATCATCTATCCCCGATACCGGTCACTCAACCCGGATTTCTTACAGAGAAATCCGGAATATCGTGATAACACCTGTTCTGCTGTGCCGGGTGACATGCACAAGCTTTGCTCTATGCATGAATCAGCAAAAATCGATTCGGGCCGAAAGGTCTCGGGCCGAAAGGTCTCGGGCCGGAAGGTCTCGGGCCGAAAGGTCTCGGGCCGAAAGGTCTCTTCACGGAACAACCGTCTCAACTGAGCAGCATTGCAGCTATTCCACATACAACAGAATTGTGATTTCCCGAAAAAACACAGGGGCGTAACCGGATACTAATATATCGGATAACGATGTTCTGAGACATAACGAATACAGGGGTGAAAATCATGCCGTTGACTGACAGGGTGGCGGTTGTTACAGGCGCGGGGCGCGGGATCGGCAGGCAGATCGCCGTCAGCCTTGCCGCGCGGGGAGCGAAACTTTCCATCTGCTCGATGCACGAGTCCACAATCGAGCCGGTCGCGGCGGAAATCCGTGAATCCGGCGGAGAGGCGCTCGCGCTTGTCGCCGACGTTTCCAGCGAACAGGACGTCGAGAGGCTCGTGTCCGAAACTTACGAGCGATACGGGCAAGTTGATATCCTCGTTAACAACGCCGGGGTGAATCGTGACAATTTCTTTCTGCGGCTCAGCGCGGAATCATGGGACGAGGTGATAGCGGTCAACCTCCGCGGCGCGTTCCTCTGCACGCGGCATTTCTCCCGAAAAATGATGCGCAACAAGCGCGGCAGAATCATCAACATGGCGTCGGTGGCGGGAGAAGCCGGCAACATGGGGCAGGCAAACTACAGCGCCGCGAAAGCCGGCGTGATCGGGCTCACCAAGTCGTGCGCAAAGGAGCTGGCCCGCTACGGGATCACCGTCAACGCGGTATCGCCCGGTCTTATCGAAACAGACATGCTCGGCGAAATGGAAACTTCGGTTCTCGAAGATTTGAAGAAAAGCATTCCGGCGGGCAGGCTTGGAACAGTGCAGGACATCGCCGACGCAACCTGTTTTCTCGCTTCGGACTCGGCGGCATACATCACCGGACAGGTGCTCCGCGTGGACGGCGGCCTTTACATGTAAATATTCACTCAAGCAATTTTCATAAAAAAAGCCCGGCGTATGACCGGGCTTTTATGTATGCCTATGATTCGATCCGGGTTAGCCCGGATTTCTCACAGAGAAATCCTGAAAACCACGATAAGGCCAATCCTGCTGCGTCACAGTGGCGATTCGGGATCGGTCACATACGCAACAGTATGCTCCCTCACCACTCACTTGCTGTTCCTTGTATTATCAGCCTTATCACGATTTTAACCTGCGCTGGTGAGAAAGCAGGTTAGGCTTACCTGCCGGACTTTTTCTTTTTCGTGTAATTAAGAAGCCCGCCCGCGATCACGATGTCGCGCTCGCGGTCCGAAAGCCCGTGGCTCATGGAAACCGGCTTCTTCAGTCCGGAAACTTTAACCATAACCCTGCCCCCGGCCCTCAGTTGCTTTTTGACATCGATTATTTCTATTTTCGCGCCCTGTTTTACAGCCTTGAGATCGGCGGCGTTTTCAAACACCAGCGGCAGTATCCCGAAATTGATCAGGTTCGTGCGATGGATTCTCGCAAACGAAACGGCAAGCACGGCCTTGATGCCGAGATACGACGGCGCGAGCGCGGCATGTTCACGGCTCGAACCCTGCCCGTAGTTCACGCCGCCGGCAATGAAACCGCCCTTTTTCGCCTTTGCCCTTGATGCGAACCCCGGATCGACCTGCACGAAAACATGTTCGGATATTTTTGGTATATTGGACCTCAGCGGCAGTATCTTCGCCCCTGCGGGCATGATGTGATCCGTGGTAATGTTATCGCCAACCTTGAGAATTACCTCGCCGGAAAGAGACGCCGGCATAGCGGGCCTCTTTTTCAGAGCGACGATATTCGGGCCGCGCACTATCTCGACCTTTTCCGGTTTTTTCGACGGCTGAACAAAAAGTTCTTTTCTGTAAATAAAAGTTTCCGGCATCTTTATCACGGGCCTTCTGCCTAGCCTGCGCGGATCGGTTATGGTCCCGTTCAGCGCGGCGGCGACAGCGGTCTCCGGGCTGCAGAGATAAACGCCCGCGCTCATGGTCCCGCTCCTGCCCTCGAAATTGCGGTTGAAAGTCCTGAGCGTCACGCCGTCGGTCGGCGGCGCCATGCCCATGCCTATACATGGTCCGCAAACGCATTCGTTCAGCCTCGCGCCCGCCGCGACCATTTTCGCGAGATCGCCGGACAGAGACAACATTTCAAGAACCTGCCTCGAACCCGGCAGGATAACAAGGTCGAGGTCCGTGGAAATCCTTTTTCCGCTCAGCGCACGCGCCACCGTCATCATGTCCTTCAGAGACGAATTGGTGCAGCTTCCTATGCAAACCTGGTTGACCGGCCTGCCCTCGATCTCCTCGACGGCGACAACGTTGTCCGGGCTGTGCGGCATCGCGATCATGGGTTCGAGCTTCGAAAGATCGATCACGACTTCCTCATCATATTCCGCGCCGGGATCGGCTTCGAGCAGGGTCCATTGATTTGCGCGTGACTGAGCTTTCATGAAATCGCGCGTCCGTTCGTCGCTCGGGAACACTGAAGTAGTCGCGCCGAGTTCCGCTCCCATGTTGGTAATGGTAGCGCGCTCAGGCACCGAGAGCGTCCCGACGCCCGGCCCGCCGAATTCCAGGATCCGGCCAAGCCCGCCGCGCACCGAAAGCCTGCGGAGCAGTTCCAGGATAACATCCTTCGCGGACACCCACGCCCTGAGCTTCCCTTTGAGAACAACGTGCAGCACCTTCGGCATAGCGAGGTGGAACGCGCCGCCCGCCATCGCGACCGCAACATCCAGCCCGCCCGCGCCGATCGCGATCATCCCGATCCCGCCGCCGGTCGGCGTGTGGCTGTCGGAGCCGAGCAGCGTCTTTCCGGGCGCGCCGAACCTTTCGAGGTGGAGCTGGTGGCATATTCCGTTGCCGGGAGGAGAAAACACAAGCCCGTACTTCGACGCGATCGAGGCCAGAAAACGATGGTCGTCCGCGTTTTCAAACCCCGACTGAAGCGTGTTGTGATCGACATAGCTTACCGAAAGCTCCGTTTCGACGCGGGGAACCCCCATGCTCTCGAACTGAAGATACGCCATAGTGCCGGTTGCATCCTGGGTAAGCGTCTGATCGATCCTTATGGCAATCTCGCCGCCGGGCTCCATGCTCCCGGATACAAGATGTGCCGAAATAATCTTTTGAACAATATTAAGTTTATCGGACATGGTGAAATTACCTTCTTCTCCGCTTCGGGCCGTAGCCGTAACGCTCGCGGAGATCATTTTCTTTTTTCTTGTTGTCACGTTCCAGCTTGAACAATTTTGTTATGAGATTCTCGCGGAACCTCTCTGTTATATTAGTGAAATATATCCCCGACCGCTGCGGGAAATCATCGGTGCCGAACCGCTTCATCGAATGTCGGACTATCCCCTTGATTTTCTCCATCTTGAACGTGCCGTTATCAAGCGAGAAATCCATGAGAAGTTCCTCTCCCTTGACAAGAGGCATAGCAGTCAGCAACGCGCAACCGCCGCCGCTGATGTCCGCGATCTGGCCGTCAATCTCCTCCTGGGTTCCGTCCTCAAGAGTTCTTAAAAGCTTTACAGGCTCCTCGGTCTGAACCCTCACCTGCGCGCGCTTGACTTTCGAGAATACCTTCTCCCCGCCGTCTGTCTTCGCGCCCATGACGGGCTTCGCGGCTTCCATTTTCTTTTTCTGCCGAACCTTTTTCTTCAGTTCCTCGTCCGTGTAAACACACAGTTCGGGAACTCCCATCCGGTTCAACTGAAGAATCAGCTTATCGGTGAGCACCTGCCCCTTGTCGCCGTAGACCACGTCGTTCCAGACAAGAGTTTTCGCCAGCTTCATCCCGCCGATGGAATCGTTGATATTGATAACTTCCGCGCCCTTGGGAATAGCTTCTTCCAGAGGCTCCCGCGGCATATCCTGACTGAGCTTCGCGGCGGCATCAGCTGCTGCCTGCTCGAACGTTATCTCCTCGTCCTTCTTGTTTTTTACAAGCTCCGGATTCAACCACAAACTGTTGGAAACCCTTCCGGCAAGCCTTTTCATATCAGGCGGCTTGAGCAGTATGTCTATCGCACGCGACTTTTTCGCGGCCACTATCTTTTCCTTTGTCGGCTGCCCGATCATGACAACCAGCGGCACTTTGTCATCGAAATCCCTGATATTCCCCAGCAGATCGATCCCGTCGCCGTCCGGCATTTCCATCGACATGATAATGAGATTCGGGCCTTCCATGGCAAGCTGCACTATAGCCTCTGAAGCCTGATCTACAATTATAAATTCACATGGCTTGTCCGAAAGAGACTCCCTGATAAGATCCTGTATGGCTTCGTCAGCCTCTATGACCATTATCCTTCGAGCTTCGTCGGTCATCACATGATGTCTCCCATTCGCCAAAAACCTGCCCCTGAAACCCGTCGGGCAGGCCCGTTAAATATTAATATAATGGATTGATTTCCGCAAGTTGATACTTATCACAGTTATATATGCCGGTGATTCACAGTCTCGATGATCAAATCCACACGCCCGGCAGGACATATCCGCAACTGCCACACTTCCCGTTCTTCACATTATTCTGCTGGATGACATACCCGTATCTTTTAATTGCGATCCCGCCGCAGTTCGGGCAGTACGTGTTCTCCGCCGCATGCCCCGGAACGTTCCCGATGTAAACGAAATTCATGCCCGCCCCCATGCAGATATCACGCGCCCGCTCCAGCGATTTCAACGGCGTCGGCTGGAGATTTTTCAGCTTGTACTGGGGATGGAACCTGCTGAAGTGCATCGGCACATCCGGCCCGAGATTGTCCATGATCCAGCCTGCCATTTCCTTTATCTCATCCGGATCGTCGTTCAGTGTCGGGATCATCAGGTAAACCAGCTCGAACCACATGCCCCGCCCTCTCAGAAGCACAAGCGTATCCAGCACGGGCTTCAGGTGACCGAGGCACTGCTTCGAGTAAAACGCCTCGCTGTACGCCTTGAAGTCCACCTTCACCGCGTCCAGAACCCCGCAAAGCGCCTTCATCGGCTCCGGGTTTATATACCCGTTCGATATCATGACGCTCCGGATTCCCTTTTCTTTACCGAGCGCCGCGGTATCGTACATGCTTTTGTAAAAAACCGTCGGTTCCCCGTATGTATAAGCGATCGTCGGCGAGCCTGCCCGGGCCGCGAGGGCGACAACATCCGCGGGCATGAGATCGTAACCGTGGACCTGCTCGGGCCTCGCCTGCGATATCTGCCAGTTCTGGCAGAACTTGCAGTCGAAATTGCAGCCGGCCTCCGCAAGCGAAATCGCGTTCGTGCCCGGCAGAAAGTGGAACAGCGGTTTCTTCTCGATCGGATCGTTGTTCAAAGCGCAGGGATGCCCGTACGCGAGCGTCACGTATTTCCCGCCCCTGTTTTCCTTGTTGCCGCAGAACCCGCGCTCCGCGTCTCCCACCCTGCACTCTTTCGGGCACATGCGGCACTGTATCATCCTGTTTTCGAGTTTGTCATAGTACGGCACTTCCGGCGCATAATCAGTCACCTGCGCGAAGGCCGCGCCGCCCGAAGCCACTGACGACACCAGCACACCGGCTGCCCCCAGCTTCGCGGCTATCCCAGCCGCCGCCGCGCCGCCTATAAATTCTCTCCGCGTAATGCCCACTATCACACCTCGACTACGTCTATCTTCTCAAGCTCGCATTCGCCAAGCCGGTGATCGGCATCGCCCGCCGTCCTGATATACAAAGGCGGCCTGCCCTCTTTCTCAAGTGTCGGCAATCCCTGCTCGACACGCTTCCTGTCTATCAGGTCCGCGCACACCGTATCCACCGCGACTGGATCGGTCCCCGCTATCACGCCCGAAAACCTCCATGCAAACTTCGGTTTGTAGCCCGGTCCGCCATGATACTGCGCGGTTGTGCCGTCACAGATTATCAGCCGGGTTTTATCCTTGAAAAAAGGTATCATATTCAGATCTGCCACGTAGGGATTGCAGGCGTTCTCATGGAGCTTGTTCGGGTTGTTGATCGCGCCGTAGTAATTCTTCAGCGCCCCGGACAGCCCGGCGAGATCGTGGTCCTTCAACACCGGCACATTCACGATTGCGGTGCCGAAACGCGACACCAGCCTGCTTACGAGCGAGCCCACCTCGCCCCACTCGCTCAACTCTGTTTCATAACCCACCGCGCTGTCGTCGGTCGAGGTATACATCACCCCGTTTTCGTCCCGGCCCGGCTTGAAACCCGCCACCCGAAGCTCCCAGCCGTACCGATCCCACGCCGCGATTCCCCGTCCATCGACGCCCGCGAGCATTATCCCGCCCGTTATCGCCTTCGCAACCGCCGGCGTGGATGACAGTATCCGCCCCGCTATCAGGTTCAGCTTGATCGAAACCCTCTCGCCACGATCAAAATACTCCGCCCACGCCTGCCCGTCGTCTTCCTTCCCCGACAGTTCCCTGACCGCGCGGAAAACCAGCTCCCTTACCCGCACATCGTCGAGGCGCGACCCGTTCCAGATGCCCTCGTCCCTCGCCACGACAACCTTCGGCCTTCCCGTGCGGGTCCGCGCTTCGGAAACACCGCCCACGCCCGGCGAGGCATGCGCTCCCGCCGGCCCGGCCACCGCCAGCCCCATCAACCCGAGGACCGAGCCCGCGGCCTTCCCGATAAATTCCCGCCGGGAAAAATCGTCGCTGATTTTCTTTCCGCCGCCCATCAATCACCTGTTATTAATCGATTATCACACTGTTTATTTCAGTATAAATCCGGCGGCGCCCGGCACGTGAACCGGCCCCGCCTTCATTCATCATTCGAATTATACTTCCGGCCTGCGCTTTTTTCCACGCCGCGCTGGCCTCCCGCGCATCGAGCAACGTTATCAAAAATACGGAAACTCTTAAAATGATTACAGATTACAGCCTCTGCGCGGTAAAGCTAACCCGGATTTCTCACAGAGAAATGCAGGCTAAAGCACCACGCCCGCCCTCACATCGAGCAGCTCATCGTTTCTCACCGCTGTCCGGCCATTCACGATCACCGCATCGAATCCGTCGGGATGCACCATCGGGTCGCTGTATGTTGCATTGTCCTTCAGCCCCGCCGGATCAAAGACCACGACATCCGCGAAATTGCCCGCTTCGAGCAGACCCCGCTTTTCGATACCGGCTTTTCGAGCCGGCATCGACGTCATTTTCCTGATCGCCTCTTCCATGGGCACTATCTTTTCTTCGATAACATATTTTTTCAGGAACCGCGCGGTGGTCGAGTAAAGCCTCGGGTGCGACTTCTTCCCGGTCTGCGGCTCGACACCGTCCGAACCTATCGAAACAAGCGGATGCGCGAGTATATATCTCAGGTCGTCCTCGCAGATGAACCTCCCCGCGATCGGAACTTTCGTCAAACCTTCCTCTTTCAGAATATACAGCGACGCCGCGAGCGCGCTTTTGCCGGTATCCCTCATCACATCCGCAAGCGTTTTACCCTCGTACTGAGGCAGGTTTTTCAGATCGATAAAAATAATTTTCTCTTCGCGCCCCGGCTCGTTTATTACAACCGTCAGCAGAAAAATATTCGAAAACGAATCGTAAGGATACGCATCCGTTTCGACATCGATTCCCTGCTCCCGCGCCTGCTCCATCATTTCGAGGCTTCTCTTCGGAGCGCCCCAATTGCTTTGCTTGACCGCTTTCTGGTGCGAAATCTGAACCGACACCCCGGTTTCACGAGCAAACTGCACCGCCTCGCAGTTCGCGTCGAAAGACCTGTCCATCTCGTTGCGGATATGCGTGCTGTACAGCGCCCCGTGCCGCGCCGCCACCCTGCATAATTCCATAACCTCGTGATGCGACGCAAACAATTGCATCGGGTACACCAGCCCCGTCGAAAACCCGCGCGCGCCCTCCTCAAGCGACTGCTCCAGCAACATCTTCATCTTCTTTATGTGCCACTCGTTCGCCTTCGACGGCCTCACCCCCATCACCATGCTCCTGAGATTCCCCATCCCTACCTGCGGATACACGTTCGTCCCGGTCCCCTGTTTCCTGATCCGGTTCAGATACCCGCTCAGCGTGCTCCACTCGAACGCGCACTCGTCCCCGAACATCCCGGTGAGAAACCTCCTGTAGTCACGCCGCATGAGATCATTGACCGGCGCCGCCGAAAACCCGCAGGACCCCATCACGACAGACGTTACCCCCTGCCTCAGCTTCGGCGCCATCGAGCCGTCGACAGCTATCTTGAAATCAGAGTGGGCGTGCATATCTATGAAGCCCGGGCAGACTATTTTCCCGGACGCGTCAATCTCCTCGATGCCGGGATCGCCCGCCGCCTTTTCCGGCACAACAGCCGGACCGACATCTTTTATCCTGTCACCTTCGATCAACACATCCGCATCGAACGCCGCAGAACCGCTGCCGTCATATATCCTTCCGCCCCTGATCAATATCATATCCGCCATTCGTGGCAAACCTCCCGGGAACCTCGTGTTGTAGCTGAACTACTATTTATATCATATTTTCCAGAGTATTACTCATAACTTCTCTGCATATTCCGGCTTCACTGTAATAAATATGTCAATCTCGCCGAATTCCAGGAACAGGCATGTTTCTCGCTCTGTAATCGTGTGAAAACTTTCACAATATATTTTTGTTTTTATTTTTAGAACATATAATATAATAAAGCGTTAGACATCTTGGATGGAGCGGTAAAATGCGTGACAAAGAATTGGAGATGGCAAAATACCTCAGGAAGGCTGTTGCCACAAAAAAGAAATCTCCAAGCAATAGAAGAGTGCTGGTAGGACTCGACGGTTTCATTGATGAAATTGTGCATGTGGTGGATACCCGCGAGGACCACAAGAACTACAGAAGAATGGCGGAAATGAAGGATTTTGCGGGCCGGATCGCGAGTTTTGCCGGAAAAAGCGGAAACATCGAGTTCGTGACAAAAAGAATCAAAATCGGCGGGAACGGACCTATCATGGCAAACGCGATGGCCGAACTCGGCGCTTTTGTAACATACATAGGAAACCTCGGTTACCCGAACGTCAACCAGGTGTTTCGTGAGCTTGAACAGAAAGCGGACATAATAACGCTTGCCGAAACCTGCCACACAGACGCCGTGGAATTCGAAGATGGAAAAATAATGATAGGCAAGATGGATACCCTGGACCAGGTGAACTGGGACCGGATCATTAAAGTTGCCGGCCGTGAAAAAATCACGGACCTGCTCGATGCCTCTCATCTGCTCGCTCTGGTTAACTGGACCATGCTGCCGCACATGTCTGATATATGGGAAAAAATCATCGAAGAGATCTGCCCGAATATTTTCCCCGATCAGAGACGTTACGTTTTCTTCGATCTCGCGGATCCGCAGAAAAGAACGGTCGAGGACAAAAAGCGGATGCTGGATCTCGTCAGCCGGTTCTCGAAGTACTATCGCGTGATCTTCGGGCTCAACGGCAGAGAATCGTTCCAGATTGCGGAAGTGCTCGGTGTTGATGTCGACCGGGATGCCGACGGCGCATACGAAACTGTCTGCGCCGCGATTTCTGAAAAGCTCGGCATTTACTCGACTGTTGTGCATCCTGTCGAATTTGCCGTGACCACCGTAGAAGGCGTGACTTACAAGCAGGAAGGCCCCCACACCAGTCACCCGGTGATAACAACCGGCGCGGGAGATCATTTCAACGCCGCCTTCACGCTCGGCATGACGCTTGATATGCCGCCGCAGACATGCCTGTTCATGGGCGTTTGTAATTCCGGTTACTATGTGATGACCGGCAAAACACCCGGTATCAGCGAGCTTATTGAATTTATGGAAACCTGGCGGGATGACCCTTTCGGCAAGCTTAGCTGACATGATCATCCGCTGATAATATTTTTGTTCTGTCTACATTTAAATAATTTTCAGGAGAGGATTTGCTATGGCTGCAAAAAAGAAGTCCGATGAAAGCTTTGCGTTTAAAATGAAGAAAATGCGCTCGGTAAATAAAATTGAGCTCGGAACACTGGCAAAGGCCACCGGCCTGTCCGAAGAATACCTCGAAAAAATCGAAAACGGCGAAACCATGCCGCCCGTATCAACGATAATCCAGATATCCAACGCGCTTGTCGTGGACTCGGGCAAGTTCCTGTCTGCTGAAAACAAGCCCTCACGTAAACTCAAGGCCCAGAGCTTCAAAAAAAGAAGCGAGGCCTATTCGTACAAAACACTCACTCCCGACGCCGAACACAGGCACATGAAAGGTTTCCAGGTCAGCATCCCCGCGGAATCCGATCACGAGGGCGTGGATTACAAACACCCGGGCGAGGAATTCGTATATGTCCTCGAAGGAAGTCTCGACATCCAGATCGGCAGAAAAAAACACAAGCTCAAAAAAGGGCAGTCGATCCATTTCGATTCCGACCGTATCCACAAACTCACCAACCCCGGCAAAAAGAAAACCGAGCTGATCGTAATCGTGTACACACCATAACGGAGGAACCCCATGTCATTCGAGCTCACAGAAGAACAATTGATGATACAACTGATGGTTCGGGATTTCGCCCGAAAAGAAGTAGAGCCTGTCGCCGCAGAAAACGATAAGAAAAAAACTTTCCCAAAAAAGATAATCGCAAAAATGGGAGAACTCGGCCTGCTGGGAATGATGATTCCGGAAGAATACGGCGGATCGGGCGTCGGTGCCGTCGCGTACGTGCTGGCGATGCAGGAAATCGCCGCCGCATGCGCTTCGACCGCCGTAACCATGTCGGTGACCAACCTGTCCGGCAGCCCCATTCTCGAGTTCGGCACGGAGGAACAGAAGCGGAAATATCTCGTGCCCCTCGCTTCCGGGCAGAAGATCGGCGCGTTCGCCATCACCGAGCCGGGCACCGGGTCCGACGCATCCAGCGTTTCCACAAAAGCGGTCAAAAAGGGAAACAAATACATTCTCAACGGCGCGAAGAATTTCATCACCAACGGAAGCTACGCGGACACCTTCATTGTGATAGCCCGGACATCGAGCGAACAGAAAATACGCGGCCTCTCCGCATTCATCGTCGAGCGCGGCATGCCGGGCTTCGAAATAGGCCGCGAGGAAGACAAGATGGGGCTGCGGGCAAGCAGCACGGTTCAGCTCGCGTTCGACGATTGCGAAGTTCCGGCAGAAAACCTGCTCGGCATGGAGGGCGAAGGTTTCAAAATAGCTATGACCGCACTGGACAGCGGGAGGATCGGCATCTCATCACAGGCGGTCGGGATCGCAAGAGCCGCGCTGCACGAGGCGATCGAATACGCGGCGACGCGCAAGCAGTTCGGGCGTGCGCTGTCGCGCAACCAGGCTATCCAGTGGATGATCGCCGACGCGGAGCGCGATATCGAAGCAGCGCACCTGCTCGCTCTCAGCGCCGCGTCCTCCAAAGACCGCAAGCTGCCTTTCACGCGCGAGGCTTCCATCGCCAAACTCTTCGCGTCCGAAGCCGCCGTCCGTATCACATACGACTCGCTCCAGATACACGGCGGTTACGGCTATACGAAGGAATACAAAATCGAGCGCCTGTATCGCGACGCGAGGGTTACTACCATCTACGAGGGAACATCCGAAGTGCAGCGCATCGTGATCGCAAAACACGCCCTGGTTTAGCCTGCATTTCTCACCAGTGCAAACCGGGCCCGATACCTTTCGGACCAAACCGATTTTTATGATTCATGCACAGAGCAAAGCTTGTGCATGTCACCCGGCGCAAAACACGCCCTGGTTTAGATTGCTGCCTGGATACTATTCAGTAGTCTACCACTCGACATCGCGGGCCCGTTCGCGGCGACCGCCTTTGAGCATCAGGAATATCAGGAAATACGGTATCAGCACGAAAAAGCAGGATATGTATATCAGGAAATAATGGAATATGTTGTAGTCTTTCGCGACCGCCGGTTCGCGAGCCGTAACAAGGTTCACCGCACCCGCCGGGCAATGATGCTCGCACAGCCCGCAACCCACGCAATTCTGTTCGTCTACTATCCGCAAACCGTCCTTGACGGATATCGCGCTTCCCGGGCATAACTCCTCGCACCTGCCGCAGTCCGTGCAGGCGTCCATGTCGAACTCCGGCAGATACTCGCTGTTCATAACGCCGCTCTTGATTCCGTACTCGAACCTCAGCCTGCGCTGCGAACAACAGCACGGGCAGCAGCAGCAAATCGAATACGTGAAAGGATCGATACACCACTCGACCTGAAGCATCAGCCCGGCATCGAACGCATCGGTAACGATCTTCACCGCTTCTTCCGTATCAATCTTTTCGCTTTTCAGGTCGCCTTTTTCAAGCTCGGTCTCCGCACCGGAATTAAGCTTCAGGCACGTGCGCGTGGAATGATCGCAAAGGTTCATTCGAACCCTGCACGCGCACTCCGAAACCACGAGCGTTTTCGCATCCTGAACCAGGTGAACAATATCCCTGAGCGGCATCGCCCTGCCGGAGTGATACTTCGCCCCGTAAAGATTGATTATCGGCCTGAAAAAATACGGCCCGAGCAAAGGAATCCTTACCGTCCGCGCGGAATACTCATAAAAATCGAGCACATCCATTGCGCGGTTCATATAGCCGCCCATCAGGAACAGGCGGAACGGGTCCGGGCGATCCTTTATCGTCCACCCTTTTTTCTTCTCTTTGTTCGAGCCCATATAGGGCGTGTAAGGTGAATGTGTCATCTCCGCCTGTCCTCAGTTGCGACTTTCCCGGATCAGCGAGGCGCCGCGCCGACCACCATCTGCGCTATCGTTCTCGCTCCGCATCCTGTCGCGCCTGCTCCGAAATACCTGTCTTTTTTCTCAAGGTAAGCCGGCCCCGCTATATCGAGATGCGCCCAGGATGTCTCGTCCGTGAAAAACTCCAGGAACAGCGCCGCCGTTATCGCGCCGCCCCAGCGCCCGCCCACGTTCTTAATATCCGCTATCTTTGTCTCCAGCAGTTCCTTGTAATCATCATCCGTCGGCATGTGCCACATCCGCTCGCCGCATTTCTCGCCCGCAGCCTCGATCGACTTTATCAATTCCTCGTCGTTCCCGAACAGCCCGGTTCTCGTGTATCCCAGCGCCACAATGCACGCGCCCGTCAGCGTGGCAATATCCACGATCGGAGACATTTTCTTTTTTGCAGCATAACATATCGCGTCGCACAGAACCAGTCTGCCCTCCGCGTCCGTATTCAGCACCTCTATCGTCCTGCCATTCATAGCCGTCACGATATCGCCGACCCGCTGCGCCCTGCCGTCCGGCATATTCTCCGTCGCGGGAATCAGCATCGTAACGTTAATCTTCGGCTTCAGCTTTTCTATTATATCCATCGCGCCGAGCACCGCCGCCGCGCCGGACATGTCGCTCTTCATATCGCTCATGCTGCTCGCCGGCTTCAGCGAAAGGCCGCCCGAATCGAACGTGATCCCCTTGCCGATTATCGCCATGTTTTTCTTGGACGACGGGTTGCCCCGGTAACTTATTTCGATGAACACCGGCGGCAGCGCGCTCCCTTTGTTCACGCCGAGAAACGCGCCCATCTTCATCTTTTCGATTTCCGCCCTGTTGTGAACCCTGATGCTCAGGTTGCGGTTCCGGCACATCGCACGCGCGCGTTTCGCAAGCTCCTGCGGGTTAAGAACGTTCGGCGGCTCGTTCACCAGATCGCGAGCGAAATTCGCACCTTCCGCCATTATCCTCCCGAGCTTCAGGCCCCTGCCCACATCCGCTTTCATGCCTGCATCGTTTATAACAACGGCAAGCTCTTTCACAGCTCTGTCTTTGCTTTTTCCGGTGCCGCCGACGTATTTATCAAATTTGTAAGCACCCAGAATCGCACCTTCCGCAATCGCCCGCGCCGCAACATCCGCACCCAGCCCGCCGGCCCCCGCGCCGTGCAGCAGCGTGGCAATCCTCTCCGCTTTCATCTTCCCTGCCCGGTTGACTGCGCTCGACGTCGCAAGCCTCACCACGTCATCACCGAACTTCTCCTTTTTCCCCAGCCCTGCAATAATCAGCCGGTTCGCACCGATCGCGCCGCCCGTCGGAACCTCCGCCGTCTCGCCTCTCTTCCCTTTGAACTCACCCGAGGCTATCATCTTTTTTATCGCACCGCCGAGCGCCCTGTCGACCGCGCCCGTCGCGCCGCCCGGCTTCTTCACGCCTTCGAACAGATTCACTATCAGAACATCACATTTATATTCAGTCACATCCTGCACAACAGCTTTGAGATTCATACCCGCCCTCCTGCTTTTATTTTAAAAACATTTATCCCGCGTCTATCTTATTCTTTTAAATAAATAATACCCGGCCGGTCAGATTGTCGCCCGCCCGATCCCCTTCTGCGCCTGGTACTTGCCCTTCTTGTCCGCATAAGACACATCGCACGGCTCTTCCGCGCCCAGGAAAATCACCTGCGCGATGCCCTCGCCGCCGTATATCCTCACCGGCACCGGCGACGTGTTCGCGATGCTTATCGTCACGAACCCCTCCCATTCCGGCTCGAACGGCGTCACGTTCACGAGCACCCCGCAACGCGCGTATGTCGATTTGCCCGTGCAGATCGTCAGCACATCCCGCGGTATCCTGAAATACTCCTCGCTCCTGCCGAGTACGAAGCTCCCCGGCGCGAGCGCGAAGCAACTCGTCTTTATCTCATCGAACTCCATTGATTCCTTATTCTTTGGATCGAGCTCGCCTTTCCCGAAAACCGGGGCCATGAACTCGCCGCTCAGCCTCATGTCGTACCCGTAGGATGAAACGCCATACGAAATGCAGCCTTCCCGAACCTGCGATTCCTCGAACGGCTCGATCATTCCGTGCCTGCGCGACATTTCGATTATCCACCTGTCATTCTTAACCATTCCGCTTTACCTCTGATATAAAAGTGATTGAAGTTTAACAAAACAGCATCGGGCCTGTCAAAATTCCGGCGCGATTAGCCTGCATTTCTCACCAGTGAAGTTAAGAATCATGAGAATGCCTGTAGAGTGGCGAGGAAGCATACTGCACGGTATGCAACCGGAACCGAACCGATTTTTGCTGATTCATGCACAGAACAAAGCTTGTGCATGTCACCCGGGGTTTATATTTACATTTATATTGATTATCAGAATAAAAATAGAATAACTAAACGGAGTTTCCTGGATTCCTGCTGACTGCATGCAGGAATGACGGGCGCGCAGGACTGAAAGCCATTCATGCAGGATTCAATGTTATTTATGATAATCGTATAATCCCCGGCACCAGGCGCAGTAGTGCAGGTTAAAAATCGTGATAAGGCTGATAATACAAGGAACAGCAAGTGAGTGGTGAGGGAGTATACTGTTGCGTATGTGACCGAGCCCGAATCGCCGCTGTGACGCAGTAGGATTGGCCTTATCGCGGTTTTCCGGATTTCTCTGTGAGAAATCCGGGGTAGACGCTGTTGAGAAAACAGCCCTTGTGTGTTAATCTCAATACCGTTCAAGTAAACTTGTCATTCCGGGCCGAGTCCCGGAATCCAGGGGACAGGATGTCAGGGAGGTTTGTGGGGGGGTGAGGTTTTTACCTCAAGTGACCGGCGTTGGTGTTAATCTTCAAAATGCGTGTGGAGGTGCGATATGAAATGTCATCATTGCGGTGCCGAATTGAAACAGGGAACAAAATTCTGCCCCAAATGCGGAGGAAAAATCCAGGCCGAGCTCGTCTCGCAGAACAATGCCGCCGAGATTGTCAGACCCGGCGCGAAAACGGAAAAACAGGCACCACGGCAACCCGCGCAGGAAGTCCCCGCTCCGGCCCCCGCGCAGTCAACCGCCGTCGCCGTCCCACCCGGGCTTTCTCTAGACAAATACTATTTCAACCAGAAAATACTTTCCATCAGGGAAGCTTATTACGTCTACAACGAACACCAGCAGGAAATCCTGTTCGTCAAGAGACTCATTCTCGCGCTGAAAAGGCACATCATGATCTACACCGACAGGAACGAAAACAACATGGTGATGAAACTGCTCCAGGACCAGGTGTTCCAGATCGTTTACAAATGGTTCACGCTCGTTGACGAACACGGCAACACCCTAGCGCGGTTCCGGAGAAACAACTTCATCAGCCTCCTGCGGCGTTCATGGGACATTTTCGCGCCGGACGGCACCATGATCGCACAGGTGGCGGAAGACTCGTGGGGCAAAGCGCTGTTCCGGCGGTTCGGCCCGTTCGGCGACTTCTTCAAAACGGACTTCATCATCACCGTCGGCGAACAGGTGATCGGAACCTTCGTGCGGAAACTCACGATCGCGGACAAATATGTGCTGGACATGAGCGGAGACCCGCAGAAAAGGCTCGACCGGCGGGTTGCGCTCGCCCTGGGTATCCTGCTGGACACTGCGGAGGCGAGATGAGCGAAAAATGCGAAATAAAAATCTGCGGAATAACACGTGAATGCGACGTTGAACTCGTCTGCGCATCGGGAGCCGATTACATAGGGCTGCTCATAGATATGCCCTCCGCAAGAACGCTCGACCTCGAAAAGGCCGCGGGCTTCGCTTCAAAAGCCACCATCCCGGTTATCCTCCTGTTCATGAACGCGGAAATTGAAAAAGTCGTCGCAGCGGTCGAAAGAATCAATCCCTTCGGCGTCCAGATCACGGGCGAGGAGCCGCCGGAATACATAGCTGAACTGCGCCCGAAAATAAAATGCTCGATATGGAAAGGCGTGCATCTCCCCGCTGAGGGAACTTCACCCTGGAGCATCGAAGAATACGAACAGAAAATAAAGCGTTTCTGTGATGCGGGCGCAGACAGGATACTGCTCGACACCTCTTTCACTGCGGGCGATAAAAAAGTCATGGGTGGAACGGGGAAGACCTACGATTGGAAAAAAGCCGCGGCTCTGGCAGCGAAAATAGACCGCCCCGTCGTGATGGCGGGCGGGCTGAATCCTTCAAACGTGGTGGAAGCCATCAGAACAGTCCGGCCCTGCGCGGTGGACCTTGCAAGCGGTGTCGAGTCGCAAAAAGGAATCAAGGATCCCTCGAAAGTCACCGATTTCGTAAAAAAAGTCAGACAGTTATAAGCCCCTGCAGCTCAAGGAAACCTTTTGAAAAAGGGCCTCTTAAGAATCCCTTCAAAACTTCTTGACCGCTGAAAGCAAAACGCCGGCCCTGGCAGGCACCGCCTGCCGGTCGATATCCGCAGGGACAAGAAGAAGGCAATATCCGTCATTCCGCCATGTTGTAAGCCGGAATCCAGAAAACCACATATATTTATTCTGATAAACAAAATAATCCAACTGAATCTGCCTTATCGCCCCGACCGCTTGCTCGACCTCACGCAACAGCAGCCCACCGGCATCAGAGCTTATCGCCCCGCCGTCAAATCTGCCCACCACTTCTCTCGTGTTGTTCTTTTGAAATTCTATGTTCTTTGTGCTACACTCTGTTTTCATAAGAGCGGGTCTCCTTTTTGTAAAATACCCTTTTCGCAAAGTATATTTTACTCTCGGACTCGTCCTTTTTCATTTGTCAGTGAAATATTCGGATTAAATGTAAATATAAACCTTGGGTGACATGCACAAGCTTTGCTCTGTGCATGAATCAGCAAGAATACAAGTTCGGGCAAACCACTTGCTCTACCCGGTTTTCTATGTGAGAAATGCAGGCTGAATCTGCCTTATCGCCGGCATATATACCGATTAGCCTGCATTTCTCACCAGTGCAGGACAAAAATCGTGAAGCCGGATTCTCCTGAGGAGAATGTCTTCCGGCGGGGCGAGGTCTCCCGAGCCCCCAATCCTTCGTTTTTCGAAGGCGCGGCGAGTGAGCATACTGTGCGGTTTCATGCACAGAGCAAAGCTTGTGCATGTCACCCGGCGCAGCAGGACAGGTGTTATCGCGATTTTCCGGATTTCTCTGTGAGAAATCCGGGTTAGCATAAATAACATGGAATCCTGCAGGAATGGCTTTCCGGCCCGCGCGCCCGTCATTCCTGCATGCAGTCGGCAGGAATCCAGGAAACTCCGTTTAGTTATTCTATTTTTATTCTGATAATCAATAAAAAAATCCGTTCAATAATAATTTCATAGCGCCCGAAAAAAGCTTTGTTTCTCTCAAGCTACAGAGATTTTGAATATTTTTGTCTTTCATATCAGCCTTCACGCCACCTCTCCATGCCCAAGGATTTCAGGCGGAAATAAACCTTCAACCCGAATCCCCACCGATTCTTTACAGGAAGTTTATTTAAATTGTCAAATAAGTTATTTAGCCGTCTAAAGACAACTTTTCATAGGGAAATACCATAATTCCAGCCTTCAAGGATTCATAATCTGTCTATTTTTACCAACACTTAATCCTGTCGGACAGTCTGAAAATATTAACCATTAAAATTACAGAATATATGTTATTATCACTGCTTTTTTGGAGATTGTGAATAATTTCACGAAGCCATCTTTTGTTTCTCTTTTTTTTCCAATTTAATGTACAGGGTTTTTGTCGGCTAATTATAATATGACATAATAAAAAAAAAGGGGCGGTAAATGTACCGCCCAAGTGTCGTCTAAGACACTAAGAGGAAATTGAGGAAATAAGTGGCTAAATGAGCAGCGTACCGGTGGTGCGCTTTTTTTTCTGTCCGGTTGCCGGTAGCTGTTAACCTTTCAAATTACAGTTCAGTAACAACATCAAAAACTTTGCTCATCCCCGGACTCTCTCTTTTGCAGAGTCTGGAAACTGATTCAAGGAAATTTTCCTTATTATACACCTTTTAAAGAATATTTCCACCCTTTTTTTACTTTTTTTCCAATCAGCTATTTATTGCCGGTATGGCGCCCCCTGCCAGGCCGGGCGGCAGGAGGCGTCCCCGGACATCATCTTACCATCAACCCTCATTACCAAAAAACCCCAGATATAATGCTCCCCGCAAAGTCCCCTCATAAACGAACATTTCTCTTTCCCTGCACCATCCAAAATCGTCTCCGCAACGATGGCAAGTACATCATTCTTTTTCAAAATCCAGATAAATCAACTAAACCCTTTTATATTCTTTTTACATAAATTCAGCTTGCAACCAGCACTTCTCTCAACGTGTTTTCCAGAAGCTCGAACTTCACCGGCTTCAAAAGACACTTCTTTGCCCCCTGCGTCATTGCGCTGGCCAGAACTTCGTTCTCACTGTATGCCGTCATCGCAATAACATTTGCCCTCGGCCTGATCATTAGAATTGTTTTCAAAGTCTCCACGCCATTCATTCCCGGAAGCACGAGATCCAGAAGTATCAGATCATAATTGCTTTCTTCAACAAGACTCACCGCTTCGTACCCATCTTCCGCTGTCTCCACGCTATGTCCCCGGCTCTGGAGCAACTCCCTGAGCCCTTCCCTAACAAACCGATCATCATCGACAACCAGAATACTTTTCCCTAAAACCCGCATAATTCATCTCTCCAAGAAGTTCGACATATATATCACAAAAAACATGCCACTTCTTCATAACCCTGAAAAACCCTTTATTAACAATCATATTTATTTTTTAAAGCAATTAGCACGCCACGGATGTTAATATTATTTAACAACAAAAACGCTCTTGTGTCAATATTATTTAACACGCAGCCTTTTTTCTTCTCATTCAACTTAATTTATGTTAAATATTTTTAACATGAGTCAAAAAACCGGTCGCAACTCAAGGCCATCGCTGCGCTCCCACCGGGGACGATGGGAGCGATCAACATAAGTCAAGAAATGATCACTCTGTCTTTCTTCTCTCTGGAAATATTATACTGTTTGTCATAAATAATATGGAATACGGCACGAAGCGCCTGCCGTCATTCCTGTATGCAGTCGGCAGGAATCCAGATAACTCCGTTAAGTTATTCTATATTTATTCTGATAATCAATATATCGATAAATGTATATGTTTAAGCATTATTGCTTAATAAACTTTCACGCTTTTATTTTGTTTCATGAATTTATAGCAAGTAGATGTAATCTGAATTTGTTTAATTTAATCTGAAATAAGCATGAACGGTATCGATTCAGTCAGATATTATCAGAAATCATTATTAAATAAAAATGCAGTTTATATTAATTCTCATAATAAAAACAGATTCACAACTCGATCAGAAATCACAAATACAAAGATAGTGTGCCATGCACAAAGCTATTTCCTTTGTGCATGTATTCAAGTTTATTTTTGAGAATCACTATATTCTCAGCCGTTATACTCCGCGAGCATCTTTCTGACGGTTTCGATCATCTCTTCGCGCTGAACTGTGACCTGCGCCGGGCGGTCCTTCACCCATTCCGCGCGGTCATCAATCTCTTTCGACATTTCTTTTCCAAGCATAAGATCCTTGATCGAAACCTGCCCGCTTCGGAACTCGTCCTCGCCGCAGATTATCGCCAGGGGAAGTTCTCTTCTGTCGGCATACTTCATCTGCTTGCGGAACCCGCCCGAACCCATGAAAAGCTCGGCGGGGAACCCCGCTTCCCTCAGTTCGACAGCAAGTTTCTGGTACTCGGCCATATAGTTCTTATCCATTGTTGTAACCAGCACAGGCGCGCACGCCGCTGATTTGCCCGCAGTTCCGAGTTCGACAAGCGCGGCGAGCAATCTGTCGATGCCTATCGATGCCCCGGTAGCCGGCACCTTGCGGTTTAAAAACCTTTCGACGAGCGTGTCGTAACGCCCACCCCCGGCAACCGAGCCGAACTGCTTCGGCTGCCCGTTTTCGTCCTTCACCTCGAACGTCAGCGCCGCCTCGAACACGGGACCGGTATAATAAGCGAGCCCTCTCACTATCATCGGGTCAAACACAACCCTTTCGTCCGAATAACCCGATGCCGTGAGCAGTTCGTCTATTATCCTCAACTCCTCAGTTCCCTCGCGCCCCGTTTCCGAATCCTTCACGAGCTCGAACATCTCTTCCACTATGCCGGTCCGCTTTTCGGATTTTATTTCAAGATATTTTTTTATTTTATCGACCTGTCCGGCGTCTAGCCCGGCGCCTTTCGTAAAATCTCCCGATTCGTCTTTTCTGCCCTCTCCCAGTAGCTGGATCACGCCCTCGATCCCTATCCTGTCGAGCTTGTCCATAGCCCTCATCACAATGAGCGCGTTTTCATCGAGCCCCTCGCCGCCCGAGCCGATCTTCGCGGTCTCGATAACACCGTTCAGAACTTTGCGATTATTTACCTTGATAACATAATCATCCGGTGAAATGCCGAGCGCCTTCAGCCCGTCGGACAGGATACAGCAAACCTCGGCGTCAGCCGCAACCGACGGCGCGCCCACCGTGTCGAAATCGCACTGGTAAAACTCGCGGAACCTGCCGGGCCCCGGCTTTTCGAGCCGGTACACCGGCCCGATCTGGTAACGCCGGAACGGCATCGGCAATTCTTTCTCGTTTTCCGACACATACCTCGCGAGCGGCGCAGTGAGATCATATCTGAGCGCCACCCAGTTGCTGCTGTCGTCCTTGAACGCGAAAACCCCGCCGTCGGGCTGGTCTATATCCGGCAGGTACTTGCCCAGCGCATCGAGATATTCCACCGCCGGCGTCTCCAGCGGAGAGAATCCGTAGCTCTGATATACTTTTTTGATCGTCGCGATCATCTCGTCGCGCATCAGTACTTCCTGCGGGGCTATATCCCTGAAACCACGCGGCACTCTCGCAACCGGATTCTCTTCCTGACTCATATCATATCCTCATACAAAAAAGGGCTCGGACCGATCATATCAGTCCCGGCCCATTCTAAGTGAAGTACAGAGGAAGGGACTTGAACCCTTGGTCTCGTGATCCACAGTCACGCGCTTTAGCCAGCTAAGCTACCTCTGCATATCAAACCACGGCCCCGCATCAATACCGGAACCGTATATAAGATAGTAGATAATTTATCTTTTTTCAAGATCACTTTATCTCTAAATGAAATACCCCGCCGCAAACGGACGGGGTATCAAAATACGTGAGAAAACAGTAAAGTTTTCTCACACTCTTTCAAAACTTCTAGACGAGAAGCGCGACAAGCGCGCTTCTCTCCACAATATTGCTATACAACACCGGCAATCCTTACCCCGGTGCAAGCGCCGGGGTATTCCTGTCAAATAAGCAGTGGACATTCTCCCCCCTTCATTGTTTTTATTGAACCACTTTTAATCTCGGTATATAATCCAGTTTCAGCGGTTAACCTGCATTTCTCATCGGCGCGGGGTAAAAATCGTGAGAATGCCTGTAATACAAGGCGCGGCAAGTGAGTGGTGAAGGAGCATACTGTTGCGTATGTAACCGAGCCCGAACCGACGCCGCAACGCAGCAGGACAGGCGTTATCACGATTTTCCGGATTCCTCTGTGAGAAATCCGGGCAAACCTGCATTTCTCACCGGCGCGGGGTAACCAATCAGCAGCCGTAAGCCGAATTCGCAACAAAGAAACGGAGAAACCGAAGATGAAAATCCACAGCGTCGCACCCATGCGGGCCGATCTCGCAGGCGGAACTCTCGATATTTATCCTCTTTACCTCTTCCTCGGTGGCGGTGTCACAGTCAACATGGCGATTTCAGTAACCAGCGAAGCAACGGTGGAAACCCGCAAAGACAAAAAAATACAGATCATATCCGAAGATCTCGGCGAAGAACTTACCGCCAGAAACATCGAAAGCCTCCAGGTCGGGAAAAAGCTCGATCTTCTTTGCAGAATCGTCCGGTTCTATGCCCCTTCATCAGGGGTAACGATCCGGACAAAAAACAACGTTCCGAAAGGCTCCGGCCTCGGCGCTTCTTCATCCCTGCTCATCGCGCTCAGCCATGCGCTGAACAAATTGAGTGACAAGCCGTTCAACAGCGAAGAGATAATCAACTACGGCGCGAATATCGAAGCCCAGTCGATCAGGGTGCCCACCGGAAAACAGGATTACTATTCCGCGACATACGGCGGGATAAGCGCGATCTGGTTCGACATCACCGGCGCGCGCCGCGAGCTGCTGGTCGGCTCAAACGCCATCATGAACGAACTGGAAAACAGGACCGTGATCTCGTTCGCCGGGGAACCCAGGTTTTCAGGCGCGAGCAACTGGCACATGTTCCGCGACTGCGTGGACGGCGAAGAGCAGACGGTCAGGAATTTCGAACAGATAAAAAGCACAGCCGTCGCGCTTCGAAAAAGCCTTATGAAAGGCAATCTCGATGTGTTCGGCAAACTGCTCGATGAAGAATGGCAGAACAGGAAAGGTTTGACTCAGGGCGTGACGAACGATGATATCGACAGCCTTATGAACACCGCACACCAGGCCGGCGCGATATCAAGCAAAATATGCGGCGCGGGCGGCGGCGGCTGCATGATCAGCTTCTGCCAACCCGGGACCAAAGAAAATGTCGAAAAAGCACTGACCGCCGGCGGCGCGGACGTTTTTGACTGGAAAATATCAAGAAACGGCGTTCAGGTCACTATCGAGTGATTCTTCGGGCCTGTCAACCAGGCCCGCAAAAGTGTTAAAGAATACACAACTAAACTTATACAGTATTTGCGGATATCTGGCGGAAAGGTATTTCTCAACTCATGGTTTATCCTCAAATTGAAAAACTCAACGATGCCGGTCTGATCCAGAGAAGACCCGGTATATGGTCCCGCGAGCCGGTTGAAAATTTGAAAAAAAAGATTGCCGCTTCGGATCTCATGATATCCGACCTCGATGAATGTATGTTCCCCGTGATCACCCAGGGCGAGGCCGCGTCGCTGATTTTCAGAAGAGTCATCGGGGAACGCGATGTTCCCGGCCACCGAGAGCTGGGC
>DAOSYA010000042.1:0-25758 GCA_035380865.1 bacterium
TTGTGATTTCTGATCGAGTTGTGAATCTGTTTTTATTATGAGAATTACTATATGTATTCGTATTTGAGAATGTGTGTACTTAGTGTGTCATTGCGAGGAGAGCGCAAGGCCTGTCGCCTTGCGAACGACGCGGCAATCCCGACTGTGCGGACTGTCAGTCCGCATGCCTTTTGTCATCACTGTCCCTATTGTCATACCTGCCTTCCTCAAACGGTCCGACCTCCCCGCCGAATACTTCCGTTTCATCGCCGTCGAAACCCGCGAGCTTCTTCAGGGACAATCTGCGCGCCATCATCCGCGCGTCGTTCTCCACACGGCCCGGATCGCGTATCCAGTTCGTCGCTTTCAGCCCGTGCCTGACCACCACGTAAATATATATCTTCCCGCTGTTCGAAAGCTTTCCGTAATCATCTTCCGTGTAATACAGCCTGTAGGCGTTGACGTCTCCGGAAGTCAGGTAATCCGTATCGCGCAGATCGAACACCTTGTGCGGACCGCCCGGTCGAATCGCGATATCTTTCTTGATGAATTCCGCCGCCATCTTCGACCTCGCAACCCGTCCTGCTGACAAAATATCCCTGATCAGCACCGCAGGCGTGAACACCGTAATCAAAATCACATAGGCGGCAACCGCTATCTTTCCGGCACCGGTTCCGCTGTTTCTCATCCAGCCCGACACCGCCGCGATCCATGCTATCGTTATCGCCGGAACCAGGTGTTTCATATACCTGTCCGCCTGCATCAGCACATTCACATCCGCGGGCTCGGGGTCGCCGTACCTGTAACGAACACTCATCCACACAAGCAAACAGTACAGGATAATAAAATGCATCGCCGCCGCCGGCAACAAATTCCGCCGTTCCTTCCCCGCCCTCCATCCTCTCGAAACCACAATCGCAAGCAGGCTCATGCACGCAGCGGGCAGAAAGAAACCGACATAATTTCCAAGTCCGAACGGCACCAGCCCCTTAACCATTCCGTACACTGATGAGAAACCGATAAAATCGCCGAAAAAAGCTGGCACTCCCGTCAAAAAATGTTTCAGCGGCAACTGCGAAAGATAAAACCCCGGCACAGCGTAGTCGAGAACCGCGCCACCCGACATCCTGCTTACATAAACCTTTATCAGCGCATACGCAACCACGCAGGGTACAACAAAGCCGGCAGCCGCGACTGCGCGTTTACCGAAACTTCCTTTTGAAAATATATAAACGCACGCCGCGCCCGCTATCGCAATATACACCGCCCCGTACCAGAACACGATAAAAACCGCCCCGATCAAACCCGCCGCAGCCGCACGCCCCACCCCGCCCCGTAAAATCAGGCCCAGGTACACCGGCATAAACGCCCAGATAAAAATATCCGAGGGCTTCACCCAGCCCGAAGCCTGAAAAATCACCAGCAGCAGGCAGAAAAACACGTATCCGTAACCGCTCAGGTATGATCCCGCGAAATACATCCACGCAACCACGCCCACAACCAGCAGCATGGCGCAAAGCAGTTTGTACGCGGATTCAGGCGTGAGACCCGATTTTATAAACAGGTACATGAGCCATGTAACCGCCGGCGGTTGCGTAACATGAAACCTGTATCCGAATTCCGAGAGATCGCGCGGCATATCTTCGCGAGAGTCGATATTTACACCATTGAAGCCCTTTCCCGCTGCCGCCCTTGCCGCGGCCTGGACCTTTATCGCCGCATCGTGACCCACCGTAAAACGGGTTAACCCTGCTCCGTTGAAAACCGGCGCGTTGACACAAACAACCAGGATCAGCGCAAACAGTATATAAAATATTTTTCTGTCTTTTTCGCGACCGGCCATAAGACCCGAACCTTAACCTCCGGATTCACATCATTATCCATTCTATCCCGTCCCGCCGCAAACCGGAAGCCTTTCTTTGACTGCGGCATTGATAAGATGATAGAATCCCTGACAGTTGAACCGACAACCCGGGGGGATAACACTGAAAATGGAAAAAGTTGATGTTGTAATAGCAGGAGCAGGAATCGCAGGCTGCCTTGCGTCGCGCGACCTCTCGAAGATGGGGCACAAGGTGGTCCTGCTTGAAAAAGAGAAACGAGCGGAAATGGGACATGACTGGTGGGACAGTGTTCACCTGTACATATTCGACGAAGTCGGTCTCGAAAGACCGAAACCGCCCGAACTGATGGAACCGACGGGACTGCAAACCGTACACTCACCGCTCGGGACAACAACCGCTGCAATCGAGGGCGTGCCCGATAAATACAACATCGACAGAAAACTTCTCGCGCAAAGACAGGTGAAAACGGCGGAAGAAGCCGGCGCCCGTTTTTATGACGAGACATCAGTGAAAAACGCAATCGTTGAAAACGGAGCCGTAACGGGCGTTGTCGCTCAGACCGCCTCTGGAGAACAGCTCGAATTCAGATCGAAAATCTGCATAGATGCAACCGGGATGTCAGCGCCTCTGAGGAAAACCGCTCCCGAGAACTTCGGGTTCCCGCACGAGATGAACAAACACGAGATGTTCGTCACTTACAGGGAAATCCACAGGGATGACAGCCCGAACAAGGACAGCCTGCTCGTGTTCGGCAGGGACAACGGCGTGATGTGGATCAGGAGAGACCAGATAGGTCTTGTCGATTTTTTCGCCGGAACGATAAATTTTCCGATACATCCCGATCCAAAAAAAGAAGTGCTCAAAATGATCAGCGATCAGAAAGGCTTCACCCCCGACCTCGTGCGCGCGGGAAGCGGCGCCCTGCTGCCGGTCCGGCGCGGGTTCGACTCTTTCATAGCCCCGGGGCTCGTGCTGTGCGGCGATTCTGCATGCCAGTGTAACCCGGTCGACGGATCGGGCATCGTCAGCTCGCTTCGCGCCGCCAAAATGGCTTCGGAAACGATACACGCCGCACTCGAAAACGGCAGAACCGACATCGAAGCGCTGTGGCCTTATAACGCAAAATACAAGAAAATCCAGGACGTCAACTTCGCGAAGCTACACCTGCTCCAGAAATTCATGGTATCCGAACCGAAAGCGAATCTCGAATCGCTTTTCAAACGTGGAATAATTAATATTCGCGATTTCTTCGGCACCGGCGCATCGAAAGAAAAGGACTCGAAGCTCAAAGCCGTTCTATCCCTGCTCAAACTCGCCGACAGGCCCGCGTTCATCAAACACCTCGTCGCTTACAAACTGACCGACGCAAAAGTAGTCGAGCACTACGCGCAATTCCCGGAGGTATTCAGCAAAAATGAATTCGATTCCTGGGTCCGGCATAACGACGAGCTTTTCGGAACAATCGGAGCGCCATACGGAGTAGGCATGTGATTTGTGTAATATCATGACATCAATGGTTGCGTTAATGTTTCCGCACTACTAAAATCTTATGGCAACCATGATACGAGATAAGATTCGAGTTTTCCTTGTACAGGCAGGTCTGGACTCCAGTTTTTATGTCTTCAGATCCCATCCCATCGGCTTGATGTACCTTGCGTCGATGGCCGAACATGCGTTTGAAAACGTGGAATGTCACATCCTCGACCTTAAAGTTTCCAGCTACACGGCAAAAGATGTCGGGCGGCTCGCATGCGAGTTCGGCGCGGACGTAGTGGGGATCAGTTCGATGTCAATGTACAGCGGTCTGATGAACGAAGCAGCCGGCAGCGCACGCGCGGCGCTCCCCGATGCTCTGATAATCGCGGGCGGCCCGCACGCCTCATGCTTCCCGGAAGCGGTTCTGGAGAACAAAGACTTCGATGCAGTCATCGAGGGCGAGGGCGAACACGCTCTCGTGGAAATCCTGCGCGAATTTATGGCAGGCAACAAACCCGGTTACATTCCCTCGGTCGTCACCCGTGAATTCGGCAGGCCCGAACGAGGGATAATCGAAGATCCCGACACCCTTCCCTTCCCGGCATGGCACAGAATCGATATACAGGATTATTCCCGGCGATCCAGTTTCTCCATACTCGGCAGGCGGCACTACATGAGCCTGTTCACTTCAAGAGCCTGCCCGTACAGGTGCATCTACTGCCACAATATTTTCGGCAACAGGTTCCGCCCGAGAAGCGCGGAAAACGTCATCAGCGAGATCAGAACTATTAACGACAGGTACGGCATTTCGGACTTCGACATACTCGACGACGCTTTCAACCTGAAAAAGGAAAGAGTTAAAACAATCTGCGAAACACTCATAAACGAAGGCCCGAAAATAACGTTCGCTTTCCCGAACGGGCTGCGCTCCGACCTGCTCGATGAAGAAACGCTCGTCCTGATGCGCGAGGCCGGTACAACCTATATCAGTTTTGCCATAGAAACTGCTTCGCCGCGGCTGCAAAAACTTATCAAGAAAAACCTGAACCTCGAAAAAGCCCGCAACGCCATCAACATCGCGTCAGGACTCGGCATCTTCTGCAACGGGTTTTTCATGGCGGGTTTCCCGACGGAAACCGAACCCGAACTCAAATCCACTCTAAACTTCGCCGTGAAATCACCACTGGACACGGCTCATTTCCTTAAGGTCACCCCCTATGAAGGCACCGAACTTTTCGAGATGGTGGACGACTCGACGAAAGCTCTTTTGAAATCCCGGCCACAGATCGCACGTTACGACGACCAGTCTTTCAACCTGAGCAATATTCCAAACAAAATCTTTTTCAGCATGATCAAAAACGCATCCAGGCGCTTCTTTCTCAACCCTTTCCGCATCCTGAGCATGTTCCGCCATCATCCCCAGCCCGGCAACATTCTTCATTTCATCAGGTTCGCTCTGATACGATTATTTTTGCGCTGAAAGCTTTCACTCTGACTGCCTGATATTTAAAATCATTCCGATGCGGAAAACAGGAGCTTTATATGGAAAACGAAAACCACACCGAAACCGAAAAGCTCATGGCGATGTACCGTTCTATGCTGGATCAGTTCGGGCCGCGCGGCTGGTGGCCGGGAAAAACCCGCTTTGAAATCTGCACCGGCGCAATCCTGACCCAGAACACGGCATGGAGAAATGTCCGTAAAGCAATAAATAATCTCAAATCCGCGCGCGCGCTCAACATTAAATCGGTCCACGACATGGAAACCTCGCAGCTCGCCGAACTGATCGTCCCTTCCGGCTACTACAACATAAAAGCCAAACGGCTGAAATATTTCGTGGAATTCGTCTACTCGGAATCCGGCGGTTCACTCACCCGGCTATTTTCTCTTCCCGTGATGGAACTCCGTGAAAAACTGCTGTCAGTAAACGGTATCGGGAAAGAAACAGCGGATTCGATCATCCTCTACGCGGCGAAAAAACCGATATTTGTAGTCGATGCCTACACCCGCAGAATCGGAAGCCGCCATGGGCTTTTCCCGGAAGACTCCGATTATGACGACATGAGATTGTACTTCACTGCGCGGCTGCCCGAAGACACGGCGCTTTTCAACGAATATCACGCTCTCATTGTAGGGGTCGGAAACGCTTACTGCGGAAGAAAGCCTGACTGCGAAAACTGCCCGCTCGCCCCGTTCCTACCTGACCTCGATTAAAATCGATTCGGATACGTATGTCGCCGGTTCCCTGGTCAGGCTAGATGACGGGCAAACAAGCCTCGCGCTCAGCCTGTAATAACCCGGCACCGAAAAGTCCATCTTGTCTGAAAGATCTATCGTCGTTCCATAAAAATACTTGCTTCCCAGCGCCAGCTTCGGAAGCGATGACTGCGAAACATAGCTCATGGAGCTAACCGTTCCGGATTTTCTCCCGTCCGGCCCGGTCAATGAAAATTCAAGCGCCGATTCGAGATCGGTCATCAGTATTATCTCGTTGCCGGTCGAGTTATCAACCGTCACCTTCACCGGCACCTCTCCGCCGGAAGTCACCGATTCGGTTTCCAGCTCGATAACTATATCCACCGAACCTTCTTCATCCGACATCGCGCCTTCTGTTTCCTTCAATTCTTTTACGAAACCCGACGAACTGCTCTCTTTCCCTGAATACGTGGTAATGAATCTGAACCGTCCCGTGCCGGGCGAACTTTTCAACATCATCACGCATCTCTCTCCGGGCGAAAGCTTCACCGGCTCCGGCGTTTCCTGCTTCAACGACTGCAAAAACTCGACTTCTATCCTTTCGCTGTCCACGCTTCCTTTGAATATCTCTTCTATCAAAACAGTGGCGATCATATCCTGCCTTACGCTTCTCCTGCTTATCTTCCCCGGCTCGCTGCTCGCCTGCCGCACAGACTCAACCCGCCCCAGAACAATCAACTGCGCGGCGTTGACCTTATCCTGCAACGTCTCCGGCTCCAGCGGCACAAAACCAAGTTCCTCCAGGTTTTCCTTCGTGTACTCTAACGTTTCATCCGTCTGCGCCGCGCAGACAGATGCCCCAATAAGCAACGTAAAAACAAGAACCGCCGCCACCGCGGTTTTCGATATGTATCCAGCCATTTCATACCTCCGATGCTGCCTAAGCTAAATTTTAACACATCTGCTTCGAATTTCATCTCCGCCGCTAAACTTCATTCCATACTCTCATTTATTGCCCGTTTAATGTAAAATATTCAGGTCGGGCTTAAACGGGGGAAACCGATATGTCATTCTTCAACAAACTCGAATCTTTCATAAGCGATCTCGAACGCGAGGCATACCTGACGGGAGCGGGTCTCAAGACCGAAGCAAACTTCTCCGAGATTTTCGAGAATGCTTCAAACCTTATCTCTCATGATTCTTTATCCGAACTGAAAGCCTCGGGCATAGATCATTCAGAGCAGGCGGAATACCTGTCTTTCATCCTGTCTATGATCATCGACAAAGCGCTGCGCGAAAAAACGGATCATATCATAACAATGGAGCTCAACATAACCGTGGACATAGACGGCGACCATGTGCCGTTCCGCAACCTGCCCATCCTCGTGGCCAACGAACCGGACCGGATAAAAAGAGCCGCCATCGACGCCGTTAAAAGAGAAATCCTGGATACCACACTCAATCCGCTCAGCATAGACATCATGCTGGAAACGCACCGGATGACGAAACAGTTCGGATACGACAGCTACATAGATTTCTTCGAGACTATAGAAGGAATCAAGCTTAACAGCATAAAAAAGGAGTGCATGAAGCTGATCCGCGATACCGAGGACATATATTTCCGGGAACTCGATTTCCACGCCGCAAAAATGACCGGTGTCCCGGTCGGCGATCTCGCCCAGTACGATATCGCCTACATCCGGCGCGCCGACATGTTCGACGGCATGTTCCCCGCAAACAAAATGCTGCCCGCCGCGTGGCAGACCATCCGCTCGATGGGCATTGACGCTGAAAACAATCCCTTTATAAACATCGACATCGAACCCAGGGAATTCAAATCGCCGCGCGCTTTCTGCTGCCCCGTTCACGTGCCGCGCGAAATCTACCTCGTGATCATGCCGCATGGCGGGGTCGATGACTACACAAGCTTCCTTCACGAACTCGGGCACACGCTTCACTTCGCTTACACTGATCCTGAACTCACGCTTGCCGCCCGGCACCTCGGCGACAATTCCGTTACGGAAGCCTACGCCGGCACTCTCGAACATCTCGTCTTCAACCCGTTGTGGCTGGAAAAACATCTCGGCATTTCCGACTCGGACGTTTTCATTAGATACATGAAATTTTTCGAGCTTTTCATGCTCCGCCGCTACTGCGCGAAACTCCTGTACGAACTCGAATTCCATTCCGGCAAAAGAACCATGGAGGAATGCGCTTCTATCTACGAAGATTTCCTCTCGCTCTCCACCGGCGTCAAATATTTCAGAGAAACTTTCATCCAGGATCTCGACAGCCATTTTTACTGCGCCAGATACCTGCGGTCATGGATGCTCGAAATCCAGATACGCCAGATTCTGGAAAAAAAATACGGGCTCGAATGGTTCTCCAGCCCCGAAGCCGGCGAACTGCTTGTAAACCTCTGGTCGCTCGGGCAAAAACATCGCGCCGAAAGCATTTCTTCCATGCTGGGTTTCGACTCACTGAACTTCGATCCTTACATTCAGGAATATTGCAATTAAGAAATATCCCCTGCCGTGAGCGCAGTCAGAACGTGTCGAATCGCCCGCCTTGCCGGTGCCAGACCTATACTATATGCACGCCTCTTTCTCTGTAAATTAGATAAATGTTTTCCATTATGATATAATTTCGATTCACGGTCCTGAGCAACTGCGGAGAACTTTAATGAGAAATGTACTGAGCATGGTGCTTGCCGGCGGAGAAGGCGGCAGGCTTTCGGCGCTGACACACCGAAGAGCCAAACCCGTTGTCCTTTTCGGCGGAATGTACAGGATAATCGATTTCGTCCTCAGCAACATTGTCAATTCAGGAATAAAAGATATCGGGCTGCTGTTGCAGTACCAGCCTGATTCAATGCTCAAGCACCTCTCGTTCGCATGGAACATAGACCGCAGCATAACCAGCATCGACATTCTGTTCCCGCACCGGGCACAGGAACACTACAGGAGCCCGGCCGACGCAATATTCAAGCGGCTGGATTACATACTGGACAAAAACCCTCTGTATGTCCTCATCGTGCCCGGCGATTACGTCTCGCTGATCAACTACAGGGAAATGATTGACTTTCACGAATCACATAAAGCCGACCTGACCATAATGGGGACAAATGTCGAGCCGCGAAAAGCTCACCATTTCGGTATGATGAAAGTCAACGAAGGCAATGAAATCACACACTATATCGAGAAACCCCAGGGGCAGATAGACACCACTTTCGCATCTATGGGAATTTATATCTTCACGCTCGATGTTCTCATAAGGCGTATTGTGGAAGAAACAAAAATCATGGGCGATAATCCCATAAGCTTCACCTTCGGGATGCTGCCGCGAATGATCGGGCAGGACCGCGTTCTCGCTTTCCCGTTCGAAGGGTACTGGCGCGACGTTGGGACAGTACAGGAATACTTCGATGCCAACCTCGAACTTATCAAAATCATGCCCGAGATAAATCTTTACGATGTTAAAAACCCGCTGCGATCGAGACTCAGGTTCGAGCCGCCGGCAAAAATCTGCGAATACGGATCTGTAAAGAATTCGATAATTACACAG
Source organism: bacterium (assembly GCA_035380865.1). Classification (GTDB taxonomy): domain Bacteria; phylum UBP15; class UBA6099; order UBA6099; family UBA6099; genus DAOSYA01. The sequence goes on from DAOSYA010000042.1 coordinate 9,060, forward strand.
GCTTCGCTCATCGACGGACACGTCGAGCGCTCGATTATTTTCCCTCACGTGAGGATAGACAAGGGCGCGGAAGTCTACGAATCCCTCATCATGCCCAATAACCATATCGGGGCCGGCACTGTCATCCGAAGATCGATAATCGACACGGTTTCCCGCCAGCAGCATCTCGAGAACAAACCCAACATCGGACGCAACTGCGTGATCGGCGGCTACGGCGAAGCGCGCGCCAACATCGAGACACCAGAAAGCCTTAACTCGAACATCACTATGATCGGTATGGAATCCGAAATCCCGGATAACACCCTCATAGGCAGAAACTGTCTGATCTATCCCGACGTTAGAGCCGCGGATTTCAAAGGCCGAAGCATCATCGACGACGGCGGGGTCGTGCATCCCAAGAAACACTCGATCTGATTTTTTCACTGCCACATAACCAATCATCGCGGCAATAACATAAAGATACATCAGGGTGTTTTCAAGATTGAGCCGTATACGAAGTGAGTATGTAAAAGGACAAAGAGCAGGCGGTGCCTGCCGTCATTCTCGACCGAGATCGGGAATCCAGGGGGCCGGGACGGCCAGGGGTTGAGCCTTTCGGGCCGGGCTGCAATGACAGGACAAGAGACATGCTCCGGAGCTTCCTCAACAGTCCCGGTTATTTGAATCACCACATTATGAAAACATTGTCTATCATGAATTCGCCTTCCGGGTGAATCGTCAGCTTGAACTCTTTAAGCAATCTGAATTTATGCCTGCAGAAAATCCCCAGGGATGCACCTTCCCTGTCGACATTAATCGCAAGCCGGTTCTTCATAAGGCTCAAGGAAGCGCCATGCACCGATCCCCAACCCGGCTCGACATAAATGTTGTAGAACGAATAGAACGGCGACACCACCATGAACTCCATATCATTGAGAGCGAAACCATATTTCGGATTGAAAACCTTCCATCTTGGTGTATTCTCAGCCCTTGAAGCAACCCCTTTCACCGACTTGGGTTTTGCAAACGATGTCGTGTAATACTTCCCGAACTTCTTGATGAATCTCTGCGAAAAACCGGGGGCTTTCAACAGTTTTATCTCGTCGAAAGTCGTCTGTATGACATTATCGACGTAGCATCTTTCTGGCTCGCTGGAAAACATACAGACAAGCAGGAGGGCACGATGATCCTTCGCGACTTCGGCAATTCTTATTCCGAAACTCTGTGAAAATGATTTTGTCGCAACAGAAAGCACTTCATGAGAAGTCAGCCGTTGATTGATTCCAACCTCCGGAACCGCACCCGCCTTGACTACATAATTATACGTAATATAGTCCGCATAATGCTCCCAGAATTCCGTTGCCGCCGCCCCGGCACCCGCCATCATGATACCAATAATCATGAATGATGTTCTGATTGTCCGTTTCATCGTACCTCACCACCTTTCTATCCTAGTTATACCCGGAAAACGCCTGTTAAAAACAAAAAACGCCTTTTATAACAGGCGTTTTTTGGATATTATTATGGCCGGACGGGAAAGTGTATGATTTATTTTCCTGCTTCCATACACCCTGTTTTTCAGATACGTCTTACTGCATCTCCCAACGAACTGAAAGTCCTGAATTGTTCTACTATGTTCAACCTCATCAACACATTCCTGATATTATCCGGTAAATTCGCCAGCCCGACTTTCCTTCCCTGCAAACTGTTGCTGTATCTCACGAGAAACCCGGCTCCCTTGCTGTCCACGAAATCCAGGTCCGACATGTCAAATATAACTGAACCGCTGTTGCCTTCCACCGCATATTCGATATCCTGCTGCAACTGCTGGATTGTGTCATGCGACAAATCTCCCGACAACTTAATGATATTAACACCGGATTCATTATGGAGTTCCACTCTTAACATTTCGGATCACCCCTTTTGCCGTGTATCTTCCATTATCCATATACCCATTAAATCAGGGTCTCAACCATTATTCGGCTGCCGTCAGCTCTATACCCCGGACAAAATCAGCCGGAATGTGCTATCATAAACACCGGTTGCCTGTATGCCTCTTTTTAAAAATGACATTTCCGCGTTCGACGATAATAAGCACAACGCCGCTTCAACATGTCACAAATTCTTTCTCTGTGATTCAAGAATTATGTCGGGTATACAGGACAAATCGATCTCGCTTATGGTTACCAGTCCTCCATACTGGCAGATCAAAGATTATAATGACAAATCTCAGATAGGTAGATACGACTCTTTTCCGTCGTACATCGATAACCTGAATCTCGTGTGGCTGGAAACTGTGCGGGTTCTGCAGCCCGGCGGAGTCGCGGCTGTTAACATCGGGGACCAGTACGCCCGGGCCGCGGAGTACGGAAGATTCAAGGTTATTTCCATACAATCCGAGATCATCCGGGCCTTCGAGCACATGGGAACGGATTACCGCGGAACCATAATCTGGCAGAAAGTGACAAACACATCCACGAGCGGCGGCGGCGCGCTGATGGGCAGCTTCCCCTTCCCGCCCGGCGGCGTTCCGAAGTTCGATTATGAATACATCCTGCTGTTCAGGAAAAAAGGCGCTCCGCCGCGCCGTGATCGAGCCGTAAAAGAAAAATCCAGAATGTCGCCGGAAGAATGGAAAACATTCTTCACCGGTCACTGGAGCCTGACCCCCGAAAGGCAGACCCTCCATCCCGCGCCGTTCCCACCCGAACTCCCCACCCGCCTGATCCGCATGTTCACTTTCCACGGCGACACCGTGCTCGACCCGTTTCTCGGCAGCGGAACAACAGCGCTCGCAGCCGCGCGGCTGGGCAGAAACAGCATCGGGTACGAGATCAACCCCGATTTTTTAAATACCGCCGTTGACAGACTGAAAAAGCAGAAAAACGCCGTTCTGTCGCAGGAGAAAAAAAACATCACCCCGGAAGAAATTGAAGCCGCGAAAAAACGGCTGCCTTACCTGTGCGACGATTACCTGGACATTCAAAGACTGCCGGACGAAGCGATAGAAAAAAAGAAACTGCCCGAACTGCTGAGGATAAAAGAGATAAAAGAAAATTTCGTGGTGGAGCTGAGCGACGGCACGAGCGTAAGGCTCGCGGGCGTTGCCGGCGGGAAGGCGAGCTATAATGAAGTTTCCGGCTTCATCCTCAAAAAGGGCCGGTCCGGTGTTTATTTCAAAATCGATGACACCTCGAAACAGTGTTCAGACGAACCTCTCCCGGTTTATCTTCACGCCGCGAACAGGACCAACATCAACTGGCATCTCATCAGAGAAGGCCTTTGCGAAATCGACCGGGAAAATGATTTCAGGTTCAAGCAGTCTTTCATTAAGAGAATGAACGGAAAAGACCGATCATAAAAACTCGTTTTTCATTTGTTGATCAAATAAAACTATAATGATAGAATACATTAAAATCCGGGCCATTGAGGAGAACGGCATGGCACAAAGCAAAAAAAGCGCTCCGTCAAAAAACAAACCTGAACACAAAGAAAAACTCTACAACATAGATGACATGGCTAAACTTCTGAATGTTGATAAGCGTATCCTTGTCGAGTGGGTTCAGTACAGGCGAATTCCATACGTTCTCGTCAACGGAGAATTAATCAGATTCAGACTTTCAGAGATAGCGAAATGGGTCAAACACAAAAATAAACCTGAAGAAAAGTTCCACCTGAGCTGAATTAGGGCGAACCGGTATCCCGCATAATATGGATCAAAACCTGCCAAGGATAGATGAACCACCAGTAATTGTAATAAGGCTTGAAGGCGAGCTGGTCAACCACGAGGACACCGAACTCGAACTATTGATCAGCGAACTGATTTCGAAGAAATGCCGTAATTTTATAATCGACTTCAATAAAGTCCAGTTCATCGACAGCGCGGGCATCGGTCTGATCATCAAGCTTGCGTCAATAATCGAAAACAAGTTCGGAACGCTTATGTTGTGCAACCCACAGAAAAACGTTAGAAATGTTTTTAATATGCTGGGAATCGAGGAACGGTTCAAGATTTACAACAACCTGACCGAAGCGCTCCTTGTGATTGGCCGATTGATGCGGCTTGAAATCATTTCCGTTATGTACTGATATATATCACGCCCCGCACGGGCTTTTTTACAGGAGAATCTTATGGCTACCGAGATATATTTTGTTCGTCATGGAGAATCGCTGGACAATGTCGGCGGCGTTGCCTTCGACGATATGAACATCCAGCAGGAAGGGTTTCTGGACAACCCCCTTTCCGAAACAGGCGAACGGCAGGCGGATGCGCTCTGCGACTGGGTCATCGAAAACAACATCCGGCCCGAAGCGATTTTTTCGAGCGGTCTTACAAGGTCTACCATGACAGCCGTCCCGACCGCGGAGCACCTCGGGCTGGAGATCCATGAAATCCCCGAAATGCGCGAAGTCCTCGTCGAGCGTGACACCATGAGCAGCCTCGAGCTTCAAAGCAATGCCGCCGACAGGATCAAGCAACTGCCTTCCGGCGAAAAAATCTGGGACCGCGCAATGCAGGGCGGCGTGTTCGTCGCGTTCAACCTCTGGGCGAATTTCGGGCTACCGGGATTCGAAACAAAAGACGAGCTTAAGGCCCGGAGCGCTTTCGTGCTCGACACTCTTGCCGCAAGGCCGGAACGCCGCGTGCTGGCCGTTGCCCACAACTTTTTTCTCGGCGCCCTCCTCCTCGAACTCATCGACAGAAACCCGCTGAACCGCATTCTCGCCACTCCCAACCTGGGATTCATGCCGAACTGTTCCGTGACCTGCGTGATCGCTCACCCGCCGCGATTCCGGCTGAGATACGTGGCCCGCGAATCAAACGATTTTTCATGATTCTCTTTTGAACTTATCGGGCGATGATTCCGGCTCTTTCGATTGTTCTTTTTTTCCCGGGAGGGACTTCCAATGGATAGAAAACAAAACGGAATTTCATTAACAGGTTTCATCTTAACGGCAATCGTCGTTATCATAGTCGCTCCTTTACTCATTATCTTCGGAACCGCCGCCGTTCTCCAGTTCACTGAAGAACCCACGACGTTCGACACCGGCGCGGCGGAAAACATCAGCTTCACCCCGCTCAAGAACATCGTTCCGGGCATAGCTCCCGGCGACACGATTCCGGACAGCCTGAAACTTCACAGCTCGAACAACAATCTCGATATCGTTAAATTCAAAGACAGGTATTATTTCTCGTTCAGGAGCGCGCCGACACATTTCGCTTCCACGCAAACCATCCTGTACGTATTGAGCTCCGGCGACGCTAACAACTGGGAATACGAGACGGAATTCAAAATGGGAGCGGACCTGCGCGAACCGAGATTCCTCGTTTTCAGGGACAAACTTTTTCTCTACTGCTTCCAGGGCGGCACCAACCCGCTGGCTTTCCAGCCCGACCACATGTACGCTTCGGAATTCGTGTCAAAAGGTGAATGGACAGAACCGAAACCGATCTACGAGCCCGGATACGTTGTATGGAGGGCGAAAGAGCACAACGGCAAAGCATATATGAGCGTCTATTACGGTGTCGGGCTTTACACTAACCAGTCCGAGCCGGGCCATCTCAGGCTGCTGGAATCCGACGACGGCTACAACTGGCGGATGGTCAACGGCAAAGAAGCGTATTCGAAGTACAGCGCCGAGGAAGGCGAGTTCGAGTTCGACGACGAGGGAAACCTGTACGCGACCATCAGGCTCGAAATGCTCGGCGGCGGCGTCTGCTTCGCGCCGAAAGAAGACATTTCCGCGTGGGAATGCAAACTCACCGAATACAAATATGATTCTGCCGTAATGTTCCGGCACGGAGCCGACTTCTATGTCATAGCCCGCAGAAACGTGGCGGGAAAATATAACCGCAGCTCGACGCTCCTTCCCGAAAATATGCGGTCTCTCTGGTATCTGCTGAGATACTCGCTGACCCGCAAAAGAACAGCCCTGTACAGGGTAGATAAAAACAATCTCGAACTTGTTCCGATCATGGATTTCCCATCCTGCGGCGACACCGCCTATGCGGGCGTCGTTAAAACCGGTGCCGACAAATACCTGGTGTACAACTACAGTTCCAACATAGACGGGTTCGACTGGAGCTGGATCGGCGGGCAGATCGCCGGAAGCAATATTTATTCAACTGAACTCGAATTCAAATAACTATGAAGGCGGCAACGAATGCTGGACGTTGTTCTCAGAAAAGCCACGGATGAAGACATCCCTCTGCTTGTCGAAATGCGGCTCGCGCTTCAAAAACATCTCGAAGTACGAGACCCTGAAGCACCGCGATTTTCACCCCGTGGACTGAGGCTGGTCATGCCGGAGATTTCCGCCCGGCTCAGAAAAAGCAACTGCTACATAGCTGTCGCCGAAACGAAAACCGGCGAGCCGGTCGGAATGATGATGGCCGAGGCGGTGTCGGATTCATATCGCGTGCCTTCCAGTTACGGGCACATTCACTGGCTGTACATTGTAGAAGACGCGAGAATGAACGGCATCGGCAGAAAACTCGTCAAACTCGCCTGCCGGTTTTTCGAAAAGCACGATATCGAGCAGGTCACAATGGGTTACGTTTACAAAAACACGGAAGCCGAAAAGTTCTGGGCCGCGCTCGGGTTCAAGCCAACTGTCGTTCATACCTCCGCAAACCTGCGGAATCTACTGGACACATTGTGAATCCGAAATGAATTCCATGTACCGAATCATGTCAGCCTCAATACCGTTCAATTAAGATTTCCCGGGGGCCAAGACGGCCATGGGAGAGACTTCATGGGTGGTTTGAGATAGATTCTTAGCCTGCATTTCTCACCAGTGCAGGTGTAAAATCGTGAAGCCGGATTCTCCTGAGGAGAATGTCTTCAGGCGGGGCGAGGTCTGCCCGAGCCCCCAATCCTTCGTTTTTCGAAGGAACAGCAAGTGAGTGGCGAGGGAGCATACTGTTGCGTATGTGACCGATCCCGAATCGCCGCTGTGACGCAGTAGAATTGGCCTTATCGCGGTTTTCCGGATTTCTCTATGAGAAATCCGGGATAGAACTTTTTCGATAATATTATATAATTAATGTAGCGAAGAACAGGTGTGCCGGGTGTTATGATCAGAATTCTCAAAACAATACTCATATTGCTGCTGCTGGCGTCGCCGGTTTCGGTTTTCGCGGATGTCACGGATATCCCCGATACGGAGTTGCCGATGGTAGAAGATTCCATGCCGGAGGAAGCATCGGCGCCGGTACAGTTTTACGCGGTTAGGTTCAAAGGCGTCGAAAAAAAGCTTGTCGATGATCTGCTCCCCATGCTTTCAAAAAAACTTTTCGACATCCCCGTGGTTCTGCTCGCCGAAGATGTCGAGGTCCCTCCCGAAGCGTTCGTCAAAGCGAGAAACCGGTACTACGCCGGCACAATTCTCGACCTTCTCGAAAAAATGAACCCGGACGACAGTTTCGGGATTATCGGGTTCGTCGAAGAATCCATTTTTGTAGGCCGTATAAACGTCAACGGGGTCGGCAATCCGCACCAGAACGCCGCGGTGGTCTCCACGCACCGGTTGAAGGATGTTAGCTGGTACAGGTTCAGAGCCAGGGTGCTGAACGAAAGCGTACACGAAATGGGACACCTTTTCTGGATAGAACACTGCCTGTACAATTCCTGCGCAATGAAAGATGTCCGGGATCTCGCCGAACTCGATGTGAGAAACTCTTATTTCTGTCCTTACCATCTCAAACAGGCTTACAACTATCTTGTCGGCAAAGGCGCAAAGCTGCCTCCCCTGAGCAACTTCAAGGAAGAAAAGATCGAAAAAGAATTTCTCGAATTCGAGGATAATACCGCTCCCGGGGAAGACAACGAGCCACCCGTTGTTATCAGTATTTATCCATCCGACGGCGAGGTTGTGAAACCGGATTTCGGTTCAATCAGGGCGCAGTTCGAAGACGGGCCGGGCAAAGGAACCGGTGTGGACTCGAAAGGCGTTCTGACTTATCTGAACGGTGCCCCGATAACGACATACTATCACGACGGAAAACAACAGCTTGCCGCACCCGTGGGCAGGCTCGACCCCGGCGAGTACTACATCGAGATATTCGCCATAGACTACGCAGGCAACACCATGCCTCCGTTCAACAGTTCCTTTACCGTCGAAGAATGATTCATTCTTCACACTTCTCACCTGCCATGATACAATGCCCGTAATCAGCAGTCGCAGTACAAATCTGTCTTACGGGCAGGGATTCTATGATGACATCGAGAGAGATCGTTGACAGCGCGGTAAATTTTCGCGGGCCGGAAAGGATTCCGATTGACTACTGGATACTGCCGGCTACTCATTTAAAATACGGGGGGGAACTGGCCGCACTGCTGGCGGAATTCCCGAAAGATTTCCCAGACCACATGGAGCCGGAACCGGATGGCGCTTTGCCGCCGTCGCATAGAAAAGGAGTCTACACAGATTGCTTCGGAGCTGTCTGGACACAGGAACAGGAAGGGATTCTGGGTCAGGTTCTGACTCCCCCGCTCGGAGACTGGAAAGCCCTCGGCGAGCATCCATTCCCCGATCCGTCGGATGGCGAGATAACACTGCAACAACTGAAAAGCATCACGGCCCGCTCGGTGCGAGAAAACAAATACACCTGCGTCGATTTCATAAGAACGTTCGAGCGAATGCACTTCCTTCGGGGAATGCAGAATCTTTTAATGGACATGGCGCTCGGGGAGAAAGAGTATTTAATCCTGCTCGACAGGGTGGCGGAATGGAATACGGCCCATCTCAGGATAGTTCTCGACGAGCTTCACGACGACATAGATGGTATCTGGTTTTCGGACGACTGGGGCGCTCAAAAATCGCTTTTTATCAATCCTGTTAAATGGAGAGAGATATTCAAGCCCGTATATCGTAAAATGTTCGATGTCGTAAAAGAATATCAGAAAACCATTTTCTTTCATTCGGACGGATTTATCCTGGACATCATAGACGATTTCATAGAGATCGGCGTGGATGCCCTGAACTGCCAGGTAAAACTGATGGGAGAAGAGAATCTCGCCGAAAGGTTTGGCGGAAAGATCACTTTCCACACGGACCTCGACAGGCAGCATATCCTGCCGCATGGAACAACTGAAGATATCAGGAACCATGTGCAGAGTGTCATAAAACACCTTGGCAAATATTCCGGCGGGCTTATTCTCAATGCTGAGATCGGCCCCGACGTTCCCTTCGAAAACATCAGGACACTTCTTGAAAATACAAGCGGCGGGAAATAAATCCCGCGCCCGGGAATTCCGCAAAGGACAAAGAGCAGGCCAGCCTGCCGAAAAGTTTTGCGGGAATTCTTAACCTGCATTTCTCACCAGCGCAGGTTAATAATCGTGATAAGGCTGATAATACAAGGAACAGCAAGTGAGTGGTGAGGGATCATACTGTTGCGTATGTGACCGACCGATCTTTGCTGATTCATGCACAGAGCAAAGCTTGTGCATGTCACCCGGCGCAGCAGGATTGGCCTTATCGCGGTTTTCCGGATTTCTCTCTGAGAAATCCGGTTTAAGGGGCGGCTTTTTCCAAAGCGCCCCTTGAGCCGCCGGAGGCACACACACAAACAGCAACCGCTCTTTTCACTCCACCGTAACCGATTTCGCGAGATTGCGGGGCTGGTCGACATCAGACCCCCGCTCGATCGCAATCTTGTACGCCAGCAACTGCAACGGCACAACATTGATTATCGGGGACAGCGACTCGTCGCCGGGGTCGGGCACCCTGATTATGTAATCCGTGTATTCCTTTATCCGTTCATCGCCCTCTGTCGCGATCGCGATCACCATACCCTCGCGCGCGATAACCTCCTGCATATTCGAAATCATCTTGTCGCCCGTTCCGCTCTGCGTCGCAATTGCGACAACCGGCATCCGTTTATCGATCAGCGCGATCGGCCCGTGCTTCATCTCGCCCGCCGCGTATGCCTCCGCGTGGATGTACGATATCTCCTTCAGCTTAAGCGCGCCCTCCATCGCCGTCGGAAAATTTATCCCGCGACCGAGATACAGAAAATTCCCGCACTCGCAGAACCGCTCGGCGATCCGCTCCATCTGCGGCGCCTGTTCGAGCACCAGCTCGATCTTCTGCGGCAGTTCCTTGAGCAGGTGGATCAGCTCCCTCGCCTGCGGAACCGTCACCAGCTCGCGCATGCGCCCGAACTGGATGCTGAGCAGCAGTTCCGCAATCAGCATCGCGACATACGCCTTGGTCGACGCCACCCCGATCTCCGGCCCGGCATGGATATACAGCACCCCATCGACTTCACGCGCGATCGAGCTGCCCTTCACGTTCACGATCCCGATCACTGTCGCCCCGCGCTCCTTCGCCATCCGCAGCGCCGCAAGCGTGTCCGCCGTCTCCCCGCTCTGGCTGATCACAATCACGAGCGTATTCTCATCCACCATCGGGTTGCGATACCTGAACTCCGACGCCATATCCACATCCACGTGAATCCCGGCCAGCTTTTCGATCATATACTTGCCGACGACCCCGGCGTAATATGCCGTTCCGCAACCTATTATATACATATTCCTGAGCCGCCTCACCTTTTCGACGTCCAGCCCTACCTCGTCGAGATATATCTTCGCGCTCTCCTCGTCGGTCCTGCCGCCGATCGTGTTCCTGATCACCTGCGGCTGCTCATGAATCTCCTTGAGCATAAAATGCGGATACCCGCCCTTCTCCGCCAGCACCGGGTTCCACTCTATCTGCTCCACTTCCTTCTCTATCTCGTTGCCGTCCAGGTCCTCGATGACCACGCTGTCCTTTTTTATTACCGCGACCTCCTCGTCATCGAGATAGATAATGCTGCGCGTGTACGGAAGAATCGCCGGCACATCCGACGCGATGAAATTCTCGCCGTCGCCGAGCCCCAGAATCAGCGGACTGCTCTTTCGCGCCGCGTACAGCGTGTCCGGCTCACCCGCGCAGATAACGCCTATCGCATACGCGCCCTCGACACGCTTGAGCGCCCCCCGCAGCGCATCGACCACATCGCCACCATTGCCGCCGAGTTCGGACTCTATCAGATGAGCCAGCACCTCGGTGTCGGTCTGCGAGCGAAACTCGTGCCCCTGCGCGATGAGTCCTTCTTTCAGCTTGAGATAGTTCTCGATGATCCCGTTATGGACGACACTGATATTGCCCGTGCAGTCGATATGCGGATGAGCGTTGAACTCAGTCGGCCTGCCGTGCGTCGCCCAGCGCGTGTGCCCGATCCCCGTCGAGCCTTCAATCGACCTGTCGCGAAGCGCATCCGCGAGCTTGATCAGCTTGCCCTCCGCACGCCGCCGCTCGATCCTGCCGTCAAGCACGACCGCAACCCCGGCGGAATCGTAGCCCCGGTACTCCAGCCTCTGAAGACCCGCCAGAATTATATCCGCCGCATTACTGCTTCCCGTGTATCCTATTATTCCGCACATTAGACCAGTTCCCCGCCGCTATTAATTTTTTACCGCGTGTTATATTATTATCCCGCATTCCGCCGGAGATCAGACTTCCCAACACAAAATTTAATGCCGAACCTCGGCGCACTTACCCTCTTTTAACCACCCGCACATTTAGTCGCGGCACCCCAGTTCACTAAACAGCCCCTGAATCATATCGGTATTTTAACTTTTCTTCCCGGCAATTTTCAGATATAATCGGACACGATAACCATAGTTGCTAAAGAGACAGGATGCCATGTTGAAGAACCTGCGTATGATTGCAATGTTCCTGATTATACTTGTCATGGGACTACACTGTTACAACTGCTTAACAGGAGAAAGAATTGTTCGCGAAAGCAGAAATATTCCTCGCAAGCATTTCACGATCGCTGTAGTTGATTTTGATACTGTGGCCGATGATGAAGAGAAAAGCAACTGGATAGGTTACGGGATCAGCGAAAGTTTGAGCGAGAAACTGGCGGGAGCGGGATTCGGCCGGCTGAGAGTGTATGACAGACGGGATTTGAGCCATATTACCAGGGGAACGGAACCGACCGGAGAAATCGCCGGTCTGCTCGGGAATGAAAACATCGATTACTTTATAACTGGAACCATACGCATGCATGGCGCCTGGAACCATAAAGGCACCTCGGTTGAGATAAGCTGCCATATCGTCGATACGAATGACGGAACGATATACGAGAACGATGTAATTAAGAAATCCGGTGTTGTAGGAAACGGCGAAGAGTTGAATTCCATGCTGGCTGATATTGCAAAGGAAATCGCTTCGTTCAGACTGTTCGGAAACAAATCGTACGACGCAGACTACCCTGTGAAAATCGAAACTGCTCCTTTCAACGACCTTATGACATTTAAATATGGCGCCGCGGCGCTCATGGCGCTTGATTCGAGAAATTCCAAACTCGGACTGGAAAACATACAGAAGGCCCTCCGGATCGATCCGGGCTACACCGGAGGCCATATCATCAGGAACAGTTTATATAAAATGCACTATGAAGAAACGGCGGGGACATCAAAAAAAGAGGCTGGAGAAAAGTGGGAGGCTGCGGCCCGGGCCGATGCGGAGAGCCCTGACATAGACGTTGCGGACTATAACCTTGCAAGCGCGTTGATTTCCCGATGCAGGGGCGAGGGTATCAAGGATAAATGCGAAGAAGGCTTAAACGTCATCGACAGGTTCACGGAATTGAACAGGAACAAAGATTTCCTCTGGCGATATGCAACCGACGGTTATATTAAAGGAAAACCGGCTTTACTGAACAATGAGCTCGTGTTCAATGTCTGTAAATACTACGAGATATCGGGCTATCCCGGATATCCACAATATAATTGCAAATATGTCTCCCTTACAGCAGTGGATAAAGATACCGGTAAAGAAAACTGGACGAATGACCTGAGTAACGACACACTGGATTCCCCGCACATAATCAATGATACGATTTACCTGAGCACATGCTATCCGGGAATATCTGGATATGACGATTGCTCAAAAGGCCTGGTGGAAGCAGTCAGCAGACATGATAATTGGGATTCCACATCATGGTCATATATAAATGAAATGGAATCATTATTGAGAATACAGGATGTTTCGGACAACGTTGTAATTGCGGATAATTCAAACTGGATAGTAGCGATAGATGCCCTGACGGGAAAAGAAATTTGGAAATATATCGACGGGGGAGACATCAGCATAATCGACGGTGACAGGGTATTCAACGGAGGGAAAAAAGAAAAGATACGTGCCCTCGACAGGCTCACAGGCAAAAAGCTGTGGGTTTCAAAGAACAAAAAGAAACACCTGGACAGCTTTATCGTTCATGACGGGAATGTATTTATCACAGAAGATAATGGTTCCCTGTACAAACTGGATGGAAACAGCGGTGAGGTGTTATGGAGAAGCAGACTGGAATGCGATTATCTTTCGCCGCCTCTGGTATTCCATGAAGAAGTGCTGGTAATGTCCGATTCGGGAATTCTGTATGCCATAAACATCGAGACCGGCAAAACAACATGGTCTGTTGACTTTGATTTCGAGCGCCATTCGAATCTGGTTATCAGCCAAGAGAATATCTTCGTAATCGGAGACATAGTGTATCTGATTGACAGAGAACACAGAAATATCAGACAGACTTTCAACATCGACAGCAATATAGTCGATAGCGTAGTGAGCTCCGGGAAAACAGCAGCTATCGCAACAAAGAACAACAGGATTCATTTTTTCGATATCGACAGCGGAAAAAAGCTCTGGAGCAAGTCCTTGAAGAACATAACAGGAAAAGAGCTGTCTCTTTCGGAGTTCGGGGGAAAAATCTTCGCGAATGCAGATGACCTCTATTTGCTCAACATAGACCGGACTTTTGAAGGAATCAGCGAACCGGAGTCACTTCTGTTGAAGTCGGAAGCGCTGGCGGAACTCGGGAAAGAGAAAGAGGCAGTGGAACTGCTGGAAGACCTGTCTAAAAAAAGCCCCGAACTGTATGAAATCAATTATGCACTGGCGATTTTATGTGATCGAATACAGAACAAAACATGTGCCGCAAAAGCCTCGGGAGACTTCCTGAGTGTTATTAAAAAGGGAAAGAAAGCCCGGCGTATAAGTGATATCTGGTCGGACAATTCACAGTTATCCTGGAGATGTTTCCCGGGAAGGAGGCCTGACAAATCCGCGATGCCGTTTGTGTCCGGCGACAAGGTTTTTGTTAATACGATCGATGGAAGAATTCATGTACTAGACATGGAATATGGAAATACACTCGACGTTTTCAATCCGGGTGATAGTTGCGATTTTCCTGAAACACCAAAAGGGAAAGACATATTTGCCGGGTACGACTATGCACACAGCCATGTTTATGCCTACGACAGAGAAACAGGCAAACTCATCCGGTCCGTGAAAGTGAACGACAATGGATTTGCCGGAATCCCGCAGACGACCGGAGACAGCGTTATTGCCGGTTTTTCCGACGGACACGTTATGTCTATCGATGCTTACACGGGAGAAACGAAATGGACCCATTCCGGCACGAAACCGCTGGTGTGGGGCCCGTTGTATTCAGACGGCCTCGTGTTATTTGCATCTCATTTAAATGGATTACATGTCCTGGACGCAACAACGGGAAACAGGATCTGGGTCTTCAAAAGCGGCGACCCTGAATCCAATGAACCTGTTATAAACGGTGATATCGTCTATCTGACAGGCGATTCAACCATCTACGCCCTTGATAAAAAGACCGGTTCACAGATATGGGAATCCAATTTGCCGGGCAACAAAGTATTCAGTACCGGGAACGAGATTGTATCAAATACGTTTGTAATCTGGACAGGTATACTGTACGGCATAGACGCCGGAACCGGAGAAAACAAATGGAAACTAAAGAATATTTACATCGACCCGGAACATGTCCGGCCGGTAACACATAACGGCATGCTGTTCATGAAATCTGAATACGGACAGTTTCTGCGTGTAGACCCGGATAACGGGAAAAGAATATGGTCCTTAAATACGCATGGGGCGATAGGCAGCAATATCGCAAGCTATGGGAATTTAATCCTGGTGCCTGCAGGCAACAAACTGTATGCCGTCAATGCCGACAGCGGGAAAAAGGAATGGGAATTGGAGATAGTGGAACTCATTCATACGATCGAAGTTTCGCGGGATGGCATTCTGGTCATGGGAGGAGACACCGGCACAGTCTATGCCATGGATCTCGACCAGACCGGAGACTGACAGTCCGGGCCGGCGACCGCGTGTGCATCATAATAACAATGCCGTATAGCAAACTATATGCCGATGACCGACACGAATTCCATATACCATCCCGTAATTCCCTTAAAACTATTTAAGCTCGGAACAAGAGGTTTTATGAAACATAAAACATTATTGATTGCAACAATCTCGCTGTGCGTATTCTCGGTGCTCTTTACAGGCACTTCGAGCAGCGAACCTGGAAATAATTATGAAAATGATAAAACCATAATACCGGAGCAAAGAGTTGAAGCTGTCATAAATAGCGATTCTCATGTCGAAATAGCAACGGCTGGAACAATTGATAAATCGGTAATTATGCATAAAGTCTTCAAGACAAAAGTTTCTGATTTCGCAGCGTATGATCACAAAGGCAGCAATTCAAATGTCACGGCTTCAGAACCGTTTGTAGGAAACGTCAAAGCTGTGATCGTGCCGGACAAAAATATTGAAACACAGAAAGAAATACTTTTCTACGATGACGCCGGGACGATAAAAAAAAGATTAGCTCTGGACAAAGAAAAGCAGGAGAAAGGTGTTTTTTCGAGATACAAAAAGTATCTGGTTGTAGGCGGAAGGTCGGGAGAATATACAAGTGCGGAGGGAGGAATGTTGTTTAATTCCGACGGAGATTTATTATGGAAGAGTGATAAGGGCGAAGTACCTGTTGATGTTTCCGATGAAGGTTATTTTATAGGAGAGATTCAAGACCGGGCGCCATATCCTCCCGTGGGATTTACTTTTTTTGATAATGAGGGCGAGAGAATTGAAACGATTCACAATCCTTATCTTAAATCCGGCCATGGATATGGAATCGCTAAATATATTGGAAAAGGCAAATATGCAGTCGTAGGATTTACAAAACACGAAGACATCAACAGCACAACAATCATTATTACAGATAATACTGGAAACGAGTTGCGCAAAAAAGAATTCGGCTGCGCTATGTTTTACGAGGAAGACGGGATAACAGGAAACGATACAATCGGCATAGCCGGTATTTTGAGAGGATGTGACAAATATAAAGACCCTCATCAAGTGGAAAGCTCTCTTTTCTTCATGGATCTTATGGGAAATATCGACTGGGAAACGCCGCTTGAAATGAGAGGAGAAAATGTAGTAAGGATTTTTGACGATGAAGGGAAAATATTCGTGTCTTCCGTATTCGGTTATGTATGGTGTTTCGATTCTTCAAGCGGCAAGTTTATATGGAGGTATAAGGCTGACTGGGCGAAGAATCCTGAAGAAGAATTATTCTCGAGAGATATTCCCTTTTTCCCTTTGTTTTATCAAATGGAAATCACGAAACAAAATGTCTATATCGCGTGTAGATACGAAAAAGTCAGTGGCGAATGGAATGGGTCTGAAGTAACCATTCTTGATGCCGGCAATGGGGAGTTTAATAAACGAATCGAGTTCAGGGACAGGAAAATAATGCTTCGAATGCAAGATCGAAAACCCGTGTTTTTCGATCTTGATAATGGTGAAGTGATTGTGATTAAGCAGGAAGTCGAATCAC
>DAOSYA010000043.1:0-25547 GCA_035380865.1 bacterium
TGTTATAGTAATTCTCATAATAAAAACAGATTCACAACTCGATCAGAAATCACAAATACAAAGATAGTGTGCCATGCACAAAGCTATTTCCTTTGTGCATGTATTCAAGTTTATTTTTGAGAATCACTATATCATTCCGCGAAAGAGTCTGTTGAATCGAAACCCGGGTTTTTTCTACTTCAAAATCTGTCTCAAAACAAAATCCGCCGCAAGCTCCTGACCATCAGCGGTCCAGTGCCTGTCCAGATAATAATAGATTTTTCGATCGGCGTTATCCCTGAACATCGGCAGCAGCGAGTGATACTCGATCCCGTTCTTTTCGGCAATACCCGCAACCACGGCATCCGGATTGTCGAAACTGAAACCGGCGGAAATCATCTCCGCAGCGGCAGCCCCCGCCCTGCTGTCGATATCGCACTGGCTCACCTCGCGAAAACTCCGGTACACCTGCGCTTTCGACGGCACACCCGCCACGACCGGCCTGAACCCGCGCTCCCGCGCCAGCTTCGCGAACGCCGCGAACGCCGCATCCGTCCTCTGCCGGACCAGCCGCAGCGTTTCGTCCGGCACGCTCCGGTACATGTATATTTCGCCGAGACAGTAACTCTCGTATGGATCGCTCACGTTCTTTTTGATTTTCATTACATATACGCGGTCGTACAGCATCCCGCACAACACGCTCGCGCGGCACGCCCTCATCAGGCCGCCACGCGCGCCGCCGCTTTTCCGCAACCCGCTGTCGCCGCCGCCACGCAGCCCCAGCCCGAGATAGTTGTCACGCAGGTCATTGCCGAGATAAAAAACGATTATCACAACCGAAGGGTTCGACTCCTCCAGAAGTTTCGCGAGCAGGTTCAGTTCGTTGAACGTCGAGAAACCGTCCATTCCCGCGTTGTAAACATTCACCCCCGCGGCCCGCAGCCGCCCCGCCACCGTGTTATCCTCCGGCGTGTTCTGCGCGATGATAAACGAGTCGCCCGCCAGCACGACATCCGCGCCCCCGAGCAGGCCCGCCGGGTTGCGCAGTCCCTGCGCATCCGTTTTTATCTCGACCCGCAGCCCGTCCTCGTTCTCGAAAAAGCGGCTCGCGTTCGCCGGCAGCACATGATAACCGCCGTGATCCACGTATCCGCCCCCGCCGCCGTCCCGCTCCGGCGGGTGAACCGCCCGCATCGCGAATTCGAGCAGCCCCAGCCCGAGGACAAGTATCAAGCCCGTAAAAACAGCAAAGAAAACAGCTTTCTTCAGCATCATATCAATCCATGCAGAATTTCAAACCAGCGGAATTATACAACATAAACCGAAACCGTACTATCGGCAACGCGCAACGCGCAGTTTACAAAGGGGATCGCTGATAATATAATTTTCGCGGAAACCGGCGGCTGACGCCGTGAAAATTCAGTACAAACGGAAACGAACAAATTGCCCTTCGAAACATGTCCCATCGATCACAGGCGGCGCGCTTTGTCCGGAACGGCGGAACGGCAATGAACGTCACACGGGGCGTAATTCTCAAAACCATCTCGAACATAATCGTCAAGGCGACATGGTTCGTCACGTTCCCGATCATGGCCCGGTACCTTGGTTCCGACGGGTACGGCGCCTACGGGCAGCTCATGACCGTCATGACGTTCATCGTGCCGTTCGCTTCGTTCGGAGTCGGCGGCGCGGCGATCGTGCGGTTCATGTCGATCAACGACTGGACGCGGCAGAACCGGCGATGGCTCGGAAAAATACTGCTCTTCGTGGTGTCGAGCGCATGCGTGATCAGCCTGCTGTTCGCGCTGCTCGCCCCGGTCATCAACCACCTGTTCCTCGGCTGGGATCGCGGGGTCGAGCTTTTCAGGTGGGGCTCGGCTTTCATTTTCGTCGGCGCGCTGGAGATGCTCATCTACCAGGTGCTGCGCTCGCGGCTCTGGCTCGAAGAATATGCCGCGTTCGAAATAATACAAACGCTGATCAACGTCTCGGCCATAATATACCTCGTGCCGCGCGGATACGGCCTGATATATCTCATCAAGACCCTGATCGTGCTGAAAATTCTCTTCTATGCAGTCATGATTTCCGGGTTCTGGACCTGGCACAAAATCGTCGCGAGCGACAAAGAGACACGCACCGCAACGCTGACCCGGATGATGCGGTTCGGGCTGCCGATGAGCTTCGTCGGGCTCGGAACCACGCTGACAACGCTCGGCGACCGGCTGGTGATCGGCCACTACCTCACGGCTGCCGACCTCGGCATATACGGCGCGGTCTGCGTATTCTACGCGCTGATCGAGGCCCTCAACTCGCCCATCATGCTGCCGCTTTACCCGCAGCTCATGAAAGTCGTCGACGGCAACGACCCGGCGGGCGTCGCATACGTCGTCGGGAATATCCACAAATACTCGCTTCTCGTCATCGTGCCTTCGTTTTTCCTGCTTTCGGTGATCGTGAAGCCGCTGCTGCTGCTCATGGGCGGGGCGGAGTTCGAAACCGGCCTCACTCTTATAATCCTTATCCTCCTGCGCGGCGTGGTCGGAAAATTCAACTCGATCGCTCATTACATGCTCATGTGCAAAGACAGGGTCGTGTTCATCCAGAACTCGCTTATCGCCGCCGGGCTCGCCAACCTCGCGCTCAGTTACATAATCGTTCCGTACATGGGGCTCACCGGCGCGGCGCTTTCCGGGCTGATATGCTTCGTGGCGCTCGAATCGGTCGTTTTTTTACAGGCGTCGCGGTACGCGCCACTGAAATCGCTCTACAGGATGGACATCCTCGCTAAAGCTACAGTCGCATCGCTGGCCGCCATCGGCGTGATAATGCTGTGGAACACACACCTCGCGCCGGATAAATTCCAGTTGCTTTTCGCGACCGCGGTCTTCGGGGCCGTCTACCTCGCGGTAATCGTGATTCTCAAAGGAATCGACAGATCCGACATAGAAAAAGTCATAAAAGCGCTCGCGCCGAAAATTATTTCCCGCAAACAGGACTGAGCCGCAGGCGGAACAAATATTCCTTTGTTTACAGGACTTATCATTTGTTAGCCGCCTTATTATATTGATTATCAAAATAGAAATGGAAAGGCTGCGACGGTTTTTCTGGATTCCTGCTTACAACATGCAGGAATGACGGGCGCGCGGGCCGGAAAGCCATTCATGCAGGATTCAATGTTATTTATGATATAGTGATTCTCAAAAATAATCTTGAATACATGCACAAAGGAAATAGCTTTGTGCATGGCACACTATCTTTGTGTTTGTGATTTCTGATCGAGTTGTGAATCTGTTTTTATTATGAGAATTACTATAACTTGATACAAAATCTCAGTTTGTGCCACGTACAAAGCGCCGTGAGTCTGTTGAAAAAAACCCGTTTTGTCATACTGAGAAAGTGCAACGATCGGAGAATCTCTGTTATGTGCTAATCGCTCCCATCGTCTCGGTGGGAGCGCCGAGATCCTTCGCTGCGCTCAGGATGACAAACTCTCAACGATACATTTTTCAACAGACTCAAAGTTGTCTTCACTGTCCCCCATCGTTGTCATCACCGCGCAGGCGCGTGATCCACTCCTTAATATAAAAAATATTCTTTTGTGTGCCATGTATAAAGCGTCGTTCTTTATGTATGCAATCCTTACTGTTTCCTTTTTTGCCCATCACCCACAACGGGATTGCGAGTGCTACACGGCATACATACACTACCGTCATTCCGGGCCGATCTTCCGGATTTCAGGAGAGCCAGGACGACCAGGGGATAGCCTGCATTTCTCACCGGTGCAGGTTAATATCAACCGTCCAGTATGCTCCGTACTTTCTCTATCAGATCTGTTTGCGAAAACGGTTTCGAAATAAAATTGACGCCACGGTCCAGAACTCCTCCGTGAACAATGGCTTCCTCGGTATAGCCCGACATGTACAGAACTTTGATGGCCGGGTATTTCTTCGTTAATTGTGCAAACAACACAAGGCCGCTCATTTCAGGCATTATTATATCCGTGATGATAAGCTGTATCGAATCGGCGAACCGCTCGAAAACGCTAAACGCCTCGTTGATATCTGATGCTGTTTGAACGTCATAGCCCAGAGGTTCGAGAATGCGTTTCACAAGATTGAGAACACCCCTCTCGTCTTCAATTACGAGAATAGTTTCCGTTCCCTCTGCCGACCCTGCCCTTTTGCTTTCGAGCTCTTTAGTTTCCTCCCCGGAAAGCTCGCGAGGCAGATAGATTTTGAATGTCGTGCCCTTTCCGGGTTCACTGTAAACCCAGATGAAGCCTCCGCTCTGCTTGACGATACCATAAACAGTTGACAATCCGAGCCCCGTTCCTCTGCCTGACTCCTTTGTCGTGAAAAAAGGCTCGAAAATGCGTTCTCTGGTTTTTTCATCCATACCCATACCGGTATCGGTGACGGAAAACATTACATACCAGCCCGGACTCACTTCAGGGTGGTCTGCGGCATACTCTTCACCCAATTCGATATTAGACGTTTCGATCGTGAGTTTGCCGCCTTTCCGCATGGCATCACGGGAGTTGATGACAAGATTCATTATCACCTGTTCGATCTGTCCCGGATCGGCTTTAATTCTGACGGGTTCCCTGGTGGGAACTATTAAAAGATCGATATCCTCACCGATGAGCCTTTTCAGCATTTGCTCGATATCCTCTATCGCCCTGTTTATATCGAAAACTTTAGGCACGAGCGGCTGCTTGCGGCTGAACGCGAGAAGCTGGCGTGTCAGCGCTGTCGCCCGGTTACCCGCCTTGAGTATCTCTTCCATATCCGGTCTGAGCGGGTTGTCACCGCCAAGCTCCTCGATCACGAATTCCGCGTAGTTGATTATGACAGTAAGCATATTGTTGAAATCATGCGCTATGCCCCCGGCCAGTCTGCCAACCGCCTCCATCTTCTGCGACTGCTGTAGTTGCTTCTCAGAGTTCTTCAAAGCTTCTTCCGCGCGCTTGCGGCTTATTACGTTCCACGCTTTATTTGCCAGAGATGTCAATGCAACAACATCCCTTTCTGTGTAGTCATGCTCCCTGTTCGCCACCGCGATGACCGCCGTAATGTGCGAACCATCGAACACCGGAACTTCCAGAAACCTCTTTATGGAAACGTGACCCTCGGGCAATCCCCTGTACCCGGGTTGGGCCACATCATAATCATTCACCAACACCGGCTTTCTGAATCTTATACAATCGCCCCACAATCCGGACTCGCTTATCGGATAAACTATCGGTTTCCCGTCTACTGCACATTGCTTCATGACATTATCCGACCATTTATGAATTGTCATAACATATTCAGCTTCATCAATAAGTCCAATAAACGCAATCTTGCTTTGAGAAATTTTGAGGCCCGCCTCAAGAGTGAAGTCCAGTATCCGGCTTTCCGTATCCCCGGCCATAAGATGCAAATCAAGAAGCGCCTGGGTCCTGATCACATTGAGTTCGAGTTCCTTCTCCACATCTTTCTGTTTTGTGATATCCGTCGCTATTCCGCCTATCCTTACAGGAACCCCGTCGTCATCATAGATAACATTAGTTCTGTCACGCAGCCAGCGGATTTCCCCGTCGGGCCGGACGATACGATATTCGATATTTTTGCTCCCGGTTTCAATCAATGCTCCCGCGCTTTCCCGCGCGCGCTCCCTGTCGTCCGGATGCACAATCTCGTTCCAGAGATTTGTATTGTCAAAAAAATCCCTGGCCTGTCTCCCGTAGATATTCTCCGCCGCTTTGTTTATGTAGAACAGTTCTTTGCCATCGGCGCTGGCCGCCCACACAATATCTTCAAGCGACAACAACAGCGTCCTGAACCTCTCCTCGCTTTCTTCCAGTTCCTGCATTTTTTTCTCAAGTTTCCTTACAAGCCGCTCGCTGTAGGTCTTATATAACTCGTAATCGTCGATGTCCTGGAGCGCCCTGTGTTCGATCCCCCCTTCCTTATGCTCTTTCACCAATTCCTCCACTATTTCAATGAACCGGTCGGGTTCGGTCGGCTTGATTATGAACCTGTCCGCCCCGAGGCTGAGCGCAAATTCCTCATCCTTTTTTTCCGTGTATGTGGCCGTGTAGAAAACGAAAGTGATATTCTTCAGAGAATCGTCGCGCTTGCATTCCCTGCACAGTTGAAAACCGTCCATAACCGGCATCATGATGTCGGAAATTATCATGCCGTATTCACCGGCTCTGAGCTTTTCAAGCGCTTCCTTCCCGTTTTTCGCCGTGGCGGTCTCGAAGCCTTTGCCCTGCAGCAATATTTCAAGAAGATAGAGATTTTCTTTTTTATCATCGACTATAAGTATTTTCATTGCCACACCTCTCATGACCACGTTTATCAAACAAACTTCTCAGTTTCCCTTCATTGCCATTCCGTTATCTTTTTCTTATACAGCCGGCTCCTCTCGTTTCAGAGGAATATTGAACATAAACGCACTGCCTTTTCCCAGCTCGCTTTCCGCCCTTATATCACCGCCGAGCAACTCGACCAGTTTCCAGCACAGATGCAGCCCCAGGCCCGTTCCTTCGCTTTTTTTCTCGATATCATCGCCAACCTGCCGAAACGGTTTGAAAAGCAACTGCATGTTTTCCTTGCTTATACCCGATCCCGTATCAGTTACACATACATTCACAAATCCATCATCACCACCCGCCGCCGATATCTTCACCGAACCCTTTTCCGTGAACTTTACAGCGTTACTCACAAGATTCATGAGGACTTGCTTTACCCGCCTTCTATCGTTCAGCATGTTTAATTCTCCGGTAATCTCGGTGATAATCTCCAGCCCTTTTTCATCTGCCGCGGTAGAAATAATTTCATTCACTTCCTTCACAACATCTTTAACATCGAATTCATCACTTGATAAATCCACCCTGCCGGCTTCAATCTTTGATATGTCCAGCACATCATTTATCAGGCTCAGCAGATGTTCCGCGCTGTTTTTCACCATAGTCAACTGTTTCTTCTGTTCCTCGTTCAAATCACCGGTCATCCCCATCAGAATTATCCCGGTGAAACCCAGTATGGAGTTCAGCGGTGTCCTCAGTTCATGGCTCATGCTGGCCAGGAACACCGATTTCAGCCGGTCTGCGGCTTCGGCGGCCTCCTTCGCCGTCTCGAGTTCCGCCGTCCTCGTTTTCACCAGTTCCTCCAGGTTCTCTCTGTGCTTCTGGAGTTCCGCCGCCACTTTTCTCCTCTGGATGAGATTCCACATCCCCTGCATGAGCAAAGTGATCTGTCGCAAATCCGATTCTTTATATTCATGGTCTTTGTCCTCCACCCCCGCCACCAGAACAATCCGTTTGTCATACAACAGGGGAGCTTGCATCCTTCGGGCGGCTTTTTCGCGGTGGCCGCGATTGCCGTTTCCTTTCCAAGACGAAGCATCCTGACCATTGACAATAACAGGTTTGCGTTGCCTCAATGCTTCACTCAAAATCTCCGGCATCTCAGCGCCACCTTCTACCCCGGAGGATAGTACAGAGTTTCCGGGCCATGAGTGTACACTTGAAACTTCTTCATTATCATTCAGGAATATGAAGTAACCGATCCTGCTTCCGGTGAGCTGAACCGCTTTCTTGATACAAAAATCAATAATTTCCTGCACGGACGCTTCAGTCATCTGATTGATATGCAACAGAGCCAGCATTCGGGATTCATCGAGCCGCAGCTCCTCCTCGTTTCTCTTTCGCTCAATGAATATCGGATGAATTTTTATGATACCGATCAGCATAAAAGCCGAAATCAAAAGACCCAGTAATTCGAAGTAGATGGAAAACTGTTGTTCGGGATCATAGGACAATGAATAATTGAAGCTTATACAGCGCCGGATAATCATTATCGCGAGCGCCGCGGAGATAAGCGTCCATGCCATATATCTGCCGGAAATGCGGATCATTTTCAGCGCCGCAACAGTAGCTATTAATTGCAGCAAAACCGAGGTGATAATTATAACTATTACAATCATAACAGCTTTGCTCCTATATACCGCTTTTGTTTATGCTATATCTTCACCCTCGCTGAATGATCTGTTTTCTTACGGCTGTAAAACTCAACCACCTTGATCTCTTTCTTCTCTCATGTGTACTTCCATATTGTTGCCGCGGCGGTCCCGAAGTTGACACCACTCAGCAATACCACAAGAACATATGGTTCCTTTTTCTGTCTTTTATTTTTCAGCATATTCGCTAAATATACTTTTCGATTTCAATCATTACCGTTTCGGGATTGATCGGCTTCTCGATATAACCCGTGCAACCAGCCGCAATCGATCTTTCCCTGTCGCCCGTCATGGCGTATGATGTAATAGCAACTATTGGAATATCCCCGTTCGCTTTCGAGTTCCTTATTCTCTTCGTGGCTTCAAGGCCGTCAATGTCCGGCAACTGGATATCCATCAATATCAAATCCGGCCTTAAGCTCACCGCCATTTCAACACCGGTTTCTCCGTTACGCGCCTCAAGGACATCGTAGCCGTTCTTTTGCAGAATGAACCTTATCAGGTAAAGATTCTGTTCGTTATCCTCTATTACCAGTATCTTCTTCATTGATAGTCTCCCTGGATCTAATCGGTATGCTGAACATGAACGCGCTGCCTCTTCCAAATTCGCTTTCAGCCCATATTTTGCCTCCGAGCAACGCGACAAGCCTTTTGCACAAATGCAACCCCAGTCCTGTCCCCTCGCTCTTTTTCTCAAAGTCATCCCCGATCTGCCGGAACGGATTGAAAAGCAAATGCATGTTTTCCCTGCTTATGCCTATTCCCGTATCAGTTACGCATATTTCCACAAACCCGTCATCGGCGATCCCCACCGATATCTTCACATAGCCCTCTTGCGTGAACTTTACGGCGTTGCCCACAAGATTCATCAGGATTTGTTTTACACGCCTTCTATCACTCAGCATGTTTATCTCTCCGGGAACTTCAGTAACAACCTTCAAGTCTTTTTTTTCCGCCTCCGGAGAAATAGTTATCACCACTTCGTTTACGATATCCCGCATATCGAACTCTTCATGTGACAAATCTATTCTGCCCGCCTCAATTTTTGATATGTCCAGCACATCACTTATCAGGCTCAGGAGATGTTCAGAACTTGATTTCACCATTCCGAGCTGTTTTTTCTGCTCATCGTTCAATTCGCCTGAAAGCCCCATAAGAATAATCCCCGTAAAACCTATGATAGAATTCAGCGGCGTTCTCAACTCATGGCTCATGCTGGCCATAAACACCGACTTCAGCCGGTCCGCATCTTCGGCGGCGACCTTGGCTTTCTCAAGTTCCGCTGTCCGCATATCCACCAGTCCTTCAAGATTCTCTTGATGTTTCTGAAGTTCCTCGTTGGCCAGCTCCAGATGTTTTGTCCTGCTTCTCACCTGCCGGCGCAACAATAATATCATTCCCGATGTAAACAAAAGCAAGAAAGCGATCAAGCCGATTATCAGCAACAGATAACGAGGAACAACATGCGATGGTGGTTTTTCTTCCCAGCGATACAGAATTTTATAATACGGCGAATCAGATTCCCTGGACCAGATATCTAAATACTCATCGATTTTATTTAAAAGCTCCTTGTTGCCGCCCCTGGTCGCGGCATAGTAAAGCGGCACTACATTAAAAACAACAGGCGTCTTCGCAAGCCCGTAATTCTGGTAAGAATAGTCTCCGAAAAAACGGTTCGAAACAACAGCATCAGCATACCCTTCCATTACCAGCCCGAAAGCTTCCTCATACGACCCCGCCTGCACAATCGTAACATCGCACCCGTATCCATTCATCATCTGCTTCAGGATTTTCTCCTGAATCGAGCCTCTGAGCGAGGTGACACGCAAGCCTTTCAGGTCGGACATCCTGGATATCCGCGAGCCCGGCCCGGCATAAACCTGCGACCAGCTCTCGACAACCGGAATTTTGTGAAACACATACTTCTCCGCTCTCTCATCCGAATAGGCCACATCCGGCATCAGATCTATTACACCTGATTCCAGATTACGAAGACACGCCTCCCATTCACACTGCCTGTAAACGAGGTTCCATCCTTCTGACTCCGCTATTTCATCAAGCAGGTCTATGAAAATCCCCGCCGATTTCCCGTTCTCATCTACAAACACCTTCGGCTTGTTCTGGTATATGCCTACCTGCACTGTTTCGGTCGCCCATGCTACCCCGCAGCATATAAATACAAGCATGACCATTACGGATGTTCTTACGATATTGATACCACGATTGAATATTCTTGAGCGAACTGAGACGCCCGTTTTGGCGGCAATTTCATAAAATGAAACAACTCTGTGAAAGCGTTCTTTCTCTGCTTCTCCCATGCATGCTCCATGCATATCGCATATACAATGACCTGTTTAATTAATTTCCACATGTATATGCGCTTAGTAATAATAACAAGATGATATTAATCTTAATGATATTCGAAAAGCAAAATAAATGCTACCTTAATCCGGATTTTCTATTTATATTAATTACCAGAATAAATATTGAGTAATAAACGGAGTTTACTGTATTCCTGCCGACAGCATGCAGGAATGACAGCAGGCGCTTCGTGCCGCATTCCATATTATCTATGACAAACAGTATAATGGCATCTCTCGGGTTAATCCTGATTCTTATTCAGATTCAAAAACAGTGAAACCGGGAAGACGCTGGAATATTTCGATGTGTCAATCCGGATAAATTCAGTGTCCGGAAAATACCGTTTCCAGGACTTTTCCCGGATTTCTCAGAGAAATCCGGAAAATCGTGATAACACCTGTCCTGCTGCGTTGCGGCGTCGGTTCGGGCTCGGTTACATACGCACAGTATGCTCTCTCACCACTCACTCGCCGCGCCTTGTATTACAGGCATTCTAAACGATTTTTAAGCTGCAATGGTGAGAAATGCGGGTTAAGCGCCAGGCCGGCTTTCTCAGCCCGCCGGAATCCCGCCGGCGCTCTTTCCCGGCCGCCTTGCATTGATATATGTATCCGTTATCGGCAGCGATTCACGCCTGCTGCGCCTGCTTTTTCATCCGCTGTTCGAGCCGCTTGAGATCGCCGGGCACATAGTAGCCCGCGATGCCGAACCCGATGGCGGCGACTACAAGGAATATGGGCAGAATCATGAACGCGAACTTCAGGCTGAACCTGTCTGAAAGAGCGCCGATGATGAGCGGCGACGGGCCATCGCCAAGCACGTGTATGAGCAGGATGTGAAACGCATTCATGGTCGCGCGCAGCCTCGGCTCTACAACCGACATCAGCATCGTGTTCTGCGGGCCGTTGATCCACGACAGGCAAAACAGCCCGAACGCAACAGCGGCAATCATCATGTAATAATTCGGATTGAGGAAGAATATATAAAAGAACGGTATAGCGACAAGAATACATGTCGCGAGAATTATGTTGTATGCGTATTTTGTCCTTCGGAACAGTTTGTCGGCTACGATTCCGCTTATCACGACGCCGGCGAGCATGGCGACAATGACAATCGGGCCGATTTTCAGTGCGGCCTCTGACGCCTCCATGTCCTTGTATCGTTCGACAAACGGGAACAGCCACGTGTTCAGCCCGCCGATCGCGAACGTGGCGAGCACGTTTGAAAATATCATTATCACCAGCGACCGGGTTTTCCACAGCGGCGAGTAATCGATTTTGCTTTTTTTCTCGATTACGGCTTTCTGTTTTTCATCGAGGAACTCCTCGGTCCCGCCTTTCACCGGCTCGCGAAGGAACAGCGCGAGAAAC
This sequence comes from bacterium, assembly GCA_035380865.1. Taxonomy (GTDB): domain Bacteria; phylum UBP15; class UBA6099; order UBA6099; family UBA6099; genus DAOSYA01. The sequence continues at coordinate 11,718 of DAOSYA010000043.1, forward strand.
GCGAAGACCAGCCCTGGAGGCCCGAGTATCCAGAAGATCCATTTCCAGTTGTCAGATCGGCGGAAATAGAAATTGGCCGTGTTGTATATCCCGACAATCGCCTTCTGATACTTCGGGTCGTCGGATATCAGCCTCAGTTCCTTTTTGTCCTCGATACTCATGATGCCGAGATAGGTCAGCTGTTTGCCCGCCTCGTCGTATCTGAGCAGGCTTCGGTATTTATCAGGTATATCAAAACTGGTCGGCCTGTGAATCAGAGGCGAACTGATGCTTTCGAGATTATTGTCCTCGTTGTCTCTTATCAGCCCGGTTACCGAGTTCGCGAATTCGAGCTGCGTCCCCGCCGGTTCTTCGTTTTCGTTCAGAATATAATCTATATCGAACAGCCTTGTTTTTGCGTCGGTTTCTTTCTTGCGGTTCGGGATGGAAAGCTGAACCTGCAACCTGTCCGCCCCGTTCGAGAACTCGAAAGACGCTTTTCTTTTTCGTGTTTCATTGAGCCCGTCGAACTTCCAGCCGTTATAAACCGCGCCCTGTTCGATCGTGATCAGTTCTGCCACGCGCTCCATGTCGAGCCTGTCTGTGCTTTTGAGAATCGCGCCCGCTACAACAATCGCGATCGCGCCGCCCACCAGCATTGCGGACATGAATATCGAGATCGCCGTCGCGCGCTGCTTGCGCGGGAAGTAGTCGGTGATAAGCACCGTGCCGGTCGGCTGGTAGATGCCCTCGCCGGAGCCTACGAAAGCACGCGCCGCGAAGAATTTCCAGAACCCGGTCGCGAATCCCGATATGGTTGTAGCAATGCTCCACACCAGCGCGCCCGCCGCGACGAACGGGGTGCGCTTTGCGCGGTCGGACCAGATTCCCATCGGCACCGAAACCACCGCGTACACGATCGTGAACGCATACAGGATCAGCCCCATCATGGTGTCGGTCGCGTCGAAATATCTCTTGATGTGCTCCATCGCGGGGCCGATGCTCAGCCGGTCGACATAGTTGGTGAGATTGATTAGAAACATCAGTCCGAGCGCATACCACGCATACGCCGGAGTTATCGGTTTTTGATCTTTTTTCATGAGATGAAAAGCCTGCCTTTCCCGGAAAGCGCGCGATGACTGCACGCGATGACGTCCCTAGAAGATATATTGTTTGGGTAAATCTATCAAGAACATTATTTTCCCGATCGACATGAGTCGAAGTGACAATTTTGAAAAAGCGCTCCGAATAAATTTCTCCGGCCTGAAGACGGCAGGGTTTCTCTCTTTCGAGTTACGGCAAAATATCTTCGATCCCTGCGCTTCCACGGGACTTCCGGGTCAGGATTTCCCGACAGCTCCGCTATCTTCTTTCATCAGGCAGGTTGGGCCGGATAACCATATCCATAGCGCGGTCGTTTTTCACCCTTACGTATATAAAATGATAGTACGGACCGGCATCCGGAGAATTGAGTTTGTCGGCGGTTGTTCCCCTGTCGAGCCCGCCGCCGCTGCCGCCGGTTACTATGTAAGTGGTGGGTCCGATCTGAACCTTGTCGTGCACGTGGATGTGGCCGGAGAAGAAGTAGCGCACGCGGTACTGTTCGAGCAGTTTCATGAACCATCCGGCGTTCGAGTTGAAGATTCCTTCTTCCCAGTGGTCGATGATTTTCGGCGGGTAGTGCATGAACACGACAGAATGATCCTCGTGTCCCTTGAGCGCTTTTTCGAGCCTGTTGAGCTGGCTGGGAAGAAGCATGTCGTATGCGACCACATCAAGCCCGATGAATCGCCAGCCGCAGTGATCGAACAGGAAATCATTTGTGCCGAACACACGCTTGTACCTCTTTGCCCCGTCGGGCGACGTGTGTCCCTGCGGCGAGCGATACTCATGATTGCCCGGAACGGTGAACCACGGAACGTCAATCCTCGTCACCTGCGTGATAAACTGGTTGTATTCCTCCGGCTTGCCGTCGTTAGTGAAATCGCCGGATGAAACCACAAAGTCGGGCTTCATTTCGTCGATGACATCTATGAAGTTTTCGAAAACGGTCGTGCTCTGGTGGCTGTCCGCCATGAACGCGAAAGAAAACCCGTCCCCGCACGTGGATTCGTCGAGTTTTTTCACCTCGTCGCGGATAAAATGCGTCAGGTTCTCCGCGTTTGCGCAAACGGGCGCGATGATTAAAAGTGCGATGATGAGAAATCTCTTCATTTGTGCCTGCCTTCGTGGCGCGAACAACGCCGGTGTATTGGTCGGTTCCACCGGATCGGAAAAAAAAGATCCGGCTCTGATTATTATAAGAACTATTTCTATTTTGATGAAATTATTTCCGTGTAAATCCCGGCGAAGTTGGCTTCTGTGACACTTGGATCCCAGAGCGCGCGTGAATGCTCGAATGCGCGGCGGCCTGTCTTTTCCCTGGTTTTATCGTCTTCGATCAGCAACTTAAGCGCACTGTGGTACCCCGCCGAGGTGTTGTTCACAAGCATCGCAAAATCGCCTTCGAGCTCGGGCACGGGACTCTCCGACAGCCGGTTGACTATCACCGGCATGCCGGACAGCAGCGGTTCGAGCACAGCCTTGCTTATCTCGGTGTAATCGGAGTGCGCGGCGAATATGTCGTAATCGGTCATCCTGTCGCAAAGCTCGTCGTTCGGCATTGCGCGGATGAATTCTATCCTGTCGCCCGCGCCGCTGCCTTCCGCCACTTTTTTCAGGTACTCGTGGTATTCTCCATCCCCGATCATCGAGAGCCGCGCGTCCGGCAGTTTCGACACCGCGATGATGAGGTTTTCCGGTATCTTTCCGATGATCTGGCGCCCGACACAGATTATCCTCGGCGGCGAGTGCAGCGCATAATCTTCTTTCCTTCTCAAATGCGACGGGTTCAGCACGTTGTACGCAACGCGGTAGTTCTTCACATTCAGCCTGTCCAGGTACGGGATGATCGGTTTGTAAACCGGCAAAACAAGTCTTGCGTTCTGCAGTGCGGAGTTCTGAATTTTCTCGAACGCCTTTGCCGAAGCGAGCCGCGCGTGGCTGAGCCCGTCCGTGTAAATAGCCTGGTCCGGGTTGGTGTGCAGCGACACCACATAAGGCACGCCGAACTTTCTGTTTACCTGATGTGCAATGAAAGCGTTCACACCGCAGCCGTGGCAACGGATCAGGTCGGGCCGCAGCTCGCGCGCGATGCTGATCGCCGGCTCCGCCCATCGCTTTAGCAGCCGGCTCTGCCATCCGAGCGTCGTGGCGGCAAGCAGCCTGCCCGCGGGCAGATTATGCAGGACGAGCCGCGCGCGCCCAACCATCCTGCCCAACGGCGCGGGGTCCGGCGTGTCGTCGTTCGTCATCAGTATGTGTACTTCGTCGAAAAGATCGCCGGGATTGTAATACCGCTCGGTGATCTCACCTTTTTCGATGATCTCAGACAGCCGGTCCTGTATTATTACAAGCAGCTTTCTCATAAAATCACTTCTGTCCAGTAATACCTTGAATTATTACACATCTACCGCCAAACAGAAACCCGGCGCTCTTTTTGCATTGCTCCGGGACGAAATATCTCGGGGTCTGAAAGTAGAGCCTGGGATTTTCAACCTCGAACAATTGCGCAAGCCGTCCACGGAATTATATGGATTATCAGAATAAAAATAGAATAACTAACCTGCATTTCTCACCAGCGCAGGTTAAAAATCGTGATAAGGCTGATAATACAAGGAACAGCAAGTGAGTGGTGAGGGCGCATACTGTTGCGTATGTGACCGATCCCGAATCGCCGCTGTGACGCAGCAGGATTGGCCTTATCGCGGTTTTCCGGATTTCTCTGTGAGAAATCCGGGTTAAACGGAGTTTCCTGGATTCCTGCTGACTGCATGCAGGAATGACGGGCGCGCGGGCCGGAAAGCCATTCATGCAGGATTCAATGTTATTTATGATAATCGGTATAACAGCTTCGAAAACCTGATGCAGTCATCGCCTGCTTTTTGTTCTTTTACATAATAACTTCGCGGACAGCTCATACTCAAAAACACCTTAGTGTAAATCCTATGTTTGTGCCATGTACAAAGCGCCGTGCCTTTGTGCATGAATAACCTCAATGTTGTTTAGCGTGTCATCGCTCGGCAGGCCGGCCTGCTTTTTGCTCTTTCACGTTCTCGCTTCGTAGACAGGCTGTTTTCACGAATATACCTTAATGTATCTTTTGTTCTGTCATTGCGAGGCGGCCCGGGCCGCTTTTTGTTCTTTCACGTTCTCGCTTCGAGGACGGCTTAATCTTGAAAATACAAGGGTATATCTTTTGTCATGTTATTGAGAGCGACGCGGCAATCCCGACTGTGCGGACTGCCAGTCCGCACACATACATGGAACAGAAACACAGGGAAATACAAATCACGAAATCAGTTTTTCTCGGGTTCCTGCGGTCCGGCGCAGCAGCGGAAAATCTTTTTCGCGCCGCGGCACCCTTCATAATAACAATGCGTCACAACCGGGCTGTGCGAAGCGCACGCGATCGAGCTCGCGTCCTTCCTGCCCGGCTCTCCCTCGACCGGGTCGGCAGTCCACTCCTGCTCACGCCCGAACCTCATCACCGTATCCTGGTTCGGACACAACCCCTGCGCCTCGATATCGCGCGGACACGGCTTCTCGCGTTCCCACTCGGCGCATATCTTCTCCAGCTCGACGCGCTCGCACAGTCGCTTGTCCTGCTGCTCGCAATACGCCGCCGCCGCCGCCCACGTCAGTATTCCTTCGCCCGGATACTTATCCACACAGAACGGCTCCACCTCGCCGAGCTTCTTAACAAACTGACCGTCCGCCCCGGACATGCTGCCCGGAATATACTCGAACATACCACCCGTATCGAGAAACATGCCCGCCGGGCACAGGTCGGAAATCCGGTTCTCCGGACCATTGTCGCGCACCGAAGCATAACGCACAATAAAGCCCCGCTTGATCTCCGCCTCCTCATCCATCAGATTGCCTATCGAAACGCGCGGCCTGACCTCGTAAATCTCCACCCGGCCCACATCTACCTCCTCTTCGTCCAGCACCTCGCCCTCCAGCCCGACAATCGTATCGATCCGGAAAATCTCCATCATCGTCCCCTCGGTCACGCCGTCGATCGCGCCCTTGTCGACATAGATTTTCTTACCGTCAACCTTCACGACCGCACCGGAATAAACCTGGACCTCGTACCCCGGAGAAACAGTGCCCGCGACCTGCCGCGCGCCGGTATTCATCTGCTGAGTAGCCGTCACCTCCTCATCGGAGTACAGGTCGAGCAGCTCCTGCCCCCCCGCCACCGCGCAGGCGCAGAACACCGGCAACAGAACAATAATGAAGAATTTAAGAAACCTGCCCATAATCATTAAATGATATCCCCACCGCGCCGCCGTGTCAAAAAACTGAAAATAAATGGCCGCCCGGCCCGGCAACTTACCACCGGAAGAAAAAAACTGTCGCCGCCGCCCCGTCGCGCGCAACCTGAACAAACAGTATTGCAAACCTCGCGCACTCAGCCTATAATTTCACTTGCTCATCAGGAGAGGTGGCCGAGCGGCTGAAGGCGCTGGTCTCGAAAACCAGTTTGGCGTTCTCGTCAACGTGGGTTCGAATCCCACCCTCTCCGCTTTCGCGTTTACATAAATATTTTTTGGGATTAAGATAGTATTACTGTGAATAAAGTAAAACTATATTGAGATAATCGAACTTCGTGATATGTGTGTGAAAACATGACGCAACCCGAACTTCTACAGCGCATCAAAGAGCGGCTCCAGGAACTGTACGGCTCGCGTTTCCGGGGACTGGTGCTGTACGGCAGCGTGGCACGGGGTGAAGAGAGACCGGATAGCGACATTGACCTGATATGCCTTCTGGAAGGACCGGTTTCACTGTGGACAGAAATTCAGAAAACAACCAGGGCGGTCTACGACCTTGCACTTTCACAAATTGACGAGAGAGGTGAATTCCGGGCGATAAATATTGTGCCTGTCGAAGCATCGAGTTACGAAACCGGCGCTTGCCATCTGTACCGGGAGGCTATGCGCGAAGGAGTTCTTGTGTGATGGCGAAACATGACGAGGCAGTTGAATACTGGAAGCGTGCTGTCGATGCTCTGGCGCTGGCTCAAGTGGGCGTAAAGATCGCGCCCGACGGCGCGGCCAATCGCGCTTACTACGCAGTGTTTCATGCTGCAAGCGCTCTGTTTGCGATGGAGGGGCGATTTTTCACCCGGCACAGCGCGGTAGAATCGGCTGTGCATTCGGAACTCGTGCATAAAGGCAGATGGGATAAGGAGCTTGGCGCCCTGTACACGGATCTGCACAAACTTCGCAACATCGGCGACTATGGAGATGTTCGCCATGTATCATCGCAGGAAGCCTCCGATGCGATTGACGCCGCAATCCGCTTTCTTCTCGCAGTACATGACATATACCCTGATTTGTTTCCATTTGAAAAATAGACTGCCGGTACGACTTCCAAACGACAGCCAAAACACCTGCTGAGTTCGAATCTATTTTTCCGTGTCCGACCTTCACAAAACGGTTTCGAATAGGAACCGGAAAAATCGTGGTATTGGCCTGCCCCAAGGATTAGTACAAATTAAAATGTGGGGGTAGTCCAATCAGTTTATTATTAAAGTAACCACCTTCACATTCAGGTGCTCCCATTCCTGCGGAATGCCCCCATCATCAACCAGGTCTTCTCCAACTGTGTATATGGTTTTGTGCTTTCTGCTGTATCTGACAGGCTTTCCGTCAAACGGGTCACTTGGGATTGTTGTCATGTATTTACCAACCAGCTCATCTATAGTATCGGGAAGCTTATCGTTCTCCTTTTCATAAAGCATGACGGCGATCTTGATCCCGATACCCCTGACCGCAAAATCGTTGTAACATCGCCTTCTCAAGAAATACTCCATTCGGTTCGACTCTGCTGTTGCAGAAAGGGCTCCTGAATAATTGCCTTTGAAATAAAGACTTATCAGTTTTCCAATTCCAGTCTTTTTCCCGGGTTCAATCCTGTGTAATTTTACGAGCTTCATTTCACCGCAGGGTTCATCCATGTGCGAAATTGTTTCACTGTAAATATCATAATATTCAGATATTGTTCTGTTCGGCTTGAAAACTCTTCTGCTCCCCAAGCCGGCCAGACCTTTATTCCGAAGCCTGCCGTATGGATTATTCTTTTTATCGTTGTAGCTCCTGATGACGCTGCTCTCAAAACCAACCATACCTGTCTCGTATTGTCCCACTTCCTTCTGAACTCCTGTAAGAACATCAGCGGGGAGATTCTTTTCCGTAATCATAGTGTCAAGAACATGCAACCCCTCAGTCTTCAGCCACATCCCCCTGTCCATACTTTTCAGCCCTGTTCCCGATGCCTCCAAAATACTACTGACTTTTAATGTCGCCATTACCGTATCAACAGCTTCTTCGACCATGCCACTCCCGAACTCGTCCCAGGCAGTTGCTATCATAATACGACCCAGTAAATAAACTTGATCTTCATCAAAACCATTTGTCTTATCCCTCAAGCACAAACCGGGCTTGTAACCTGTCGCTTCAGAAAGTATTGATAGCTCATCACGGTAATGGTTCTGCATCCGTTCAACGCTGTCATGGCTCAGATCACGAGGCTTATACAGTTCACGCGCTTCTTCAATCGATTCAGTCCCGGATTCCGAGAGGTCATATATATATCTGCAAGTTTCGCCATCATACTCGACACTTTTCTCCGGCAACTCGATAGCCGTGTTATCCGGCAAATCCACATCGGGGATTAAAATCGGCAATGTCACAATCCCAAGACAAATGGCAATAATAAAAACCGGCACCTTGATTGTTCTTTTCATTTTACCCTCTCGTCACCATAGCGCATTCCTATTGCTGAGTTTTCGAACCTGTTTTTTTTTCGCACGCGTATGATCTCCGGTATTTTTGACGTTCAAAGAATCAAGAGACGCCATGGCAAATCGCCGGGCCGGGCTTTCATTTATCCAGTTCGCTCACCAGGTACTTAACAGCTTCATCGATCTGAATATCATTTCCCCGGCTGTACCGGACATCCATCGGCACGACAACATCAGGCTCGACTCCCCTGCCCTCAAGCTCCTTTTCATCGCTTAGCGATACCCGGCAGGCAACGTACAGAAGGTTGCCGTTCGCAAGCGCCTGAATCTGTCCGCCCATGACGGCGCCCGCCGTCCGCTCCCCGACAACGGTCGCGAGATTGAACATTTTCGCGCCATACGCCAGCAGTTCCTTGCCGCTCCGGGTTGCGGAATTCACCAGATAGACTGCGGGCTTCCGCCATTTTGAGTCTATAGTCGTAACATTGCCGTCGTTATCCCGACACGTTATTACCGGAACATTCCGGTTGAAAATATCGAGGTAAGAAGTATCCGCGCCGCCCAGCCCATACCGCAGATCAATGATAAGCGCGTCCCCGCCTCTCAGCTCACCCCATGCAACAGAATCGACAAGCTGTTCATGATACTGCTTCCCGGCATAGGAATAAATATGGATATAACCGATCTTCTTTCCACGCGATTCGATGATCCTCACACTGTTCCGCTGGGCATTCAACATCTCCTCCGCCGGGTTGACCAGAACCGGCGTAACCGTTACTGTCGTTTTCTCGTTTTCCGCATGTTTCACCGTCAGTTTCAACTCGCTGCCGACATGGTTCCGCAGGGAATCAACCGGGCTGTATCGCTCACCGTTCACGGCTACAATCTCGTCTCCCGCCAGCATTCCGGCGCGGTCTGCCGGGCCGCCGGGAAACACGGACATCACAAATGTCCTGTTTTCGATTTCATCGGTAATAATGCCGATGCTGGGATACTTCACTTCCTGATCGTTGAAAACCTTTTTTACATCCGGCAGGAAGCGGGAAAAGAGTTCGCCCAGCCAGTAATACTCGACATCACCCGGCGTCAGATAGTATGTGTGTGAGACATGCAACTCCTGGAGCATGGCGTTCACGACTTCGGAAAACTCATTCTCCGATCCGGCGCTCGAAGCTCTCTGCCTGTACTTTTCAAACAGTGCGGGAAGCTCATTCTCGATCCTTGACCTGTCATAGAACTTATCCGACATGACATTGAATATTTCATCGTATTGAGCCTGAAACGGGGACGGCGCGTCCGGGCCGCCGGTATCCGCAAAAACAGCCGCTGAAAAAGCGAGCACAATCAGCGGAACGAGTGAAAGGCTTTTCCTGAAAATGCTTTTTGTTTTGTTGAAATCAATCGGTGGAAACATTCGTCCTGCCTCCCTCCCACAACCGTCATTCCGGCATGTAGTCAGCCGGAATCCAGAAAAGTCATTCTACTTCAGCGGGCAGCGTTCCTTATGGATTACCCGCGAAAGCCGAGCGAAGCGCTGAGTGTTGCTAACGAAAACTCATCCCGGAGCAGCGCGCCATCTTTCGATGTTTCTCATCTTGGTGCATATTGCATCCGGTAAAATACGGCGTTCGGCGAGCAGCCCTGCTATCAGTTCTATGTCCTGCTCACGCGCCTGAAGCTCAGGGGATACCAGACAGACCCTGAATCCCGCCTCCTTCAGCATATCGAAATCAGGTTTTTCCAGCGGAAACGTCGTGAAGCAGTCAACCCACACCCACTGCGCCCTGCCCCGGGAAGCCATCACGGTTTCGATGCCTTCATACTCGGAATATCTTACCGCCAGCCTGTTTTCCCCTTCCCCGCCGAGCCTCACTATCATCGGAAACGACGAGTCGAGGAAAAAGAAATTCTCTATATGGTTTTCCTTCAGGAGTTCCAGCGCGCGGTACTCGACTCCCTCGCTCTTGACATTTATTATCATCGTTCCGTGCCTGTAGTGTTTCAGGTAGAGCGAAAAATCCTCGCCTCCCGTGAACGGGTCATGGTTGAGCACCAGCCGATCGCCGTAATCCCTGAGATCGAGTTCCACCCCGAACGACACCGGGACGTTTTGCAGGTCATCGATAGTGTTAATCCTGTGCGCTATGAATTCCATGTTTTATATCATGTTTTAATCCGACACTGAAATCAACCGTTCTTTTAATGAATTTCAATTTCGAGAGCAGCCCCGTGTTCCACTTCGAGCTCCCGTGCTGCCTGCGGGGAAACAGCACCGGAATCCTCACGATGGCCAAACCGCGCTTTTTTGCCATGAAAAACGCATACAGGTCCAGTGAGAAATCATGGGGCGGGTTTTTCCATCCGGAGAAAAAGCTCCTGTGAAACACGTTCGGCTGGGCATTTATATCCCACAGTGAAACACCCAGGTAAACAGACTCGAACACGCTCATGCCGATTGTAAACAGGTTGTCGAACGCCGATCTTCCCCGGCGGGCGCCTTTGACGAAAAGATTCACCGCGTTATCTCTCGACTCGATGATTTCCAGCGCCTTCAGCACATCGCATGGATCAGTTTGAAGGTCTGCATGGGTCCACCCCAGAAACTCTCCTCCCGCCTGTTCCAGCCCGGAAAGAATCCCGAATCCGTACCCTTTGTTTTCTTCAACAAAAACCGTTTTCAGAAAAGAATAATTCGGGGCCAGCTCTTCGAGCACACCGGCGCTGTCATCGGTCGATCCGTTTTCCACTATGATTATTTCCACATCTTCACGCTTCAGGTTTTTCTCGAAGCGATCCAGGAGGAGCGGGATGTTCTGCGACTCATTGTAACATGGAATTATGATGGAAAGCTTCACCGGGCATCTCCCCGCCTCTACTCGTTCTCCTGAGCAAAGTTCGAGTATTTCGCAGCAATATCATGTACGGCGCCCGGAGGAACCAGCGGATCAGCCTCAAGGCTGTAAGGATGGATTGAGCACTTGTGGAAAAAACTCTGCCAGTATTCATAAGTCCTCAAATCGTCCGGGGTTCCCCAGCACACGTAATGGTCCACTTCGAACACTTTTACGCAATAACCGGCCCCTGCCAGCACGTCCACAAGACTGTCGATATAGAATTCGCCGTTAACGCGAATGTCTTCGGATACAAGCCGCTCGTAGCCTTCGATGAAGAGCCCTGCCGATGAAAAATAAAAAGCGCCGATAACCGCTCTGTCTTCGAGCGGATTATCGGAGACGGGCTTTTTCACCGAAATTCCCGCGGCCCGGCCCGGTTCGCCGGCAACCACCCAGCCGAACATTCCCGGATCGCGCAGCACGCACGGGTTCCCACTGAAAGTCCACACCACGACATCCGTATCGTTTTCTTCGATCAGCGAAACATATTCCGCCTCGTTCCAGATCATACCGTTGTCACATGCAGCTACGAAAACAGGTTCTTCGGGATCAATTCCATCGAGGCCGAGCCGGGCGGTAGCCGCCTGACCGTCCGTGACTCCGTCCAGCAGAACGACGCGCGCGCCGGGATATTCGGTATTTATCTCGCTCGAAAGACCGAACGATTCCTCATGCTCACTCAAACAAACAAAAACTTCTTTTTCCATTCCGGGAGCGCCGGAAACCGCCTGGCTGAACATCGGCCTTCCACTGATAGGGATCAGCGGTTTCGGGATATCGTAATCTTCGGCGAACCTGGCGCCCTTCCCTGCAAGCGGCATCAGCAGAGTTCCCCTGTGCTTTCGGCTTTTTCTTTCTTCGATCGCCTCGCGGAAATAATCCGACCACGCGATGTACTCCTCCATATCCTGGGGCGTCCCCCACTGAAGCATGTGCTGGATTTCATATACGGAAATTCTCAGACCGGCTTCCATGAGCAGGTTGTAAACCATGCTCACGTAGTACTCCCCCTCCACCCTTATATCCAGTTCCATCAAGCGGGGAAAAAATGTGCGGACATATTCACCTTCCCTGAAATAGTATGTTCCGTTTGACGCGAACTCGCTCATCCTGTCGTCCGTGAAAGGCTTCTTCTCCTGTATTTTCAGCATCCATTGCTTCTCATCGCGAATAAACGCGTAGTTTGAAAGATGAAGCATGTGAGGATGAAATCCGCGATAGGAAGGAATCGCGCCGTCCGCGTTTCTTCTCCGGGTGTGATTCAGAAAATCATTGTAATCCCAGTAGGCTCCGAAATCGCAATAATTCACGATCACCTCGCCGTCCTGCACAAGGTCTATAAATTCACACACTGAAAAAACCGGGCCTTTCTTTTGCGGCTCCATGCCGACAACCCGGCATTCCGGGGCGATACGCCTGAGAACTTCTTCCAGCCCCGAACTCTTCAGATGATTGTTATTGCAAATGAACAGGAAATTGGATTCGCCCGGAAAAAGATTGACCACATGCTCGATCATCGGCATATTATCGACTTCGATCAACGGTTTCGGAACCGCATAACCGGCTTCGACAAAACGGTTGCCTGTTCCCGCCATTGGTATGATTATCTGCATTTGTTTATCGTCTCATATAGTCCGGCGGCATTTTTCAGATTCTCAACCGCTCAGATATCTTATTTCATCTTCATAAACCCGTTAAGACTCTCCACAAAAAGTGTACTCCGGCAATTCCATTCATCCGTCTTCACAGAAGCGTTGCCCCGCCCGGATCAAGCCGTATCCCTATCCGGTGTATTTTGACATTCGAATAAAATTATCCACGGGTATTTCATACCGGTCTATCATATTGATATTAATATCGCTCCGTAAATATATTAACAGATGCGTAAAATTATGTAAAATATAGGAATTCCGCGGAGGAACAGGCATTCCCGGCGAAAAACAGATGTAAAAAAGGATACGCGGAGTGTCACCGGAGAATAAACATATATGACTTTATTCATAATAATCATATCGTTTTCGCTGACACTGGCGGCGGCTTATTTTTCTTCCATGTCCATGCGCTCCCGCTCGCGAGCTTTGATATTCACGGTATATCTTTTCCTGTATGCGCTAATATTCCCTGTGTTTTTGTGGTTACCAGTATATTTCAACGTTGATTTCTCGAAAGAAGATGTTTTTCCTGCCGGTTTCAAGGACAGGATATACCTCAACCGCGTCAATGAGAGCAAAAAGCTTCCCATCAACAACAACGGACTGATCGCCGACACGGACTACGAACCGGGAGTTTCCGGTAAGCGGAGAATAATAATTCTCGGGGATTCTTTTGCCGCCGGTTTCGGATTGGGCTACCCGGAAACCCTGGGGGCTCATCTCCAGAGCCTTGCGGGAAACGAATACGAGGTGATAAACGGGGCTTTTTATGGAACCAATACGGAAATGCAGGTCGATTACTTTTGTAATCATCTGCTTAAATACAAGCCGGACGTTGTCATCATCAGGCATCGAATGGACGACGTAATGCCACTGAAGGAAAAATACTATCTTGAACTGACAGCCGGTATCATCAGGAAATACGCGCCCCACTGGCCGCGCCCGGTCAGGGATGTTTTTTTCAGGTTCGAGACGCTTCTCATAAGGAATAAGTTCTGGGCATATTACCGCGCGAACACACGGGAAGTCATAAAAGACAACATGTCGAATTTTTTTGAAATGTTGAACAGGCATACTTCAGAGGAAGGAATCCGCGTGCTGATGATACGCGACAAATGTCTTCCGGACTATGAAGCCGTCTGTGAAGCGGCGGATGCGGCGGCGGCGAATTACGGATGGGAACTGCTCGACCCTCACAAAACAATCGACTTCTCGGCGCCGGATATGATTATCCCGGGAGACGGGCATCCATCGGCCCTAGCGAACCGGGTTCTCGCGGATTTCATCTTCGGGAAACTACGAGATACTCACTGAATATTCAAGGCCCGCGCTTCAACAATGGCCCCCGGCGGCTCATGGCGCGTTGCCCGCTGACCCGCATTTCTCACCAGTGCAGGATAAAAATCGTGAAGCCGGATTCTCCTGAGGAGAATGTCTTCCGGCGGGGCGAGGT
>DAOSYA010000044.1:0-24569 GCA_035380865.1 bacterium
ATGTCTCAGGTACAATGCTTATCGGTAATCTGGATAAAGCTATCGGTTGCCGAGATTGTTTTTACTTAATAATGAAACTGATCCGAAAGGAGAGATAATTAATGGTTGGTATCACCTCTTATGGTGCATACGTGCCGTGGAACAGGCTTCAGAGAAAGTCGATTTTCCAGGCCATGGGCTGGTATGCGCCCTTCACTTATGGAGTAGCAAAAGGGGAAAAGGCAATTTGCAACTACGATGAGGACAGCCTCAGCATGGCGGTTAATGCCGGAATGAACTGTGTCAACGGGCTGGACACATCAAAGATCGGATGTCTCAACCTCGCATCAACAACCCTGCCGTACGATGAGCGGATGAACGCTTCAATAGTCGCGACGGCACTCGATCTCAAGCCGGAAGTATGCGCGGCCGACATTACAGGCGGATTGAAGTCAGGAACAACGGCTATGATAGGCGCTATTGACTCGGTTAAAGCCGGCAGTTCAGAGAGCGCGCTCGTCTGCATGACAGACAGCAGGCTTGGAAAACCCGGCAGCGCGTATGAGCACATTTTCGGCGATGCGGCAGCATCGTTCCTCATCGGAAGCGAAGACGTGATTGCCGAATTCAAGGGATCGTATTCGATTTCCTGTGATTTCGCGGACCTGCGGCGCGCAAACGGAGACAGTTTCGTTCGCAACTGGGAAGAAAGATGGATTCGAGACGAAGGCATCTCGAAAGTTATCCCGCAGGCGATCATGGGAGCTGCCACAAAATACGGGATTCAGCCATCAGAGATTTCAAAGATTTGCATCGGGCTTCCATCAAACATGAGCGCGATGGGCAAAAAGATAATGATCGAGCCTGAAAAGTTCCAGGATCCGATGGTTGGCGTTATCGGTGACTGTGGAGCGGCTCTTGCCGGCATTATGCTTGTTGCGGCTCTTGAAGATGCAGCGCCCGGCGACAAAATTGTCGTTGTGAGCTTTGGAAGCGGCGCAGATGTTCTTTTGTTCGAAGTAACAGATGCTATCAAAAGCCTGTCCGCGAGAAAAGCTGTTAAAGCCTGCCTCGCAAATCGAAAAGAACTCGACAGCTACGAGAAATACACCACATGGAGAAACATTTCACCGCTCGAAGTCGGTATCCGGGCCGAAGCCCCTGCCCCGACAGCACTCACAGCTTTATGGAGAGACAAAGGAGCAATACTGGGACTGGTAGGCAGTGAATGCACGGAATGCGGAACAAGACAATATCCGCCGCAGCGAATCTGTGTTAATCCGGCATGTAAAACCCAGGATAAAATGAAACCTTACAGGTTCTCCGACAAGAAAGGGAAACTGTTCACCTTCACCGGCGATAATCTCGCGTTCAGTTACGATCCCCCGTCAATTTACGGGCTGGTGGATATGGATGAAGGCGGTCGTCTGTGGATGGACTTCACGGATGTTGCCATTAAGGACATGATTGTCGACATGGATGTCGAGTTCAGCTTCAGAAGAAAATACCTTGATCCCGGACGCGGAGTTGCAGGATACACATGGAAAGCAGTCCCCGCTTCTGTAGCAAAGGAGGTGGAGTGAAATGGCTGACGGAATCAAAGATAAAGTAGCAATTATAGGAATGGGTTGTACAAAGTTCGGTGAACTCTGGAACAAAGGCGCCGATGATCTCATGGTCGAAGCGCTCGATGAAGCATTGCAGGATTCCGGTATCGACGCGAAAGACATCGAGATGGCATGGATGGGCGTCTGCTTCGACGAGGTAAATGTCGGGAAATCCGCTATACCGATGTCGAGAGCACTGAAGCTTCCGTTCATTCCGGTATCACGTGTTGAAAACTTCTGCGCCAGCGGAACGGAATCGTTCAGAGGCGCCGCTTACGCGGTAGCTTCCGGCGCATGCGACATCGCGCTTGCGATGGGCGTTGAAAAACTCAAAGACACTGGATACGGCGGTCTTCCCGACTTCGGCCAGGCGATGGGAACTCTCAACAGAATGATTCTTCCCAACATCACAGCGCCCGGCGCTTTCGCAATGATGGCGACCCGCTATTTTTCCAAATACGGCCTGACCAGAGAAGAAGGCAAAGAAACCCTCGCGAAAATATCCGCGAAAAGCCACGCCAACGGCGCGAAGAACCCGAAAGCTCATCTCAGGAAAGAAGTAACGGTGGAGAAAATTCTCAAGGCGCCGATGATCGCCGAACCGCTCGGGCTTTTCGATTGCTGCGGCGTCAGCGATGGAGCCGCCTGCGCTATCGTCACCACCCCGGAGATTGCTAAGAAACTCAAAGGTGAAGATTTCCTCAAGGTCAAAGCCCTGCAGATCGCTGCAACTTCCGGCGAAGAGCTGATGTACAAAGACTGGGATGGAACCTATGTAATGACCACTCGCGCAGCGTCAAAACGAGCTTACAAAGAAGCCGGTGTGACCAATCCGCGTGAAGAGATCAGCATGATGGAGCTTCACGACTGCTTCTCGATTACAGAGCTTGCAACTTTTGAAGACCTTCAGATTTCCCCGGTCGGCAAAGCCAAAGAAGATATCGACGCAGGTTTCTATAACCTCGACGGCCAGATTCCCAGCCAGCCGGACGGCGGACTGAAATGTTTCGGCCACCCGATCGGAGCTTCAGGAATCAGGATGATTTACGAGTGCTACCTGCAGTCGTTGCAGAGAGCCGGCGATCGCCAGATAAAAAATCCCGGACTCGCGTTGACTCACAATCTCGGCGGATTCCCCGCAATGAGTGTTTGCAGCGTATCGATATTCGGCACATAGTTGCCACTCAATTCAATTTAATAAAAAGCTTTTCAAAGGCGGGAACATCTTTCCCGCCTTTTTTCTTTTATATTCAAGAACAACATGATAAACTACAAATCAAGATATCAATCTTATTAACAGGAAATATTTTGAATAAATGGTTCTCCGGTATATATGTCGTTATTTTCTATTGTTTGCTTTTATTATTCGTGTTTTCAGGAACAACGGCATCGGCGATTAAAAATGATCCGTTAATCGCAAAATGCGATCAGGATTATCCCCCGTTCGAATTTAACCGGAACGGTCAACCTGACGGTTATAACGTTGATTTATTAAAGTCAATCGCGGATGTAATGGGGCTAAATATAAAAATCGAAACGGGACCCTGAAATGAAATAAGAAATGAGCTTGAAACCGGCAGAATAAATATAATCACAGGTATGTACTATTCTGAACATCGCGATCTTAGAGTTGATTTCTCAACCTCGCATTATATTGCAAACTATTCAATCTTCGTAAGGAAAAATTCCGATATCCATTCAATTGATGATTTGAAAGGGAAAGAAATTGTCGTCCAGAAAGGCGACATTATGCACGACTATGTGCTTGAGAATAGCCTGACCAGGAATATCATTACCGTGGAAAATGCTGTCGATGCGTTGATCATGATCTCATCAGGAAAACACGACGGCGCTCTTATCTCAAAAATGCAAGGGTTGTACCTTATAAAAAAACGACATCTTACTAATATAAAACCGACCGGCAAACCGGCGTTAAGCGAAAAATACTGTTTTGCAGTACGTGAAGGAGACCATTTATTAAAGTCGAAGCTGGATGAAGGACTTGTTATTTTGAAACAGACAGGTGAATTCCATAGAATTCATGATAAATGGTTTGGAGTATATGATTCCGGTTACTCAACGAAACAATTTGTTAAATACACAATTATAATTTTCGGTGTCCTGTTTCTGATTACTCTCGGATTTGCTACTCTTTCGTACATTCTTAAGAAAGCAATTAACATGAAAAAGACAGAGCTTGAAAGCGAATTTGATAACAAGCTTAAGATCGAAACCGAGAAGAAGATAATCGAGAGGAAATTATTCCAGAAAGAACAAGTACTGGCATCGATGCTCTCCAATACACCCGCCCACATATACCTGTACGACAATGATTACAGGTTTGTATATGCGAGCAGAGCCGGAATGAATATGCTTGGAATTACCGAAAATCCCGCCGGTAAAAAGATATCGGATCTTAATATTGACCTGAACGTAATAAATGATTTTGAAAAAAAGCTGATGCATGTTTTTAAGAACGGAAAATATATCGTTGATGAAATTGAACAGCAAACAATAGATGGATTAAAAATATTCGAATATTCATTGAGTCCTATATTAAATGATTCCGGAGAAATAGAACAGGTTCTGTCAACAGTCATTGATATAACGGACAGAAAAACCGCGGAGAATGCTCTAAGAGCAAGTGAATCGAAATACCGAGAGCTCTTTGAAAGATCGATCGACGCCATATTTTTATATGATGCCAATGGAAGAATAATAGGCGCGAATAAGAAAGCACAAAGAATTACAAACAAATCTTCGGATGAGCTTTATCAATTAAAAATGGAGCAAATATTCGTTCTTGATGAATCAAATATGATTTTTAATAATATTACCGACAATTGCATATTAGAAACATCATTACTATGCAACAATATATTCGCTGTTTATTTCGAACTCAATCTTTCGGTCATTGACCATGAAAAGAAATTGTACCAGGCGATAGCGCGAGATATTACTGAAAGAAAACAACACGACGAAGAAGTGTCAAAACTGATATCCGTGATAGAAAACAGTTGGGATTTTATAGGAATAGCCGATCTCAGAGGGAATGTCCTGTACATAAACAGAGCCGGGAGGATTTTTGTCGGCCTTGATGAGAAAGAAGATGTGACAAAATACACAATAGCCGACTTCGCTCCTGTCGAGGAAAGATACAACCTTGAGAACATAATTCTGGCAGGTGTCTACCAGGAAGGATTGTGGAAAGGCAACGTTAAATTGAGAAATGTAAAAACCGGTAAAAATACAGATGTGTTCAATACTGTATTCAAGGTGAACTATCCCGGAACCGGTATGCCTATGTGCATCGCTACACAGATGCAGGATATAACGGAGCAAATAAAGAACGAATCAGAGAAAGCATTACTTCTCGAACAACTGTTTCAGTCGCAGAAAATGGAAGCTATAGGAGTTCTGGCAGGCGGCATGGCCCATGACTTCAATAATTTGCTCGCGGTAATAATGGGAAACGCTAACCTGGCGCTGGAAGACATGAAAAAAAGCGATACGGGTTACTATGAACTTTCTGAAATATTGACAGCGAGCGAAAAAGCTAAAGATCTCACTATGAAGATTCTCACGTTCGCAAGAAAGGAAAAAGTAGAAGTCAAAACCTGCGACATCAACAAAATAGTCGAACAGGTAATTGGAATGTTGAAAAGAAGTATCACAAAAAAGATAGTGATAGAAACACAAATCGACAAAACGCTGCCGCCGGTTAACATAGATGCCAATCAAATACACCAGGCAATAATCCATATTTGCACTAATGCCTGCGACTCGATGAGTGACGGAGGTATACTGACTCTAAAGACATTCAAAGGAACAAACAATAATACCTTTGGCGATTCTGAAACAGCTATTCCCATGGACAACTACTGCATTGTCTCTGTTAAAGATACAGGATCGGGGATTCCCAAAAGCATAGTCAAGAAAGTATTCGACCCGTTTTTCACAACAAAACCTATAGGTAAAGGCACCGGGCTCGGGCTTTCAATAACACACAGCCTGGTTAAAAACCACGGAGGCCATATCAGCATAGAGAGTGAAGAGGGAAAAGGGACAACCGTTCTTATTTATCTTCCTCTTGCCAATGACAATCTATCGATTTCAGAAGTCAAGGAAGCTGAACACCCTGCCGGAGGCAATGAAAAGATACTATTAATTGACGATGAGGATTCCGTTCTCAGGATAACAGAAAAAATGCTCACGAAAGCCGGCTACGATGTAATCAGCGCTTCGAGCGGCATTCAGGGGATAGACATATTCAATCTGAACAAAGACGATTTCGACCTTGTAATCATTGATCTGATCATGCCTGAAATGGATGGGCATGAAACATATGAAAAGATCAGGGAAATCAAACCCGGAATTAAAGTTGTTTTTTTATCTGGTTTCAGTATTGATGGAAAACATCATAAACTGATAGATAATATAACGTGCGCTTTCATTCAGAAACCTTTTGGATATACAAAGCTTTTATCGAAAATCCGGGCAATATTAGATACTAAAGAAAACGCTACTTGAGTCAGCTCTGTTTTTCGAACACAAGTTTATCAAGAGCAAGCTGATGCGGGATTTTTATCGGGTACTCGCCATCAAAACATGCTTTGCAGAAATGGCTGCATTCAGAGCCTGTGGCGTTGATCATTCCGTTAATACTCAAATACGCGATAGAATCACATCCGAGTATTTCTCTGATTTCTTCGACCGATCTCGATGAAGCAAGCAGTTCTTCGCTTGTCGCCATGTCGATTCCATAATAACACGGGTTTTTGACAGGAGGACAACTCACCCTTACATGGACTTCTTTTGCGCCGCAGTTATACAGCATTTTAATTATCTGCCTGCTTGTCGATCCTCTCACAATCGAATCGTCAACCATTATAACCCGCTTCCCCTCAATGCATTCCATAAGGGGATTCAGCTTTATTTTAACTCCGAGATCTCTCATGTTCTGATCCGGCTGGATGAATGTTCGCCCGACATACCTGTTCTTTATCAATCCTTGCTCAAACGGAATCCCTGTTTCATGCGCGTATCCGATCGCGGCGGGCGTTCCCGAATCGGGGACGCTTATTACGACGTCCGCTTCTGTCGGAACTTCTTTCGCGAGATTCGCTCCAAGGCGTTTTCTGCAATTATAAAGAGACTGGCCCAGCATAATGCTGTCCGGTCTTGCGAAATATATATATTCGAAAATACAAAGCGCTTCTTTTTTTGAATCCTTATATTTTTTCGACGTAAGCTTTCCATCCTCAATAATCACCATTTCGCCTGGCTCAACCTGCCTGACGAACTTTGCTCCTATTATGCCGAAAGCACAGGATTCCGATGCCACAACCCACTTGTTGTCTCCGAGTGTGCCGATACAGAGCGGTCTCATGCCGAGCTCGTCCCTGATAGCGAAAAGCTTGTTTTCCGTCAGGATCACAAGACTGAAAGCTCCTTTAAGCTTTTCGAGGCAACTCTCGACCGCTGCTTCGGCTGTCGGCTCGGTTGACTTCGCTATCATCTCGGAAATAAGCTCGGTGTCGGATGTAGATTTAAATATTAATCCGTTAGACTCCAATTCAGCCCTGAGAGAACTTGTGTTAATCAGGTTGCCGTTATGTGCTACTGCTACTTCGCGTTCTCCCCTTGAATGGATCGGCTGTGAATTGATCTTGATGCTGGAACCTGTTGTTGAATACCTGACATGTCCGATTCCGGTGGTTCCCTTCAGAAGTCTCAGAATATTTTCATTAAAAACAAGATTTACAAGTCCCATATCCTTGTAACAATTGATTTCCGACCCGGACGTGACAGCAATACCCGCGCTCTCCTGGCCCCTGTGCTGCAAAGCATAAAGACCAAAATATATCAATCTTGAAACATCTTCGCCGGGTGCGTATAAGCCGAAAACACCGCACGCTTCCTTGGGTTTATCCAGATCATGTCCTGCTTTCATCTTCAACCTCGTAGGTGGAGTAAAAATAAGGAGTAAATGCCTCGAATTCTGCGCCACATGTATCAACAAGTTTGTATGTAGGCACTATGCCGAGCTTTTTTCTATGGTTTCTAAATACTATTTCTTCTATACCGAAAATCTTCGCCATCTGAGCATCTGAAAAACCGTATTCTTTCGCTTTCCTGAGCATATCTTCCGGAAAAGCCTCAATTCCGCTTCGTGACTTTTCTATTATATCACTTTCAAAATCGACGATTTCCTTCATATTATACAGGAACCATCTGTCTATGTACGTAAGTTCAAATAATCTGTCTAACGACATGCCGTCCTTCAGTACTTTTTTTATATACAGAATTCTTTCGGGGTTCGGAACGGTAAGCCTGTTAAGAATTTTTTTCTCATCGGAGGCTCCGGGGATATCATCCAATCCCTTCAGCCCGATTTCCATGGAGCGCAG
Organism: bacterium; assembly: GCA_035380865.1. Taxonomy (GTDB): domain Bacteria; phylum UBP15; class UBA6099; order UBA6099; family UBA6099; genus DAOSYA01. The sequence goes on from DAOSYA010000044.1 coordinate 7,997, forward strand.
CCCCTTCTGCAACGCTTCTTTGAACGTGCGCCCTATAGACATCGCTTCTCCCACGGATTTCATAGCCGTGGTAAGCGTAGGCTCGGCGGCCTGGAATTTTTCGAATGTGAACCTTGGAATCTTCACGACACAATAATCGATAGTCGGCTCGAAACAGGCCGGGGTTTTCTTCGTTATATCATTTGGAATCTCATCCAGAGTGTATCCCACGGCAAGCCTCGCCGCCATCTTTGCGATTGGGAAACCGGTGGCTTTCGAAGCAAGTGCCGAGCTTCTCGATACACGCGGATTCATCTCGATGACTATCTGCCTTCCGTTGTTCGGATCGACCGCGAACTGTATGTTCGAACCGCCGGTTTCAACCCCGATCTCCCGGATACAGGCAATTGAATCATCACGCATCTTCTGGTATTCGACATCGGTGAGCGTTTGCGCCGGCGCTACGGTGATGCTGTCCCCGGTGTGAATTCCCATCGGATCGAAATTCTCTATCGAGCAGATGATTACGACATTATCTTTCTTGTCGCGCATCACCTCCAGCTCATATTCTTTCCAGCCTATAAGCGATTCCTCGATCAGCACTTCGCCGGTAATGCTCGCCGCGATTCCGCGCTGGACAATATCCTCGAACTCGACCTTGTTATACGCGACCCCGCCGCCGGTTCCGCCGAGCGTGTAGCATGGCCTGATAATAATCGGAAACCCTATTTCCTCGGCAGCCTTTCTCGCTTCCTTCAGACTGCTCACCTGCGCGCTTTTGGAAAGTTCGAGCCCGATCTTTTCCATTGCCTTCTTGAAAAGATCCCTGTCCTCCGCTTTTCTTATCGCGTCGATGTCCGCCCCGATCACTTCCAGGTTATATCTTTCAAGAACTCCGCGTTCTGAAATGGCGATCGCAGCATTGAGCGCAGTCTGCCCGCCGAGTGTCGGCAAAAGCGCATCGGGCCGCTCTTTTGCGATTATCTTTTCCAGGGATTCCGGTGTCATTGGCTCGATATACGTTGCATCGGCCATCATAGGATCCGTCATTATCGTTGCCGGGTTGGTATTAACAAGTATTACTTTATAGCCTTCTTCTTTCAGTATCCTGCAAGCCTGTGTTCCTGAATAATCGAATTCACAGGCCTGGCCTATGATTATCGGGCCCGAGCCTATGAGAAGAATTTTTTCTATGTCAGTTCTTTTCGGCACGTTTCTTTTCCATAAGGTCGATAAATTGCCGGAACAGGTACAGGGAATCATGCGGGCCGGGTGAAGCCTCAGGATGAAACTGCACACTGAAAACAGGATATTCCCTGTGCTTTATTCCTTCAAGCGTCTGATCATTTAAATTAATGTGTGTTATCTCAACAATGCTTTCGTCGATTGAATCTATATCCACGCAGAACCCGTGATTCTGAACCGTTATCGCAACCGATTTGTCATCGAGCTTCATTACCGGGTGATTGCCGCCGCGATGCCCGTATTTCAGCTTAAAAGTTTTCCCGCCGAGAGCCAGCCCGATTATCTGCTGCCCGAGGCAGATGCCGAACATGGGGATATTCATGTGAATCAGTTCCCTGACTGTATTAACGGTATAAGGAACCCCCTCCGGGTCGCCGGGGCCGTTCGAAACAAATACTCCGTCCGGCTTGATTGAAAGGATATCTTCAGTCCCGGCATTAGCAGGAAACACCGTCACCCTGCAACCGGCTTTCTCCAGCAATCTCAGGATATTGTATTTTATGCCGCAGTCTATCGCCGCAACATGGTAGCTCCCGTTTGTACACCATTCGGATGTTTCGCCATTCGTAACGTCCTTAACGAGATCGCGACCGATAAGACCTTCAGATTCGGCGGCTCTTCCGACAAGACTGACGGGATCAAGATCCTCGGTTGATATATACGCTTTTAACGCACCGGCCTCACGCAAATGCTTGGTGAGCCCGCGCGTATCAACACCCTCGATCCCAATAATTCCATTGTCTTTGAGAAAATCGGATAGTGAAGCCGTAGCGCGCCAGTTACTTACAATCTTGCTGCTTTCCTTAACAACAAATCCTTCCACCCAGGGCCTTCTCGACTCGAAATCCTCTTCGTTAACCCCGTAATTTCCAATCAGGGGATACGTCATTGTAACAATCTGGCCCCTGTATGAAGGATCAGTAAGTATCTCCTGGTAGCCGGTCATGCTTGTGTTGAAAACCAATTCGCCTGCCCGCTCACCCGGAGCGCCAAAACTTGTTCCGAAGAAATATGTCCCATCTTCTAGGGCTAAAAGCGCCTTCATATCGACCCTATTATATATCTCAAAAAAGAGTTGTCCATAAGAATTCAGAATTAACCTATTCGGTACCGCCATTCTCTTTTGCAAGCGTCACAATTTTAACGGCTCCGACCTTTCGATATATCTCCAGAGGCGATTTTTTGACGCCTTCCACAGTCAACAAATCATTTTCAATCGAAATCCCGAAAAGTCTTTCATTTTCTTTCAAATATGGAAGAATAACAGCCCAGTCCGCTTCCGTGAAATCCTTGAATTCTCCCCCGTTAAGCTGCACATCGACCGTCAACCTGTGAGGATCCCTGATATATATCGCGCCGCCGGATGCAAGCGAAAACAGATTGCTTCCCGAATACGGCCTGTTCAGCGGCTGTATTACACCATATTCATTGTATTCAAGACCATTCAGCACAACAAACCCGCCATCCCTGAGAGGATCGCCGGCCATGAAACTCTCGGCAAGATAATCGAGACAGGTTCCGTTTATCACAACGCGCGGTTTCCCGACGGCATTTATCAGCGGCCTCCCGGCGGCGTTCCCTTTAATGTACACCTCTCCGCCCTTTGCTCCGTACATAAACGTCTGGCCGACGCTCCCGTATACAACCATCCTGCCCGATTTCATTATCTGGCCTATCTGGTCCTGCCCATCACCATGCACATATATTTCAAGCCCGTCGATTCCCGAGCCAAGATAATCACCTGATGAACCATAACAATCAATCCGCACATCATCGGTATCCGGGCCAAGCCCGACACCATGGAACCTCTGCCCGGTCGAGTTGAATACTATAAACCTGCGCCAGCCCAGTTCGTATCCCCGGACAATCAGTTTCGAATCCCGCTCATCAAGCTCCGGCTGGAACCCATGCGCATTTATTATCAAAACTTTTTCCGAAGCCGCCGGCGCGCGCATCGCTTCCCTCGATTCCCAGTCCACCAGTTTATATTTCGATCCACCCGATTTTCTTATACCGGGCACTGCTTTGAATATTTCATAAAGAGCTTTCTGTACTATCGTCAGGATCGAACTTCTTTTCTTATCCCCAAGCGGATAAGTCTTGTCATTCAGGCATGTGAGAACCTCGATCGCGCTCTCAAGGGAAACGTCATCCTGCTCCGCAAATTCCACAACCCCGTCAAGGAATCTCCTGATTACATCATACCCGCAATCAGCCATCCTGTTTATCACAAGCTCCGCAAGTTCATCCACTTTTTTCTCGGCCAGAAGCCTCTTTGTTGTTTCAGGCGGAATATCATTTCCATTCGGGTTTCCAACAGGCAGGCTTATATCAAGGTACCTCTGATCTTCACGGCTTTTCAACTCATTGCCGAATTTGTCCGCGCACACGAGTTTTTTGCCCGTTGGAGAGCTTTCATCATCGCTGATGGTGAAACTGAATGCGCCGCCGTTTTCATAGCTTCCGCCGCGAGCATTCCAGTATTTATCCGCTACGGGCGAAAATCTCGGGTCTTCGTTCGCGAGACTTTGCAGCGTGGCGTCTATCGCCTGTTTTTCGGAACACACAAGCCCTATCTGGACATCGTTGTTCTGGATCGCGAAAACCTGGGGCCTGAGCATCGCCGTATCCGTTATCCCCAGCAACTGGAACTGTTTTTGTTTTAAAAGATTGCGGGCTATGATGAAAAGCCACGGGCCGTCCGGCGATCCGTGAACCTGCGTCGCCTGAATCGCCCTGTAGATTTTCTTTTTCTCTTCAGGCAACATATCGAAATCCATCTCGGTCGTAGGAGCGAGCGACTCTATTATGTATTCCGTCGGATATTTGTATACCCTGTTCAGAAGATCGAACACAAGTATCGACACTTCAGTATCAGTCAGGAACAGTGGCCTTATGTGCCGCTGCTGAAGATATTCGGCGACTGAATAATAATTCGCGAAATCGCCGTTGTGAACCAGCGCCTCGTCCATGCCCATGAACGGATGCGCTCCCGCCGGATGCCACACCCTGCCCTTGGTCGGATACCGCTGATGCGCGATCCACACATGCGCGCTCTTGTCGCTCAGCCTGTAATACTCCACTGACTCTTCCGCGTATCCAACAATTTTCATTATGAACATGTTGCGGCCATGCGACATTACAAAAGCGCGTTTCTCCCCGAGCGAAGCATAATATTTGCTGTTGATCCTGAACGAGTTCTGGAAAACGAATTCGTCTTCCACGTAATCCCTGTCCATATCACTCATGCCGTTCTCTGCTGCGAAAGTGTCGAGCACGTCAGGTTTCACCCGCACGAAATACCGATGTACATCCGGAGGCCTGACCAGCAGAGTTTTCATATCACGCCAGTCATCAATCGTTTCCTGCCTGTAGGAGTGGGCGACATTAAAATTATTGAAAATGAAATCCTTATCGATCTCGGAAATAACGGAATCATCAAGTACCGCCACCTGCAGCATATAGTGAGTATCAAGTGTTTCACGGTCAACACCCATTTCCTCAGGTATGAGTCCGACCGCGGCGATCCCGCCGCCCTTGCCGTTGCCCCTGTTGTGCATCTGCACGGAAGGCGCATATATGTGACGACCCGCAACCGGGATCGTGCAGGCGAATCCGGTTACGCCGCATCCGCCTTCATCCTCGGCTTTCGTATGCCTCGTATCCGGGATTCCTTTATACAGTTTCTCCCGCGATTCGAGAACTCTTTTTATATCGTTCAGTATACGGCTATCCATATCAATCACCTTCAATCCTTAAGCTCAGACGACCGCGACATCGTTCGAATAGTCGATGTGATACATAAGATCCGTGCGTCCGCGCAGCTCGGCAATGGACGACAACCCGAGCCTCACAAGAATATCCACGATCTGGTTGTAGTAAGAGTTGTACAGGTTGATCAACCTTTGAGTCGCATATTCAAGATCGATTTTTTTCTTCAGTTCGCCGTCAGTCGTTGCGATGCCGCGAGCGCAGCCCCTGCCGCTCTCACAATTGCCGCAGCGGATACATTCGAGAGCGACAAGCTCCGATGTCCCGATGACACATCCGTCAGCGCCCAGCGCTATCGCCTTCGCTATATCCTGCGCGTTTCTTATGCCGCCGCTGGCGATAAGCGTGATATTGTCCCGGATTCCTTCATTCATGAGAAACTCGTGAACTTTCGGTATGGCATACTCGATCGGCATCGCTATGTTTTTCTTGGCGATATTGGGAGCAGCGCCGGTCCCGCCGTAGCTTCCGTCTATATGAACAATGTTGACTCCTGCGTAATAACACCCCACCGCAACCATATCAACATCCGAAGGCGTGGAAACCTTGGCGGAAATCAGCGCTTTCGGATTGATGGACTTGATCCAGTCCACATGTTTCTTGTGGTCTTCGATCGAATATACGCTGTGGAACGGGAACGGCGAGAAAAGCGAAGTTCCGACAACAGCCTGCCGCATCCTTGCCACGTCCGGCGTGTTCTTGTCACCGAGCAGGTGCCCGCCAAGTCCCGGTTTGGCACCCTGGGCATACTTGAATTCAACAAACTTCACACGCGCTATCGTTTCTTCCATCACCCCGAACAACCCCGTCGCCACCTGAGTTATGACATGATCGTCGTAAGGATAGAGAATCTGGGGGTATCCGCCCTCGCCAGTGCATGTGAACGTGTTCCACGCGGATGCCACCCTGGCTTTCGCCTCCATGGTGTTCTCGCTGATCGAGCCGAAGCTCATTCCACCGCCATACCACGGGACATCTATCTTTATGTCGTATGTTTCCTTATCGTCATTTCTCCTGTTGAGTTTCAGCGACATATCAACTTGTGATTTATCAATTATCTTATCGGGATTATCGGGGAATCTGAACCGCAGTTTATCGAAACCGCCGCCTGAGTTTCCGATGTAAGACTCCAGCGAGGAATTTACTATCCGCCCGTTCTCCGCCTGGTCCCAGGTACTGATAAGCATATCATTAGTCCACCTGAAATCGCCGAGCCCGTTATATGTCGGGTTCACTTTGATGGACAGCGCATTCACCGGGCATTTATCTATGCAGAAATAATCGTTTCCGGAACAATCGAAACCATGGCACCTGTAATCCTTCGGTCTGATCATTTTGCCGGATTCGCCCAGCCTCTCATGTACACCGTAAGGACACAACTCTGCGCACTTTCCGCATCCGATACAGGCCGAGCTTCGAATAATCTTATATTTACCTATCGGGTTCCTGTATCTCGAAGGCGTCAGCCGGACCTGTCTCGATACAGAGGCTTTTTCCCTTGTCGTTATATTCATCGCGCCACTTCCTTTCCGCCGAACAGACGCCCGAACGTTTCCCTTTCGAGGTCCTCCATGAACATCGCACGCCCGAACTCTCCCCTCAGCCGCCTTACTTCCCTGATTCCCATCGCGCCCAGGACTTCGAGCAGCTGGTTTCTCCACGCCGCGGCAAGATTCGTGATTCTTGTCGCGCCGTACTCGGCCGGTATGTTCGCCATATCCACGGGGCATTCCATCCCGTTTTCACAATTCATGCACATCCTGCATTCCATTCCCACCATGAACGGCATACCGAGCGACACGACATCCGCCCCGCAGATGATAATCTTAGCCATGTGCTCGGCCATCGCTATACCGCCGCTCGCCATCAGCGTCGTTCTGTCTCGCAGGTTTTCGTCCACCAGCCTTGTATGAATACGCCTGAATGAATCTTTTATATGGCCACCGTCGATTATTTCTCCGTTCAGGTCCGCGATAAGGTGAATAACCTCCGCACCCTTCAGAACCATTTCCACTATGTGATCCTCTGAATCGAGGTTCAGTTTGTGCCGGATGGACACAACCACGTTTTCATTTATCGCTTTGACTTTCTCTATCAGTATCGAAACATCTTCGACGTTCGCGACTTCAACCATTCTCGCTTTTTTTATGAACTCACTGCATGAATCAATATCAACACCTTTTATGCGCGGCGCAATTACATCAGCATAATCGAGAAGCTCATCGCGGATGTATTCGGTGCTGATAACAAGCAGCGTATTGAGCCTGCGTGCCGCGATCGCCATTGCCGTCAGCGTTTTAATCGACACATCGCCGAATTCAGGCTGCTGAATGACAAAAGGAACCGGAAGTTCGATCATAGGAGGCGGGTCAACCATCAGCCCACCGGACGGATCGAACATAAGGTTCGGAAGCTTCGCCCCCACATCCACCGATGTCGATATATATTCACGACCGTGAATTCCATCGCGCGTCGGCCTGACTATTTCGGACATGTCGGTCCACATCGAATCGAATCCCTTCCCCGAGAACGGACCTCCGTAACCCGCGCCGGAAACCGGGATCTTGCCCGTCGATGCCTGCTTCCAGATATTGATTATCTGGTCCGGGCTCCATGTTCCGCTCCCGAGCCACCTGAACTCCGGGTTGACTACCCGTGTGAGCGCGCCGCGGGTACAATCCTGTACACAACTCAAGCAGTTCATGCACTCGTTAAGAAACGTCACCGGCCCTTTCATATCCCTGATAAATGATTCATGGTGTTTGTGAATGTCATAGACGCATTTGCGCTTTACGCAGTTCCGGCAACCACGCGCGCACTGCTCGTACATGTCAATAATGCTGTATTTGCCGACCGGCGTGAATCTCGGTTCAGCTTCTCTTATATCTATATGATATTTTTCAGGCATAATTACACCTCCGACAGCAACCCCGCGAAATCCTTAATCGGTGAGGAGCCCAATTCAGATAAAATCTCAGCCTGCTCAGATATAATCTTCTCAAAATCTTTTGCAGCAGGTTTCTGAGGTCTCAGCAGGACCAGCCGTTCCGGCTCGATGCCCGCTTCGGCAAGAAGATCTTTCGTATGCTCGATTCTTCTTTCGAGCCATTTGCTCCCTTCTATCATTTCGCATTCTTCCGGTTTACACGCAAGCACAATAACCATGTCCGCACCGTTCTCGAATGCTTTCATAAGATGCAGGATTTCCACCCTGCTTCCACAGGGAACTTCAATCTTGTGTACCCCCGGCAGCGTCACTTTCTGAATCATTACATCTTCAGTGTCGCCATACATACAATTGAAACAACAAAACGCTGTAATTTTCATTGTCCTCACTCCGCAAAACAGCGGCGACTTCCACAGTCACCGCTTTTTTTTAATTTATTTGTATCTTTCAGACCCATTGTTCTTCTCCCACCGGATGCGGATCATTGCTGTCTGTTCATTTTTCCCTCACGCAGTTTCCTTTGTTTCGTCAGTTCTGTTCACCCTATGGCTACAGATCCCGTCTCCCCTGAACTGATGCGAATACACTGCTCAAGTTCGAAAACGAATATCTTTCCGTCGCCGATCTTACCTGTCTTCGCAGCCGAGTTGATCGACTCTATCGCCGCTTCAAGATAATCATCATTAACCGCTATCTCGATCTTGATCTTCTTGAGAAGATCACCGGATTCCTTACGACCCCGGTATACCCTTGTTATCCCCTGCTGTCTTCCACGCCCCATCACCTGAGAAACAGTCATCAGGTTTATACCCTTCTGTTTGAGCGCGCATTGCACATCCTCAAGTTTCTCGGGCTGGATCATTGCTATAACGTATTTCATATTCAGTTCACCTCAATCCAGTACCGTATATCCGCTCTCGTGATGCTGCGTGAGATCAAGCCCCATCTGCTCATCTCTGAGCTCAGCTCTGAGACCGATTGTTTTATCGACCAGCTTCGCTATTATGAATGTGACGATTAATGAGTAAATTATTGTTACCGCAACACCTGCGAACTGCAGCCACAACTGTTTCGGATTGCCCATAAAAAGCCCGTTCGCTCCACCCGGGTTCACTGCGGTCGATGCGAACAAACCCGTGGCAAGCGCTCCCCATATTCCTCCGACGCCATGGACACCGAAAGCATCGAGTGAATCATCGTAACCGAGCGCGGGCTTGATATATGCAACTGCGATATACCCCAGGATACTGGACCCCGCACCTATGATCATCGCTGAAACCGGCCCGACAAAACCCGCTGCCGGCGTCACAGCCACGAGCCCCGCAACCGCACCGGTCGCAGTTCCGAGCGTTGTCGGATTCTTCTCTCTTATCCACTCGATCAAAGCCCATGTTATCCCGGCGGCTGCCGCGGCGGAATTGGTAGCCACGAAAGCGCCTGCCGCAATCCCATCGGCGGCAAGAGCGCTGCCAGCATTGAACCCGAACCAGCCAAACCACAGTATACCCGCACCGAGAACTGTGAACGGCAGATTGTGCGGCGGTATCGAACGTCCCGGATACCCTGCTCTTTTGCCGAGAACTATCGCTATCACCAGCGCCGCGATTCCGGCATTGATATGCACGACAGTCCCGCCCGCAAAATCGAGGGCTCCCATCTCTGCGAGAAATCCGCCCGCGCCCCATACCCAGTGACACACAGGGTTATAAACAAGAAACGCCCAGAATATGGAGAAAACACAGAAGGCGGAAAACTTCATCCTTTCCGCAAAAGCGCCTACGATAAGCGCGGGAGTTATAACCGCGAACATCCCCTGGAAAACCATGAAAGCGAACTGCGGCACAGTCGAACCATAATCAGGTGAAGGCGCAAGTCCGACACCCCTGAGCCCTATCCAGTCCAGCCCGCCGATGATACCGCCTTTATCGGGTCCGAATGATAAGGTATAACCGAACAGAATCCACTGGACACTCAAAAGACACATAACGAAAAAGCATTGCATCAGAATGGAAAGGATATTTTTTCGACGAACAAGCCCACCGTAAAAGAAAGCGAGCCCGACAGTCATAAATAAAACAAGAGCCGCCGACATCAACACAAAAGAAGTGTCTCCCGCGCTGACAGGCAACGAATCAACGGTGTGCTCCGCCATGGCGGAATCTGACATGAAAACCACAGCTAAAGATGCTATTAAAGCTATTGCCCTTTTCATGCGATACCCCCCTTCCCGTTTTTCCATGGCGGATCTTTATAGTGTTATGTGCGCTGCCAACCCCGTTGTGCCGGGGCGGGAATACCTCGCTTAAGCGAGGTATTCCCTTTTTTATGTGCAGAGCACACCGCTAAAAAACTTAATTAAATGACTGGCAACAAAGTATCCAGTTCATACTGATTAACCTGAATTCTGTAGTTGTCCCATTCTTTCTTCTTCAATTCAACAAACCTGTTGAATACATGATCCCCTAATGCCTTCTTCATCAATTCACTCGATTCCAGAGTGGTGATCGCTGCACCAAGACTGTCGGGAAGAGACTCAATCCCGAGATCCGACCTCTCGGCATCAGTGAGATTGTAAAGATTCTGTTCCATCGGAGTTGTGAAATCATATTTTTTCTCGATTCCCTCAAGCCCCGCATGAAGCATTACCGCAAAAGCAAGATAAGGATTGCACGCCGGATCGGGACATCTCAACTCGCAGCGCGTCGCTTTTTCCATCCCCGGGTTGTACATGGGAACCCTTATCAGCGCGGATCGGTTTCTTCTCGACCACGCTATGTAGACTGGAGCCTCGTATCCGGGAACCAGTCTCTTGTATGAATTGGGGTACTGTGCAAGTACCGATATCATTTCTTTCGAGTGCTTGAGCAGCCCGGAAATATATCTCTTTGCATCGTCGCTGAGATTGTATTCGGAATCCGCATCGAAAAATGCGTTCTTGTCGCCTTTGAAAAGCGACTGGTGAGTGTGCATTCCACTGCCGTTCTCACCGAATATAGGCTTGGGCATGAATGTAGCATATACACCATGCGCACGAGCTATCTCTTTGACAACTATTCTGTATGTTATGACATCATCGGCCATTTTCAGGGCCTCATCATATCTGATGTCAATTTCATGCTGACTCGGCGCAACTTCATGATGGCTGTACTCGATTTTCAGTCCCATCGCCTCGAGCGCATTTACCGTATCTCTTCTGAGATCGCTTGCCACGTCCAGATCTGTAAGATCAAAGTACCCACCGAGATCAAGCGGCTCCGGACATTTGCTGCTCTTCAGATAGAAATACTCCAGTTCAGGACCGATTTTCCATGAATCGAATCCCATCTTCTTCATTCTTTCAAGCGCAAGCTTTAGTATGTACCTTGGATCTCCGGCATACGGTTTTCGGTCAGGAGTCAGCACATCACAAATCATTCTGGCTACCGGTTTCTCAGCAGGTCTCCACGGAAGCAGTCTGAATGTCGACGGATCCGGCATCGCTACCATGTCGCTCTCTTCGATGTCCTGGTACCCAGTAATGGATGAACCATCGAAGCCCATTCCTGATTCAAGTGCATTTTCCAGTTCGCGGTATGTCACAGCAAAACTCTTTACCTGACCAACAATGTCGGTAAACCAAAGCCGTATAAAGCCGACTTCTCGATCTTTACAGATTTTCTTGACATCTTCTTTGGTCATTTTCTCGTTCATCATCTGCTCCCTTCTTTTCCCTGTTATTATATGCTTTTACGACTTATTGCATACCCCTAAATCTATTTTATTTTCATTTCGCGTCTTTATTTCGATACACTTACCGGCTGCTTTATACTTCTCATGTTTTCGGTTTTATCGGCAACCTCATTCCCTTTTAGGTGTATGATAAGGAAATTCCTATATTTTGTCAAGGCATTTTAAATATATTTTTCAGACTCCATCAAAAAACTAAATAATCCTTTATTAAAGGGTTTTTATGATTTGCTGCTCTAATACCAGCATAATCCGGGGCTTTCCACAAGTGTATCGTAAAGATTATATGCTCTTTATAATCATTATGCATTACGGCAATGTAGCCGTAATGCTTGCCGTTTATAAATATTACAACGGCATTGTTGCCGTTATAATCGATTTTATCGGTAAATTGAGGTTTTTAAAAATCAAATTATTTTTAAAATATTTTATTTACGGCAATATTGCCTTATAAACGACTTGATTCATGTAAATATACGGCAGTAATGCCGTTTCGCGCATCTTATACGAATTGAACATGGCTTCATACACCGTTTACAAATGACCAAATATTGTTTAAAATCTCCCGCCATATCGTTATTATGATGTAAATTGCCGCTGGAAACGGCAACTTTCGAACCAATTTATACGGGATTAAACGGCAAACAAATTTGATTTAAAAATATTGGAGGGTTTTTTATGAAAGAGTACATCGCCAGTCTTCTCGATCAGCTGAATGCAAAGAATCCCGGTCAAACGGAATTCCTGCAGGCTGCGGAAGAGGTAATCGAGTCTCTTCAGATGGTTCTGGAGAGAAATCCCCATTTTATCAAGAACGGAATTCTCGAAAGGCTTGTCGAGCCTGAGCGTGTGGTAATGTTCCGCGTGCCCTGGGTAGACGATAACGGTCAAATTAAAGTAAACAGAGGATTCAGAGTACAGTTCAACAGCGCTATAGGTCCTTACAAAGGCGGTCTCAGGTTTCATCCTTCCGTAAATCTGAGCATCATGAAATTCCTGGGGTTCGAACAAATCCTGAAAAACAGCCTTACGACGCTTCCCATGGGTGGCGGCAAAGGCGGCAGTGATTTCGATCCAAAGGGTAAATCCGATGCCGAAGTAATGAGATTCTGTCAGTCCTTCATGACAGAGCTTTGCAGGCACATCGGCCCGGATACAGATGTCCCCGCAGGTGATATCGGTGTCGGCGGTCGCGAAATCGGTTACATGTTCGGTCAGTATAAAAGAATCAGGAACGAATTCACCGGTGTTCTTACAGGTAAAGGTCTCAACTGGGGCGGAAGCCTTATCAGGCCTGAAGCTACCGGTTACGGACTTGTTTATTTTGCGCAGGAAATGCTCAAGACCCGCGGCGAAAGCTTCGAGGGCAAAAAAGTTGCGATCAGCGGTTCGGGGAATGTCGCCCAGTATGCCGCTCTCAAAGTGATCGAACTCGGTGGAACAGTTGTCTGCATGTCTGACTCATGCGGCTGGGTATGTGATCCCGACGGGATCTGCGGCCCCAAACTCGACTTCGTTTTCGAACTCAAGAACATTAAACGCGGCAGAATTCGCGAATACGCTGATAAATTCAATTGTGATTTCTCAGAAAAAGGTCATGTCTGGGGACTCGATTGTGATATCGCTCTCCCGTGTGCAACCCAGAACGAAGTCGACGAAAATGACGCGAAAACCCTTGTCAAGAACGGCTGCATATGTGTTGCTGAAGGCGCGAACATGCCCTGCACACCGGAAGCTGTTGAGATTTTCAAAGCAAACAACGTTCTTTTCGCACCGGGCAAAGCCGCAAACGCGGGTGGTGTTGCAACAAGCGGTCTCGAAATGAGCCAGAACAGCATCCGTATGAACTGGACGGCTGAAGAGGTGGATTCGAAACTTCACCAGATTATGATCAAAATACATGAATCATGTGTTGATGCCTGTGAAGAATATGACCTCAAAGACGACTATGTTGCCGGCGCAAACATAGCGGGATTCATGAAAGTTGCAAATGCGATGCTTGATCAGGGTGTATAATCCTGTTTTATTTCAAAAATGCCGGCCGGGATTTGCCCGACCGGCATTTTTAAATTTAAAGGTATTAGTATAATATATATATATTAAGTACCTATTAATCCGCGAGGGACCGCGAGGGAGATAAATAGTGCAGATAGATGCGCAATTGAGTACTGGAATCAAAGGCCTTGACCAGATGCTGAAGGGGCTGATACCGGGCGACAACATCGTATGGCAGATAGATACTCTTAACGATTATAAATTTTTCATCAAGCCATACTGCGAAAGCGCAGCGCAAAAAGGCAGAAAACTGGTTTACTTCAGGTTTGCAGGCCATGAACCTCTGCTCGATCCATCTCCTGAGGTGGAGATTCATGAACTCGATCCCCGCCTCGGTTTTGAATTGTTCATATCCCAACTCCGGAAAATTATCGGGAGCAACACACGTAACACCTCATATATTTTCGACTGCCTTTCAGATCTTGCCGACTACTGGTACAGCGATCGCATGTTCGGCAATTTCTTTATGCTTATATGCCCTTACATCCTTGATATCGAGGCAATTGCATTCTTCGCGCTGTTCAGAGACCGGCACTGCTCGGACGCCATCGTACCCATACACAATACCGCACAGATAGTTATCGATGTTTTCAGGCACAGGGAGAAACTTTATGTTCACCCTTTGAAAGTCCAGCAACGCTATTCATCCACCATGTACATGCTCCACTGCTGGGACGAAAACATGTTCAAGCCGGTGACTGAAAGCTCGATAATTGCGGAAATCATGAACTCCGTGCCGCTGGTGAACCTCGAATATTCCGATTACCGGATGGGGGTATGCAACAGGGCTTATCTGACAGGCCGCGATGTCTGGCAAGCGATAAAAAACGGAGAAAAAGACATCGCAGAATGCCGCCCCCATTTTGATCTTTTAAGCAACATGTTTTTCAGCCGCGACAGGCGTGTCCTCGAACTTGCAAGAAAATATATGGATCTCGGCGATATTCTCGCTATCCGGCGGAAAATGATCGGCACGGGACTGATCGGGGGCAAATCGGTCGGTATGCTGCTTGCCCGCGCGATCCTGAACAGAAGCGATGAGAAATGGAAGGACAAACTCGAACCACATGACTCTTATTTCATCGGGTCCGATGTTTTCTACACTTATATCGTTCAAAACGGGAACTGGTGGATCAGGGAAAAGAAATCTCTCGACCAGAAAGAATTCCTCCAGAGCGCGAACGAGGCGAGACGCAGAATGCTCACCGGCAGGTTTCCTTACCCGATACAGAGACATTTTTCCAGCATGCTGGATTATTTCGGCCAGTCCCCTATTATCGTACGTTCCAGCAGCCTGCTCGAAGACAATTACGGGAATGCTTTTTCGGGAAAATACGAGAGCGTTTTCTGCGCGAATCAGGGCTCACGCGATAAAAGGCTTCAGGATTTTCTCACCGCTGTTCGAACCATTTACGCGAGCTCATTGAGCGAAAAGGCACTTCTTTACAGGCAGCAGAGAGGACTGCTTGATAAGGATGAGCAGATGGCGCTGCTTGTTCAGCGTGTTTCCGGTTCGCTTCACAAAACTTTCTACATGCCTCAGGTTGCAGGTGTCGCCTATTCTTACAATCCTTATGTGTGGAGCAAATACATTGACCCGGATGCGGGTATAATGCGTCTTGTTTTCGGGCTCGGCACCCGCGCCGTAGACCGGTCGGACGACGACTATACAAGAATTGTCGCTCTCAACGCTCCGGAAAGAAGACCCGAGTCGAATTTCGATAAAGTAAAAATGTACGAGCAGAAAAATATTGATGTTATTGATCTCGAATCCAACCAGCTTGTATCGACAACATTTGCAAAAGTCGCCGAATCGAGTCCGGACCTCGACCTCGACCTGTTTTCATCGCGAGACCTCGGCCTCGAAAGACGCGCGCGCGAAAGCGGCATTAAAAACGTTTTCTCCCGTATTCTCACTTTCGATAAATTGCTCAGTGAAACCGATTTCGTCGAAGACATGAAAACGCTTCTTCAGACGGTGGACAGCGCTTACAGCCACAGTGTAGATATAGAGTTCGCGGCAAATTTTTTCAAAGACGGCTCCTGCAAAATCAACCTGCTTCAATGCAGGCCCTTCCAGATAAAAGGTAGAGGCGTGACTCCCGATCCACCCGCCGAAATAGCCGGCGATAAACTTGTAATAAAGTCTGAAGGCGCTGTTATCGGACAGGGACGAAAAGAAATGATCGACTGGATCATTTATGTCGATCCGGATATATACGGCATGATGCCTGTTACGGACAGGTATTCAATCGCAAGGCTCATAGGCATCATCACCCATCACATAAATATCGGCATAGATAAGAAAATCCTTCTCATCGGGCCGGGCCGATGGGGTTCCTCGATGCCCTCGCTTGGAGTGCCTGTGACTTTCGCCGAAATCAATACCGTATCGGCGCTTTGTGAAGTTGTCGCAATGAGTGAAAATCTCATACCCGACGTTTCGCTTGGAACGCATTACTTCAACGATCTCGTCGAATCTGACATCCTTTACCTTGCTCTGTTCCCTCAGAAAAAAAACAACTTCATTAACACCGAACTGATTAAAAACGCACCCAACAGGCTTTCTGAATTCGCTTCAAAACCACAGAATATCGAAAATGCTGTCCGGGTTGTCTCGGCGACCGATATGGCGGACAGCGGGAAGCTTAAATTATACGCAAACACAATGAAACAGAAAGTTCTTATCTATTTGAGATAAACAATTAACTGCTTATCATTCATAATTTTGAATCCGGAATGAAGTCAGCCCCTGTGTGAATAAATGTATCTTTGAGAGACCGTCATCCCTGAAAGTCTTTGTCAGGGATCCAGTCTTTTCTTCTCTATGCCTGCTTGAGCAACAGCACA
>DAOSYA010000045.1:0-23899 GCA_035380865.1 bacterium
TGGTGAGGGAGCATACTGTTGCGTATGTGACCGATCCCGAATCGCCGCTGTGACACAGCAGGATCGGCCTTAGCGCGATTTTGCCGGATTTCTTTGTGAGAAATCCGGCTCAGCGGTTTTCCTCGATAAGCGCCGCAACCCTTTCCCGCACAGTCGCGGCAAGCTCGAACAGTTCCGGCTTCGTGAGTTCACGGTCAAAATATTCATCGAAATGCATCGGCTCGCCGAATACGACCTTAACCTTGAACGGCAGCACAACCGGCGATCCTATCAGGTCGTCCGGATACTTCGGGTTCCGGTTAGGCTTCGACACAAACACCGGCGCGGCCTTCTCCACGCCGATCACCGCGGTCGGGATAACCGGCGCACGCCCCATCATCGCCAGCCTGATCACGCCGGGATAAAACGTCCCGAGCCTGTACCTGTTCGCGTAGCTGTTGATCGTCCCGTCCGGAAAAATGCAGACAATTCTGCCTTCATCGAAATATTCTTTTTTAAGCAATTCCGCGTCCAGGCCGTTTTCGAGACTCAGCGGTATCGCCCTGAACTGCCTGACATAATATTTATAGACCGGCATGTGATACCATTTATCCCAGTAAAGCACATGCGGCCACCTGCCCACCCTCTGCATCACCGCGATAAGCGAAACTATATCCCAGTCCAGCATCCCGCTGTGATTCGGCGCGATAACCGCGCTGCCGGGCGCCCGCGGAATATTCTCCAGCCCGTGCGCCTCCAGCCTGTTGTAATACGACACCAGTTTCAAAAACAACCCGAACATCTGCCTTTGTCTCCTTTACGCATCTAGACAACAATCACACCCACGTGTCTTCGTGTTACTCACCCTCCACTGGAACCAGCATCGCCGCGAACCCGCCGAGCGACTTCATCTTCACCGGGACAGAATCTTTCTTCGTTACCTTCGTTTCGACCTTCTTCATCGACAGCGAATCCCTGTCGTCCATGAACGCGACAATGCGATACTCGCCGCTGCCCAGAAAATCCAGCGGCAGCTTGAACTTCATACTCGCGCCGCCGTTCATCATCGCGATAAACCACATGTCGCCCGCCCTTCTCGCGAACGCGGCAAGCCGCCCGATCCGGCTCTGCTCCAGCACAACCGTTTCGTCCCACACCGGCGCTATCTCCCGGATCAACTCCACCGCCGGGCTGTCGAGATAGTCCCTCGGGTCGCCGCCGAAAAAAGTCACCGGCGTGGTGAAAATTATCCCCGACGCGAGCTGGTGCGGCCACGTCGTGCCGGACATCCACTCGCGCTGAAAGTGCATCGGCGTGTAGTCCGCGTGGCCCGCTGTCAGCCTCGTGAACGGCAGCGCCGTCACATGCGACAGCGTCATGGTTCTCGTTTCGAGCCCGCGAATCCCCTCCCGAGCCACCTCGTTGGGAAACGTTCGCGACTCGCCCGCCGGCTTGTTCGCCCCGTGGAAATTTATCATCAGCTTTCTCGCCGCCGCGTCGCGAAGGCAGCCTTCATAAAACCGCACCATCTCCTGCGATTCCGAATCCATGAAATCTATCTTTATGCCGGCCACACCAAGCCCGCTCAGCCTGTCCATATACTCACGCCGGTACTCCGGGTCCGCCAGCTTCGAATAATGCTTCCACACCCAGATGCCGACTCCCTTCGCCGCCCCGTAATCCACCAGCTCCTTTATAAGCTGTTCCGGCGTCTTCCCCTCGTAGCTCCAGCCCGGCGGGTTCCGCCAGTACTCCGGCGTCGCCTCCCAGCCCGCGTCCACAAGCACGTACTCGAACCCGAGTTCCGCCGCCTCGTCGATGTACTTCCTCATGTTCTCCGGCGTAACGCTGTCCACCGCCCCGTTCAGCCACGACCACAGCGCGCGGCCCGGCCTGATCCAATCAGCATCGGCCAGGCCCGTCGCGGCCGGCGCCGAAAGCCCCTCGACCAGGTCGGAGTTCACCAGCCCGTCCAGCCCCTCCGATATTATCGTGACCCTCCACGGCGTCCGAACCTCGCCCTCGACCGCCCAGCCGCCGGGATCATCGAGAAATTCCGCCGCGAACACGTTCGACCCACCCGCGCGCAGCGTCATCCCGCTGTAATCCATAAGCGACGACTCAGTGATCGCAGCGTAGTACCCGTTATCATAAACCGCGATAAGCGGCGGCCCGATCTGCACCCCCTCGTCCACGGAATCCGCTTTCCGATAATCCTTCTCGTAACTAGCCGTGCCCGGTTGATA
Organism: bacterium; assembly: GCA_035380865.1. GTDB lineage: Bacteria > UBP15 > UBA6099 > UBA6099 > UBA6099 > DAOSYA01. The sequence goes on from DAOSYA010000045.1 coordinate 2,226, forward strand.
CCACAGTGTCGCGCCCGCGGGAATCCGCCACTCGCCGGCCTCGCCGGTAATTTTTCTTTTCCCGTCGCCCGGCACGATATACCTGTACGCCACCCCTGTGTCGCAGCAAACCACATCAAGACTCATCCCGCGTCCCGAGGCCGACACCGGCAGCAGCAGCGTGTTGCACTCGATCCCGCCCGCCGTGTGATTGAGCCGCGTCGCAAACCTCTCGGATCGTTTCCCGTACTCCGGCACGCCGATCACCGCGCCCGCGCCGTAATCCACGCCGTCGACAACCACACCCAGCGCCGACGCATCGATAATCGCGGCACCACCCGCCGAAACCCTGTAGGAAAGCCTTCCTCCGGCATCCGTGAACACCGACATCCCCAGCGTCCCCGCCGGGTTCGACAACTCGATAACCGGTTCCGCGACACACATCCCCGCGCACATAACCAGCCCCGCCAGCACAGGCAGGACAACCCTCTTCAAAATTTCGCTCATCCTCCGAACCCGCGCCTCTGTTCTATTATCCATTCAGCTACTCCTTATTGTAAAACGACAACCGTTTACACATCACAGCTATTTTACATTGCCGCCGCGACTATGCACAATTATAAATCTTATGCAAATCCACAAATATTTCTTATTTTCAATAATTTACAAACAACAGATACAAGCATATTTATAATATCCTCCTGTTTCCCGATTCAGCTGAATAGGCACAATTTGTCTCTTTTTAATTGGCATTCATAAAATAGCTCCCAAAGCTTGCCTGCTTTTACAAATTGTGGTTATATATTAAGTAGTATATTAGCAATTATTATTCATTTCTTATAAAAGCGTTGTTGATATTTAAATGGCAAAATAGACAGTAAACATAATAAATCTGTTTTGTCTATCAATCAGGAGGACAATCAATAATGAGCGGAATCAACCTTACACAAGAAGAAGCAGAGTTATTAATAATGATGGATAAGAAAAGAAAAAATGATAACGTGTGGAAATATCCTGCTAAAGGGCAAAAAGTATCTATTCCTATTATCTCAATGGATAATAAAGAAGATTTTTTCTTAGACATCAGCAAAGGAAGTATTGATATTAAAAAAATTAAATATCAAGAACGTTGTAGAAAAACAGAAGTACTTATCAGGTTAGACTTAGGAGGACATCCGCATAGAAACCCTGATGACACTGAAATTGGAGCACCTCACCTACATTATTATAAGGAAGGATATGGCGACAAATGGGCTAAAACCATTCCAGCAAATTTGTTCTCTAATCTATCGGATGAATTTAAAACTTTGAAGGAATTCATGAAATATTGTAACATTATAGTGCCTCCTATTTTTGTAAAAGAACAGCAGGAGTTGGCTTTTTATGATTAAAGAAATTGAAACACTTATCGAGAAATATTTTTCTTGGCTAAAAGACAAAACAACCTTTAGACAAATTGATGATTGGGTGGAAATAACAACTCCATACTTGGACCGACATAACGACTACTTGCAGATTTATGCAAAAAAAGAAAATTATGGCTATATTCTGTCAGACGATGGATACACATTGACAGATTTGGAACATTCTGGATGTTCAATAAACAGCACAAAAAGAAAACAATTGTTTTTAATGACTTTAAATGGATTTGGTGTAAAACAAAACGGAAATTCCTTGTTTATTAATGCTTCATCTGATAACTTCGCTTTAAGAAAACATAATCTCATTCAGTCAATACTTGCCATAAATGACATGTTTTATTTATCTGAACCTTTTATAAAAAGTTTGTTTTTTGAAGATGTGGCCAATTGGTTTGATTCCAATGATATCCGTTATTCACCAAAAGTAAGCTTCGTCGGAAAAACCGGATATAACCATAACTTTGATTTCATAATTCCAAAATCACATCAAACTCCAGAAAGAATAATCAGGTCAATAAATCGACCTAATAAAGATACCGCTACAACTCTTGTGATGGCATGGTTTGACACAAAAGATTCAAGACCAGAAGGAGCAAAAGCTTTTGCAATGCTAAATGATCGAGATAAAACTGTTTCATCTGATGTAATTACAGCCCTGAAAAATTATGATGTTAAACCAGTATTGTGGAGTAATAAGAATGATTTTCTAAATGAATTTGCAGCATAAAAATCTCTTTTTTGTTTTATCATTTCTCCAAACCACATATTTCTAATCAAGCATTATAAAACTATACATTTTTCTTAGTCCAAAACCTTTGCATGTATGATATCTCTTCGCTGTCATGTGCATACCGGAGACACATCGTTCCGCGGCGGCCCGCAGGCGATACGCGCGAATATACCGATTATCATAAATAACATTGAATCCTGCATGTATGGCTTTCCGGCCAGCACGCCCGTCATTCCTGCATGCAGTCGGCAGGAATCCAGGAAACCCCGTTTAGTTATTCTATTTTTATTCTGATAATCAATATAAACAATGATTGTGCAATTCCCGCCCGGCATTGTAATATTGAGTACAGGAATTTTCAGAGAGAGGTGCATATCATGGCGGATTCCGCACAGCAGGCGCTGTCAATTCTCAGGGACGCCGGCCAACTGCAATGGTACGTGATACCGTTAATGGCGCTGGTGTCCTACGTGTATGCCACGGAGTTCCAGAATAAAAACTGGAACGTACTGTTCGCCGGGCTGACATATTTCGGGCTGGACATTTTCATCGAGATCGTAAACTCGCTGATATTTCATTTCACGCAGTTTGCGCCGGCGTGGGGCACTCCCGGCAAAACCGCCTACCTCATGCTCATCGGAATGAATGTCGAAATATGTTTCATGTTCGCGATCGTCGGAATCGTGATGTCGAAATTCCTGCCCGCTGATAAAAAAGCGAAGATACTCGGCATCCCCGGCCGGCTCGCGGTCGGCGCCGGAGCCGCTGCGTTCTGCGCTCTTGTCGAGGTGATGCTGAACCTCGCCGGCATACTGACATGGGAATATCCCTGGTGGAACACCGGGCCGGCCTCTCTCATTATCTTTTCCGGCTACTTCATGTTCTTCATGATTTCATTCCGGGTGCATGACATGGAAACGTTGAAACAAAAGTTCATAACAGTCGGCTCCCTGCTCGGGCTCGATGTCATCTGCCTGCTGGTTTTCTGCCTTGCGCTCAAATGGATTTGAAGGGAAGAAAGAACTTTTGAAAAAGTTCTCTCGCGTATGTTGATACTCCCGGACTCCTGCCACGGGTAGATTCATAGATGTTCAGATTTTGCTCTTCGATTTTCTTTTGACAGTTTTCTTCTTTGCGGTTTTAGCCCCGCGTTTTTTCGCCGGCGCTTTTTTAGAATCCGAAATCTTCGAGATATTCATCTGCCGTTTTCCAATCCACGCTTTTTTCAGTATCTGGAGCGTCTGTTTCGGCATCCCGACCGGCAGTTCCACCGTCGTATAATCATCATACATTTTCAGCTTGCGGATATAACTGCCGTCTATGCCTGATTCGTTGGCAATGGCGCCGATGATGTTTCCCGGCTTCGCGCCGTGCGTATATCCACCCTCGATCCGGTAGCGCTCCATGCCGACGATATCCTCCATCGTGCTCCCGCCACTTTTGTTCCGTTTCTCAGCCTCTTTCGCGCCACCCTGTCCTGATCTTGAACCGCGCTCTTTCGTATCTTTCATGAGAAACGGCGTGTCACCCTGTATCTTCTGAGCGAGAGCCGCCGCGACCCGCAGCGCCGAGACATCATTCTCGGCCTGGTATTCGCTCAAAAGACCCTCAAAAAACGACAGGTCCCGATTCTGAATAATCGATGTCAACTCTTCCTTGAACCGGGCTATCCGCCTGCTGTTTATATCCCCGGCGGACGGTCGATCCATCTGCCTTATTTTCTGCTTTGTCGCCCGCTCGATAATGCCGAGCAGCCTCTGCTCCCTCTGCGTCGCGAACAGAATCGTCTCGCCGTTCCTGCCCGCCCTTCCCGTCCTTCCGACCCTGTGAATGTAATCTTCAGGGCCCTGTGGAATATCGTAATTGATAACATGGCTTATGCGATCGACATCCAGCCCCCGCGCGGCGACATCCGTTGCAACGAGAATATCGATCCTGCCCCGTTTGAACTGATCGACCGTCCTCTCACGCTGAGACTGTTTTATGTCTCCGTTAAGCGCTTCCGCCGCATATCCCCGCTCTTTCAGCGCTTCCACAAGCTCCAGCGTCGCCACTTTCGTCCGCACAAAAACCAGCATGCCGTCGAACTCTTCCGACTCGATAACGCCGGCCAGCACCTCGGTCTTTTCCGAATTGTTCACCGGGATATAACGCTGGTTTATCGTCAGCGGCGCGGCGGTTTTCAGTTTAACGATTATTTCTTCAGGGTTCCTCATGTGCTGCTTCGCAATTTTGCGGATGGACAAAGGAAGCGTCGCGGAAAACAGGGCCGTCTGCCGTTCGCGCGGCGTCTGTTCCAGTATCCATGTTATGTCGTCGATAAACCCCATTTGCAGCATTTCGTCCGCTTCATCCAGGACAAGGAAAGATATGTTTTCGAGCCTCAGCGTCCCGCGCCTCATGTGATCCATGACCCGGCCCGGGGTTCCAACAACAATATGGGCGCCCTTTTTCAGGCGCTTCAACTGCACGCTGTAATCCTGCCCCCCGTATACCGCCAGAACAGATACCCCGCCCATTTTTGCGGCGTACTGATTGAACGCGGCGGAGAGCTGGATGGCAAGCTCTCTCGTCGGCACGAGAACCAGCGCCTGGGTTTTCGTTATGCCGGGATCGATCATCGACAGTATCGGCATCGCGAACGCGGCGGTTTTCCCGGTTCCCGTCTGTGCCTGCCCGAGAACGTCCCTGCCCGCCAGCATGACCGGTATTGTCGCCGACTGGATAGTCGTAGGCGCTTCGAAGCCTATCTCATCCAGAACACTCAACACCGGCTCGATCAAGCCCATGTTCTCGAACGAATCCATCTCCGACATTTCATAAGACATAATTTATTACTCCGCCAATTCCGCGCCCGGCTCCCGCCGCGGCAATTCGATTTTCTAAACGTTATAAATGGCGTAATTTATGAAAAAGGGTACCGGAGGTTTTTCTTCCAAAACACAGGACTTCCCATCATAAAACAACTGCCCGCATGTCATACGCCGATGCCGGTCGCCCGGCATTTTTCAGCAGGCAAGACACAAATGCGACGCCTCTCAAAATGTAGCACATAACTCTGAACTGTCAAATGCGGCAAGATTATGCCCCCACGCCGGAGTATTCCGTTCCCGTTGTCCGGTCTCCGCAGTTGTTGCTTTAAGAGGTCTTCCTGTTGCGCATTACGCCCGGAGCAGGTATAACATAAGCATATTTTTCGTTGATATAATTGCCGTCACTTAACTTTCTGCTTTGCCGGGATCAATTTATGAACAACTTCGAGCCGATTGATTTTATCATCAAAGTTTTCCTCCCCGTCGCGATTCTGATCTATGTAATTATTCTGGTTGTATATAAAATCAGGGCAGCTCGCGGAAAAGATATTTATACAACAGATGACAATCCCGTCAAACAGGCAGGCTCCGTTCTTTCTTACATCAAGGAAGAGTTTTCCCCACAGGTCCGATGGACGCTCAAAGCAACCGCCCTGACGATTAAACAGGTTGCAGGCAGAGGCATGGTTATCGCGGCCCTGCTCACGTTGATTATGCTCGTATCCACCCTGGCCTGCATCGGGTTGAAACGGCTGACGCATACCGAAACAGAAACGGACAGGGCCGTGTATACTGTCCTTGATCAGGGCATTGAATTCACACCTTTCGAGCTGTTGAAAAAACTCCGGTGGACGGATATCAAAGACATATACAACGATGAAATATATATACACGTTTTCACGAACAACCTGCTGAGTCCGGCTTCCCTTTTCCCCGTCTTTATTTCGCTATTCTCATTGTTTCTTCTTATGCGATACAAAAAATCGCCGCCGGGCGGGATCGAGAAAAAGCATTTATGGATTCTGGGATTTACGTGCTTATTGTTCCTTGCATCTTTCGTCCTGATGACAATCTTTGATTTCTTTATTTTCAACCGGACGGAACACGACACGCAATACGTATATACATTCATGCCGTTTGCATACATTATCACGGCATTTTCGACACCGATACTCATGACCGTCAGTCTGACAATAGCCGAATCTCTGGCAGAGAAAAAACGCCTGGCGCTCACACAACTGGTATCAAGCTCGGCGGATCACTATCGAAACCTGTTCCTTTTTTCTCTTCTTATTCTATCGGCAAGCATTCTGCTCATAGACCTGCCTCTTATATTCAGATCCGATTCTTTTTCTCCCGGAGACCCGTTTTCCGCTTCAATTCTATGGGAAACATACGGAGACGACCTTTTTCTGATAGTCAGTATGTTCGTTCTGCTCGTGCCATATTTTATAGTATTCAAAAACATGGCCCCCTTTCCCGCAATATCCGCTTGCTTCAGATTCATCGCCCGACGGCCTGCCCTTTTTCTGCTGATATATTTCTTCTGTAAAACGTTATATATCGCGCCGTTCCTTGTTATCGAAATGTTCGGCTCCAATTCCACCTTCGCGAAGATGCACACCATGTTATGGCTGGTGCCGTTTATCATCTGCCTCCGGCAATTGTTCGCCGCAACATTCTTCTACCATTTCTTCAAAGAATACGCGAGCGGCAGCACGGCGATTTTAAAAGACTCGAACACGTAATCATTGCCGTAAAACAACTCACTATTGCGCAACAGGCTCCGTTCGGGTTTAATATATGCAAAGGCCCAATCGGTGAATTATGAAAAACGCTTCGTTGAAAAGGATTCTGAAGTATCTGCTTGTCGGGACAGGCTGTTTCATTGTTCTGGCTTTTGTATCTTTTAAGCTGTATATGTCATATACGAAATATTTTCAGGACGACATACCGCCGCCGGACGATTCGCAGTTAATGATAACCAGAGATTATATTTCAGAAGACCTTAACGGCTACAATGTTTTGATGGAAGCGACATGGCCGCTTTTTGAAAGCCCTATTGATCCGGATTTTCGTAATAGTTCAGAAACGGTCAATGATGATGAATTAGATAAAATGATTGAAATATGCCGGGAGAGACTGTCTATTATAGAACGCGCGGTTCAGTACAGAGATTTTCAGGAGCCGATACCCAAATGTTGTGATGAAGACAAACCGAATTACCCCGCAATCGGTGACCTGTCAAGACTGCGAATTGCAATTGCCAGGCGTGACATGAGGCAGGGCAACTCGGAAGCCGCTGTCAACAATATTCTGGTAGTACTGAAGACAGGCCAGGCAATGGAAATATCAAGCACGTCTTTAATATGCTACGCTTTTGGATTGGCAATAAAAAACATGGCACTCAGTGCCATCTACGATATTGTTGTTACTTACGATCCGGATATCAGCTTGATAAACGATATTGTGTCGAATATCGCAGATTCACATGAAAGCAATGACGGTTTTAGAAACGCGCTGAAAGGTGAATATTTATTATCAAAATATGTGTTTCAAAAAACAGAGGCCTACAGAAATAAAGAACTCAAAAAAAGAGAAACTCTCAAATTCGCAGAAAAACTCCAATACATCAGCAATCCGAAGGGACATGCCTTTTTCAGAGTGAACCATACATATAAAAACTGGATCGATACAATGCTTCCGGTAATAGAAAGTGTCGGAAAACCTTATAAAGACATGAAACTCGAAAATGTAACACCCACATCGAAAGGAATGAACTGGAAGGCTGTGAATTGGCTGAGAGCAACAGCAACCGGTAATTTTATTGGTGAAATATTACTGGAGGTGGGTAAACCAAATCTGAAAAGACTGTTCGATAAATCATTTTATACCGAGTTCATGATTAGCAGCCTTGAAACGATGATAGCACTGAAATCATACAGGAACCGGAACGGAACCCTGCCGGAATCTCTCAGTGAACTTGTGCCGGAATATATTGATTCGATACCTCATGATCCTTTTGATGGAAAACCGATCAGATACGATCCTGATAAAAAAATTATATATTCGGTCGGGACCGACAGCATCGACGACGGCGGCACCGCGGATAAACATCTTTACAGCTCTGTTAGTTTCAAAGACCTTGAAAAAGAAAAAGATTTTGTAATCGATCTGAGCAAGCTGTGATAAGGCATCTGCCGAAAACGGCGGCGTTGAATATTGAAACGCGGGATTCCGACATTAATAAATCCACTTGCGGCATCGGAGAGCACAAGGCTTAAAATACACCGCAGTGAGTTTGTCATCCTGAACGCAGTGAAGCATCCCGTTTCCGCGCTCCCACCGGGGAACGGTTGGAGCAATCCATTGTTTTTCGGTTTCCTCGCGCCTCGGAATGAAACACTGGAGATTCTTCCAGCAATCGAACACTGTGATTGTTGCTGAAATACAATTCGCTATTGTGCATCACAAGCGTCTGGAGTTAATATATGGACAAATTCACAGCAAATGGGGAACTGTTGATGGATAATGAAAACATTTTTTCGTTGATCACAACGTATTTTTGGATTATAGCTATTGCGCTTTCATTTGTTAACGCTGTAGTTGTTAAGCAACGATTAACAAAATACATAACTGAAAACCCGGAAAGAGAGCAAGGTTACTCGGATTTAATAAAAGGTTTTTTGATATATGGGAATATACCATGGATAGTCATGGGTATAGGGGTCGTTGCAGGAAAGGTCGATTCACTATTTTGCTTTTTCAGACCACAAGATGGAAATCCTTACGTTATCGCTTTTATTGCTTCTCTTATTCTGGTATGGATACTCGGAACAATATGGTTGTTTTTCAGGGACGGAGCAAATATGATAATCAAACATCCCGGTTTTCTTAATATTGATATTTCAAATCCAACATTCATTAAGCTGTTTTGGTTATTAATTCTTGTGATAGGTATCTTATGTATATTTATGATGATCAGGCTTGATGTGCAGGTTTGACAACTGAGACAATTCTAATCGATTGATTTTAATTAAAAACTTGTATGCGATGCGGTAACTCAATCACTGATTAATTACACTGATTTCGTCCATTCACTATATGGTCTTCTGATAGATCAGTATCGCTGATTTATTTCTTAAAAGAGAGAGATAAATGCAAGATCGGTTTTTCAATCATCTGGTTATGTTTACTTTGAGTATCGGGATTAATTGTTTACGCATCATCATCATTGCAGGACTTTAACACCTCCTTTTCATATTATTTCAAAGCTCGTCAAGGACCGGCGGCTTTCGTATTCTCATTCTCGTGGATATAATATGTTTTCACGCTGTTTGGGCGTTCATCATGCGGAGGGATCACAATGAAAAAATATTTATTGATTTTAACCATATTTCTGCTGTTGCTCGAAACTGCGGCATTTGCGGAAGCCGGGCAGGATAACAGCGGCGACGTGCTTGAGCACCGATCGTGGCAGTTCCAGTCCGGGCGCTGGAGCGATCTCAGGTCACAGATACCGAAAGCGAAGAAGATGGGGATGAACCGGATTCAGCTTTCTCACAGGATCATAATGGACGTGCATGAGATGTGGGACGGCCCGAGCCATTTTATCCAGAGCAGGATGGTTTCGGACTGCCTGAAGCAGGCGAAGAAAAACGGGTTGAAAGTGGACGTGTGGGTGCATGAGTTTTCCAATGTCCCGGATAAATTCGTGTCCGGCGGCAAACTACAGATATCGGATGAATTGTGGGACTGGCTGCGCGGGAAATACGTGCGGTTTTTCGACATGTTCCCGGAGGTTGACGGACTTGTGCTGACTTTCGCGGAAACCCAGTACAAGCTCTATCTGCCTGAAGAAGTGGACGCCGGCGAAGACGTTCTGGCCCATTTCGTGAAAATGATAGACGTGATAGCAGAGGAATGCGAGAAACGCGGAAAGCTGCTCATCGTGCGCACATTCATTCACAGGCCCGAGGAACTGGACGTGGTGGTGAGAGGAATAAAACGCGCATCCGAGGAGATAAAACGCGACAACATAATTGTCATGTCGAAATGCGCGCCACATGACTGGCATCCGTACTACCCCTACTCTCCCGTGTTCGATCAGGACATGGGGTTCCCGATGATAGTCGAGGTGGACAGCGGGCAGGAATATACGGGGAAAAGCTGGATACCGCACGCGGAGGTGGACTACACGCGGCACGTGATGCGCATCGCGCGAAACAAGGGAGTCATCGGCGCGGTGACCCGGGTGGACCGCTACGAGTATCCCGCCATCGGAACCCTGAACGAGGTGAACGTGTACGCCTTCAGCAGGCTGCTGCACGACCCCGGTCTTTCCAGCGATGACATCTGGTTCGAATGGGCCGGCGGGAAGTTCGGGAAAGATGCGGCTCCGCTGGTCGCTTCCGCGCTCGATCGCACTTTCGACATCACCAACCTCATCCTGTTCCCGATGCAGGAATGGTTTTACGATCACAGCCGCATCCCCAGTTACGACTACGTCAGGCAGAACTTCAGTGATTACGGCTGCACATCCGTCGCCCGCTGGCTGCCGAACCCGCAATATGAAAGCAACTGGGAAGCCATGACTTTTCCGGACGGAGACACATTCATCAAAGTCGCTCACGAAAAAGAGCTTGCGGGGAAACTGCTCACCGCCTCGATGTCGGACCTTGAAGCGGCAAAACCGTTCCTGCAGGAAAATGATTACGCCGAACTCAAGAACGCTTTTGAAAAAACCGGTGCGATTTTAGAGATATCCGGCCACCATGCGCTCGCGGTCCTCAAAACCCGGCGGTACGAAACACTTTTGGAAAAACCGGGCGGTTCCCGCGAAACGCAACAGCTCAAAAAGGAAATCAGCGCTCACCTCGACGCGCTTGCGGTCCTGGGGCCTGCATACCACGATCGATTCGGGAACAAAGACAGTTCCTTCGGCGGCGTGAAATCCAAGCTTGAAAAGTTCGTGAAAGAAATCCGCGGCATTATCGACGCCTGACGTGCAAGCCTGAAAAGTATAAGGGGAACCCTGTGTTCCGAATAATCGCCCCGGGCCGATGCAGGGCGGCTTTATTCGCCCGTGACGATTTCCCATTCATCGAGCAGTTGCCGGTCGCTGATCGAGGTTTTTATCTCCCCGTCCGTCTCCACGGTTGTTATCCATGGCACAACGCCGTTTTCCCAGTCCGCAAACATGAAAAGCGGAACCTTCAGATCGGCGCGGACGGGCCTGAACCGGAGCGTCTTTTTCTCCGCATCCACGCTCATGCCGGCCAGCGCGGAAGGGACCCCGATGGCGGTGATGCCGCGGGGGTAGTAAGTCAGATCCCACTCCCATTCAGGGTTCATGTCATAGAAAAACGAGTCCGCGTATACGCCCTCGTTGTGCCGTTTTCTCATGTTGACCGCCGGGCGGTAGGCGTCGAAATTGCCCGACCAGTCGAGCCCGGCGTATGCGGCTGTCATGTCACGCCAGACGTTCGCGGAAAGCCACATGCCCCGGTCGTCCGGGTCTCCCATCTGCGGGTTGCCGTATTCGCGCCATGTCATTTTGCTGCTGTTCACGAGATCGTCCGTCACGCGGTCGTCGTCGAGCCCGTATGGCGTGCCCGACCGCATCAGGTAAAACAGCCCGTTCGAAGTGAGTATCGTATAAGCATCGAAATGCTTCAGCGGAACTTCATCCCGGTTCGTCGCCCGCCCGTCCTCGCCAGTCACACGCGCGAGTGTTTCAACATAGGCTTTTCCGCCACCGGGATACGCGGGGTGCGGCAGGCCGCGATCGATGTCCGCCGTGCCGGGGCGGACCGTTTCCTGGAGACATACCGAATAGTGGTCTCCCCGCCATGCGCGCGCGTCGAATGTTTTTTTGAACTTCCCGCTGTATTCCCGGCATAGCTTCACAAGTTCATCATCGCCCGATTCGAGCGCGAGTTCCCCGGCAGCCTGCATCGCTGCGTAAGCTTTCACCGCGACATAGACAACGCCCTCCGCTCCGAGCGGGTTGGGCAGCTTCCTTTCGTATGTGTTGTACGTCCCCTCCTCCGGGAAACCGTCTCCGTTCGTGTCGGCGTCGGCTATGAATTTCGCGAGATTATGCACGAGCTGTTTGCGTTTCAGAAACACGCTCCTGTCCCCGGTCACGGCGATGTAATGATGCAGCATCAGGAGGTAGTTCGCGTTTTCCTCGACCGGCATGCTGTACTCGGTGCCGCTGAGAGTCTGCAGCGAGCCAAGATCATGCATGATGAGTTTTTTATCCTGCGCGAAAAATTCCCATTCGTCGAACTGCATCTTCAGAAGCTCAGGCCAGAGCTCATAATAAATCAGCGCCGTGTTATACGAAACGTCAATCGTCGACTGGTACCTGCAATACCCTTCCATTTCGCTGAACCACTCGTCGCCGCCGTCCGAAACGGCCCACCATGTGTTCAGCATCCACGACTGAAATGCAATCGAGAGGAATATTTTATAGCTGTCCGACAGGCTGGAATCCTCGATGAGAGCGTCGAACTCGCCTGTCTTCTTCAGAACATGTTCCCGGGATTCTGCCGCATATTCGACGACGCTCTCAATGTCCGGGAAAATCGATGTGTACTTGAAAGCGTATTTCACACCGTCGTTGCGGAACAGGATATCTTCACCCGAATAAGCAGCCAGAATTAACCTCACAGTCGCGACTCCGCCGGGCGATAGCTCGAACGGCGCGGTGAATCCCGCAGACCGCCGGGCCGTCTTTTCTCTCGCTCCCGGCATAATCTTCGGCACAAAGCTTTTCTTGAAAGCTTTCAATCCATCGGGAGGCTCCGTCACCACGAACGCCATTGTCGTCTTGGTCTTCGGGTATTTCTCCGGGTGCTCGATGAGTTCCATCGCCCTGTTCGGCATTACGCTGTAGCCGCCGTCGGCACGCAGCGCGGGAGATTCGCCTATCCTGCCGGTTCTGATCTTCTGGTCGAGCGCGAAAGTCTGACCGAGAAACAGCGTTCCCGACTTTTGAACACCGGACGTGTTCCTGACAGTGAGATCGATATAGAAGTACGGAGCGTCACTGAGTTTGACATCCCTCGGATAGAAAGGCGCGACGATTTTCATCTCCACCGTGACACCCGCGGGATGAACGCCACGATAAACGCCGGACGTCATCGTTACGGCGGTCTCCACACTCTCGAGCTGCGGCAATTCGTTCTGGAACGGAAGCGCCGCGACGCTGTCTTCCACAACCGCGCCTGCGAAGAACGATTCCACGGTGTCCATAAAAGTTCCGAGAGGCGACTGCTTCCAGGATAACTTTTGAGGTTGCGGATTGATGTAGAAACGCGCTCCGAGTTTCGAGAACCCCGTCTCGATCGCCGGTTCGAACCGCTCTTCCGATCTCGCTCCGGCAGCAACGATAATAATCATTAAAAGAGTTATTGCAATAATTTCAATTTTATGTTTCAAAGGCCAACCCTCCATTTTCTGCATTATATGAAACCGGCACGGCCCTTGCAATAATAAACAGTCGAACAAAACAGTTTTCGGATCGGACAACAAATGGTTTTTCGCACATGTTGCCTGAATGCCGAATACTTGATACGCTAACAACAACAAAACCATAAAGAAAGCGACGCGGATTCCGGTCGCATCGCGGCACACCGGATTCCGGATGACCGACATGAACACTTCCGGCGAAAGGGCTCATGCCTCACAGGAAATGAAACGCACCATTATATGGTTGCTGCTCGGCGTTGCGTTGAGCATCGGCATTCTCGCTCTTCCACTCGACACCCTTGAATACTTATCCCTCAATGTAGTGGGAGAACCACCGATCAACGGGAAAACCTGGACCGAGGGAATGATGGCGACCGGCGGCGAATGGGGCATGAAAGCCATCGGCATCGCCGGACTTCTCATACTGATTCTCGGTATACTTTTTATCGCCCGGATTCCGTTCAGGGCAATCAGGCAGCGCACGGTGAAGAACACCGAGATCTTCGCCTTCGCCCTGTCGTTCGTCCTGTTCACGGCGGTGAACATCTGGATAGGCTACAGGTGGTGGGACCCCGGCAGCCTGCTCGGAATGGGCCCGATGTTCGCCCACTCCATCGCCGCGCTGATTGTATTCGGGCTGCTGCCAACCGCGTTCGGCGCGGTTCTCGGCGTTCCGAAAGACGGTTTGCTGAACAACTTCGACGGGATAAAGCAGAGCATCGGCATCATTGTCGTCATAGCCGCGGGATACGGGCTCTGGTCGTCGCTGTGGCACTGCTGCTCGTTTTATATACCCGACATGTTTTTCTTCTTTTTCGTCACGAAATTAATTCAACTGTGGGCGATGAGTTCTTTCTTTTTCAAATGGGCGTTTCCAATGCTCGTAAACCGGCTGGGAATCACCGCCGCTTACATCGCAGTGTCGGTCTGCTTCGGCATAGCCTATCCCTGGCACACGCCCGGCTTCGCGGTCGCATTTACACTCTTCGGGATCGTTCTGTGCGACATCACGCGCCGGACGGGATCGTACCTCGCGCCCATGCTGCTGCTGTATTTCGCTTACATATTTCACGCGGGCGCCCCGTGGCACGGATACGCCGTTTCGGTCTATGGAATTCTGCCTGCTGCCTCCGCCGTCCTTGTCGCGCTTGTGGGCTCTTACATAAAAACAATGAAGCACGGTAAATAGGCATCGCGAACCGCCGAACCTATCGACCGGCGGGAGCAACTTCATCCCGTCTGTCATGCCCGTATCGGCGTTCTCGACAACATTGATATTGCCCTGTTTTTTTCGATCCTATACAATTAACCTGCATTTCTCACCAGTGCAGGTTAACTGTCGCGGAAAATATATCTGAAGAGCCGGGGACTTAATGTAATCAAAGATGGATCCTTACATCGTTAAAAATTTTCTCTTTTCAACCCAGCCGGCAATCCTGGCTCTGCTCATCCTCCTGTGCATCTGCCTTGCCATTATCTCCCGAAAGCAAATAGCCGAAGTGTTCGGGAGCGTTCCCGTGCGGGTGATCGCGGCGCTGATAATCATAGCGGCCGTCGGCGGCGGCGCGCGGGCTTTCATCGTGCCGCAGCGACATTACGTGGTTTTCGATGAATACGAGCACCTTAACGCGGCCCGGAACATCGAGCGGATTCACAATTTCGGATACTGCGTCGAGGGCGGCGGCAGGGAGTGCGATTCATTCGAAGTGAGGCCGTACCCGGCGGGCCACCACGTGCTGCTTGCGGCATGGATGAGGATCATGGGCGGCTCGGAGCGCAGCGCTTTCATGTATTCCGCATTCGCGGGCGGCCTGTCAATATTCTTCATGGGGCTGCTGGTGATGCTTCTTTCGGGTTCCGGCGCGGCGGCAGTCTGGAGTTCGCTCCTGCTTTGTTTCCTTCCGCTGCACCTGAAGTATTCCGCGGCGACATCCCTGGAGATATCCTCGTTTCTCGTACTGCTCGTCTCGTTCTCAGCCGCAGCGGGCGCGGCGCGTTTCCAAAGCAGAAAACTGATGTGGCTCACTTTCGCGCTGACTCTTTACCTTGCGAACGTGCGTCCCGAGAACTGGATCTTTCTATTTTTCATTCTCATTTTCTTTTTGACACACGCGCCGAAACTGCTGTACACGGATGCCGGAATCTCAAAAGATCTCTTTCTGCTCATTCCCGGGCTCGCGTTCCTGCTCCCGGTGGTCGCGGCGAACTATCTTGGAAGGATCGCTTCACCGGAACCCGGCTGGGACGAAAGCATTGCGCAATACCTGACCCATTTCCAAACAAACTTTTTGCCGAACCTGAAATACTGGGCAGGCTCGGGTTTTCCGTTTATGCTCGCCCCGCTCGCTGTCGCCGGCGCGGTGCAATACAGGAAAAAAGGCGCAGCGGCAGCCGCGTTCTGGCCCGGGCTTTTCGCAGCGCTGTTCGTTGGATACTCCGCTTACCATATCGGAAATTTCCAGAGCGTGGACAGCGACAGATATACATTGCACATGGCCCTGCCTGTCATCATTTGCAGCGGATACTTCCTTGGAAACATCCGATTAACTTCAGGCAGGATATCGGGAATTGCAATACCGGTCGTTCTGTGCATTGCGCTCACCGGCAGTTACCTGTTCAGTGGATACGCAACACTTCCTGCAAGCAATAGGCTGGACAATGAAATAAGATCCATATTCCCCGCTCTTCGAGCGCAGGACGAAGCGCTCCCGGTAATGGCATATAATCCCGCGCCTTATGCCGCATCGCTCAACCGCCGAGTGGTGAACCTTTCGATAATACAGGATCCCGCCGAATACCCGGAAGATGCGATATACATTGCTTACGATCCCTGGACCGGTTCTCCCGGGCGCGCAGTGGTCGAGCCATTATTGAAAAAACATTACGATTTTGAAAAGACGGCAACAGTGGAATCTGAAAGTGGAGAAATCCAGGTTTTTCACATTTACAGAAAAGGCACCGGGAAATAATTTTCTTTTTGCGGACAACTTTCCGTAATTATCTGTTTCAAAATTTATCCCGGGGGAGCTATCCTTGAATACGACTCACCAATAAAAACAACACTGAAGATTATTCGTCCCCGGAGTCGGGGATATAAACCACCTCTCCGTTTTTCAACCTGTAACACACGCCAAGCCGTTTCCCCTCGCCGTTCGTTTCTTCCCTGGAAATTTTATATTTCTCCAGCTTTATCCCCTTTTTCGTGATGATCTCCATGTTCGGTTTGCCGGGGTTTTTGAGAATGGTTATCTCTTCTTTGTTCATAAGCATTTCCGGAATGTTCAGCGCCATCACCATCGCCAGCAGCAACGCCACGGCGAAAACCATCGCGACATCAAAAAGGTTCGCAACCAGCGACATCGGATCCTCGTCCTCTATCCTCATGAACGATTTCCATATCCTGTTGTTGCGGCCCCGCTTATTGTTCCCCGCCTTTATCATTTTTCTGATCTCTCCCCGTCGTCGATTTTATCGCCGATGAGCTCAATCGCGGCAAGGTCGCCCGCGTACCAGTTACGCCGTATGGAAGTAATCGCCATGCACAGAATGTTCGTCAGCAACCCGACGACAGTCGTGCTGAAAGCCACAACCAGATTAGTCGCCATCTCTTCCATGTTGCCCGAAGACAGCCCGATCAGGGCGGGGCCCATGGGGATGAGAGTCCCTATCAAGCCCAGAACCTGCGCCACCCTTCCCCGTAGCGCCGAACGCGAACAGATGCTGTTGGCCCTGAGTTCCATCTGTGTCAATAAACCGTCGATGTTCTTCGCGCTGATCGACAACCTGCCTTCTTCGGAGATCAGCCCGGACGCCAGAACCGTGCCGGTAATATAATCTTTCGATGCCGACACTGCTTTCTTTTCATCCCCGGCCTGAACATCCACCTCGAACTTTCTTTTTATTACTGCCCGCTCCACCAGTTCATGAATAAAACGCCCGACATCGAAAAGCGAAAACGCCATCAGCCCGAGAAGCAAAATTATCACCGGTACAAGCAATGTTGTTGTCACATAATAAAGAACCTGTATAAGCACAGCCATAGTATTTTATCTCTTTCTCCCCGGGGCTATTCCGTATGACATATAGCCCGCAGCAATTATTATGAAAAACATCAGCGCAATTGCAAGGATTATATTCCTGTTTACCTTCGCCATCCGCTCCGGCTTATCCTGTTGCGCGTTAACAAGCTTTTTCCCTTTCACCTGTTCAAGGTTCCTGTTCGACTTGAGTTCCGTCGCCTCCTCGGTTTTTTTCTCATACTGCTCCAGCAGGGCATCCGACTCGGGAAGCCCCGGCGCTGAAAGCTGCTCGCGTATGAACTCTTCGAGCTTTTTATTCTCGCCGGACCTTATCCCGTTTCCCCTGCCATGCCGCACAACGGACTGCGTATATGCCTCCACAATTTCCCTGACCGTTTCAGCATCCGGCTGCCAGAACTCTTTTCGTATTGTTTCCAGCATAACCTCGGTCAGATCCTGAAAAGCAAACGGGTTCTCTTCTTCAAACCACTCGCCGAGGCCGAGTTCCTTGCTGTCCCTGACATATACATCGGTAATTTCCATCCAGTGTTCGTCCGTAACAAACTCCGGGCTCACGATCTCCCAACCCATAGTATTCGAGACATGCTCCGCCAGCAGATCCGCGCCCGCGTAACCTTCATCCATCATCCCCTCGATCCATTTCCGGTTGAACAGCCGCGCGCGGAAATCCATAGCCACCGCGTCCCGGCTGTCGACTATCTTCGCGCTGTCCATATCCCGCACATCTACAAAAAACAGGTCCGGCTTCTTCCCTGTTATATTCTCCACGGCCATGGCCAGAGAGCCATCTACCCACCATCCGTATTTCTCCCCGAGCGGCGTGCTCCTGCTGTCATGCCAGCTTCTGAGTATCAGATCGGTCCCGCTTATCGCGGCGTTATACGCATCCGGGGCATCCTCGCCCCACATGCCCTCGGTGTAAACATGCCTGCAATGACTCAGGTAGACATCCAGAAGATCCTCTCTCGTATCCCATTCCCCCGACCGCTCCACAAGATAGTAGTACCAGCTATTAGCCATTTCCCCGGGCGCCCATCCAAAAATCCGCGCCCGCGACAGCGCCTGCGCTTTTTCCGCAGGCACTCCTTTCCCCTCAAGCTCTTCCTTCATCGACAAACTGTTTTCATACACATAATTGTCTTTCTCTTCAAGCGACGCAACAAGCCGCACCGCCCGGTCCAGAAGCTCCATCCTCGACGGCAACTGGTCCCTGTACACATTTCTCATCGAAAGAAAAACATCTATCCGCGGACGTCCCAGGTCTTCCGGGGGTATCAGTTCAATATCCTGCACCGTATTGTTTTTATCCCACACAGGACGGACTCCCATAAGATAAAGCACCTGGGATTCTATTACTCCGTAGTCGCCATATGTCGCCAGCGGGATCAAGCTGAAGCCGATCTTTCTCGGATATGCGCCTTTGCTCTTCACCTCTTCAGCCAGATACTCATCGATCAGCTTCGTTGCTACATCCCACGAAGGACGCGACGGAATTTCGTCCGGATTCATCGTATACATATTTCTGCCCGACGGAACAACCGCAGGGTTCCGCGCTGGATCGCCCGACGGCCCGGGAAGAACGAACTTCGCGTTCAGAGCATCAAGAATACTATCGATTTCCTTACCCGACTGTTTGAATCCTTCATTCAAAGCTACCGCAAGCTCAAGCCCTTCTTTCACCTTTTCCGGCAGCTCTCCGTTTTTCAAAATCCCCCCAGCCGCTTTCAGGCTTTCCGCCGGAGCCCCCCCCCGGTTCAGAATCATGCCCACCACTTTCAGCGCTTTTTCTTTCAGGAAATCTTCTTCTAAAACTCCCGGAGGAACCCTGAAAACCTCTTTCGAGGCATCCAGATAGCGCTTCCCCATGCAATGAACAATATATGGAATCAGCAATTCCGAAGCAGGCGGCTCGCCGAGCACATGCAAACTGGGCGGAATCACTTCGTTTTTAACATTGTGAATATACATGAAGACATCCTCTATTTCGTCTTCATTCAGCAACTGGCCCGGGCCGGGTTCTATCCCCACATCCCTATCAAGATGTATCCCGGCCACCTGCTCCGTTATGGAAGCTTCGAATTTCTTTCTTAGCGCGCTATCCTCCATATCACGCCACTTGAGTATATCCGACTCGATGTTAAGCAGTTCGTCCGAAAGGCCCGCGTCGACAACAGCCGGAGGAAGGATGCTTACCAGAACCGCCATCGCGCGGCGGCGGCACGGGGCGATCTCCCCGGTGTTGTTCGCCATCCAGGGGTTGATGTTGGGCATGTTGCTGATAAGGATGTCGCTCCAGTCGGATTCCGATAAAACATCCGGCTTGCCGGGGAAAAGCCATTCCGAGCCGTGGGTTCCGAAATGAACGAGCGCATCCGCGCCGAACTCCTCCTCCAGCCAGAAATACGTGGCGAGGTAATTATGCGGTGGCGGGATATGCCTGTCGTGAGCCAGCTTGAACGCCGCCGAAGTCGTATGCGCCTCGCCCTTCAACGGCTGCGGGAGCAGAATTATTTTCCCCATCTCCACCCGCGGAACCACGATGAACCTCTCACCGTCCTTTTCCCACACCATGAACCCGCCGGGGGGCGCACCCCAGTACTTGTTCACTTCCTCCCTGCGTCGCTCGGGCACCCTGGCGTTGAACCATTTCAAGTATTTTTCTTCAGTAATGAGAACCGCCTCGCCGCTCTCCGCAAGTCTCTCCAGGTTGCCTTTTTCCCATGCCCCCATCTGCCGGCCGTGATCCATCAACCGTTCGAGCAAATCATTATCATCGGACGGAATATCCCTGATATCATAACCTTCACCGGCCATAACCTTCAGAAGATTGACCATGCTGCGCGGCGCGTTCAGGTAGTGGCCGGACCCACGCATCAGCCCCGACTTATCCATCGATTGATCATAATAAATAAAGCTGATCTTTTTTTCCGAATTTTTCATCATCGCGAGCTGCGTCCATGCCTTCACCCTGCCCGCAATACGCTTTATCCTGTCATCAATGGGGACAATTTCCTCGCCGCTGCCGCCGCCGGACATCGTTCCGCCCGATGTGAGAAATTCAGCGGCACCCTTGTATTCATTAACAGAAATCTGCCACTGCCTGTGACCTTCGGTCATGCCGTTTTCATCATTCATTTGCCATTCGCCGATCGACTGGTCCATGAACCAGACACCATGAATAACAGGCACCCCGACTTTTTGCAGGAAATCAACATTTGCAAAAGTCGCAGACGTCTGCACAATCACATGGGGATCAAACTCGATCACGAGATCGTTGAATCCGGGAGTAGTGTCAATCAAACACACGGCAAGTATTTTCTCTTTGACAAGTTCCTCCATTATCTGATTTATCACCATCGGCTGATGAAAAAGGTAATGATGCTGCCGGGCAGTCACCACAACACGTGGAGCATTGCGCGTATCCCATCCCGCACTTTCCGCCCATTTGAGAAACTCGTCTATAGTCTCGAATTCGCCGCCTTCAGGGTGATATATCTTCACGATTTTCGCCGCGCCCGGAGGATCAACCTTTCCCGGACGCCCGAAATAAGTTATCAGCGCGTACCTGATCAGGTTCTTCATGGATTCGTGCGATATCCCGTAATATCCAATGATGTCACGGTCAACTACTACCGAACCCCGGTTCTCCAGCCCTTTGAATAATTCCCGTATATCTCCGGCGTCCCTGAGAAGAAAAATCTTCAAATCCGGATTCTTTTTGACAGCTTCTGAAAACGATTTTGAATATTGTTCACCAAGATCCGCCGCCGGGAAAAGAATGAAAACAGCGTCGAACCCTGAAACATCCGGAAGCGTATCACGTCGAAAATCACTTTCCGACAGATAGGTCATCTCCGCGCCGAGCTCGGTTTCACATGATTTGAAAGCCTTGAAAGCGCCGCCGCCCAACCCGACAAAACCAAGCTTAACCGTAGCGCCGTTCGCCCCGGCCGTACCCGAGGCTCCGTCTTTCGCCCGGCCCGTCACGCCTGTATTCGCACAGCCGGCAAACAAAATCAGAACCGCTGCAAGAACGAAAAACCTATTAAAAAACGTCGCGTATAAACACCTTGATCCTCTTCGCGCCACTTACATAATCTCCTTAAATCAGTGGCTTAAACATTAACTCATTTCACGAAGGCCTTCAACAGGCAGTGCTACTAACCCGGATTTCTCACAGAGAAATCCGGAAAACCGCGATAAGGCCAATCCT
>DAOSYA010000046.1:0-22839 GCA_035380865.1 bacterium
GCTCTTCCGTGTACCTTTTCTTTTTCATGTCTCTTTGCCCCCTTCTCTTTATTATCCCCATATTCACCCTTGTTCTTTTCTCGGGGGGCAGGCCATGGTCTGAGAGCAAATATGAGATAAGCGAACTTAAAGTTGAAAGAATTAATTATCATGCCCCCAAAAGCCATGCATTGTTGTATTTTTCTGATGTGTTTCTGGGATATGAGACGAGGAACTACCATAAAAAAGGGACAAAACATTTTGACAGCCTCTGTCATGTGTTGTGCAGATTAAATTACGGGCCATGGCTGGATTGTCTTTCCGATGCCGCGATTGCCTTAAGAAATAATGATCCGGGAGGATACATAAAAATAATGGGCCGAATGGAAGTGTTAATGGCTAACAAGACACTGACGAACACGGAAAAACAGTCATTTAAAGATGTTAAGAAAAATGGAAAAGATCTGTTGAGGAAATCGGCAAGAGTGGAGGGATTGTTGCGCGAGGCCGCGGAGCTTGTGGATAGTCCGGGCAAGTGCAGCGAAGGGCATGAGATGGTTGAAGCTATATACGTGCGGTTGAAATATGATAAGGTTAACAACACGCTGTCTGACGCAATATATGCCCAAGCCGGACTTTCTTATGCCAACCATACCGGCAATACCGAATCAGCAGACGAGATATGGAAAAATTATGAGGAATTCATAGAAAAGAAGTTGATTGGCCATGGAAGTGATGGATTAAAAATGAGGCTCGAAATTAGGAACAGAAGAGCGGTTTCGTTCACAGACAGATTTCAATATGAAAATGCTCTTGCTGTGATCGGTGAACTTATTGGAGAAAAACAGGAAACCAGAAACCTTCTTAAGGATAAATATAAATTGAATGATAATGAACTTCCAGACGCGGAGCTTGCGGCTTGCTACGGCACAAAAGGCCAGATTCTCGCGTTCATGGGAGGCTCTGAGAATTTCGATCAAGCCAGTTACTGCTTCAGAACCGCGATGGAGCTCAATCCCACGCCGGAAAACATCGAACGACAGTGGGTCTATCTTGGCCATGTGGCATGTGAAATGGGTGTTGATGATGGAAGGCAACTATGGACCGAAACCAAAGAGAATTTGCCCGAACTGAAAGAGTCGGAACCTGTAAATCGCTCATGCGGTCAATTTGTTCTTGCTCTTCAGCTAAAAGGTCAATGCTGTTTTTCTTCGTTGGGAGAGATTAAAGGAATTGTTGATCAAATTGTGTCGGATGAATATGAATGGGGTTATTCACATGAAGAGATGTCGTTACATCCATTTGGGCTTATATATCAGTCAATAGGACAACTTGCGGAGAGAGTTTGGAGGGAATCTGGGGAAAAGGAACGTAAATATGTCGATTTAGCACTGCAGTACTACATAAGCGCAAGGAAGGTTATGAAAAACGGAGGCGCGCTTCTTGAATTGCTTTCTCACGCCGCCAATTTGAGACACAAACTTTTATCGGTTGAAGCAAAATCGAACTATGATAGATCAAAATTGAAATCGTCATTTGATATTTTTAAAGGGCATATAATGCTTCATTTTGGTGATGCTGCCTGGAAGGAAGATGAAGTGTGCCTGATAAATTCGGGTTGGTTCGGGTCAAGAGATACCGGCATGACAACGCCATTGAGTAATCGCGTTAAGAACATGTTATGTGGGATTAGGTTTAATTACCATTAAACAATATATTAAAAATAAGGTATAAATAGGGAGACAATAATGAAAGAAGCTATGATTTATGAGAATTTCCATGCACCTGATAAAATCAAAATAGAATATTCCAGTGAGTTAAATTCTTTGGCTAAAAAGCTGAAGAAGGAATCATGGCATGAAGAAAATGATTTCCGTTTCAAGACTTTCGAGCCTCAATTTTTAAATGAATTTGAAAAGTTAAAAATAGAAGGTCTGGAAAAAAAACCGTCTTGCGGAAGTTGTATACTTATCAGCATGTTAGGGTTTTCATGGATGCTTCCAGTCAGATTCGCCGCATCTCTTAGGCCAAAACAAATGATAATACTGGGAACAGAAAAATCACTGAACGCTGTTGTTAATGGCATGGGAGTTATTGAGGCGATAAAAGAACTTTCAAAAAAATATATGGATTCAGAAAACATATCTTTTCGAGAAATAGAGCCAGATAAAGGAGAGCTACAGATTTATAAAATCATAAGAGAGATTGTGAAAGAGGCAAATGGCGATGTGTTCGTGGAGATTACGGGGGGGCAGAAATATATGAGCGTGGGAGGAACTCTGGGGGGGTATTTTGCCGGAGCCAAGGTTATTTATAGTGATTTTTACGAATATAAAAAAGACGATAACAGGCCTAAAGATCTTACCACCTATCCACGATTAGTGATGAATCCGATGGATTACTTCGGTGATTTAATGTATGAAAAAATCGTGGCGGCGTTCAATGCAGGTTCTTTCAAAGAAGCCGCCATACTAGCAGAATCATTAGACGGAAAAGTCAGCAATAGTGAAAAAGCTAAATTCTATTGTCAGCTTTCTAAAGGATACGGTGCTTGGGATGAGTTTAAATTTAAAGAGGCAAAGAAACATATAAGAAGTGCAAAAACTATAAATGTGAAAAATGAAATTGTTGAAGATAATAAAATTTGTGAACATATTAATTTTATTTGTAAAATCATAGAAATAGAGAAAAACCATAGAAAATGCACTGATAGTATTGAGGGCCTGCCGTTAATATATAATAACTTAGCAGCCTCACAAAGATATTTTAACAACAAAACAAGCTTGTCTGTCATGCTTTTAAGCTCAACAATTGAAAAAATAGCTTGTCTTGTAATGGACAGCATATTTGCAGGTTCCCCACCGAGCAAGGGGAAAAATAGTATTGCTAAATGCCTTAAAAAACAAAATAAAATTGAAGCTTTCCATAAATGTGGAACAAAAATCAATAAAGTTTTGGGATGGGGAGAATACAATAACAATATACCCAAATCAATAAGCTTCTGGAATGGTATTCAATTTTTACTCGGTATAGAAATTATTGAGCTTGATGATGAGCAATTAAAAACTTTGCATAGCCTTAGTCAAAGTCGCAACCTGTGTGAGTTTTGTCATGGCCTTGTTCCCTTAAGAGATAAGAACATTAAAAAAAAATATAAACATTGGTTTGATCTAACCCTTGAAATTGTTTCGCAGTGGAGTAAAACTAAAGAAGAAGAGATTAATAACCAACTCAATTCATTAAAGTTTCCTGAATTGTCATTGCCTTAACCTGCAGGTCATTCATAGTGAAAAAAGCACTAACGTTTGCGAACATCGTCCCATGATAAATTAAAACTTAAAAGATATTTTCTTAACCTGTCTGTATCATTTTTATGCTTTTTTCGATCTCGAGTTACTGAAAAGAGCTCGCGGCCAGCCTCTGATATGGTGCTTGATTGTTTGCAGATTTTAATAACATAAGATAGTTGTACCACATCGAACGGGTCGATCCGGCCAATCAAGGAAACAAGCCGATCATCAATGAATACTTCGTCTGACATATGGCAATGGAAATCGGGTTTTGTGGAAACATTCCAGAAAAATTTCAGCTTTTCAATTTCCATTTCAACGATATCCTTTGACACTCTTCCTCCTGATGCGAGAGTTGTCATACGCGTTATCGCGCCTTTAAGGTCACGGAAATTTGCTTTCCATGTTGCTTCGTCAGAAACGGCAAAATTCAGGAAAAGGTCCATGGCTTCTCTATTGAACGAAATATGCGACCCGGTTTTTCTTGTGACTTCGTTCAACTCAAATTGAATGTTAGGCTCAATGTCTTCGCGACGGTCCTTTAAACCGGGCAGGTCGAATGTCCAAAGGTTAATTCTTGAAAGAAGGTCATCTCTGAATATTCCTTTAGCAGCTTCCGCGATAAGGTCATGATTTGTGCCGCATATAAGCTGAAAATTACTGGAAATAGTCTTATCCGAGCCAAACGGCATATAGCTTTTTTCTTCAATAGCACGGAGAAGCATTGTCTGCTCGTCTATTCCGAGCTCTCCCACTTCATCCAAAAACAACAGCCCGTTATCCGCTTCTTTAAGAAGTCCTGAACGCGGTTGTGTTGCGCCGGTGAAGGCGCCTTTTACATGGCCGAAGAGCGCGGACATGGCGGTGTCGCCTCTCAATGTGGCGCAATTAACTTCCACAAATAGACCCGATAGATGATGCCTTGATTTCTTTAATTCATAAATTCTTTTTGCCAATTGTGATTTCCCAGAGCCTGTCGGCCCCATAAGAAGGATGGGCTCTGTTGAATTGATTGCCACTCTTTCAATCATCTCTATCAAGTTGTTGAACTTCTTATTTTTTGTATCAATACCGGATTTGAGGAATGATACATCGTTTGTGGATTTTTTGAAGAATCTCGACGCAAGTTTGTCGTATTTTGAAAGGTCAAGATCGATAATCTTGAAACTTCCTGCTGTACCAACGCATTTCTGTTGTGGAGGAATCGTTTGAAGCAGCTTTCCCGGAATCAAACGTGACTCGGCAAGAAGGAAAAAACATATCTGTGCAACATGTGTGCCGGTAGTAATATGAACAAGGTAATCTTCTTTTGCTATGTCGAATTTATAGTTCCTCGTGAAATCATAAAGTGCGCCATATACATCTTCAAAATCCCATGGGTTTTTAAAAGAGAGATTGTTAATGTTAACCTTTGTATGATTTGATACGACATTTATATCGTCAGAAACAATCTTTGCAAGTTTATTGAAATTAGGTGTGCAAAGCAACTCGAATCGAGCGATGTTCAAATTTTTGTGCTGACATACAGAAACACTCGGCCTCCATGTATCCCATCTTGATTCGTGCTCGCAACGATCCAAATTAGTACCCAGCATCCCGATAACTACATTTTTTTTCATATCGCTATCCAATATTCTAATTATTAGAATATATTCTAATCTAATTTGTTTTTCGATGTAAAGCCAATAATAGGAATGTTTTTATTTCGATGGAAAATACTACAACCATTCAAAATAAAATCCGCTTTAATTACTGCATATTTGGGGGAGAAACGAAGGTGCGAAAATAATTTATACATCATTTCACCGCCGTTGGCATCAATATTGTTTAATAAAGGCAGAGTAAGGCGTAGGAATACGAAAAGGAAATCTTGAAAATGGAAGCAATTTTGAAAACAACAAACGACATCAAGAGAGGGGATGATATTATGCTATGGTAAGATAAGAAACTCCCCGAGGGCGGCGGGCAAATACTACTAATAGATCCCTCTGTCCCCTCAAAGGGAGAAAAGTAAATGGAAGAGATGAGTGAAATCCACAGTGCGAATGTCTTATAGTCTGGAACCTTTAAAATCATCATAGTGTTCAGTTCTAAAGAATCAATTCGGAATCGGACTCCACAAAACGGAAAAGTCATATAACAAAAGCCTTTTCCGGCAACTCCCCGAAGAAGCAGCGGGGGTTCCAACAACCTGATAGCTGCGAAGAAAAATCGCGGCCAATGAAACGGATCAGTTTCACTGTGCCCTGAGCCCAGGATACCAGGAGCAAAGCTGTGAAGCAGATCACAAAAAACCGGTCTCAGTCAAGGACCGGAATTCAGGTGGAGGGAATCCCATGCGCTTCGAATTTTTCAAAACCACAGAGACTTATGAAGTAATAGAGAAGTGTCGCTCTGACAAAGCGAAACACTGGGATGTGTTAATGAATAAGTACACATCCACTGTAAAGGGGATATCAAACAAGTATGGCTGGAAGTATGGCATTGAAGAAGACATAGAGCAAGAAGCCTGGATGAAAATTTATGACAAATACGAGCAATTTCGCGGCGGAACCCATGCAGAACTTAAGGGATGGGTGGCGCAGGTGACTGTCAATACTGCAAGTACATTAGTTAAGGATAAAGTCAAAAATACATGTTGTGAATATGAAGAAGCATTAAATAACCAAAATAGTTCTTCACAGCCAGAAAATGATGTGGTTACCAAATGTGAGGTAGAAAGACTTGTGAAAGAGGTCAAGCAAAGAAGCATGCTTGAACAAGAAATATTCAAAGGGATGTACTATCAGAGTGATGCTGTTGAAGAAGCAGAACGTCTGGGAATCACACGAGGCAATTACGACTCGAGAAAAAGCAAACTGCGGAACAAGCTCAGAACGAGAATTGACCCCAATGAGCTGTAAATTGATATTCGTAGCACCAAATCTGATATCAAAAATGGAGGTAACAAAATGAAAGAGAAAAAGGAAAGTAGCAAGCAGGATCTGATGGCCCGACTCCGGGGAACCGGGAGCGTCGTGAGCGACGCCGAGTCCCTCGGTCTCCGCCGCGGGTGGGACGACATCCTCGTCTCCATCCTCGATAAGAGGCTGGAACGGCTCGCCGAATCAGCCTCCGTATATAGCGGCTGACGGCTGATCAGTGATTGAGTTGGAAATAGAGTCTCAGTGTGAAAGAAATGAGGCTTGGGATCAGTCGTAAAAAAACAAAGGGGGTGCGTAGAAATGAAGAGGACGAGGACAAACAAAGCGGAGCGAATAAAACTCCCGAGGGCGTTCTGGACGCGCAATCCGGCGACACGGATTAAACCGTCTGATAAGGCTCTTGCAAGCAAGCGCGCCTGCAGGAAATGGAAGTTCCAGGCGGGAATAAAGGAATAAGTACACCTTGGATCAAAAGAAATATGAGATATGCATGCAAGAAATGAATACGTCAAAAGTTTTTTAGACGAGAAAAGGAAAACAGAAAGCTTAAGGCGACCGGTAAATAAAATGAAAACCTCAGGAGGGATCACAACATGAAGACTATGAAGAATACCCTGATGGTAACAATTCTGTTTGCATTAACGGTCGTATGTGGATGCGGCGGCGGTGGTGGTTCGACACCGCCGACGGTAAACCCAACCGTGCCTGTGTCCGATTCCCAGCCCGAAACGCCTCCTGTCGTGACGCCGGAGCCTACCCCAGAGCAAGCCGCACAGGCTGCTCAGACCGAGACGTATGACCGGGATGTGGCAAAAGTTATCGAGGAGTCCGGCGTTGAAGAATCGTTCTCTGGAAATGAAGGCAATGATCTTGTCCAAAAAGTGTCGGCCATGCCGGGTGTCGCGTCCGTGGAAACCTCTGAATACGCTCTCTCAGTGACTTATGAGGATGGGGGTCGACATGTATGGATCATCGGTGATCCGCTTTCTTCAACCGAAGAGGATTATGAGAGTTCTCAAAGGGTTGCGCTTGAGAGGCAGATATCTGCACGGACACTCCAGCGCAGAACGGGCAATACGAAAGCAGTCATAATCAACTCCATCGCCGACGATCCCGGCTTCAGCGGGCCGAAAAAGGCTCTCGCTGACATCAAGGGATTTCTGGAACAGGCCGGATACGAAGTTTATGAGAAAAACGGTCAGGAAGCGAGCATAGAGTTCTTCAAAAACGGGCTTTCCGAATACGGTGTGGTCATGATACTGGCCCATGGTGGAGCTGGAGATAACGCGCATTACTTCTATATGCAAACCGGTCAACCTTATAACAGTGGCGACGAGCAGAAATACTGGGACGATTACAAGTCTTTCAAGATCGCGAAAGTGACAATTGACTGGGGCGTGCTCAGACTGAGCTCGAGAACGTATTGGGCGGTCGGAAGCACTTTCATCAAACAATATTACGCCAATTCCGGGAAAAGCTTTCCTGGCAGCATTGTGTACAACAGTGCGTGCGAGGGAATGAAGTATGACGTTATGGCCAAGGCTTTTGTGGATTCGGGGGCCGGAGTGTATCTGGGATGGACGGAAGAACAGGGAAAAGGGCCGTACACAGCCAGCATCATTTTTGCGGACATGCTCGACGGCGACAATGTAGGAGTTGCTTACAACAACCTCGGCAACGATTACAGAACCGACAACCGGTGGGCCAATGCCGAATTGAAATACTATCCGGAATCAGGGTCGGATTATCAGATAGTCAACACCAGCGTGGAAGCCTGGGTCAGCCCGCCTTCCGTTACGCTTGCGAACGGAAAAGCCGACGCTGTTCTCTCGTGCACGACATCGGCTGCGAGTGCGACTCTGGAAGCCACCTGCAAAAGCGGTGATTCATGGACAAGATTGGATTCACAGAAGCATATGACTTGTACATATACCACCGCAGGAACCTTTTATCCCATCTGCCGCATCAAAAACAACAGTGGGAATGTATTGGCCCAGTCGGGTTCCAGCGTCACCGTTGTACGCGAGGCATCCACCTCGATTAAATTGTATATGTCCACAACAAGCGCGAATGGCCCGTGGTCAACCACATCTGTGACCGGCAAGGCTGGAGATTCCTTTTACTCGAAGATCACCGGCGCTGCTCCCGGGGAATCCATTTTCCGGCATTTTGTCGGGAAAAAGGATGGGATTGATTACGGTGGCAGAACCAATGCGGATTCCAACGGTAATGTTTTCAGCGAATGGAAAAGCACCTGCACTGCGGTTGTTCAGCAGTATGACGCATGGGTTGAGGGTTCGGATGGCAGAGCAAGTAATCATGTCCTGGAAACAGTGGACTTGAATTCCTCCTGCTCCTCCCCGGTTCTTCAGATGTCCACGGCAAGTGCAAATGGCCCGTGGTCAACCACATCCGTTTCCGGCTATCAGGGGAACAGCTTTTACACAAAGGTGACAGGGCTTCAGCCCAATGGTGTTGCAACACGGCATATTGTCGGAAAGCGTGATGGAGTGGATTATGGAGACACATTCAATACCGGGCCGTCCGGGGTATTTACGCAGACGTGGAACAGTACCTGCGCATCAATCGTGCAGGAATATGACATCTGGATTGTCGATTCTACTGGAAAACAGAGCAACCACGTCACAGAAACTCTGTCGAGTTCCAACACCTGTAGTGCTGTTGGGACGACATTCCAGTATCCAGTTTCCCCATACGGGCCCTTTGCCCTGGGTTTCTTCTCGGATGGTGTACATCTGGGTGAGGACACCATGTTGAATGAGGGGACTCCAATACGGGCAATCGCTGACGGGCGAATCATATATTATGGGCCTGCGAATGGGTATGGCGAGCTTCTCGTTGGTATTGAGCATAGCTTTGGGGGATGGAAGAAGTTCAACCTATCCGTGGGTCAAACAAAGTTCATTGAAACGAACATGATCGTCTCCATCTACGGACATCTTCGAAAATCGCAGGTTCGAGGTGGACAGGCTCTGGCATGGAAGTACGGGGATTATGTGAAAAAGAATGACATCATCGGCTATGTAAACGACGATGCGCACAACGGCGACGGCGGCCCTCACCTTCACTTCGGATGCCGTCTGACTGGAGAAACGCCCGGCGAATGGATTCTCTGGGGGCGGCAGACGGCAGGACAACCGCAATCTGATGTACGGTTCTATGCAGCCTATTCAGAAATAATCAATCTGTTGCCCAGGTAATCACAGAAAAGCAAAGGAAACTCGAAATCCAATGAAAGATATGGCTCAATGGCCGGGTCTTCATAAATGAAAGAAATGAAAACAGGGAGGAAGCTATGAATACCATAAGCAAATATTTCGGAAAAATCATGACTCTGCTGTGTGCGTTGTTGATCGTCGGAACAACCGCCTCGGCGCAGTCTGCGGCTGTTTCGCCTTATATTGTCAGCTACGGCGCTCAGGGAAACGTAGACTGGGCGCAAGGCGTCATAAGAGGGACCGGATACGGCGTCAGGCCGGAGCGCATTACCAACCCCGGCAAAGCAAGACTCATGGCACGCGAAGCCGCTCTGGCGGACGCATACCGTGCGCTGGCATTTATTGTCAGCGGAGTTGCGGTGGATGGAAACACGACGGTACGAGAGCACGAAGAAGAGAGCCAGGAGATAAAGCTCGCCGTTCATGCATTCATTCGAAACGCAAGAATTGTGAGCGAGGCTGATCTGCCGGATGGTGTTTACGAGGTTACTCTGGAACTTCCGATGTGGGGGGATTCCGGGTTGAGCCGTGCCATTCAGCGTGATAATCGGCAGGCTCTCTCCCCCGCTCCTGGCGCGCAAAACATGCACGATATCGATGATTGGGATGATATGGATGATATGTCCTTCGCAACTGAGACATCTCAAACGCCCCAAACCAATGTTCCCGCTACCAGCGCGCCGTCTCCTTATTCAGGACTTGTTATCGACGCTCGCGGCCTTGGGGTAAAGCCGTGCATGAGTCCCAAAATTCTGTTCCCGGACGGTTCAGAGGTATGGGGCACGATGCAGATCGATCCGGACCTCGTTAACAGTTATGGCATCACCGCTTATTACAAATCAATGGGACAGGCAATGAAAAACGAACGTACCGGAGACAACCCGCTTATCGTGAAAGCCGTCGGGAAATCGGGAAAGGTCAACGGGGACGTCATTGTGAGCGAAGCCGATGGGCTGACAATCTTATCAGAAAACAAGCGGTACGGGTTCCTGGACAAATTGAAGGTTGTGTTCCTTATAGACCCGGCAAACCAGGGAGGTAATAACTAATGCGCAGATACTTCACCCTCACGATTTTTGCGGCTCTTATGGTGGTGTACTCCAATGGATTCTGCATGGCGCAGTCCGGGGAGCAGGTCGTGAAAGTTGAAGGATATGCGGCAATAACAGGAAACGCCAGCATAAGCGATCTCAGAACCGCTGCCACAGATGATGCTCTCAGCATGGCCGTCAGGCAGGTTGTTGGTTTGGTTCTTGATAGTCAATCATATTCAGTGGATTTCGAGATCGTTGAAAAGAGCATCATAACCCGGGCCAACGGCTACGCAAGAGTGGGAAAAATCCTCTATGAGACTCGACTTCCAGATCAATATATCGTTGGGATCGAGGCCATTGTCAGCACTGAAAAGCTCGAAAATGATATCGATTCACTCAAAATTGATATCATGCGGGCGGGTGATCCCAGGATTGTCGTAGTCATCCCGGAGGAACTTCTTTTCCGCCGCCAGGTGCCTGATCCTGCCGGAGAAACAGAAATCATCAGACAGCTCGTCGAAAATGGCTTTACTGTGGTCGATCAAACAGAAGTCGGGGAAATACGATATGGAACGGAGATCGAAAGAATTCTGGCCGGGGACTCTAAGAGCGCCGGGGATGTATTTAAAGGCAAAGCGGATATTTTGATCGTCGGAGAAGCCATGGCGGAACGTGTCGGCGATGTGGGAGGTGGATTGATATCCTGCCGGGGAAGAATTGAAATCAAAGCTATCGAAATTGGAACCGGACGTATCATAACTTCATTTGCCGCCCATGAAGCCGGGATCGACATTACCGATGTGCTCGCAGGGAAAAAAACCCTTGAAAACACGGCGGATGTGGTTGCCAGTCATCTGAAAGACAAGCTGGCAGGATATGTTTCATCAGGCGGAAGATATGTCCGTGTGGAAATAAAAAATATCTCTGATCAACAGGCCCTTTTTGTTATTAAACAAGCCCTTTCAAGCGCGGGTGGCGTGAATATTGCATATATAAGAAGCTACACTGGAGGAACTGCTGTTTTGGATCTGGACTGTACCTGCGGAGCAAAACTTCTTGCCCCCAGAATCGAAGGTATGTATTTAAAGGATATGAGTTTGATGATTAATGCCATTACACCGGGGAAGATTGAAGCGAGTCTGAATTATCAATAAAACACCTATTCTATAACAAATTTATTTAACAGTCCTGCATTGTAAGAGTTTGAATAATTTGCAGTGCGTCCTGTTTTTGTCCTATCTCTGTATCAGGTTCGTCCCATGAACTTTTTAGCTGAATAATTATTGAGCAGCAGCCCCGAATCAGATGTTATAAATAGAAATATCGACAAAAACAACACGGCTGAATATTCAATCTTGTAATTGGTTGCCAGTAAGTATATAATTTCACGCAAGTTAATATCATTAATCATTATCTGTAATTAAACCTAATGCGAGGTGCTGTAAATGGCCCGGAGAGATTGTGCCTTTTTGCTATTTTTATTTCTACTGATTGTAAATGCCCGGGTAGTTATCGCGGCTCCTGTTGTGGACACAGTTGCGAAAATAACCAGAGTCACGAACGATGTTAAATTGCGTAAAGCCGGAATCGGAGAATGGGTTGCAGCAAAAGATGGAATGAGTGTTAAAACTGGTGATCAGATCAAGACAGGCTCGGATTCATCGTGTGTGGTGGAATGGAGCAAGGGAAATCTTATAACAGTATCATCTTTCACGAATATCAAGATTGATCGATTGGAAAAGAATCTTGCGGCAGGCTCTGAAAAGTCTTCGCTTGATTTGTGGACCGGAAAAGTTTTTGCTAAGGCGAAAAAACTGGAAAGCCCGGACTCTAAGTTCGAGATTAAAACTCCTACCGCTCATGCCGGTGTGCGCGGGACACGTTTCGCTGTTGGGCTGGATGCGGATGAAACGACTACGGTTGAGTGCTTCGAAGGCGTTGTGGCGGTAAAAGGCAGAGTCGGCGGAGAAGTTATGCTTGGCGGACGACAGAAGACAAAGGTTAGAAAAAATGAAACACCGCAGGATCCCGTACAGATGGATTCTGATGATGATCAATCATTCGAAGCGCTGGAAGAATTAATGGGAGCGATGCTTGAAATCATGCAACCTATAGGAAACCTTGAGACGGATATGACACCGGTGATGGTGAAAGGCAGAACTGATCAGGGCAATACAGTGACGGTGAACGGACAGGTTGCTATTGCGGATGAGACGGGCATTTTTCTGATGTCGGTTGATCTTACAGAAGGTGTTAACCATATAAAAATCGAAGCGGCGAATAAAAACGGCAAGATGACAACAAAAACACGTGTGATCAAATACAGGAAGCGAAAAGGACAGGACAACGAACCTGAAGAACAAGACATTGGTCTCACAATCACAAGTCCGAACAACGGATTCGTTACAGGTGAATCTTCTGTTTCGGTCTCCGGCAGGATCTCGCCGGACGCGAGTGTGACCATCAACGGCATTGCCGCAACGGTATCATCAAACGGAACTTTTTCAGCTACTGTAACGCTGGTTGAGGGTGAGAACATAATCAATATCACAGCCGGTAATGCAAATGCGTCGCAATCAGTCACGCGGACTGTAATAAAAGACACCACAGCGCCACTGCTCGTAATAAGTCAGCCGACGGCGGTTTTCGGGCCCGATACGGGTGGCTGCATGCTTGTAGGAAGTCATATTCAATGCACCGTAATAGGGCAAACCGAGCCGGGCGCTGTTCTGACTATCAACGATACTGATTACCAGGTGGAGCCTGATGGGAGTTTCGCGCATACGGTTGTACTGGCTTTCGATGAACCAACCATGAATATTGCAGCAACAGATTCCTCCGGCAACCGCGCAACAAGATTGTTGAACCGTGTTGTAGACCGGAACATTGCCGAATACCTTGAGATTGAGATTTCACCTTCAGCAATAACAGCTAACGGGCAGGATACTGCAACGGTGACTGTTCACGCTTACAATCTCTTGCGCGAGCCGGTAGACGTTTTTGTTTCTGTGCTTTCAACTGGTGGAGGGATTCTTTACCAGAACGGACTGGTTACAGTAGGAGGAACGGCGGCTACTACGTTCACTGCCGGGGTCTCATCCATACCAAACACTGTCACATTTACTGCCACCAGCGGATTTGTATCTACGAGTGCAACGCTGCTCCTGAATGCTGACGTGCCACCGGAACACTGATAATCAAATGACGAAAAACAATACTAATTGCAGAGAATAGGAATTCAAACAGGAGGAAATATAGATTGGCAGCGAAGAGAATTACGGCAGGAATCATATTGACAGTCATTCTGCTTTGTATATCGACAGCAACATATTCAACAACAGATGAGCTGTTAAAAGACGAGATGGGGCTAACCCGCTTGCAGGTCATTTATCCCGAAAACGGCGCTGCGATAGAGGAGACAAGACCGATGATTGGCGCAGATGCTTCGATGCTCGAAATTCCAATCGATACGCAGACAGTGGTTATCACTCTAAACGGGATCGATGTTACAGACAACTCGGAAATCACACCGGGATATATTATTTACAAACCTCTGGAGCCGCTTGCGTCCAGAAAATATGAAGTGAGAATCACGGCAAAGAATATTAATAAAGAGAATATTGAGCCGC
This sequence comes from bacterium, assembly GCA_035380865.1. Classification (GTDB taxonomy): domain Bacteria; phylum UBP15; class UBA6099; order UBA6099; family UBA6099; genus DAOSYA01. Next base: position 14,096 of record DAOSYA010000046.1, read on the forward strand.
TGTCGTGGTCATTTAATATCAAGGGCGAACTGCCTGAAGAAATAATTGAAAGAGAGAAAGACAACACCACGGGCAGGTTTGTCGTGTCAACGGATTACGTGGGCGCGGAATATGCCCCCCGTGAGCAGATAGACGTATCTCAGATATTCAGAGAAAAGGAAGGCATGAAACTTAATACCGATCTTTTCTTTACCAATGTTTCATCGGGGCGCACAATCATCGGTTCTTATCACAGGGAAACACAATCATATACGGATATGGAGCTGGATAAAGCCAGGCTGGATTATTACGATTCGAACTTCAGTGCATCGCTGGGAAATTTCTGGCTTTCGCTGTCCGATTTCTCACTGCTCGGCGCTGAGCTCGCAGGCGCGAAGATAGAAAAAGAGATCGGCCCGTGGGGAATCACCCTGTTCTCCGGTCGCACGCAGGATCCCGGCACGAGCGGCAGGTTCAAGCAGCTCGCGAGCGGGGCGCGTGGAGACTATGAGTGGGACAAACATCACACAAGCAGCATAACAGCGATTGCAGCGAATGAAAAAGATGCCGGCGCATCAAGTATCGCACCGCTTCCTGCGCGTGATGAAATCATGAGCTTCGAGCATCAATATCAATATGACGAAAGAACCAGTGCCTCGCTCGAAATAGCGAGAAACAACAGGAGTGAGCGCGGCGATATCGCATCGCATGACAGCGCGGCGCGGATTTCTGTCGCCATGACGCGGGATGCGTTTTCGGGAGAGATTTATGCCTACGACATCGGGGAGGATTTTTACCCGGTCTCGGAAGGCAGCGCAAAATACCTGAAGAATGACCGCCGGGGTGCGATGGGTAAAGGCGCGTGGCAGGTAACGGATAACCTGAAGGTCGGCGGCGAATACGAGCAATATGATACGAACTCCACCGACACCCGCACAAAACGCGGAAACGCTTTTGTGACGGTTAGCTACGGGATGCTCCAGTCGGTTCAATACCGGAAGGCGAAGCTGGTTTCCAGCGGCACAGTCTCTAAAACAGATTCGCTGAACGCTGTTCTGCTGATCCCCTCCACGTCGAACTTCACAGAGACACGCCTTACAGCCGGTGCGCATAAGATTGATTACTCGGGCGCGGGAATTCTCGTGGAAACCGATGTAATTCTGTTCGCTTTGAATACATCATATCGCGACAGACTCGGCTTGTCGGCATCTTACAGTAATAGCGACACAGACAATATCACAAGTATCTCAAACACGGAGAATAAAAACTTCTCACTCGGCCTGAACTGGAACATCATCCCGTTCAAGCTGATGTGGAGCGGGCGATACGAGAATATTAGAAACTCCGGAAGCAGCGTCGATAACGAAGAAGAACGCGTGAAAACCGCTGTTAAATATATCCTTAACAATACTTACGCATTCAATCTCGGATGGGACACGATTACCTATTCAGACACAATATCAAACGGCTACAACTACGACCAGAGCATCTTCAGGAGCGGCGTCGAATGGGAGTTTTAAATCTTAAAACACGGATAAAAAGCAGATCAGGAAAACTGTGAATTTAGATCTGCAAAAAGGAAGGTGTGCAAAATGAAACGCATCACAGTCACAACAATATTTTTACTGTTAATGGCAATAACAACACATGCTGCCGTGCCGAAACTTATCAATTATCAGGGCTATTTAAAAGAGGCTGGTGTTGCAGTAACGGGAACAAAAGATATAACAATTGCCCTTTATGACGCTGAGACAGGAGGTATCCTGTTATGTTCGTCAGGCTCTCAGAGTCTATCTGTGACACGCGGCCTGTTCAATTACAAAATTGGTTCCGGCGGATGTGATTTATCCACTATCGACTGGGACAAAGCAGTCTATCTCGAATTATCCGTGGAAGAAATCACCATGTCACCACGCGAGCAGATCACCGGCTCGGCATATTCCGTAGAAACAAGAGCCGTGAACGTCGAGTTCGATCCCACTGGAACAATCGTGGCAACCGATGTGCAGTCTGCCATAGAGGAACTGGATTCTGAAAAACTCAGTGTATCTGGTGGCTCTCTGACCGGCAATATAACAACTACCGGCAACGTGACGGCGGCCGAGTTTCATGGTGACGGCTCAAATCTCACAGGTCTCGCAAGCGGCGGAGATATCAACGGCGTCACTGCAGGCACCGGACTTACAGGCGGCGGAGAGTCCGGCACAGTTACGCTGAATGTGGCAGACAATTACGTATTGAACACGGGCGACACGATGAGTGGTGCTCTGGGTATTTCGCAGGGTGCAGCTACTGATTCTCTTTCTGTTTATCAAACTGGATCAACAAACAAAGCAGGACATTTTGAGATTGACAACGCTTCAAATGTAAATCACGCCATAGCCGGCAGTACTAATGGAACAGGAGCAGCTGGTGTCTTCGATATTACTAATACAACCTCAACAAATAATGTTGTATATGCAGCACATTCCGGACTTGGAGACCTGTATGAAGGCAACCACACCGGCTCAAGCGGTAACCTTATCAAACTTCAATCCGGCGGTGATGATAAATTAACTGTAGATAAATCAGGTAATATTTACGCATCAGGCACAGTAACTGCCACGTCTTTCAGCGGCGATGGCAGCGAACTGACAGGAATTGTTGCAAGTGGTGGAGTATCGAAAACCGGTGACACGATGAGCGGTGCGCTTGAGATTTCCCAGGGTGCAGCTACTGATTCCCTTTCAGTTTATCAAACAGGAACAACAGACAAAGCCGGGCATTTTGAGATTGACAATGCTTCAAATGCAAATCACGCCATAGCCGGCAGTACTAATGGAACAGGAGCGGCTGGTGTCTTCGATATTACTAATACAACCTCAACAAATAATGTTGTATATGCAGCACATTCCGGACTTGGAGACCTGTATGAAGGCAACCACACCGGCGCTAGCGGAAACTTGATTCATCTCCAGAGCGATGGGACGGATAGAATAAGGATTAATAAATCTGGAAGGGTGATTATTGATACAGATGCAAGTTCTTCGCATGGTTTGTTTTTGGAACATTATGGTGATATGGAAGGCATTGTATCAAAACATTTCGGAACTACAATATACTCGGCTGGTTATTTTGGAATACATAATTCATCCAGCAGTGGATCAGCATTAAAAACATATTCTGAAGGTACGGGCTCCCTTTTTTGGGGAAGTCACACAGGTACCGGCAATATATTATTTGGCAATCACACCGGCACAAGCGGTAATCTTATCCAACTCCAGAGCGATGGGACGGATAAGTTTGTTGTGGATAAGACAGGTTCAGTAACAGCTTCCAGTTTCTCCGGCGACGGCAGCGGGCTGAGCGGGGTAGGTAATAACTGGGAGACTGGAGTTTTTACAAAGAATTATGATGACGGAGTAGGAACTACTGTTATTAATACTAGTTTTGAACCACGATATATACAGATTAGAGTCATTGCCATTTCACATACAGGAGGAGAATGGTCTGAGTCATTTGGCTCTGCGTCATCGGCATCAAACGAAAATGCAATATATTATCATCCTGCTGGTGCAACTTCAGGTAACTTTGGAGTCGACTCCAGTAATATCGTAGTTGTTCCCGCCCAAAGTGGTACCAGTAATATGATTGTTGGAGAGATATCGTCAATTACTTCGAGTAATTTTACAATAAATTGGACAACTTGGGATGACACATTGTTAAATAATTTGACATATGTCTATATATTATGGACGATTCAAGGATAGATTGGCAACTTAAACTCTTAAAACATACTCGGGACAGCAAGCAAACAAGACTTTTAATGAAAGGGATCAAATTGCAACTGTTAAAGAAAAAACATATCAAGGATCATTATTACAAAGGTTGTGAATTATGAAATTTTATTTTTGGTCAGTAGGAATCGCCATAATATTATCAGGAACGGTATGTCTGGCCGGCACTCTCAAAACTGGCGGTGCCTACGAAGTGCTGTCCGACGTGATTGAGAACGCAGGCTCGGCTCCGGTCAGCGGCGGCGATTTTGTTGTCTATCAATCGGTTGGTCAGCCTGCGGGCACAGAGATTGTTTCCAGCACCACTTATACTATCGTGAACGGTTTCCTCGGAGTTGTTGATGAAATACCACCGACAATCGAGTTCACCAGTCCCGGAGCATCTTCTGACAACGGCGGTGACATAAACATCATTGGCACGGCTTTCGACGAGAGCGGGGCTGAGTGGACGCTTTGTTACGGGCCCGGTTCTGAGCCGGCGGCCTGGAAGGAGCTGTGCTGCGGTGATCACAATGTGAGCAATGCATCGCTTATGTCATGGGATGCGTCGATGCTGAAGGGAACGTATACGCTCAGGGTTGTTGCTACGGATAACAATGGCAACACCGCGACCGGTACTGTGACGTTCAACATCGGGAACTCGGCAACTATAGAGGGCGCTATCCCAAAATTCAAATGGATGCTGATCAGCATGCCGGTGCAGCCGTCGCCATCCGATCCTGTCACGCTGTTCGGCACCGCAGGCGAGTACAAGGTTTTTCGTCGTGACCCGCAGGCAGAACCTGATCCCGTGCTTGGTCAGTACAGATATCCCGAGTCACTGAACGCGGGCGACAGCTTCTGGATCAAGTCATATTATAACGATCTTCCTTATTCATATACCGGAACACTTACGGACACGACACAGGATTACTCGATCCAGTTGTATGAAGGCTGGAACCAGGTCGGCGCACCGTTCGACCAGGATTTCCCGATGGCCGGGTTGCGTGTCAGGCATGAAGGCCAGGTTTATGACATTTCCACGGCAGCTTCGCTCGGCCTGATTTCATCGACACTATACAGCTATGACCACGACACTAAATCATGGGTTCAGAACAACACGGATTCTCAGATGCTGGTTGAAACCGGGTACGATATAAGGGCATATCAGGACATAGAATTGCTTTTCGGCCCCGGAGCCGGGCAGCCCGACGGACTTATGCGGATTGTAAGGCCAAAATATGATTACAAACTTCGTATATCTGCGGCAGCCGGGAATTCAGCGGATCTTGATAACCATATCGGCGCGGTTTCAACAGCGGATGAGCAATACGATGCTGAAGATGCCGAGGAGCCTCCGCGTTCTATGGACGATAAATACACGACGCTGTACTTCCCGCGCGACTCATGGAGCAGAAATGCGGGTCGATACGCGAATGATATCAGGCCGACGGCTGATGAGGCCGGCGAATCCGAGACATGGACGTTCAATGTCGAAACAAACGAGACAGGCGAGATGGTTTCCCTGGCATGGGACAACACCGCACTGCCCACAGAAGGATTTTCTTTTACGCTCATTAATCTTGATACCGGCGAGTGCATTAACATGGCCGAGCAGGGTAGTTATAGCTACGCTGCATCCGGCACTGATGTTTCTGAAGCGCATTTCAAAATAGAAGTCGTGAAGCTGGATGTCGAGCAGACAACCGTGACGTTTACACTTCGGCCCGGGTGGAACCTGATCAGCGTACCGCTTGAACCTGAGGTAACAAACGCGCTGGAACAACTCGGCGATGACCTGCCGCTGCTCAATTTCTATCAATATTTCGAAAACCAATTTTATCCGTCAGACAGCGCGGACATACAGGCAGGCCTCGGCTACTGGGTATATGTATCTGATAATACGGAAATCGACATTGTTGGTGTTCCTGTGCCAACAGATCAGCCGATAGAAGTTCCTCTGAAGCAGGGCTGGAACCTGATTGGTAATCCATTCAATGAATTACTATCATGGGATGATAATATAATCATCAAAATCGGGGATGATATGATATCGCTCTCTGCAGCAATATCGAAAAACATAATTGAACCCGGCATTTATAAATACAATGGAACAAGTTATGAAAAAAAGGCTGTTGGCTCAACCCTCGAACCCTGGACAGGCTACTTCATTAAAGCATCTCAAAACTGCGTGATTGTATTGAAGATATAGAGTTGTGGCTTTTCTTGGCAGTCCCTAGTGTCCGGTAAAAAGTAATGGCTGCTTGAACAGGCAGATATTTTATTTCAGCTCCCGGGGAATATTGCCCAACTCAAATCAAATTCTATCAATAACACTACCACTCAAATCATCCCCATGACATTCTTTGCCCCCATACATAGAGCTTCCGATTGCCCGGTGAAGGATACGACTTACAGCAAAGATCACCAAAAAGGGAGACATTTTCTGAAAGAGATGAAAGATAATCGATAATCATTAAGTCATATGAATTGAATTAGCAAATCCCCGGCAAGTCTGGATTGGATGGGATTTGGTGAACGGATTCCGTAATTAAGAGAAGACATATGGAACTGTATCCTCGTCTCGATCCTCGACAAGAAGCTGGAGAGCATCTCCGGAGTAACGGGACTCTCCGGAGAATGAGTCACCGGACACGAATTATTCTGTCCGTACCGTATTTAGGAATGAAATTTGCATTAAGCAAAAGCAGGAAAACGAAAATGGAGGAGGATTTCAAAATGAAAAAGACAATCACAAGGAACAACATGCAGGTCTGGGGAATCATTTCTCTTGTTTTTTCATTTGTTCTTATGAATGTCGTTTTGAATTCCACTTCCTGCAAAGCGGCTGAAAAGATGACAATTGTTGTAAATGATTTTGATGCATCTGGATATGCATACGGTATCGAGAGAGTCGTTCCGGATATGGTTGTGAGCGAACTCGTTTCTACGAGGTTGTTCGCTGTTCTCGAAAAGAAGAAATTCGACGAAATCAAACGCGAACAGGCAGACTGCCTTACCGGCGTGTATGACAAGAAAAACTGTCCGCAGGTTGGCAAGGCGCTCGGAGCAGAGCTTCAATTGAACGGAGTTGTTACAGAAGTCGGTGTCGAACAGAAAGACTTAAACGTCGGTGGGCTCTTTCCCAACAGTGATTTTGCAAACGTCAATCACAGGACAGTAACGGCAAGAGTCAAAATTGATGTCAGAATTGTGGATGGCACGACCAGAGCGACAATACTCACGGCATCAGGAATTGGAATTGAAACTGACGAGGACTGGTCGGGAAAAGGAAACTTTAACGGACTTCTTTCGCACATTGATATACACGACCAGGAATGGCAGCAGAGTTTTATCGGAAAAGCTGTCCGAAAAGCCATCCAGGACATAGTACGCCAGATAGTCATGAAGATTGGTGTTGCTGGTCTCGGTGGCAAGGAAGGCGCTGTAACAGCAGTATCCGGCAACTATGTATACATTAATATGGGCGCATCGCAAGGTATCGACAAAGGAACGAAGATGGTTGTTTCGAAGAAAAAGGACGTTTACAACACTCAGGGAGCACTGGTCTACAAAGGAAAGGAGTCCGTTGCGGTGATAGAAATAACTGATGTTCAGGAGTCCGCGGCCCAGGGGAAAATTATTGAACGTATAGAAGCTGTAAAAGAGGGATACATCGTAGAGGTTAAGGAATGAGGTGGGGAAATTGATAATGAAAAAGGCCATCTCAGTCTTAGTTCTAACCGCCGTCGGTGCGGGAATCTATCATTTTGCCGCATCCGGGTCAGTACAAAAGCTGTTCAAACATGATCGTGGAAAAAAGGTGGTCTCAATCTGGGACGGCAGAATAATAAAGGGATATGGAAATGGCAAAAAAAACACTCCTGAAAACAATCAGTGGGAGTTTCACAGTGGTGTGGATATCGAAGCAAGCCCGGGAGCGCCTGTAGCGGCCGCAACGGATGGCGTTATTTCATCTGTGGGTTGGGATGAGAATCTCGGTGATGTAGTTATCATTTCGGCTGGAGACAAAACATTCAAATATGCGAAATGCATTCCAGGGGTGCGAATAGGCCAGAATATTAAAAAGAAAGACATCCTTGGACATGTGTCAAAACCCGATAAAAATGAAAATGCTCATCTTCATTTCGAGGTAGCAGTTAATGGAGTACAAGTTGACCCATTAGAATGGAAAAAACAGAACTATTATGCAGTTTCATCACCCGCCAAATCAAATCAAAAAGTGTCTTCTTCTCAACAAGGACAACATAGGCAACAGCATACAACCGAAAACATGTTTGCTGATGCACTCAAAGACGAAAGCGCTGAAAGGAATCCTTCTGGTGGTTCTCAAACGCGGGTTGTGGGTGCGCTAAAACAAGCGGCTCATTCATCTTCAAATACTCACAGCAGCACAAAAGCAAAACAACATACAGGCGCTGTCAAAAGGACAATCATTTCGCCAACAAGCCCCAAAGATAGCCTTGCCGATGTGCCTTCAATACCTTCGGGTGTGAACAATACGAATGTCGAAATATTACCCGCCCCAGCTCCCCATATCGCAGAGATCAATAGCGCTTCAAAAGGTTTATCTGTACCGCCAATAAAGAACACTGAACGATATGGGAATGTTCGGATTACAGCGAGAATTCTGAGTTCTGAGACTGTTTGTTACAAGAACTATATGAAGGTATTTGTTGATGGCGTTGAAAAAGTCTCACAATCCGAATCTTGTGTTGATGATTCTGTGACTGTACATGGTGCTGAAATCAGTCTACCGGTCGGTAAACACTCTGTCGAGGTTAAGGGGAGATCTTGCGGCGCTTTCAAAAACTGCGATTCCGAAACAATGCAATATTGGCTCGACGTGAAAGAAAATGACACTGTTCCAATCAGTATAACTATACATCTATGAACAGACAAACAAGGAGAAACCGTGAGAACATTAAGGATATACAGAAAAGCTTTTCCGGTGACAACGGTTCTCGGACCGGAGAAACGTGCCGTCAT
>DAOSYA010000047.1:0-22025 GCA_035380865.1 bacterium
ACAATAACAATGCCGGGCCTGTAGCTCAGTCGGTAGAGCAGTGGACTCATAATCCATTGGTCGGGGGTTCGAGCCCCTCCGGGCCCATTTACCGGGCGTTTAGCTCAGCGGGAGAGCGCTTGCCTTACAAGCAAGGGGTCACTGGTTCAAATCCAGTAACGCCCATGCGACAAAAAAGCCGGTCACTTCGACCGGCTTTTTGATTTATATCAACCTGTTAATCGCTGTTGTTATTCGATGGTTATTTTCACAGGGCCGGTGTACGCAACCTTACCCTTGTACACGAATTTGACCGCCGCGACATGAGTTCCGGGCATCGCGTCGTCAGGCACGCCGACATCGAACCCGATCTTCGCGGTTCCTCCCGCCCCGGCCTCGAACAAAACCGCCGCCGGAGTTATGTCCATCAGCCGGTACGCGCCGCCCTCCGGCCATGTCTCCACCGGGCTTGCGAGTATCGCCCTGCCCTGCAGCGGCTGATCGAACGGGTTCACGAACTCGACGCTGAACCTGCCCTTCCCGCCGCGCCGCACCGTCAGGTTTTTATCATAAGCCCCGACCACATCACCATTGAAAAGCGCCTCCGATCCCATGAATGCGCTGCACCACGCCGGATCGCCCGCCTCCTTCTCTTCCAGCCTGATCGCTATCTGCGTTTCGTCTATCATCTGGCCTTTTCTTCTGTTCCTTGTCCGGTTCACCAGCGGCGTATGCTGAATCCCCGGCCCCTCTTTTCTCACCAGCTCTCCGTCTATGTAAACCTCGATACCCGAATTGTAGGGTTTCTCGAAAGTGAACTGTATGTCTCCCATTCCTTCCGGAACCACCATGTTCTTTCTGTACCACGTAACACCGGGCTCGCCGTGTCCCCTGCTCCAGAATTTTGAAAGAGCAGCGGTCTCCCAGCCGGAATCATCCAGCTCGGCATCGCCGCCGTTCCCGACATCGCCGCGATGAACCTTCCAGTTGCTGAAATGCAATACATCTTCGTACTCCCGGCCGGCGAATTCCACAACCGCGGAGATATATTGCCGGGTGAGCTTCGACTGGTCCAGTCCCTTAACTTCGACATCGAACGACCCGACACCCATCGGCCCGGTCTTGAACTTCGTGTCACCGGCCAGGCTCGCCCCGTCCGGCAGACTGAACTTCACATCGCCCTCGAATCCCCTGTCCCTGACGTTCGAGGAAACCGTCACCCGCAGTTTCAGCGTGCTGCCGCCGTCCGCGTACCCGTTCGACTGCAATATCACCGAAACCGGCATGTAGCCTTCGGGCGGCACATTCTCGTTTGTCTCCCAGTAGCGAATATATTGTGGAACGCCGTCATATTCCGGCACGGTCGGAGCGAACTCGATCGAGTCCGGCGTATCCAGGATATATGTCCCGATTTTGAACGGCGAAAGCTCCACGTCGAACGCGCCGCCCGCGCCGCCGCAGTCCGAGACCGGCCGATCCAGCATGTCGGCGATCTTCACGCCGGAAAAGTCGAATCCCATCGACACCGTACCGGATGTCGGCATGTACTCGGGGTTGTACATCCTGATCGAAACCGCGCCCGGCGTCTTCACTTCAGCCGCGCCGTCGATCACCGGATACCCCGCGGGCTTGAACGACGTTACCACGACATCGGCGTCCTTAACCTCCATAAACGAGTGCCCCCCCGGCTTCATCGAACCGGAATGAAGCCCGGTCGGGATGGCGTGCATGGGATTGTTGAACTCGTAGCCGGTCCGCACCACGCGGGCCTCCAGCCAGTCGCCCTCGTGAGGCACCAGCGCGTAGCGGAACCTGTGATTCCAGCGCTGCGCCGCCCAGTTGTCTTCCCAGCCGCGCCCCGACGGCCAGCCGGTGGGCGACTTCATCAGCGTCAGCATCATCGTGTTGTTCGCCTCGACGCTGTTACCGGGATTTCCGTAGTTTATAAGCGCGAGCCCGTGCCCGCTCATCATGCCTTCTGCTTTCGCCAGGTTCGAACTCGCGGGAAGCGATATCGAGTTATTCTTCTCCAGCGACACAGCGATGTCCGCGACCATCCTGTCGAGATCGGCATCCGAAGCCGCACGCGCTATCAGGATCGGGATCGGCCTCGACTGCGGCGGATCGGTGACCGACTCATCATCTGCCGCGAATAACATGCAATAGCCACTGTCGGCAACGCATTTATCGAACTCGCCGCGCCGCGCCGCGCCCAGCTTTTCGAGCAGCGACGCCGAGTATTCATTATCACCGGTGCCGAGCGACACCCGGAACCCGTAGTATTCATTGGTACGTTTCTTTTCATGGTCCGTCGGCGTGGTGGTTACGCCTTTTTTTACCAGGGCAACCGCAAGCGCGTTCGCCGCGGTCTTGACGGCGTTGCTGTCCGTCACCACAAGCTCGCCTATCGCGAGAGGATACTGCGCCGTCACCGCGCCGCTTCCGTCGGTGAAGTTTATCGACGTTGTCGGCGACAGGTCCATCCAGTTGTACGCCGGGTACTCGCGGCCGCGCTTCACGCCCGGCTCACGCCAGAAATCATAAAAAAGAAAATTCTCCGTGTTGCGCTCGCGCCCGATTGTCGCGAACCGCTCCTCGAACATCGGGACAGTGCCCGGCAGGTCCGCCGGGAACCCGACCTTGAACAATATGTCGTTGGCCTTGTAATCGTTCATGTGAGTGAAAAAATCTATCCTCGGAGTGTCGTTATAAATAACAACCTCGCGAACCATCTCCGGCAGAACTTCCTGGTCGACGACCTCCTTGAGATCATCAAACTGATCCATTATGTTGACTTTCGCGACGCGCGGCGATGTCTTCACGATCAGCCGTGAGCGAACCGCGCTTCGCTCGACCCACACTTCGTCGGCGGGATAGTCGGCGGTGCCCCAGTACTGCCCGGTGGTATGTATGCTCCACGGGCACTCGACCTTGTCTTTGTTTTCCTTTGCCGCGTAAACCGTGTTGCCGAGCCCCACGCTGCTGTCGATAAATTCCCTTTTCAGTTTCTTGGAATAGATGCTGCTGATGCCGCCGCCGCGTTTGGGATCGACTTTAATGCTGTAAAGGTTGTTCTCCATCTGCGAAATATTCTCGCGCACCGGCACGACCCCCGCCGCGAACGAATCGGCAGCCGTTATGTAGAAAACAGTGTATCCAAAAGAAGGCACATCCGGCGACGCGACGATCACGTGCGCCCTGCCGATCGGCCCGGCGGAAACCGGCTCGATCAGCTCGAACGGCACATCCACGCCGGTCGAATCAACTATCCTGAACGCCGGAACCGGGCTGTCGAAATCTATCTCCGCCTCGACAAGGTCGCCCCGCTCCCAGTTAAGCGAATTGAACACCACCAGCGGCTTGATGACCCCCGCAGGAGCCGCGCCCGCGGTGTCCACGAACGTCGCAAGCCCGTTCAGTGCGCGGTCCCTCGCCTTCCATGCCGCCGCCATCGCCTCGTGCCACCCGCTCAGCAGGTCAAGATTCACATTGTCCGTGCTCGTGCCGGGCAACGCATCATGGTGCTGAGCGTAAAGCAGCATTCGCCATGCCCTGTCCAGCTCCAGCCACGGATATTCCTTCCCCGTCTGGAGACTGTAGAGAGTGTTGAACTTCTCGGAGTCTATGAGCAGGTTCTCCAGCATACGGTTCGCCCACTTAGTCTCAATCCTGCTCGTGTAACACCCGACCAGCAGCGGCGTGTGGTCCCTGCTGATCTCGGGTATCACGACGCCCTGCTCCCGCGCATCCTTCAACAGACTCTGAAAAAATATCTTGTGTGTTCCGGAATATATCAAGTAGCTCTTTGTGTTCTTTAACAAACCGCCTATCTGCCTGTCGGGCTCCCTGAAATCACCCCCCGACATGAACACCGCGTTATTTGTCAGGTCGTAATAATTTCTATCTTTCACGAAATAGAAAGCATCTCCGGCGTTTCCCCCGTAGTCAATCCTCTTCGTGATAATCGAAGACCCGTCCGGCGCAAGCTGATTGTACTCGCTCGGCATGTCGGTCAGGTTACCCCTGGCATACTGTGAATACTTGTGACCCGTGCCGAGCAGAATCTGCGGCAGCTGCACCGTATGCCCGAAAACATCATGCTGCGCCGCCGTGTCCACAATGGTGTCGAACACAGACTCTTTGTATATCTTACCGTATATGAAGTTACGGATTATCCCTTCCCCGCTCACCTCCGCCTCGTCGGGCTCGCAATAACCGCCGGTGAACTCTATCCGGCCCTTTTCCGCAAGCTCCATTATCGCCTGCCGCCTCCACGGGTATGCGTCCCAGTACGGTTTCAGGTAATCTATCTCCGAGAGTATGAACCTGAATTTCGGCTCTTCCGAGGCATATTCCAACTGCTGGTTCACAACATCCAGCGATCTCATTATTTCGCCCGCCTGCGTGTTGGTCCAGACCGGATCGCAATGAAAATGCGATATGATAAACGCCTTCTTTTTTTGTTTTCCTGCTCTTTCCCCGGCCGAAGCCGGTGCCGCAAAAACACCAGCCGCCAGTACCGCGACAAGTATCATCGACAAAATAGTTTTTAATCCGCGCTCCATGTAAATAACCCTCACAAATATTTTCAGATACGTAATATTATATAGTTTCCTCACAAAAAACCACCTTATTCATCTTATCCCCGGAGCGGCTCTCTCGACCCCGAAAGAACCGGCCCTTTTCCGTGCGTATAAACAGAAACCGAGCATAAACAACACGCTTGACACAATACGCCGGTCCGTGCTAAACTGACTGACAAGTCAGTCAGTTATTATCAGGAGAACACGCAATGACAGAAACAGCTCTTAAGAAGTCTCGTTCCGCAAAAACCGACTCTTCTACAGGCATAAGTTCCGCACAGGCGCGCAGGGACCGTACCCGCCGCCGCATACTCGATTCCGCGAAAAAAATTATTTCCAGAAAAGGATACGAAGCCGCGAGCGTCTCCGACATCGTAAAAAATATCGATATGTCGCAGGGCATTTTTTATTACCACTTCAAGGACAAGAAAGCCGTGCTGGTGGAACTGCTCAACGAGTTTTTCAGCGCCGCGCGGCAGATGGCTTCCACATGGGCCGAAACGACCGACACAGGCGCGGACACCGCGGAGCAATTCTACCGCAGCGTCGCCGCCCTGCTCGGCGACAACCGGGAACTCGCAATGATCATACGCAGGGAAAATTTCAACAGCGATCCCGAAATCAGGAAAATGATCCAGGATTTTTACGGATTTCTCTACAGCCGGACCGAGATGGCTCTCGAACTCGGCATGAGTCTCGGCTCGGTTCGAAAGCTGGACCCCGCCATCGCGGCCGTCGCCTCCATCGGCATGCTGAAGGAAGTCGTGTTCGCGATGCTGGACCGTCGCGGCCCGATCGACATTGACCGGGTCATGAAGGAAGTCACGTCCATCCAGAACTACGGAATCAGGCCGGCGGACAATCTGCCGGATTCAAACAAATGAATACCGCGCCGCACATCGCGCGGGAAAGGAAAAACACATGGCGGAACTAAAAAGAGTGTTTCTCGAAGCCAAAGCTTTTCTTGACGGGATAAAACTGCGGGGGCTTACCGAATCCGAATGCGCCGGATACGTTCTCGGGATAAAACAACGCTTTCTGAAAGACAAAGCGGCATTCGAAGCGCTTGCGGACGACAGCGGAACCGGGCATGCGGAGGCCGCGCGCGCAGCGTTCGATCTTCTCGACATCGCGCTCAACGAGGTTCTGCATCTCTCGATGCACCCGCGCGCCGCCTCCAGCCCGATAGCGGCGGAGATCGCGTCGACGCTCGAAAGCATCCGGGAAAAACGCAGGGAAGTCCTCGGCCTCGTTCCCGGCGCGATCCTCAACATGGACAACGCCGAACTCATCAACGGCATCCTCGAACTTTTCGGGCTTTACGAGATAATCATCGTTCAGCAACTCCCGCTCGTTTTTCGCGAACAGGTCCCGGACTATTTCGCGGGACTCGACGAGCAGGCGCCCTACCCCTCTTACAGGTGCTCGGCGTCCAACAGGGGCAAGGTGAAAACAACCGCGGGCAGCGGCGGCGAGCTCTGGAGCACAAAGATCGGCGGCCTGATCTGGCCGAGCGCCGTCGTGGACCGCAACGGTGACATCTACACCGGCCACGCCGACGGCGAGTTCGTCGCCCTCCACCCCGACGGCTCGGAAAAATGGCGCATCTTCGACAAACAGATGATGTACATTGATTCCACGGGCGCGCTCGGGAAAGACGGGTTCCTCTACATGGCTTCGACGGATTACGATCCGAAAGGGCATCAGAACCAGGGCCGCATCTGGAAGATCGACCCGAAGGACGGCAGCGTCGTGTGGACATTCTGGGGCAGGCATTTCGAAGATCCTGAAACCAACCCGAACGCGCACCTTTCGAGCTACTTCGAAGGCAACATAAGCCTCAACGAGGAAAACGGGGAAATATTCATCTACGCCGGCTCCGACGACAACTATCTTTACAAACTCGACTCCGGCGGCAGCCTCGTGTGGGAATACGACACCGAAACATACCCGAGCGGAGTAATCTGGACCAAGCCGCTCATCAGCCCGGACGGAGAAACGATTTTCATCGGCGAACTTTCCGGACAGGTCCACGCGGTGGATGCGCGGACAGGAACGCGCAAATGGGCACGCAGGCTCGGCGGTTCGGTGGTCTCGTCTCCGGCATACGGAACGCGCGGCGAGCTGTTCCTCGGCTGCTTCGACGGCAAGGTCTACTGCCTCGCGCCGGAAGACGGCAACATCTTCTGGTCGTACCAGACGCTAGGCCTCATTTACTCGTCGCCCGCCGTGACAGACTGCGGCGACATCGTCATCGGCTCTTCCGACGGCGCGGTCTACAGGCTCGACAGGTACGGAAAACTCGTGTGGCGCTACTACACCGACGCGCCGATAAAGAGCTCCCCGGCCATCGACGACAAGGAACAGATTTACATCGGGAACCAGAACGGCAAGCTCTACTGCCTCGGCCCGGGCGGGCGCAGGGTATGGTCTTATCAAGCCTGCCCGGATATCATCGACAACGATATCAACAGTTCACCGTCGCTCGGCGCGGACGGCACGGTCTACTTCGGCAACACGCAGGGAGAGGTCTACGCGATCCCGGCCGATTATTATTTCAAAAACCGCACGGACGGAAACCTCGATCTCGACCCGGGACACGACGGCGAAAGCCCCGCTATCCCTCCCGGAGGCGCAACACTCGTGTTCATGGACCGCCACGGAATGCCGGTCTTCGATCCCCCGGAGGACCTGCCGGTACACGACAACCTGAACATGAAATTCTTCGCGGTGAACGAAAACATCGAAGTGATACCTGCAAAACTCGACCCGGAAAATATCAGGGTTGAAATCAGCCCCGAACTGAAGGTAAACGTGCGTGTCGAGTCCATGGGCAGGTTCCTTTACATAATGCCCGAAGAGCTGCCCGGCTACGACACTGATTACACGTTAAAAATGAGCGGCACATACACAACCGTTGCGGGAGTCAAAGAATTCAACACTACGTTGAATATTCATACGGAGAAAAAACCCGCGTCAAAAACAATGCCGCTTTCGATCGGCAAAACCGGAGCCACCGGTTTCGTTATCCACGGCATCACCATCTGCCAGCCCAAGGAGATAGACGCGCTGGGACAGGCGATGATGGACTCCCAGAACTTCGGGTTCGCGCCGATCTACATCGACGAAGAAAAGGGCATTGTCGCGCTCGCGATGGCGGCCACCGTACACAGCGGCGGCGAGTTCAGCTATACGCCCGCCACCGTCAACAGGGCGATAGTCGGCGGCAGCATGCGCGAAGACTGCCTCAAGGTGAGCGGCAGCATGCGGCTGATAGTCCAGGGCGCGAACATCCCGTTCGATTCATTTGTCATGTCGGGAAGGATTGCGAAAGGCCCGTCGGTGCTGAACGGAAACTGGTACTGCATAACATCCGCCGAAGGAATGCCCGACTTCACGGAACTGATCCGCGTTATGGGGCTGGCGGACTCACACGACGACGTGGTGGGTTTCTGCACATTCTCTTCCGCCCCGTTCGAGTCGGACGCGCTCAGGAACCCCGGAGGAACATTCAGCCTCAGCGCCACCAGCGACCTGATAACCGCCGAAATCGATATCCCCGGGTACAGGGAAGCCGACCACCGGGCAGGCATCGCGCTCATCGATAAAGAAACCGGCTCGGTCATCGATTCCAACAGGGTCGAGGTCACAAGCGAAGGCGGGATTATCAGAAAAGTCGTTTCAACAATTCCCGTCGAAGCCGTGGGCCGCGCTGTCGCGGTGCTGACGCTCGATCTGTTCGCCGCAGATAAAATCGAGTTGTAATTTCCGGATAAACGAGAATTCACAAAAAGCCGGCCTTTGCAGGGCCGGCTTTTTTCATGGGCGGGCTTTCTATTTCATGAATATTTCGAACCTGTCTTTTTCGGCCTTGCAGACAGGGCAGACACCCGGCGGCTGTTCACGCGCGCACAGATAGCCGCACACCCTGCAGCGCCATACAGGATACGGAAGAGAATCCGTACCCCGCGCCGGTCTCTTTTCGATTCTCTCTTTTTCAACAGGCCGCCGCTCCGGAACCGGCTCGACCGCCTGTGTCCCTTCCACAACCGCCCGCGATACATATAACGCGCAGTAACATGCGCCCCACTCCTCGACATCGGGATCCCGATAATCGCACGGGCAGATTATATCCAGGTCTTTCTCTTTCTCACCGTCAGCCAGCCTGCACGGGCAGGCGCGGTACCCGTAGCGCCGCTCGTTGATTATAAGGCTGCGCACGAGATCGCGTGTGAACCCGCTGTCCGGGTTCAGATTGTAGCCGCCCCGCCCCGCCTCATCAGCCAGCTTCGCATAATGCGCGTCAACTTCCTCTTCGGAAACATCTTCAGGCTCTTCATATTCCGGACTCATATTTTCAGAGCCTCCCTTATCTGGTCTTCCTTGAAGCCTACTATGCAGGTTTCCTGATTAATCACCATTGTCGGCAGCGAGCACCTCTCGTTCCATTTCCGTAGCTCTTCGATATATTTATCCTTCTCCGCCTTTTCCAGTTTGTCTAGGTCAAGATATTCATACTCGACATTATTGTCTTTAAGAAACTGTTTTGTCTTCTTGCACCAGATGCAGGTACTCAGCGTGAACATCCTCACGTCCCCTTTATGCTCTCCTTCTACCCTGGTAAACGACATATTTCACCTCGCGTTTTAATGATTTCTTTAAGGATGAACGATACAACATAATACCTTTAAAACCTGAAACCTGCCATAGAGTTCCCGCGCTTCCGGTATTGACGGTCCGGGATATATCGAATACCCTGAATTTAACAGGTATATTACAAGAGGAGTAAAAAGTGAAAAGAATAAACGCGGTGATAATGATCGTGCTGGCGGCCCTTGCGCTTGCGGCGCCGGCAATCGGACAGGATGAAGAGGAATGCACGGCATACGTGGCGGGTATCGTCGGTGACGCCGGTTACAGGGAATCCGAAGATGCGGAATGGGAGCCTGTCGAGCTGGACATGTGCCTGTATATCGGCGACGAGTTGAGGACGAAGGCGGACAGCGCGCTCGCGCTCATGTTCACCGAAGAGATCGAAGTTCGCGTGGACGCATTTTCAGTGTTCAAAGTCAGGGCGATGGAGGGCGAAGGCGAACAGCCGAACAGCCTCGATCTGAAAAGCGGTCAGGCATGGGCGAAGGTCGAGAAACTCGAACAGAACGCGCAGCACTCGAAATTCGAGATTCGAACCCCGACGGCAATCGCGGGAGTGCGCGGAACAGAGTTCAATGTCGAAGTGGACGAAGAAGGCAACTCGACAGTGCATGTTCTCGACGGAACGGTAAGCGTGCTCAACGAGCTTGGCGAGGTGCTGGCCGCGGCGGGGATGATGACAAAAGTTTTCGGCGGCGAACTGCCGCTCGATCCCGAGGAATTCGACATAAAGCAGTTCCAGGAAAAGCTGAACGCCTGGAAGGATAAAATATCGATAGGCGAAATCCGCGAAGCGATAAAAGACGAAATCAAGAACAACGTCAAGGAAAAAATCGACGCGCCGGTCAAGAAACTGAAGAAAATATTCTGATTGAATCCGCAACGGAATATGTATTGAAAGGCGGGCCGAAAAGCCCGCCTTTATCTTTTATTCCCAGCTTGCGTCCATGCCGAAGAAAAGCGGGCCGCCGACCCGGATGTTCCGGTGCAGCCTCTGAATGAAATCGTAAGCCGCATCCGGTATGTGAAGATTGATCTGCTGGGGCCGTTTGGCGATTTTCCACCGTTCCTCGACCGGCCCCGGCGCGCCTTCCGATATCGCTTTTTCAACATCGGCCACAAAGCCCGCGACAATAAGGTCGATAAAACTTATCCCCGTCGCAAACCCTTCATCGTAGATATGGACGAATTTATCCCCGAGCGCTCCCCTGTCCCGCGGGAGCCCGTATATGCTTCCCTGGTGTACGAATATTTCATTCATAGCCGCCATGCTGAGCATCGGCTTGCCCCTGTCCCAGTTGAACACCGATATCTCGGCTTTCCGGCCCCCGATCACGCCGTTGAAAAGCGTCACCCGCGCCGGCCCGTTCAACTCCTTGGCGAGAACCGTTTTTTCAACCATATCCTTCACCGCAACCCGGAGCGATTCGGTCTCCGGCTCCCGCTGCGGCCTGAGCATCTTCGCGATCTCTTCGTCGGAAAAATCCACCTCTTCATAAAACTGCGGATACACCAGCGCCCTCAAATCCGTTCCCCCGCCGAGTATCATCGCCATCCGCTCGACGCCGAACCCGATGTTGAACACCGGCACATCTATATCGTAGTTTTTCAAAGCCGCCGGCGCGTAAAAACCGAGATTCCCGATCTCTATCTGCTGATCCTTATAGTTAACAAACACTTCCGTATCCGTTTCCGGATCATAATATCTGCTTGCGATTTTTTTCTTTTTGAATGTGCAGCGGTTGAACCCCATCTTTTTCAGGATATCGCGAACCAGCTTCTTTCCGTCCTCCATATCCAGCTTCTCGTCCATCACGACAACCGAAGCCGACGTGCTTTCGAAAAGATGATGCGGGTCCTGCCTCTGCTCGCGCCTGAACCTCGATCCAACCGAAAAAACCTTCACCGGCAGCGGCGCCCTCGTCCGCATACGCTGCAACACGGGAAACCAGTTGCTCGTCATGTGCGACCTGAGAGTCTTTCCCGTCGGAACCGGCTTCAGCTCCTTGAACTCCGGGAAAACTTTTTCGAGTATTTCCGACGCCTGCTCGCCTGTGATCTTCAGCCGAAGCGCAAGCTCTTCGAGAAAATCATCCGCCTCGATCAGCGCTTCCTTATACTCCCTGAGCAGGTTCTGTAGCTGCTCCTCTTTTTCGAAATCAGGTATGATTTTTTTTATATACTTCAGTTTCTGCTTGCTCAACCCGATGTCCGCCCTGTCCAGCCCGGCTATGTAGTAAAGCCTGTCCAGGATCAGCGGCGCTTCCGGCCCGTACTGCCTGTAAACATGCATCTCGTCGACAATCGCCGGGTTGATCATCTCGTCGAGCCCCAGCGAAAGAAACACTTCTCGGAACTTCTGGTTCAACGCCGCAACCGGGTGCTCGTGCCCGGCGTTCATCACATGCTCGCCGAGTTCCGTCGGATCAATCTCGATTTTCCTGCTCAACTCGCTGACGGGATGCCCCTTGCCCTTCATTTCAAATTCTTTATACCATCCGAACGGGCAGAAAATCGCTTTCTCGTCTTTGAGCCTGCCGCGCAGTTCTTTTAGAATGCGAAGCGCAATGTCGGGATTCGCAAGATTGCTGGAAAGGTGCGAATACGGATAGACCACAATTGTCTCGGCCCCTACCCGTTCTCGAACCGCAAGCGCTTCCGCCGCCGCTTTGCCCGCAATGATTTCCGGCGCTTTCTCGTCCGGTTTTTCAGATGCTATCATCATTACCAGCGCGTTGTCGGCGCTCGCCTCGGATACCACCGGCGGCTCGACTTTCTCGGCAAACCGCGTCTGCTCAGTTGCTCGAAATGAAAAAGGCGCCGAATGTATGAAAAGAAGTCTCATGTTATTGCTCCATTTTATTGCTGTTAATTGCTTTCTTATCAAACAAGCGGTTTTAATGTTAACTCATTTGGAACATTTATTAAAGATTGCCGCACTCAATACACTCTAGCCTGCATTCTCACCAGTGCAGGTTAAAATCGTGATAAAACCTGTAATACAAGGCGCGGCGAGGGAGTGGTGAGGGAGCATACTGTTGCCGTATGTGACCGATCCCGAACCGACGCAGCAACGCAGCAGGACAGGTTTTATCACGATTTTCCGGATTTCTCTGTGAGAAATCCGGGCTAATCACGGGATTGTTACTTTACACAGGTTGTCGCAAACCGGTGGAAAACGCCTTCGGTTTGACCGTTGCAAACAGCAAGCGTATAATTAATGTCATAGTTAGAAGGTATTTATGATAACTTGTTTTACCTGAATGTACGTTTAACAATACTGATACAGGGAAAAACAAGAATAGGACAAACATTGATTATTTTTCCAAAAACTTGTTGCAGGAGTGGGAAATGATAAAACGCCGCAAAGAAAAAGGCTCTGTAAAATTAATGGAACTTCTCATTGTGATCGTTGTTATTGGACTCCTTTCAACAGTTTTTATTCCTTCATATCTCCAGTACACATCAAGGACAAGAGTTAAAACAGCAATCCGGTACATCCTGACCATGAAAAAAGCTGTTGACAGCATGGCGAACGTATGTAGAGGGTACCCGATGCGAATCGACGACCCGAACATGGATTCCGATCCCACCGATATCAATACGCTCCTCCGGGTAATAGACCTGACAGAATGCAGAGGAGACCAGAGCATTAACGAATATAACGCTTATATATTCCCGAAAAAAAATCAGTGTACGGGAGAATCAATATCCAAAGAGATGTTGAATGCCTATCCCGGCAGCGGCGCTTCTACGCTGTATCATTCCTCAACGCTTTGCAAGTCGAGTTGTGAACTTGGAGACAATGCCTGCTATGCGACTTTAGGAGAAAACAATTTCTGGGACGTGTTTGTGACGGATCCCGCCGAACCGCTCTGTTCGCCCAATTACGGAGCGCCCGCCGGCCCGGAATTTCCCGGCCCGTACACCCCCGGCTGGAACTACAACCTGCTCTATTCCGGATACCCCGGAGACGTCACAAACGCGCATAACAAACCCGTGGCGGTGATCTGCGGAGTTGCCCGCGGCTACAAAACCGGAACTGTAAAGATCATCGTGAACACCGGCGGCTACTATTCCGGCACGGCTGTCGCCGACGGGAGCGGCGTGTTCGATATTAACGGCGCGCCACTCGCATCGGGCTGTCCCTGCGGCCCGTACTGCAAGGACAATCTCACCGGGCGCGAAGGCTGCTGCGCTTCATGCGGACACGAAAAAGGAATCGGCTTCAAATTCTGACCTGCTGCATTTATTATGCTTTTTTCATGCTGATAAACTTAACAAAGTTATGTTTCACTTTACGACCCTTATAATGTAAAATCGTTTTGTCGCATGCAGCGATTTTCCGAAAGGGGTTTTTCAATATGAAAAAATCAGCCGTTTTTGCAATGACTATTCTTCTTGGTCTTTTCGCGATATCAGCCCTGTCCGCTACTCCGAGCACTTTCGAGATAAAGAAAAGTAAACAGCCGCCCGTTTCCCCGGCATGGGTTTTCGACCACTGGGTATGGGAAGACGACGACAACACCCAGGATGCCGTGTTCGAGCTGGTGAACGGCTACGCCGAACACAACATACCTGTCGGCGCAGTGGTCATCGACAGCCCGTGGTCGACCGAGTACAACAATTTCGTCTGGAACCGGGAAGCTTATCCCGACCCTGAAGGAATGATCAACAAACTGCATGAACGAGGCATCAAAGTCATCCTCTGGGCAACTACCATGATGAACGAAACCAGCAACAGCGGAAATTTCGAGCCGAAGACAGGCAACATTTATTACGAGGCAAAGAAAAAGGGATACCTCTGCAACAACGGGAAAGCCCACAAGTGGTGGAAAGGCGAAGGCGGGTTCCTCGATTTCACAAACCAGGATGCGCGCGACTGGCTCCACAAAATGATGGATAACGTAATCGACATGGGAATCGACGGCTGGAAAACGGACGGCATCGCCTCCCTGTTCCCGTCGGACGGAACCTGCATGACCGGCCCGCTTTCGATGCAGAAATATAAAGACATGTACTACATGGATATGTATGAATACATTCACTCGCGGAACCCGCAGGCGATATCATGGTCGCGCTCGGTGGACATTCGCGCGGCCAACCCGAAAGGGTTCGCGCCGATCAGCCACTCGCCGGTGAACTGGGTCGGCGATGAACTGCATGACTGGTCTTCAAACGGCTTCATCGAAGCGATCGAGGATGTTCTGGACTCGGGAAGGCTCGGCTACACTGTTGTCGGATCGGACATCGCGGGCTACAACGGCAGTATGGAAATATCCAAACAGCTTCTCATCCGCTGGGCACAGTTCGGCGCTCTTAATCCGCTGATGGAAAACGGAGGCCACAAGGCGCACGAGCCATGGCTCCACGACCAGGAGACCACCGATATTTACAGGAAGTTCACGCGGCTGCATCTCGAACTGAAACCTTATCTCTATTCGATGATGATCAAGGGTCACGAGAAAAAATCTTCCATCATCCACCCCACGGGCGGGAAATATCAGTACCGGCTCGGCGACCACCTCTTCGCTTCGATACTCTACACCGAAGAGAACTCGCGCGAAGTCAGCTTCCCCTCCGGAAAATGGATGGATTACTGGGAGCCCGGCAAATTCTATTCGGAAGACGATACTATCAGCTACAACTGCCCGCTGGACCGTTACCCGCTCTTCGTTCGTGTCGGCTCGATCATACCTCTCAGCGTAGTGGACGGCGAACTGGGCCACGGAGACGATACTTTCGCGGGTAAAATAACCCTCGATATCGTGCCCGGAGATAGTTCGAGGTTCCTGCTCTGCGAGGAAGGCCGCGACAGGGTTCCGATCGCACTCACCATGGACGGCGGAAAGAATTTCTCCGTATCCGCAGGCACCGGAACAAGGCCTTTCATCATAAGGGCGTACAGCGACGAACACCCCTATGACGTTATTGTCAACGGCGAAAACATTCCGCCTTCCGAGAACCTGTCCGGGCTGGGCGGCACGCCGGGCTATTATTTCTACGACGAAGCTTCAAAAAGAATTTTCATAAATCCCGGTTCATGTGATAAACTTGACGTAAAGGTGACATTCGAGGACTAGCCTGTTTCGGGGAGGGATCAGGTATTATGGCGGATACAGTGAAACTCGGCATACTGGGAGCAGGTTACATGGCGCGCGCGCACATCGAGGCGTTGCGCGACGTGGCGGGCTGCAAGGTTGTGGGCGTATCTCATGCCCGAAGAAGCAGCCTGAGAAAACTTGAAAAAGAAACCGGCGCGGATCCATTCGAAAATCCGGAAGAATTGTTATCCGCCGTGGATGCGGTGGATATCTGCCTGCCGACATTTCTGCACGAAGAGGCTACCTTAAAGGCAGCTCGCGCGGGAGTTCACGTTCTCTGCGAGAAACCGATCGCGCTCGATTACGCCGCGGCAAAAAGAATGATCTCCGGCTGCGCCGGGGCGGGAGTCCTGCTGATGGTCGCCCATTGCCTCAGGTTCTGGCCCGAATACACGTTCATAAAAGAATCCATGAACAGCGGAAATTTCGGAAACCTCATGTCGTTTCACGGCTGGCGACACAACTGCACGCCCGCATGGTCATCGCGCGACTGGCTTCTGGACGAGTCCCTCAGCGGCGGGCCGACTCTCGACCTGCACATCCACGACGCCGACATGATCCAGTTTTTGTTCGGCAAACCTTCTTCCGTTCGCGCAACGGGTTTCTCGACCGGCAACATCCGCTCGATCTGCTCGGAGTTCAAGTTCGACAGCGTTCATCACGCGCGTGCGGAAGCCGGCTGGTACTTCCCGAAATCTTACCCGTTCCACATGGGATACCGCGCGGTGTTCGAGAACGCCGTGGTTGATTTCCACTCACAGCATGACCCGGAAATCAGGGTGTTCCGGCCCGGCGGGAAAATGTGGACACCGAAACTGAAACTGTCGGACGGCTACAGGGAAGAATTGAAATATTTTGTCGATTGCGTCAGGACCGGGCGCGAGCCTTCGCTGAGCAGCGCGCAGGATGCCGCCCTGTCTCTCAGGATGGTGCTTGCCGCGGCTTCATCCGCGAAATCGGGAAAATCCGTCAGGATCAGTTGACCGGGCGTTCGGTTGCGCCGCCTTTTATCCAGTTGTTCTGAAGCAGGTAGTTGTACATGACCCACGCGGCACGCGCATGGCCCTTCTCGTTCCAGTGCCCATCACAGGGAAAAAGTATTTCCTTATAATCTTCTTCACCGTTCACCATGGGGTACAGGTTCAGCATCAGGATGCCTTTTTCCGACAATTTTTTTCCCATGTCGTCCAGATACGCCAGCCGGCCCGACGGAAGCGGAATTATCAGCACCATCAGTCGCGCCCCGTTTGCCCTGCATATCGCATCCATCCCGAACACTACCTTATAATACTTCTCCCACAGCTCGTTAAACGACTCGTCTTTCGGGTCGCCGAGGAACCGTTTCACATCAAATTTCCTGCGCGTCAGGTTGAAGTTAAGGTACTTATACTGGAACAGGTTGGCTATATGCAGCTTCCTCATCATGGGATGCCGCATCAGCCGGGGCAGCAACAGCTTCAGTTTGTTATCGTAGTTGTATCCGTACTCGCCTTTCTCGTTGATCCGTATTATCTCCGAAGTTATCTCCAGCGGAAGCCCGTTGTCGTCCACGCGGTCCCAGTTGTTGTAGCGCAGGTCGAAAGTATCGTTCACATACGAACCCAGTATCACGATATCCGGCTGGAGCCGGATTCCCTTGTTTCGCAGGAAAAGATACGATTCATCCGGCCCGCGGCCCGTGGCATACCCGCAGTTGATAACCTCGTACTTCAGCGACGGGTCGGCCATTTCGTTGAGCAGCTTTTCAAGCCCGGCGGAATAAGTATCATCGTCATCGACCCCCTCGCCGAACGTCCACGAATCCCCGAGCGTTATCACCCGTAGCGTGCCCGACGGCTTCTCCATCGTTGTCTCCGGCCCGCGCAGGCCGAGCGAATTAACATTCACATTGAAGTACTTGCGAACATTGTTTTTCCGGTCGAGATAAATAAACGGCTTCGCCGTCGCGCCGGGTTTCAGGCTCGCCGGGATAGGCACTTCCGGGTCATAGCGGAAAAGCGGAATCCCTTCCCTGTACTCGAAACTCTCAGGGGGATACAGCCCTGCAACCCGCAGCACAGCCTCGGATACAAACAACCCGGCAAGCAGGCAGATAACTATGAACATCAGCAGGAATATCGCCGTCCTCGCGGCGCTTCGCTTCCCCGCCGGGGCTTCTTTTTTCTGAGGATTATTCAACCGCCTTTTCCCCTCCCGGTCATTCGATTTTAGTTTCATGTATCATTCCAGTCAATTAAACATGATATAGCAATAAAGAAATACGATTTTGCAACTATTACTATACAAAGCTCCCTATATACGCTTTGATTCAGGTTTTTTCGAATTTAGTTACAATGAACAACCCAGGACTTAACCTGCAAAACTCTCTTCAATAAAACCCTTTTCGATCCAAGAAATCCTATCTTAATAGCGAAAATAAAACATTAGTGAATCTCGTTAGTATAAATCACCGGTTTCAAAACCATAGAAATCACATTTGAAAAATATTTTATTTACTTTCATAAAGTATAGAGGTAGTATGAAAGTGTTATCTAGAAATAGGCTAAATTGGTCAATTTTTGTCATTTAAGTCATGGCCATATCTATACTAATTCTAATTAATTACTAAATTTTACAGAGAGTATTCGCTATGCATAAAAAATTTTTATTTAACTTGTTGTTAATAGGCATCTTATCAATTATCACAGCCGTTTTTATTGAGTTGACAGTTCGATTGATACCTTCAGAAATCAGCCATTATAACTCAACATTTTATAATGTCTCTGACAAGGAGCTTGGGTACATACATGCGCCGAAACAAAATTCTTGCTATAACAAAGCATGTTTTCAAAATAAATCTGCAAAAACAGACTCAAATGGTTTCCGAAATCCGGGAGAAGAACGTGAATTATCTGATTACGCAATTACTATTCTCGGAGACTCTATGACTGCGGCATGGCAGGTTTCTCAGAAAGAAACTTTCAGTGCCATGATAGGTAATATTCTCAATACTTCAGTATTGAACCTCGGAACAGAGGGCTACGGAACACTAAACGAATTACTTGCATATAAAAAGCATATTAAATTTGGCAACCTTGTTATCCTCATGTTTACAGAAAACGACATAATCGACAATCAATGTGAACTTGTTCTAAAATCTGAAATGAAAGGAAATAAACTATTAGCTCCTTGTGCTTACTTGCAAGACAATGAAATGCGAATCAACATGGATTTTGACACCAGTTATTACTACAGACCTGCATACAGAATAAAAATCAGGAGATTATTTAGATCCTCTATTCTTCTCAAAAACCTATTGAAAAGAGCTGTTAATAAAAAACCCAAAAGCACGACTCAAAACGATGAACTTCTGGAATATTTTAATGTCTACACTCAGCAGGAAAGCCAGGAATGGAAAGATGCTTGGGTTATTACAGAGAAAGTTCTTATAGAGCTGAAGAAAGAGATTGAGAAAAACGGCGGCCAATTTGTTCTCGTTTTGAACGCAACACATATGATGACTTCTAAAAACTGGAAAAAAGATATGTCTCATAGGATAACTAACTTGAATTTATTTGATGAATTGGATCCGCTTTATCCTGTTGAGAGAATGAAAAACATCGCAGAGAGAAACAACATAAAATGCTATACAATGCAAGACCGTTTCATCAATTATAGAGATACTTTTAATGTCGAGTATCCATATTTTTCTTTCTGGTGCGATAAACATTGGAATCCGATAGGCCATTTTATCGCAGCGAACGTGATTGCTGAATACTTGGTAAGAGATGGTTATTTTTATCTTTCAGATGATGGGAAAAACAATCTCTATAAAATCATCGAAACAAACTTGAATACACCTCCAATCGAACTGCTTGGGAAAAAATCATTCGACTCCATATTCAACCATGGAATATATAAAGGCAACTCACATCTAAGTGAAATGAATATGTCTGAAGGAAAGTAGATTGAGACAATTCTGGAATATTTCAATTTCATCAGAATTCAAAATTCATTATTATCTCCATATTTATTCTATTGGAAAACAAATTGCTTTATTTTCAAGTTGATATTCATCTTTTTAATTATTGATCAAAAAAAGCTATAATGTTAGAATATTTGCTTTAATTCATTGAAATGCAGCGCGGGACCAGCCGCGTAACTACAGCGTGACAGGAGAAGCCGGACCCGGCCCGGCGCAAAAACAGAATGGCTTTTTTCAAAGAATTCTTACAATTTCTTAAGGAGCGCAAACTCTGGTGGCTGGCTCCGATCATTATCGTTCTTATGCTGCTTGCGGTTATCGTGCTGCTGATCGAATCTTCACCGGCTGTCGCTCCATTTATCTACACAATATTCTGACGAGGAGCAGACCGGCGGCAAAGAGACGGCGCGGGTTTTTGGCTTATGAATATATTAGGCATCTCCGCATATTATCACGACAGCGCCGCCTGCCTCATCCGCGACGGCGAGATAATCGCCGCTGCGCAGGAAGAAAGATTCACGCGAAAAAAGCATGATCCCGCCTTCCCGGCAAACGCAACGCGCTACTGTCTCCGCGAAGCGGGCCTGACACCGGACGACATCGACTATGTAGCATTTTACGATAAACCGTTCATAAAATTCGAGCGTATCCTGCTCACCTATCTGAGTTACGCGCCGAAGGGGCTCCCTTCGTTCCTGATGGCGATGCCGGTGTGGCTGAAGCAGAAACTCTGGCTCAGCGAGGTGATTGCTAAAGAGCTGGGCTTCAGCGGAAAAGTGTTGTACCCCGAGCATCACGAATCGCACGCCGCAGCCGCGTTTTTTCCTTCGCCTTTCGACGAAGCGGCTATCCTCACCGTCGACGGCGTGGGTGAGTGGGCAACCTCAAGCTACGGCGTCGGCACCGGCAACCGTGTTTCGCTTAAAGGAGAAATTAAGTTCCCGCACTCGCTCGGGCTCCTCTATTCCGCGTTCACTTATTATTGCGGTTTCAGGGTCAATTCCGGCGAGTACAAGCTCATGGGGCTCGCTCCATACGGCGAGCCTGTATATGTCGATAAAATCAGGGACAACCTTGTCGATATCAAAGAAGACGGCTCGTTCAGGCTGAACCTGAAGTACTTCGGCTACATGGCCGGGCTGCGTATGACCAACAGGCATTTCGACCGCCTGTTCGGGCTGCCGCCGCGCAAACCGGAGACCCCGATAACGCAGGAATACATGGACATTGCGCGGTCGATCCAGGTCGTGACAGAAGAGATCATCCTGAAAATGGCACGAAGCATCCGGCGCGAAACCGGGATGAAAAACCTGTGTCTCGCGGGCGGGGTCGCGCTCAACTGTGTCGCAAACGGACTGCTGCTCAGGGAAAAAATCTTCGATAATATATGGATACAGCCGGCTGCTGGCGACGCCGGCGGCGCTCTCGGCGCGGCGTACATCGCATGGCATCACTACCTCGACAAACCGCGCGAGGCGACGGGCAAAGACAAGCAGAAAGCTTCGTATCTCGGGCCATGCTTCGGCGACGACGAAATTAAAAAATACCTCGATGAAAATAATATTCCTTACGAAGAACTGGCACAGGACCGGGTCGCGCCGCGCGTCGCGGAAATCATCGAAAGCGAGAATGTGGTGGGCTGGTTCCAGGGCCGCATGGAGTTCGGCCCGCGCGCGCTCGGCGGGCGCAGCATCATTGGCGACGCGCGGTCGCGCAACATGCAGACCACAATGAACCTGAAGATAAAATTCCGCGAATCGTTCAGGCCGTTCGCGCCGTCCGCGCTCGCGGAACGCGCGGGCGATTATTTCGACCTCGATTGCGAAAGCCCGTACATGCTGCTCGTCGCGGAGGTCAGGGAGGAAAAACGCTGCGGCATATCAGAAAATGATGCGGCCCGCCGCGGACTGGACAAGCTGAAAGTCATCCGCTCGGACGTGCCGGCGATAACGCATGTGGACAACTCCGCGCGCGTTCAGACCGTGAACAGGGATGACAACCCGCTGTACCATGAAATGATAAGCGAGTTCGAGAAACGGACGGGCTGCGGGCTGATAATAAACACGTCGTTCAACGTGCGAGGCGAACCGATCGTGTGCTCGCCGGAAGACGCCTACAGGTGCTTCATGCGCACGCAGATGGACTACCTGATCATGGGCAGATTCCTGCTGGACAAAAAGAAACAGCCTGAAGTTGAGCTCGAAGACGACTGGCAGACGGAATTCCCGCCCGATTGACGGCGGCTTACGCAAGGAAAGGATAATATGCCGGACAAGGATCCGATAGCTGAACAGAGAACCAACGAACGCAAGTTCGGCGTTGTGGGAATCATTTTTTTCCTGCTGCTGGGCACGTTCATGTACTGGCGCGGCAGGCCGAACGCGCCTTATATCTGCGCGGCGCTGTCGTTTTTCTTTATAATCGTCAGGTTCGTGATCCCCGCGCTCCTGCCGCCCGTCTATAAAGGCTGGGTGGCTGTCGCAAAAGTTATCGGCTGGATAAATATCAACGTTCTGCTGTCCGTAGCGTTCTTTGTCGCGGTTACTCCGGTCGCGTTGATCGCGCGTCTTCTGGGCAACGATTTCATGAAGAAAAAATACGATCCCTCCGCGGAAACCTACTGGCAGTTGAGGGAAGAGAAGCCCATCGACCCCGCCTCTTACGAAAAACGGTATTGATTCCCCGAAGTTAACCTGCATTTCTCACCAGCGCAGGTTAAAAATCGTGATAAGGCTGATAATA
>DAOSYA010000048.1:0-22010 GCA_035380865.1 bacterium
AGGATTGGCCTTATCGCGGTTTTCCGGATTTCTCTGTGAGAAATCCGGGTTAAAACGCCGATGTTATGCTGTCATGAAACAACACTATAAGAATCAAGAATATTCCAGTGGATTAATTATCAACTACTTTTCACGAAGCAACCTGCTGGTTTCAACCAGAGCGTCGATGTCGCCGCAATCATGCCACCAACCCTCGAGATCGAAGCAGATAAGCTCGCCCCGATTCAGATACCAGTTATTAATATCCGTTACTTCCAGCTCTCCCCGCTGCGACGGCTTGAGTGTCTTAATAAACTCGAACACGTCCGCGCTGTACCCGTAAATCCCTGTTACCGCCATTCCCTCTTTCCGGCCGTCTTTTGGTTTTTCGATGATCCTGACAGGCTCGTTGTTTTCGTCGAAATCAATAATTCCGAACTCTTCAGGCCGGTCGGTGTGACTCAGAAAAACACAAGCTTTTTTATCGCTGTTGAAAAATTTCTCTATTGACTCCCTCGTGCTGTTTTCGATAACGTTATCGCCGAGGACCACCATGAATTTTTCCTGCTGGATGAATCCTTCACACAGCGATATAGCCTGCGCGATCCCTCCGGCTTCATCCTGATACCTGTACGTGAATCTTACCCCGTAATTCTTGCCCGATCCGAGGTATTTCACCATGTCCCCGACAGACTCGCCGCCGAGGATTATCATGATATCGTCGATACCGGATTCTATCAGTATCTTGATCGAGTAATCTATCATCGGATACCTGTCGACTCTCAACAGGTGCTTATTGGTTACATTTGTCAACGGCCTCAGTCTTGTTCCGAAACCTCCGGCGAGAATCACTCCCTGCATCATGTTTCCTCTTTTCTCTGATCTGTTTCAACAGGCATTTTTCAGGATAAATTATGCCCTTTAAAAACCCGTTGTTCAAATCGTTCAGCATTTCATTCCGTAATTTCAACCTTCTTATCAATCCTCGAAAAACGCCCTGTACAGCCTGTAAGCGGAGAATATATCTGCTTTCGAGGATACTTCGCATGTGGAATGCATACCCAGCATGCACGGTCCCGCATCTACACATTGCATTCCATAGCGTGACAGATAACCGGCAATCGTGCCCCCGCCTCCGACATCCACTTTCCCGAGCTCGCCGGTCTGCCACGATATATCATTCTCCACGAGAATATTTCTTATATAAGCCATGTATTCAGCGCTCGCGTCATTGCCCTCGTACTTGCCGCCGCTCCCGGAATATTTCTCCACAGAAACGCCGCGCCCGAGATAAGACACGTTCGAAGGATCATTCACCGATTTATAATTGGGATTCATCGCGCAGGTAACATCTGCCGAAATCGCTTTTGATCTCTCCAGCAATTTTTCCGCTTTGATGCCGGCATCCGTTTTCTCGACATAATCTATCGCGAAATTCTTGAGCAGAAAACTCTCGGCCCCGGTGTCGCCGGTTGAACCGATCTCTTCTTTATCCGAGAAGAAAGCCACCGCCGTGTGCCGGGGGTTATTGACATTAAGCAACGCTTTGAGAGACGTAAAAACACACGCCCGGTCGTCCTGCCCGTAAGCCCCGATCATGGATCCATCGAACCCGATATCGCAAGGAGCGCCCGCTGGAGTAATCTCTATTTCAGCAAACGCGAAATCTTCTTCCGTAATCCCATATTCCTCGTAAAGCTTTTTAATAACTGCGAATTTCACTTTTTCCTTTATTTTTTCGTCATCGACCGGAATATTGCCCGCAAGCAAGTTCAGCTCTTCGGCCTCTATTGTTTTTGATGCTTTTTTCTCAAGCTGCTCCCTCGACAGATGAATAAGAAGATCGGGAACGATGAACCTCGGCTCTCCCTCTTTTTCCCCGATACTCAACTCAACGCATCTGCCGTCCTTCGAATGGACGACACCATGCAGCGCAAGCGGGATATTAACCCAGTGATATTTTTTTATGCCCCCGTAATAGTGAGTTTTGAGCAACGCGATGTCTGAATCTTCATAAAAAGGAAACGGTTTCAAATCAAGTCTCGGTGAATCGAGATGGCTGCCCACGATTCTCATTTCTTCCGGGTCTTTCCCCGCCACAAAAGCGACAACCGCCTTGTTCCTGAAGTTAACGAACGCTTTTTCTCCGGACTTGACGGCCTTGCTTTCATGTAAATCCGCAAAGCCGTTTTCTTCCAGTGTTTTCACAATTTCCCTGACACATAACCTCTCGGTTTTGCCGGCTTTCAGGAACTCCTTATATTCTTCACAAAATTCGAATATTCCGGCCTCTTCACTTTCGGAACAGGTTTTCCAGCTGCTTTCCCTTTTGACAAATATTTTATCCTGCAGCAACTCATTTTGATTCTTTTCGTTGTTATCCAATTTCAGTCACTTCTTTCCTGGTTTTGGTTCATAAAATCACATCTTATTCTTTATTCACAACTGCAAAATGTCAATGAGGCAAAACCGCAGGCATGAATATTGAATCCGGACATGACCATATAAACATCATAATCGCGTCACGAGATATTCATTATGAAATTATCTTACATTGAAAAAACAACCGCGGCAATTATATCAATCCGCCGTCATGACTTCTTTTCAGCAACTTTCGCTCTCAGGTAGTCAAGCCATTCCGCGAACCCGTCCCCGGTTTTCGACGACAGTTCAAGCATTTTCAGTTGAGGATTCGACTTCGAAACATTCTTCTCCAGGAGGGCCATATCCACATCCAGGAACGGGAGCAGGTCTGTTTTTGTCACCAGGCAGAGCTGTGAAACCCTGAACATCAACGGATATTTTGCGGGCTTGTCCTCGCCCTCCGTAACACTGAGCAGAACCACGTTCGCATCCACGCCGAGCTCGAATTCAGCGGGGCATACAAGATTGCCGACATTCTCCACAAACAAAACGTCGATCCTGCTGAAATCGAACGATTCCGCCGCGCTCCTGATCCAGCCTGCTTCGAGATGGCAGTCACCGCCGAACGGCTCGGTGTTTATCTGTGTTATCTGGACATCGTGTTTTGCCAGCCTCTCGGCATCCATCGTGGTTTCTATATCACCTTCCACCACGGCAAAACCCATCTCTCCCGCCAGCGCTTCGAGGGTTTTATCGATAAGCGTTGTTTTTCCCGATCCCGGGGAACTCATCAGGTTAATGGCCACGACTTTTTTCTCATTGAAAAAATCCACATTCTTCTTTGCATCTTCTTCCTGCGCCGCAAGCACCTTTTTCAGAACTTTAATTTCCATGTCTCAACCTCATCGTTAAGCAGAATTTACCAGTTTTTTGATGTCTTCTGTAATCTCTTCGATGATAGAATCTATTTTTTCTGAAATCACATCCGAAAATTCCTCTCCAAACGCAACTTCATCACCGATTTCAATTCCATAAACCGCACCGACATCCGGCATTTCAATTCCAAGCCTGTTACCTAGTTCCAGAATTTCAGAGAAGTTCAACCCATGCGAAGTAAACAGATGAAGTGTTCCGGTTTCGAGCGTAAGCTTTTTCAGCTCTCCGACCGTTCCGTTCCTCGTGGTAAGCGCATCTATAAGGAATATTCTGTCGTAGCCGCGCATGATCTCCAGCAGATCGAGCCCGACCAGATTGGTGGCCAGAGCATCGACGCCTTCAATTCTATCTTTAAGTTTTCCGGCTATAAAAAGCCCCACTCCGTCATCGGACAGAATGGGGCTTCCCATTCCCAATATGAGTGACTTCATAGCTGTAATTGTATCACATCAACGAGCAAGAGTCCTTATTATTTTACGATCGGGCCCACGCAGGTTCACCTTGAGCGGCATTTTTCCCGGCAGCGAATGGGTTGCACATGAAAGGCAGGGATCATAAGCCCTGAATGCCATCTCGACCATATTGAGAAAGCCCTCTTTCACATCCGGTCCTTTAACAAAGCCCTGAGCCGCTTTCTTGACGGACATGCAGATCGGGGCAGCATTATTCTGAGTGGCGACAATAAGATTAACCTTCTCGATTATACCCTTATCATCAGTGATGTAGTGATGATACAGAGTTCCCCTCGGCGCCTCAACGCAACCGACGCCCTCGCCCGTGAGTTTGAAATTCATATTCCTGATGTCCTTGCTCGTTAGCATCGGGTCTCGCGCTATCTGAGCATTATGCTCGGCAGCCTGCAAAGCGCATATCAGCCTCGCCCAGTGAGTCGCCAGCGTGTGATGCGCCGGTTTTCCGCCCAGGGTATCGAACATGATATCATGTTCCTTGTTAGCTTCCGGTGTTTTCATGCCGTTGGAAACATTCAGCCTCGCAAGCGGAGCAACTCTGAACAGCGAGGTATCGTCGCCCTCGACAAGCCCTTTCCAGCCGAGCTGTTTGAGATGAGTGAGCCTGATATAAGTCCAGGGCTCGACCCATTCACCGATATGCTGCGCATAATCGTTGGGATGGAATTTTACAAACTCTTTGCCGCTTGGATCAATGACCTTGACCATACCATCATAGAAATCCACCTTGTCATCTTCATCAACAAGCGACATGTAATTGGTTTTCAACATGTAAGCTTCGTTGAGAATCAGGTTCAGGTAATCTTTATTTCCGAGCACGACATCCTTGAAGAGCTGGATGGCGAATTTAGCAAATTCCACCGTATCATCCGCTGTCTGGATAATCCACTTCCGGTCTTCCTCGGTCACACCTTTTGGAACACCGCCCGGCAATCCTCCCTCGGGGTGAGGGGCTTTGCCGAAAAGATACCTTATAATATCCCTGTTTCGCTTCCTTATATCAATAACTTTAAGCCCGACCTCTTTACCGACTTTCCCGATAACACCAAGAATATTTCTTTCCTTCGGATCAGAATGCGGCCCCACAACAAAGTCGGGAGCGGCAAGGAAAAAGAAATGGATATAATGATCCTCGATAAAGAAAGAATTAAACTCGAGCTGCCTGATGAGCTTTGCCGCAGGCGTCGGTTCCACGCCGAACACTCCGTCGAGCGCTTTGATCGAAGCCATATGGTGAGCCGAAGGACAGACACCACAAATGTTCGGGACAATTCTTGGAAGTTCCTCCGCGGGCCTTCCGACGCAGAATCGCTCGAATCCCCTCAACTCAACTACCTGCCAGAAAGCATCTTCCACATCACCATTATCATCAAGGAATATCTCGATCTTTCCGTGCCCTTCAAGCCTTGTGATCGGATCTATTGTGATTTTCTTAGACATTACATCGCTCCTTCTTAAAGTTTTTGCTGTCCGAGAATAGAAGTCGGCTGGGTAAACCTGTAAAAATACCCCGCCGGGTCGCAGACAGTCGCCACAACATTTTCCACATCCTCGTTCTTCTCGGCTTTGAGCAAAGATGCCAGGGCCGAAAGGAATTTCGAACCCATATCGTCAACACCCTCGACCGGGCCGAAACAGCCCCTGCATGGAGTGTTCACTCTAAGGCAGGTTTCACCGCAACCAGAGCGGGTTGCCGGGCCCATGCAAAGCACACCCTTGGCAAGGAAACACGTCTCTGAATCAATCTCGACCTCGTGTGGCCGCTTGATTTCAGTGATATCGAACTTGAGAGGCTTGGTTGCATTTCTGGGACAGGAATCACAGAGTGGTTTGTCCGGTGCAAGCGTCGATCCCCTCGGCGGAAGTTTTCCCTCGACAACCGCGAAAACCGCGTTGGCAATCAAATCGGGCGGCGGCGGGCAGCCGGGCAGATAATAATCAACGTCTATAACCTGATCAAGCGCATAGACATGATCGAAAAACTCCGGCAGCGTAAGCGTCTTGTCTCCAACCTTCGACTTTGCTTGAGGCCGGTTCTTGTTCGGATTCACTACCGTCGGGGAATCCTGGTAAACCCAGTTGAAAATATCTTCTTTCGTCCTGAAATTGGCGAGTCCGGGGGTTCCGCCGAAACATGAACATGAACCGAAAGCCAGAACAATCTGGGATTTCTCCCTGAGCACCTCGGCCATTTCCTTCTGCTCTGAATTCCTGACACTTCCATGAATTATGCTGAGCGTAATTTCGTTTTTTTTCATCTTCTTGATTTCTGAATACTTGAAATCCATGGCAACCGGCCACAGAACGATGTCTACTGCATCGGCAACCTGAAGAACTGCTTCGTTCAAATCGACAATGGCTTCATCGCATCCACCGCAGGCGGTCAACCAGTATATGGCTACCTTGGGTTTATCTGCCATTATTCAAAGCCTCCTGATTTTTCTTAAACATCTCCTGTTACAACCCGGCCTTTCAATGTGAACTCAATTAACCGGCAACCGCCTTTTCTCTCAGCGGCCTGACCTGCACCGGGCCGAGCTTCTCTATTTCCGCGGCGAAATTTTTCACCAGATCCGGGATGGTTTTACCCTCCGGATCGATCGACATCTGCATCTTCAGCCTTTCCGGCTCAACTCCGTATGATTCGAGGACTTTCTTGAGTATCAATACTTTCTTGCCCGTCTGGTAATTGCCGTCCTGAAAATGGCAGTCGCCTTCCGGACAGCCGAGGATCAGCACGCCGTCCGCGCCTTCCTTGAAAGCCGTAATAATATGAGTGGAATCCACTTTACCACTGCACACTACCGGAACCCAGTTCTTGACTTTTTTGGCGATATCTTCTTTGTCGGAAAGATATCCCCATCCGAAACTGCATGAAAAACACATTATCTTTGGATCGTGTTTGCTCATCAATATATCCTCCCAACGGTCACAGGGCAGCCATTGCCCTGTCAATGTACTCCGGCATTCTGTCTCCCGACATCCTTCTCGCGCCCGACGGGCATGCAACGACACACATCCCGCAGGCCTTGCAACTGAATGTATCCGTATCCGATATTTTCTTTCCTTCAACCATCTTCAAAATCGCTGCATCGTAATAACAGACAGAAGTGCAGATACCGCACCCGCTGCAGTGATCTTCATTGACCTCCACTACAGGCAAATCATCCTGAATCCCTATGGATACACATGCCTTGCACGACTGGCACGGCCCGCACGTAACACACCTCTTAGCCTCTTCGATAGCTTCCTTCAGGCTGAAGCCCCTCTCAAAAAGCTGGAAATGCATCCTTTTCTCCGGCGGAATCCACAGCACTTCCGGCTCGTCTTTATATTGTCTTCTTTTAGGGATATCCTGCTTCTGATACTCTCTCTTGCGGCCGCTTCTCATATCGAAGTTCATGAGGTATCTCTCTATGGATTCCGCGACGACAAGGCCGTCCTGCATCGCTTCCACCATGAACCCGATCTTCCTCACATCACCGCCGATGAAAACCCAGTCTCTCATCTTCGACTGAAGCGTCACCGGGTCCACCGGGAGACGCCCGTTTTCGTCCAGAAGCCCGCCGTCTTCAAAAAAGCCCCGATCCGGGCCCTGACCGACCGTGATAATAATTATGTCTCCATTAAGAATCGTCGTGTCTTTTTCATCGAATTTTGGATTAAAGCCCTTGTCATCGAAAACACATGTGCAGCGAGGACATTCAATGCCCTTGAACTTGCCGCCCTCCCCGATAATCCGGCTGACTCCGCGGGAGTAAACGATGTCTATGTTTTCTTCCCATGCGCCCTTGATTTCCTCCTCGTCCGCCGGTATCCCGTCCTGATGCGCTTTATCCTCGCACTCAAGACAGACTATCGACGTATCGCCACCCAGCCGCTTGACGGTTCTCGCCACGTCGAAAGCGACATTACCGCCGCCGATTACCAGCACTCTCTTATCTTTAAAATAATCAGGCCGGATATTGCCGTGACTCACTTCGTACAGGAAATTAAGCCCGTACATAACACCCGAGAGATCCTGGTTATCGACCTTGTCCCTTCCGAAAGTCAGAATCCTCGGCATGGGAGTTCCCTTGGCGATGAATACAGCTTTGTAGCCTTCTTTTCTGAGCTTATCCAGCGTCAGATTTCCTTCCCCGACCCTGGTGTTGTACTTGACGTCGATTCCCGCAATACGGACAATGCTCTCGCAGGCCGTGGTAAGCACATCGGTCGGCAGCCTGAACCTCGGGATCAGCCACAGCGCGCCGCCAAGCCTGTCCGTCGCTTCGAAAATCGTTACTTTGTAACCCCGTTTGCTGAGATCCCAGGCGCACATCAGGCCGCCCGGCCCCCCGCCGACAACCGCAACAGTTCCCTTCGTCTTCTCGATATCCATCTCGGGCTTGTCTTTCAGGTAGTCGTTGTACGAATCGGTCAGGAACCGTTTCAGCAGTCTCCTGCGAATCGACCCGCCCTTTACCTTGTAATTGCATTCGAGCTCACACAGTCCGCAGACGTATCCGCAGACCGTGAACAACGGATTCTTTTCATACAGGTATTCGCCGATCTGGAGAATGCCGTCCCCGGCGGCGTCAGGGTCGTCGGGCAGGAGGGAGATTAATACATTTGTCCTCTGAATGTCCTCGTTTATAGGACATTGAACCTGGCAAGGGGGAAGAAACTGCATCAAAGCATCTTCTGCCTGCGCCCCCCCCTTACTTACAGTCGTCCACATATATATGACCTCCTAAAGAGTATTTAAAGACCGTTTCTACAAACCATACGTTTTTAGATTTTTCTCGCCGCAGCTTAATATTATCTTTATATTATTATTGCTTGTATGAGATGATTATAAGCGATACCTGGCATCTTGCAAGTCGTTTTTAAATTTTTGTGAATTTCTCCACTTGCACTAAAAACCCTGTTTTTATAGGCTTATTTTAGAATTATAGCATCATGTTATAAAGGCGTTATCACATTAATTAATAACTATTTTATTATTATTGGATATTAACTTTGTTAATTAATATTTACGAATCATGAAGCTGTCAATATATCTCCTGTGTGTCATTCTGGGGAAGTTCAGCAATCGAAGAATCTCCATAATAAGGAAAAAAGAGAGAGCCTTCACGGCCAGGATGACATGTTCTCTATGATATTTTTCAACAGCCCCGGTTCGGGAGTGTCCGGCATCAGCATCTGCCTGCCGGATAAGAAAAACGTTTATTTTTTTTAAGATTGGTTATATGTATGTAATCAAGTAAATATTTATATGTGTATTTACTTATCCTTCTTCTTCCGGATAAAAAATCAGCAAATTCTCGGAAGAGGATCGCCTGTCAGCATGTCAAGTATTCTCGACCCTCCGATTGCCGTTTTTATCGTCACTCTTCCCGGATGCTCGCCGACCAGTCTCCCAATCACCGCGGAATCGGTTCCGTATGGATGTGATTTCAATGCGGCCAGAGCTGTTTCAAGATCTGTGCCCGGAACTACGGCAACAACCTTGCCTTCGTTTGCAAGATACAGGGGGTCCAGGCCAAGCATATCACAGAATTTAGCCGTGGTTTCTCTTTTCGGAATGCTTTGCTCATCCAGCCTTATGCCAAGGCTCGACTCCGAGGCGATCTCGTTCAATACGGTCGCGAGCCCGCCCCGCGTCGCGTCCCTCATGAAACGGGTTCCCGGCACTGCTTCGACCAGTTTCGATATCAGCCCGTTCAGCGGCGCGCAATCTGTTGTCACCGATGTCTTGAACGGGAAATTTTCCCGCTCCGCCATAACCGCCAGCCCGTGGTCGCCTATGAAACCATTTATAAGGATAACGTCGCCTTCCTGAATAGAGCTTATTCCGGGTCTTATTCCTTTTTTTCTTACGCCCA
Organism: bacterium; assembly: GCA_035380865.1. Classification (GTDB taxonomy): domain Bacteria; phylum UBP15; class UBA6099; order UBA6099; family UBA6099; genus DAOSYA01. The sequence goes on from DAOSYA010000048.1 coordinate 9,617, forward strand.
CACCGGCGGTGTTTATGAATATCCCGTCGGCGGCACCCTTCTCCACGACCTTCGTGTCGCCGGTCACTATTCTGCTCCCGGCCTCATCGAGCGCGGACTTCATCGAAACCACTATCTTTTCGAGGTCTGAAAACAAAAACCCGTCCTCGATTATGAAGCCGCACGAAAGATATTTCGGCACGGCTCCCATGACTGCAAGATCGTTGACGGTTCCGCACACCGCGAGCTTTCCGATATTCCCGCCCGGGAAAAAAGTTGGCTTGACAACATAAGAATCCGTGGTGAACACAAATTCGCTGTCCGGGCCTTCCTGCCCCAGCACAGCCGAATCGTCGAGACTATCGAGGTATATATTGGAGAAATTCTCTACGAAGAGTTCCGCGATCAGGTCGTGGGTCTGTTTCCCGCCCGCCCCATGAGACAGCATTATATTTTTCAGGGTCATAGTTTTTCGCTTCCGTATTTATAGTATGCGGCGCACGTTCCTTCCGAAGACACCATGCACGCTCCCACCGGGGATTGAGGCGTACACACCTTTTTAAACAGAGGACAATCCACCGGTAGAATTCTGCCCCTGAGGACTTCCGCGCACCGGCAACCGGGATGCTCTTTCGACGGCTCGACCTCGACCGACCATCTTTTTTCCGCATCGAAATCGGCATACGCCTCTTTTATTCCAAACCCGGCGCCGGGCATGATTCCGAACCCGCGCCATTCCGAATCAACAATCTCGAACACCCTGTCAATCAGCGCCAGCGCTTTCCCGTTCCCCGCCGCCCGGACAGCCCTTGAATACTGATTTTCAACTTCCGACCGCCCTTCGACCGCCTGTTCCAGAAGCATGAGTATCCCCTGGGCCATATCCAGCGGCTCGAACCCGGTAATCACGCAGGGTATCCCGCGCTTTTCGGCTATCGGCGCATACGCCCTGCTCCCGATGATGACGCTCACGTGGCCCGGGCACAAAAAGCCCTGGAGGTCTATCTCTTCGCCGCCCGATGCAAGCGCTTCGAGCGCGGGCGGAATAACTTTATGAGAACACAACACGGAATAGTTGGGCACCCCCTGCTTCGAAGCCATCTCGATCGAAGCCGCAACCGTCGGCGACGTCGTTTCAAAACCGATTCCCATGAATACGACATTCAGCTTCGGGTTCGCGCGCGCGATATTGAGCGCATCCAGCGTGCTGTAGACTATCCTGACCCTGCCGCCTTCCGACTTCGCTTTCTCAAGGCTGCTCACCGACCCCGGCACCCTTATCATGTCTCCGAAAGTTGTCACCAGAGTATCGGGCCGGAGAGAATACGCTACCGCTCTGTCGATCACCGAGTTGGGCGTCACACACACCGGGCATCCCGGCCCGCTCACCAGTCTCACATAATCGGACAGAGCGCTCCGCAGGCCGCTTTTGAAGAACTCCACGGTATGCGTTCCGCAGACTTCCATGAACGTTACCCTGCGACCGCCGGAAAGTTCTTTTATTCTCTGAATCATTGCACGGCCCGGCGCGCCTTCTTTAAATCCTTCGACTACCCTGTCCGTCATAAATTCTCTCCGTCCGCGCTCAACATGCCGGTTTCTCTTGCTATCTCTTCGAACATTTCAAGGGTCTTCAGCGCCTCTTCCCTGTCGAGCTTCTCGATGGCGAATCCCGCATGCACAAGCACATAGTCACCCGGCTCTAAATCCTCTACAAGCGAAATATTCACCTCGTTGCCAACACCATCGATATCGAATATCGCGGTTTCGATATCCAGTATTTCAATTATTTTCACAGGTACCGCAAGGCACATTTTCATCACTCTCCGTAATTGGTTTTCAACACCGCGCCGGCGATCACGGCCTGTCCCAGGGCAAGCCCGCCGTCGTTAGGCGGTACCCTCTTATGCGTAATTACCCTGAAACCTGATTCAGCAAGTCTTCGCGCCGATTCATCCAGCAATCGTATATTCTGAAACACTCCGCCGCTCAACGCAACTTTTTTCAATCCCGTATCTGCCCCGGCGCTTTCACAAAGACACCCGATCATATCCGCGATTGTCGCATGAAACTTCGACGAAATCTCAGCCGCCGGGCAGTCTTCACGTATATCAGCCACAACTCCACGTATCAAAGGCGCCGTATCTACCATCAAAGATGTATCAGGTATTTCCAGCCCCGATCCCATCTCCCCATATTTCTGAACATCATCGACAGCGGCCACTTCGTATTCATAGAACCGTCCCGTCCACAGGCCGGGCGCCGCTTTCGATTCGAGTTCGACAGCGGCCTGACCTTCATAGCTCACTTCGTTCCTGAGAAGAACCAGCGAAGAAACAGCGTCAAACAGCCTGCCCATGCTTGTCGTGAGAGGACAATTAACCCCCCTCTCGATCATGTGGCGAACTATCTCCCAATCCGGCCCGCCGATCTGTTCCATGAACGGTATCCCCGCATCGAATATGTTTTCTCCAAACGCTTCACGCAGGTACACCGCGGCCATTCTCCACGGCTGCCTGATCGCGACCGCCCCTCCTGGAAGCGGAACGGGCTTCAGCGACGCCGCCCTCCAGAACCCACCCGGTTCCGCGACAAGCAACTCACCACCCCATAGCATACCGTCGAGCCCGTATCCGAGCCCGTCGAACGAGACCCCTATCACCGGCCCGTCTTCACCGGCATCCGCGAGACACGAAACGATATGCGCGTGGTGATGCTGAACAGCGACTTTTTCGATGCCGGCGGGAAGCTCTTTCGCATATTTTGTGGACAGGTACTCCGGATGCATATCATAAGCAACCGCGTCCGGTTCCCAGTGAAGCATCTCCTTGAAATGAGCGATCCCCTCCTCGAAAGAACTCATCGCCTCGACCGTTTCTAGATCGCCGATGTGATGGCTCGTAAACACGTAATCGCCACGCGTCATGCAGAAGGTGTTTTTCAGTTCGGCCCCGCAGGACAGAATCCTTTTCTCAAACCCGCACTTTATCCTTACCGGCTCCGGCGAATATCCCCGCGAACGCCTTATAATAAGCACATCCCCGTTCCATATCCGCACAACCGAGTCGTCGCACCGTGTCCTTATCCGCCTGTTGTTGACAAGGAAATAATCCGCCGTCCCGGAAAGCTCACTCAGAGCGTCGCCGTCCCGGTAGACGATGGGTTCATCGCTCATGTTGCCGCTTGTCATCACCAGATACGACGTCGCGTCTTTCATAAGAATGTGGTGGACCGGAGTGTACGGGAGCATCACACCCAGCACGTTGCAACCCGGCGCTACAGCCGAAATCATGCCGTTTTTTTTCTTTATTCCGAGCAGCACAATCGGCTTCCTCACGCCCGTAAGCAGGTCCGCTTCATCTTCACTGGCATTGCATATCTCCCTTACGCTCTCGATATCTGCGGCCATTACCGCGAGCGGCTTTTCACCGCGCGATTTTTTCTTTCTCAGGCAGGAAACAGCTTCCGGATTTCCGGCATCGCACGCGAGATGATACCCACCCAACCCTTTTATCGCGACGATCCTTCCCTGCCTCAGCAACGCGGCGGCTTCTTCTACAGCCCTGTATCCTTCCGCAATCCCGCCACCCCCGGCATCGAGCAGACATACGCGCGGGCCGCAGGTTTCACAGGCATTCAGTTGCGAGTGAAACCGCCTGTCCCCGGGATCGCGATATTCCCTTTCACAATCCGGGCACATCGTGAAATCCGACATCGTTGTCCGCTCGCGGTCATAAGGAATGTCATCCGTGACAGTGAACCTCGGCCCGCAGAAAGTACAGCTTATGAATGGATAACCCGATCTCCTGTTCTCCGGATCGTCAAGCTCGCCGAGGCAGTGATCGCAGACCGAAATGTCCGCCATGGGAAGCACGATACGCTCGCCGCCGCCGTCGCTGAACCTTATCTCGAATCCCGCATCGCCGGCAGGATCGACGTCATACGATTCAAACCTGTCCACGTAAGCTATTTCAGGGTAATCATCTCTCAGGCCCCGTTCGAATTCTTCAATCGCAGCCGGTCCGGCTTCAGCCTCGACAAATACCCCCTGCGCATTGTTCAGCACGTAGCCGGAAACCCCGTGCCTGACTGCAAGCCCGTATACGAACGGCCGGAACCCGACACCCTGCACTCGACCGGTGAGCCTGTACGATTTTCTTATCTTCTTATTCATATTTCTTCGTTATATCTGTCTTGGGACAATAGAATAAGGACTCTTCGAGACAAAAGCAAGCGCCACATCGTGGACTAACCTGCATTTCTCACCAGTGCAGGTTAAAAACCGTGTTAAGGCTGATAATACAGGGGACAGCAAGTGAGTGGTGAGGGAACATACTGTTACGTATGTGACCGGCTGATTCGTGCACAGAGCAAAGCTTGTGCATGTCACCCGGCACAGCAGGATTGGCCTTATCGAGGTTTTCCGGATTTCTCTGTGAGAAATCCGGGCTGATATGTTTTTTACAAAATCTTTCCGCAGCATTTTTTGAACTTTTTTCCGCTCCCGCACGGGCAGGGATCATTACGCCCCGGCATCGAGGCCGCCTGTTTTATCGCAGCCACAGACCGCGCTTTTCTTTCCGACTCGATCCCCCTCGCGAGCTCCATGAACGCGGGCATTGCATGACTGTAAAACATTTTCCAGCCCGCGCATAAATGGCTCAGTTTGCCCGTGTCGCCCTGCACCGATAGAAAACGATTCTTCATGCAGTCCCCCTTGCAGATCCATAACCATTCGCATTCATTGCAAGCCTTGTTCCACCTGCTTTTGCCAGCGCCGAAACTCCGGTAGATTTTCGACTCCTGCATTTCCCGCCACCCGTTCTCCATCACGTTTCCCGTCTTCAGTTTTTCCTCGACAAAGAAATCACACGGATAAACATCGCCGTTGTACTCGACGACGAAGTAGCGGCAGCAGTTATCACCCATATCACAGTTGGTTATATTGTGATCCGCGATAAGGTTCAGTATCGAATCGAAAAGCCTTATAGAAACTTTCCCGGTGTCGCGCTCATACCACTCATCGAACAGCTCGCAGAGAAAACGTCCCCATTCCGCACCCGTAACCGCAAACGGCGCGAGCCCGCCATCCGCCCCCGGCTCAACGCACGGGATATATTGATGGAAAGAAATCCCCTGATCTAGCAGATACCTGTAAACCCCGGCGGCGTGGCCGACGTTCGCCCTGCTCACCAGCACCAGCGCGTTGAACTCAATATTGTTATCCTTCAGCAGTTCGATGCCGCGAACGACCCGCTCGTGAGTGCCGTTTCCACCGGCGTCTTTTCTGTAAACATCATGGAGTTCCGCAGGCCCGTCCAGGCTCACGCCCACGAGAAATTTGTATTCCGACAATATTTCAGCCAGTTCCCGGTTTAACAGCGTAGCGTTTGTCTGCAACCCGTTTGCGACCACCCTGCCGTTCCCGTACTTTTTCTGAAACTCTACAACTTTCCCGAAAAACCCCGCCCCCATAAGAGACGGCTCGCCGCCCTGCCATATAAACGCATGCTGAGGCATAGGAATCTTCATGTAACTGCTTACCATCGCTTCCAGCACATCCTCGCTCATCCGATGAACTTTCGGCCCGGGGTAAAAATCGGCGTGATCGAGATAGAAACAGTACTCGCAGCGCAGATTACAATCTGCGGATGCCGGTTTTATCAACAACGAAAACGGATACATCTATGATTTTCTCCGGAAAATCGCTCGCATATTCCACATCCGGTTCATTTCGGTATATATGCGGGATTATACTTTCCCTGCTCTGCAAAACCTCCGAGATCGCCGCGCATGTGGCTCACCCTCGGATAACTGTCGAATATATCTCCCGTCCCAAGCACACGCGGGTCTCCCAGTTTCTTCAATTCTTCTTCCAGTTTCCGCGCCAGCATGGTTCTGATCTTCTCATGCTCCGGCGAAGCCGCCAGATCGTTCATGCACTCAGGATCGTTTTTGATATCAAACAATTCCTCTTCTTTTCTTTTTCCCACTGCCATATCATAGAGACCGGCGAATTCCTCCCTGTTTTTCAAAAGAAAGTTTTTCGTCGGAGAATCATCGATGTCATAAAATTTATCCGGGTCGCCGGCCGGCCAGCGATCGGGCTTGAAATTCCTTATATAAAGATAATCATCCGTCCTGAGTGCGCGGGCCGGATAGCCGAGATTGTCTTTCCGTGAATGAGAATGCCGCTCTCGTCCTGTCAGAACAAAATCCCTCGGCGCTGCATAAGCTTCCGGGTCCGGCGATGAGAGCAGCCCGTAAAAACTGCGTCCGCTCATGGCTTCGGGAATCCCCGCGCCCGCGGCTTCGAGGAAAGTCGGCGCAAAATCAGTGAAGCTGAAAAGCGCATCGACAGTGCATCCGGCCTTTATCCCGGCGGGCCACGAAACAGCCAGCGGCACGTGGGTTCCATATTCATACAGATTCGCCTTCGCCCTCGGGAACGGCATTCCGTTGTCGCCAGTGCTCACAATTATCGTGTTTTCGAGTTCTCCCATCTTATCGAGCAGACTGATCATTTTGCCGAGTTGCCTGTCGAACCATTCAACCTCGAAAAAATAATCAAGCAGATCCTGCCGTGTTTCCATGACATCGGGCAGGAACGACGGGACGTTCACATTTTCAGCGACTTTTTTGCCGCGTCTCTGTCCGGAATACGGCTCATACGACCTGTGCGGCTCGAAGCCGCCATACCAGAAGAAGAAAGGCTCGCCGGGTTCGCGATCATCGAGAAACATTTTAAAATTCCCCGCATAATCCGTTCCGTTTATTCCCACTGCCGCCACTCTGTTTTTTTTCAGCTCATTATATTCATCGCCCGCCGGATTCCGTTTCCAGCCGCCCGCTTTCCAATCCCCGGGCGCCCATCCCTTGCCGGTGAAACCGACATGATATCCTGAGTTTTCCAGAACATCAGTGAATGCCGCGAATTTGTTCGGAAAAATACTCCCGTGTGTGCCGGCCTCTTCAATCTCGCAAATACTTCTGCCGGTAAGCGTCGCAGCCCGGTTCGGGGAACACTGCGGCGCGGCTGTAAAAGCGTTCGTGAAAATGCAGCCTTTCTTCGCTATGTAGTCGAAAGCGGGAGTCCTGACCTCGGGCGCGCCGACAATCGATGCGTGAGGCCATGCCCAATCATCAGCTATGGCAAAAAGTATATTCGGTCGCTTTCCGCCCGGACCGGCTGCCCACACCGATGTGTCAAAAACACCCAGCCCCATCATTCCGGCCGCGCCGCATGCCGCAAGTTTCACAAAATCTCTTCGCGTTATCTTGTTCAAAAGAATCACCCCTGCTTTATATTACCCATCTTAATATACCATTTTCACTCTATACCTTTAAACAACCATCACTCAATTTTCAGGCAGCGCAAATTTTATTCTTGATTGACTTAATGGAAATAATTAAGATCACATATAATGGTTTTGAGTTTTACATAATCTTTAGATTTCTAAAGACTATCCAAAAGGAGCGAAACTGTGAAAAGATCATTCGCGTTAATCTGTACAGCTCTCTGTTTTGTCCTGTTTTTTATGACGAACTGCTCTAATCCCGCAAAGGATTCGGGCTATAGCCTGAAAACCGGTGCTTTCGCGGTGAGCATCACCGAGAACCCCTTTGCCGTCAGCGTTTCGGATTCGAACGGCGCGGGCATTCTGAGCCACGTCGAAAACGAAGGCGTTTACCTGCTCTCGGGCGACCGGAAAATCTTTGTGCAGAACTGCGCGAAAAAAGATTTTTCGCCGGATAAGAGTATTTCGCTCGATTGTTCTTCAGAGCCGGGGAATGTCGGGATCACTGTTTCGATAGAAAACGAATACGAATTCTCCATGAAAATCGAAACGCCCGATGACATGGACATCCTGAAAGTCGGCCAGAGGTTCAACCTGCCGATGGATGAAAGCATATACGGGCTGAAAGAATATGTGGTAGGCGACGGGAAAAGAGGAACAGACGAAGGCCCGGTGCAGAAATTCGGCACCCTTGACCAGCGCGGAACCACGATCGAGATGTACACGCGACCGACCATTTCGATCGCGTCCCCGTTCCACATCAACTCACGCGGATACGGGCTTTTCTTCGACACGTCATGGCCCGGCGTTTACGATATGGGCGACACCGAAGCGGAAGTGTCCGACATCAGCTTCGAGGATAAGAATCCCGTCATGTATTTCACTTTCGGCCCGTCGATGGGCGATATCATCGAACGGCACACGGACCGGGTGGGCAAAACGCTGCTGCCGCCGAAGTGGGCTTCACTCGTTTTCAAATGGAGAGACGATCACTATGATCTGCCGGAACTTTACGACGGAACGCCCAATCCGTCGAAATTCAACTCGATGGTGTACGAAGATGTGATGATGCTGAAAAAGCTCGACATCCCGACCGGCGTTTACTGGCTCGACAGGCCGTGGGCGAAAGGGCCTTTCGGATACGACGATTTTGAATTCGATGAGAACAGGTTCCCGAACCCGGCGGAAATGATCAAATGGCTGAAAGAAGAGCACGGCATGGAAATGCTGCTCTGGGTCGCGCCGTGGGCGTATGGGAAAATGCGGGATGTGGCCGAAGAAAAAGGATATCTCGCACCGAACTCCGATAAGGTCATCGACCTGACGAATCCCGAGGCTGTCGAATGGTGGCAGAACGAGTATCACAAAATGTTCGATATCGGCGTCGGGGGATTCAAGCTGGACCGCTGCGAGGAGGTTATCCCGAGCAAAGAGACGGATATCTACCACAACGGAAAAACAGGCCGCGAGATGCACAACCTGTACCCGATGCTTTACGCAAAAGCCGTCCAGGGCGCATGCCAGAAATTCCGCGGCGACGACTGCCTCGTAATGCCGAGGTCGGGATTCACCGGCAGCCAGCAGTACGCCGTGTTCTGGGGCGGCGACACCCACCCCTCATGGAGAGGATTGAGATCGGCTGTTATTTCATGCCTGAGATCCAACATCATGGGATTCCCGGTCTGGGGATCGGACACGGGCGGCTACGGCGTTCCCGCAAGCCAGGACCTTTTCTCCAGATGGCTACAGGTGAGCGCGTTCCATCCGATCATGGAGGTCGGCGGCAGCGGAACACATGAGCCGTGGAACGCAGGGTACGAACCCAACTACGACCAGATCGGAATCGACAATTACAGGTACTACGCCAAGCTCCACACCGAGCTCGCACCATACAATTACAGCTATATGAACTACGCGCACAAAACAGGCCGCCCGATCGTCAGGCCGCTTGTCTATGAATGGCCGGACGACACGAGGGTCAGGGATATCTGGGATGAATTCATGTTCGGCGACTGGATTCTCGCCGCCCCGATTCTCGAAGAGGGCGCAAGAAAAAGGGAAGTATATCTGCCCGAAGGGACGTGGATCGATTACTGGGACAACAAGAATATTCTCGACGGAAACCAGAACTATTTGGTTGAAGCTCCTATCGACAGGATTCCGATTTTCATAAGGAGCGGCGCGATTATTCCGCTGAATATCATCGATGGCGAAACGGAATTCGGTTCGAAAATCGTCAGCGATAAGTTTGTAATTGCACTTCATCCTGAAGGCGGAGAAACAAGCTTCAACTACTATGACGGCGACAGTGAAGTTGTTATTACCTTGAAGGAAAGTGCCGCCGGCGTGGAAATCGACACTACCGGCATTGACAAACCTGTTATCCTGAAACTCATCACTCATAAAACACAGAGCATCAGTTACAACGGCGAAGAGATCGACAGGCTCATGACTCCCTCAGAGTTCCTTGATGCGGAAGCCGGCTGGTCATGGATTCCAAAAGCAAAAACCTACTGGATTAAATTCCCGAAAGGCGGGAAAATCACCACCGTCAGAAAAGACTGATTCCCGCATCCGAACAGACTGAAAAGCCCGCCGTAAAAAGCGGGCTTTTTTTATCCGGAATCTTTTAATGAACCGCCTCGCACAGGAAGAAAACGACTATTCATTCATAAGAGCCAACACCGATCCCGGCGTCTTCAAAAAGACACTTATGCTGGATAAGCTGCTAAGCTTATTTGTAGAATCCATAACATAATGTATAGCTCCGGCACCGGCTTCAATATTCCCCTTTTGCAGAATCGTTCGTTCCATTGATCGAGTCCGGCGGAGACGCTATATAAAGCATTATCCCGGCGGCGGCATCGCTTTTTTCAATCACGAATTTGACATCCGGATACTCGAAGCCTTCCTTATCTGCACTCACTATGTGCGTACCCGGCGGAACATTCATCCATGCAACGCCGCCATCGACAGACACATCTTTCTGAGACAAATCCGGCCTCACGTTCCTGTTGAAATACACCGGCCCCACGGCGCCCGGAACAGCGTTCACAACAGCGCCGGGATCACCATGCGGCAACCTGTCATCGTGCATGCTTGCCCATGATTTACCTACCGTCGCAACCATCGCGTTCTCCATTTTCGACCCTGCGCCCGGCGGCAGCAGCGCGGCGAGCAGCTTCTCCGTTCCGGGCTTCATGTCGCCGAAAAAGTATTCCGGATCGATGAACTGGATTGCCAGATCAGTGTTGTCATCATCGGTAATCGTTATTACATTCGATTTCGTTGTCACCCATCCATCTTTTTCATAAACGAAGGAAACCTCTATGTCCATGCCCTTTTGTTTGAGAACCTTCATCTCCCACCAGCCGGTTTTATCCGACGCCGCGTTCAACGATTTCGAAACGGGATACTCCCTGAGCCAGACCTTCACATCAGTCACGACCGCATGAAAATCCGTTACGCCGAAATGATTGATTTTCCCCGCCAGCTTGACCTCAACGACTTCGCCGGTACTCTCTTCACCGGCAGGATGAATCCCCGTAAGGTCCAGCATGCCGGACTGCCCGCAACAGCAAACAGTTGAAACCGCGTTGACAATAAGAAGTACCGCAATAATGATAAATTTCTTCCTCATCTGCAATCTCCAGAATTCTGGTATCGAAAGCATCACGGGGCCGGAATGAGCGCGACCATTTCCAGGTCATAATCCCTGTAGGATTTCAAGCGACCCCGCAGCCATATAAGCGCGGAACCCTCCGGGCCGCCCTTCGGAACATTCGGCCTGATCTGATCCAGCGTCGAATCGGACGTAACAGCCGTGAACTCCCAGGTTTTTCCGCCGTCAGGGGTTACTCCCTTGAATATCTCGTAATGCCGGTGGCCGTCCGTTCTGCTGATCAGCGGCGCGCCGGTCCGCGGGTCGGCATTCGTCGAGAAATACACGGTGTTCACAGCACCGGGATGAATACAGATCAGTCCCGTATAATCGTCCTCGCCCGAGTAAAGCTTGCTGCCCGCGTAAGCCACTTTATTATCATGCCACGCCTCGCCATCGAACCAGGCATACCTGTAGCGATGGTCCATCCCGCCGAATCCTTTCGGCATCCCCGCGCCGTCCTTCTGTACCGAATACACAGCGTACAGCCGCCCGTCCGCCGCATACTCGAAGTCCGCGGGCCACGCCACATTGTCTTTATCGCCACGGAACACAACCGTAAGCTTCGAATGCTCCGCAGGCTCGCGGCCCGGCCTGCCCACCTCGTTCCCGAACGAATCATAAATTTTCCCGGCCCTGAGACAGCCATGATAGATGCTGTTGTCGAAATCGCGCGGGTGCTGATCGGTGCAGATAAAATGGACCTCGCCCCTGTTGTCGGACGCATATTTCACATAAGGCCTGCCCGGGCCGCCGATCAGCCTGCCGGCATCGCGCCATTTCTTCCCGTTGTCATCCGAGATCAGGACATTGGGGTCGAAATCATCGCCGCGATAGAAATCGTATATCCGCCCGTTCTCGCCTTCGAGACGGAACAGGTTCGAGTATGTCACGGCGTGACTGAATATTCCTCTGTCGAAAACCTTCTCCGCAGACCACGCCGAAATATCCCCGGGGCGCTCCGTCACCCTGTACCGGATCGCGCGGTCGATATTGTGCTTCGAGTAAACCGCGAGCAGCCGCCCGTCGGGGAGTTCGAGGAACGCGGGCACATCGTGATCATCCAGCTCAAGACCCTCATGCAGCACAAAACGCTCGACCTCGCCGTCGCCGGGCGAAAAAGAGCTGACCTCTATATTACCCTTGCGCGCCGCATCCTTCGTACCCGCCGCAACGCTTCCCGCGACGAGTTTCCCACCGGCAAAAACAGCCCTTTCTTCCTGGAACCAGCACCAGCCCGCATCGTCGTTGAGCACCACCGGTACGCCCCGCTCCGCCGCGATCCCGCAGGCGGAAAACATTATCATCAGGAGCAGCAGCCCCATCGCCGATCTCGAATATTTCAATTTCACACCCCGCTCATGAAATAACTTAGCCCTGCATTTCTCACCAGTGCAGGTTAAAATCGTTAAGCCGGATTCTCCTGAGGAGAATGTCTTCCGGCGGGGCGAGGTCT
>DAOSYA010000049.1:0-21376 GCA_035380865.1 bacterium
ACAGTATGCTTCCTCACCACTCACTCGCCGCGCCTTCGAAAACGAAGGATTGGGGGCTCGGGAGACCTCGCCCCGCCGGAAGACATTCTCCTCAGGAGAATCCGGCTTCACGATTTTTAACCTGCACTGGTAAGAAATGCAGATTAGTCGGCATAATCATAATTTAACGGCGGGATGATTACAAGATATTCCTTTAGAGTGTAGCGTGGGCTATAATGTCCGCATGTCCGATCCGGAAGTCAGCGTGGTGTTGCCGGTTTATAATTCGCAGGAGTATTTGCGGGATGCCGTGGTGTCGATTCTCGAACAGACCCTGGGCAATTTCGAACTGATTATCATTGATGACGGTTCGGAGGATGGATCTCTCGAAATCGCGATGGATTACGCGGAGAACGACAGCAGGATCATAATCATATCCAGGGATCACAGCGGGCTTGTAGCGGCTCTGAACGCAGGGCTGGCGGCGGCGCGTGCGCCGCTGGTTGCGCGCATGGATGCCGATGATATTTCTTTACCGGACAGGCTGGCGAAGCAGGCGGGCGTCCTGAATTTGCGGCCCGAAGTCGATTTGTGCGGTTGCAGGGTCAAATCTTTTCCCGCCGGGTCTGTCGGCGAGGGGATGTTGTATTACGAGCAGTGGCTGAATGATGTCGTTTCCGGCGATGAGATAATGCGCGACCTGTTCGTGGAGTCGCCGTTTGCGCATCCTTCGGTGCTGTATCGGCGGGATGTCGTGATGGAAGCCGGGGGATATGTCGATAACGGCTGGCCGGAGGATTATGACCTGTGGATGCGGCTTTTCCTTAATGGCTCTCAGTTCGCGAAGGTTCCTGAAGAGCTTTTCCTGTGGCGCGATACCCCGGGCAGGATGTCGAGAACCGATGCTGTGTATGCGATCCCGAGGTTCAGAAAACTGAAGCTGAATTATCTGATACGCAGTTATTTGAGGGACAGGAGTGGGGTTACGCTGTGGGGAGCGGGAAGGGATGGGCGCTGGTGGTGCAGGGAGCTGGAGATATGCGGGAAAAAGGTTGAGAGGTTTATAGATGTTGATCCGGCGAAAACCGGGCGAAACATAGGCGGCGCGCCGATTCTCCCGCCTGACGCCCTGAAAAGGAAAACGGACGGCGATTTCATACTCGGGGTTGTGGGAACACGCGGAGCCAGGGAGCGGATAAGAGAATATCTGCTGGACGCTTCATATGTTGAACTAAAAGATTTTTTATTCTTAACATAATAAATAAACTGCATTAAATGTGAGAAATATTTGAATTTAGGAGAGTAATTAATTATTCTTTTTTAGATGTGTCCGGGGTGTAAAAAAAAATAAGGGCATTGGAAGGGCCAAGTGGCATACATTAAAATCAACAAAGACAAGTGCAAAAGCTGCGGGGTTTGCGTCGATGTCTGCCCCCAGAACCTGATAGCTGTAATGGAAGACGAACTCAATGTTCTCGGCTATCGCCCGGTTGGGTTTGTGGGCGAGGACGGAAGCTGCAAGGGCTGCAAGCTCTGCGCCGAGATGTGTCCTGATATCTGTATCGAAGTATATAAATAAGTTATAGCGGCTCATGGCCGCGGGGAATGGCTTCGCATGGCAAGAATAATGATGAAAGGCAACGAGGCGATTGCCGAAGGCGCGATTCATGCCGGTTGCAGGTTTTATTTTGGTTACCCGATTACTCCGCAGAACGATGTGCCTGAGTATCTCGCGAGAGAGCTGCCGAAGGTGGGCGGGACGTTCATTCAGGCGGAAAGCGAAGTGGCATCGATCAATATGGTGCTGGGAGCTGCTGCGGGCGGCGCGCGCGTGATGACGTCGTCGTCGGGCCCCGGGGTGTCGCTCATGCAGGAGGGGATTTCCTACCTTGCGGGTTCGGAGCTGCCCGGAGTGATCGCTTATGTGTCGCGTGTCGGGCCGGGGCTTGGCGGAATAGCGCCGACACAGGGGGATTACAAGCAGGTAACGACCGGGGGCGGGCATGGAGACTATTACACGATCGCCCTTGCACCGGCGTCTGTCGAGGAGATGTTTTCTCTGACGATCAAAGCGTTCGAGCTGGCGGATAAATACAGGAACCCGGCGGTCGTGCTGGCCGATGCGATTCTGGGCCAGATGAAAGAGCCGGTGGAAATAGGGCCGAGACCGGAGGTTAAGGAATACCTCGCCGAAGAAAAACGCAGCTGGGCGCTTTATGGAAACAAGGGCAGGGAATCGCAGCTTATAAAGTCTCTTTATCTCGCCGACGGTGAAATGGAAGATTTCAACTGGCGGCTTGATGCCAAATATAAGAAGATGAAAGAGCAGGATACATACCACGAGGAGTTCCAGACGGATGATGCCGAGTTCCTGATCGTGGCTTTCGGTTCCGCGTCGAGAATGGCGCAGTCCGCGATCGACCTGGCGCGTGAGGAGGGATACAGGGTCGGGCTGCTGAGGCCGATTACGATTTATCCGTATCCCGAGAAAGCAGTCGCCGAGCTGTCGAAGAGAATCCCGAAGGTTCTTGTCGTTGAGATGAACACCGGGCAGATGGTGAAGGACGTTAAGGTCAGCGCCGACAGGGACGCGGAGGTTTTCCTGTACGCGAGACCCGGCGGCGGGCTTCCGACCCCCGATGATATTCTGGAACAGATTAAGAAATATTACTGATTGGATGAGAATTCATGTCCGAAGCGGTTAACAATTCAGGCGAACAGAAAAGGATTTACGGCAAACCGGTCAGCGTTAAGGATAATAATTTCCATTTTTGCGCGGGCTGCAACCACGGCCATGCGCACAAGTTGATCGGCGAAGCGATAGATGAGTTCGGGATTCAGGACAGGACTATCGGCGTAGCCGGCGTCGGCTGTGGAGTGTTCCTGTACAACTACCTTGATATCGATGTGCTCGAAGCGCCACACGGCAGGGCCTGCGCGGAAGCTACGGGCCTGAACCGGGTACACCCCGATAAAATTATTTTTACATACCAGGGCGACGGTGACCTCGCCGCAATCGGCATGTCGGAGACCGTCCACACCGCTAATCGAGGTGAGAACATCACGGTTATTTTCATCAATAATATCGTGTATGGAATGACCGGCGGGCAGATGGCGCCGACTACGCTGCTCGGGCAGAAGACCACCACCACGCCGTATGGACGTGAGTTCGGAAATGACGGGTACCCGATCAAAATGTCCGAAATGCTCGCGACGCTTGAGGGCGCTGCTTATGTGGCAAGGGTCGCCTGCAACACGCCGAAAAATTATTTGAAGGCCAAAAAATGCGTCAAGAAGGCATTCGAGATGCAGATCAATAAAATGGGATTCTCGTTTGTCGAGATTCTTTCCGCATGCCCGACGAACTGGGGCATGAACACTCAGCAGGCATACCGGCATATAGACGAACAGATGATACCGTATTTCCCGCTAGGCGTTTTCAAGGAGCGGACAACGGCTGACTATCTCTAAGAGGGGCAACAGGCGATGTACTACGATGTTATAATGGCAGGATTCGGAGGGCAGGGTATTCTCATGATCGGCGACCTGCTCGCGCTGACGGCGATGAGGGAAGGCAGGCAGGTTACGTGGATGCCCTCATACGGAGTGGAGATGAGAGGCGGAACCGCCAACTGCACTGTTGTCGTTTCGGACAAGAGGATCGGCTCGCCGGTGACTTCGCGGCCATACTCCGCGATCGTTATGAACAAGCCTTCGCTGGACAAGTTTGCCCCTCGCATAAGGAAAGAAGGCGTGCTTGTCGCCAATGCGTCATTCATGAAGGAATCCGATCTCGATCGTGATGACCTGAACTCTGTTTTCATCCCGGCACTGGATCTCGCGGCGGAACTCGGCAACGAGAAGATGGCCAGCATGATCGCGCTGGGCGCATACATTGAAATGACAAAAATCATTGAGCTTGAGAACGCTGTCGAGGCGCTTCGCAAGACGCTTCCCGAAAAGAGGCAGCATCTCGTTGCAATCAATGAGAAAGCGCTTCAGTGCGGCAGGGATTTCGCCATCAGCAAAAAATAGGCGGGCTCGTTTCAGGCGGGGCGCTCCCGGCAAATTCACAGATTATAAATATTCGTTTCTCTTTGCATTAAATAATCCCGATAGTTACACAACGGTATATAATATTTGAATCAGTTTCGGGTTCGGAAAGGGAAATATGGCTCACCGGCGGATTGTTTCTCGAAGTGAAATAGCAATGACCGCGTATGCGCGAAAGGGCATGGCGACGGGAGCGTTTTCCGGCATGGTGTGGGGGCTCGACGGTGCGATTCTAGGCGTTGCGATGGCGATGTCGCCTTTTACGGGCGGTGTTTCGATCATTACCGCGCCGCTTGCAGGGGCCGCGCTGCATGACGGGTTCGCCGCGTTATGGCTGCTGTTGATTAACCTGTTCACGGGCAAATCGGGCGAGATAGCGAAAACGCTGCGTTCAAGGCCGGGGCGGCTCGTATGCCTCGCTGCGCTGCTCGGGGGGCCTGTCGGGATGGCGGGGTATCTCATGAGCATCGCGAACGCGGGAGCGGCTTATGCGATGGCTGTGTCGGCGATTTATCCGGCACTCGGCGCGCTCATGGCGAGGGTATTTCTGAAGGAAAGGATTTCCGCCCGGGTGTGGGCTGGGATCGCCGTTTGTGTCGCCGGTGCGATTGTGACCGGGTATGCGCCGCCGGAGCAGGCCGCCGCAGGCGGTTTTTACACGGGGATAGCGTTTGCATTGCTGGCGGCGACCGGCTGGGCGGCGGAAGGTGTGCTGTCAACCTATGGAATGGATCTTCTCGACCCCGATATCGCAATAAATATACGTCAGGCGGTTTCGTTCGCGGTTTATCTTGTAATAGTTGTGCCGCTGGCGGGCGCATTGCCGGTGCTCGGCAGGGCGGTTGTATCAAAATCCATGGGAGTGGTCGCTCTGGCGGGTCTGGCGGGCGCTGTGTCGTTTCTGGCGTGGTACAGGAGCCTGAATATGTGCGGGGTCGGGCGGGCGATGGCGCTCAACATCACTTATGCGCTCTGGGGAATAGTTTTCGGACTGCTTTTTTTCGGGCTGGAGCTGAGCGCGGGGCTGGTCGCGGGCGCGCTGATGATTACGGCGGGCGCGCTGACGATCGTAACGGAAAACAGGAGCACCGGAACACTGCGCGCCGTGGAATCGAAACCAGCGACCGGCATCGCGGATGTTGCCGTAAAAGACGCCGGCGCGTTGCCGGTAAAAATGCTGATTCTGTATGTTTCAGCCACAGTGGGGCCGGTATCGGCGGGCGTGTTGCTGGAAGAAATAAATAAATACATGCCGGGAGTGAGAGGGTACGATCCCGGTCGGCTCGAAGATAATCTCCTGCCGCTTCAGATGGCGGGTTTGATTGAACGCGCTGAAAACGGCGTTAACGCCGAAGGGGAAAACGGTGATTTGTTCAAGGTGACGGGCAGGGGGCTGGATATGATAAAAAGGAATATGATGTAAAAAGAAAGAGGGGCCTGCGGATGTAACTCTGCAGAGGTATAAGCGGATCGCAGGCCCCTGCTGAAACCATTGAAGGTGATCGTTTACCAGGTAATCTTGTAATTGATGAAACCTTTCAGCGTACCTCTGTAAATACCGAATTTGGATCGATCCTCTTTGCCGGTGAAGCCGATGAAACCGATTGCGAGGTCTTTGTCGTCTTCGACTTCCCAGTTCAGGTACGGGATGAACATGTGTCCCTGATTGTCGTCGCGGCTGCCTACCCGGCCATGTTCGTAGAAACCCATCACCGCGAGCGTTTTCTCGTCGTTGTCGAATTTGTATTCAAGCCTGTAGATTATGTAGTTCTGAAGATTGCTCAACATTCCCTTGTCATAAGCGATTCCCATGTCCCTTGATTCGGGAGTGTACCTGCGCTCGTCGTACATTCCGTGCGCGAACTGTAGATTGGTGTACAGGCCTTCTTCGCCGATCCTGAAAGTGTAATCCATGCCGAGCGTGTATTTGACATAGTTTTCAGTGATTATGGGAATCGGGATAATGGTGTCCGAACCTGAAATCGAGGGATCCTGCGCGTAGACCGCGCCCGCGAAGTCGTTCGGTATGTAGTAGGCGAATTCGCCCCAGAACCCGATTGACGATTTTTCGCCGGCGAAATCCATTCCTATAACCTCGTATCTGGGATACGAAATTTCAATGGAGTTGATCCCGGTCATGGCTTCGGTCATCGACGCGCCGCCTGCGACCAGTGCAAGGCTGTAATCTACATTGACGCTTCTTATCGCGGGGAGATCGTCATAGCCGCGGAAGTAACTCAGGGAAAAATCCATTTTGCCGACTGTTGAGGAAACTCTCATTCCCCATGATGTATCGCCGCTTTGCCAGCCGTCTTCTTTCCACGGGTAGGTGACTCCTATCCCCGCCTGGAAGGGCAGGTAGCTCTGGATGTCGTCAACCTCGAAATTCGATGCGGCGACTCTCGGAACCCATGCGAAGTCGACTTTTATTCCGTTGTCGAAATAGTTCTCGAGCCGGACTCCCCATACATAAGGCTTGTCCATAAGGTCTGAAGTGCTGCCGAGCGTCATAACGCCGCCGCCCATCATCAGCGAGAGATTGTCGGGATTGAAATTATCCGTCGGGTTCATCCCGTCGGCTTTTCCCCATGTGATTCTCTGTTTGCCGACAGTGAAATCGAGCGATGGGAGAATGAATTCTTCAAAGCGCACCGATGCTTCGTGTATCTGCCCTTCATGCTCATCTGCCCTCGACGGAGAATCCGAGCCTGTCCTGAAAGTTTCCGTATAAATTACCTCGGGTTCGAAACGCAGGGAGGTGAAATCGTTCAGGTATCCTTCGAAAAGGATTCTTGCCCGCCCCGCCAGTTCCATATCCCCGCCGTTGTGTGTCACGGGTGTGTTGACTTTTCTCACGTAAGTGTAAGCAGTGTTCACGAGATCGCCGCTCATGCTTATATCTACTTCGGCAACTGCACAGATGGAAAATCCCGTCACCAGTATCAACGTTGCTGCTATCGAGAGAAAGTGCTTCTTCATGATTTGCCTCTCCTTGATTATTATTTCACCGGTCTTTTAAGCTGCCGTTCGGTGAACATCTTGTCTTCCAGCTTGGTATCGACCTTTACGTTTTCCATCCGCAGCGTTGTCTTGTGATTCTTTTTCACATCTTCCATCGTGATGTCTACAGATATCCAGTAATTACCGTACTTCTCATTCTTGTTATTTAGAATTTTCCAGAGCTGGCCGGAGGAATCGTTGAATTCGCCTTTGGTGAACATATGAGATACTTTGTCGACAGTTATCGTTCCGGAAGGATAAGGCTTGTCGGAAGATGGCCTGAGCTTGAGAGACAACTTCCATGATGAGTCGTCTTCCGAGATAATTTCCGCGTCGTAGTGTTTTGAGTAATCGCTTGCGGAAAGGTCGTCGTAGAAGAAATCCGAGCCCACGAAGCTGTCTTTCTTGTTATGGGAAGCTATGCGGCGGTTCTTTTTGAATTCCGGCATGTAGAGATACATGAGATCCTCGTCGAGCGAGAGGAACCCGATGTTTTTGACATCCGAGGGAGCGGAGAATTTCATGAGTCTCCAACTGTCTTTATCCTGTCCGGGGAAATTTTTTATCCACGTCATCATGTCCCTGACTTTTTCCTTGCCGTTCGAGTCCACCAGGATCATCTTTGTTTCCGCGGTAACATCCGGCGGCGCCTTGAAAGCCTGGTCGGCCATTTTGAGGACTTCCTGCCCGGTTACCGCCATCACGGCAGATGACAGCGCAAACATAAACACTAAGAGAGCTGATGCAAAAAATGCTTTTTTCATTTCTTTTCCTCCTTGCCGTTTTTGCCTTTCACTATAAGTATGAATGAAGGAACGATTGTCATCGCTCCGAAAGCCGCGACCACCATTGTCAGTGCCGTGATCCATCCGAACGCCCTGAGAACATACATCTCGGACATCAGCAGCAGCAGGAAACCGAGCATTACCGCTATCGCGTTTGAAAGTATCGCCCGCCCGGACGATATGTTGGTGTTTACAACTGCCTCGTAGTAGCTGCATCCCATCTCGACTTCGCGACGGTACCTGTGTATGTAATGTATCGTGTAATCGATGCCTATGCCGATACATATCGGCGGTATAAGCATTGTCCCGTAATCGAGGTTGACTCCCATATAGCCCATTATTCCGAAGACAATAGCCACGGTAAAAATAATCGGCGTTATGGCGACAAGGCCCACCGAGAATGATCTGAACTGGATTGTCATCATTATGAATACGACTACTATAGCTATCGCGAGAGACTGGATAAGGCTGCTATAAAGGAATCCGTCCAGGCGTGTGTTGAGCGCGGGCATCCCGTTATGCTCGAACCTGAGCGGGATTTCCCGGTACTCGTAATCCAGCAGCCCGAGTCCGGCGGCTTTATCCCTGTCCATTCCCACGAAACCATCGTTAATCTGATAGATTACGCCCTGGGCCTTTTTCCTGAAATGGCTGTTGTCGCTCAGGTTCGCGGGAAGCACCGTGAGCAGGTTGGTCCAGAGCGAGTTTATTGATGTCCTGTTCAGGGATTCGCTTATCCTCGCCTCGATCGTTTCCGCTATGCTCTCGACGGCCCAGTCTTCTTCTTCAAGCACTTCCGGCGAAAGCAGCCCGGCGACGGCGTCATAATAACTCTGGTAATCCTTCGCGCCCGAATCCAGCGTTTCGAGAACCTTCTCGTAAATCCTTCCGGCCTCTTCTTCTTCCACATAAAGCTCGAACGCATCGCTGTATATATAATTTTCAAGCACACTTTCGATTTCCGCCCTGAAAATACTGTCGGTCAGTTTAACCGGGTTTGAATGGGCGTCGCTGATGATTTTTGAATACGGCTCGAAACCGGAAGCTGTTTCATTTGAATACTGCGGTATCATCCATAAAATCTGTTTTGCGATTTCATCTGCCTGGAATTTTCTGAGTGAGCCGAGCTTGTCTTCCGGGAGGCTTTCAGCCGCAATTTCAACAAGAGCGCCCGGGGCTTCGTTTTCCATATACCAGTCGAGCCTGTTGGACACCCTTTTCTGGTGAGTGGTAGTGAATTCGGAGACTTTTCCGGTGGAGAGCAGCTTGTCTTCCTCCGAAGTCACCATCTGTTTCATCATCTCGCGGCCTTCGATGAATATCCAGAGGTTCGCAACCGCGCCCTGGGTGTCCGGAATCGAGTAGCGGTCATTCATGTTCCAGTTGAGCTCGGAAATGTAATCGGCTACGCTTTGTGATTCTGTCGTGCCGGGAATCGAGTATCCGAAATACTCCGCTTTTAATATTTGCTTCAAAACAGCCGGGTCTTTTGCCGATTCCGTTTCCATGTACAGGTTGTAGAAGTAAGCGCCTCCGAACTCGTCTCGGATCAGGTTTGTGGAAACCCTCGGCGTGCTACCCACGGGGAAATATTTCACAAAGTTCACTTCGCGCTTGATTTTCGGAACGCCGAGCAGGGCGAGAATCATAACAGCAATGCAGCCGATGATTATTAAATATTTACCTTTAAGAACAGCGTGCCCGGATATTCTCAGGAACGATTCTATCAAATCTTTCTTTTGCGCTTTTTTCTCCTGAATCTTCCTGGCTGTCGAGTTCATCTTGAAGTAAGACAGCAGCGCCGGGAGGAAAGTAAGCGCTATTATCATGGCGAATACGACGCCGATCGCGGAAAAAATCCCGAACCACACCATGAGTTTCAGGCGCGCCGTGGCGAATGAACAGAAGCCGACGAAAGTCGTCAGTCCCGATAGAAGAACGGGAACGAACACGATTGAAAGAGCATTCGATGCTTTATCGGTATCCATGTCGCCGTTTTTCAGTTCGAGGAAAAATGCGTTGACCACGTGAATGCCGTAAGCGACACCAATGGAAATGAGAATTATCGGTATCGCAGAAGTTACCACGTTTATCGGCCTGTTAACGGCGAGCATGTATCCGTAAGTCCATATAACAGCCATAAGGACGCCGACAATCGGCATGAATATGCTGAGCGGATTCTTAAATGAAATCCAGAGAATGACGATCATGAGCAGAACCACGAGCGGGGTGAGCTTCTTCATGTCGTTCACGGCATAGTGGTTCGACCAGTATCCGTCGGAGGGGATGCCTGCCATGAATATATCAGCCTCATCGCCCATCATTTCTTCTGCCATCGGCATCAGTAAGCTGCCGGTAACTTTTACGTCGTCAACATCCTCCGACAGGCTGGCGATTATTCCGGTGTACCGACCGTCTTCCGAGATTACGTTGTTAACATATTCTTCTTTATTAAGCACATATTCTTTAAGCTTCGCCAGTTCCGATTCGCTTTCGGGTACTTCCGACACCAGATCGTTGACCTCTATGCCCCCCTCGATTTTCTTCACGTTGGAGACATTCGTCAGGCTTATGACGGTGAAGACTTCTTTTTGTTCCTTCAGCTTGTCGGTGTATTCTTTTAATGATGCAAGAAATTCTTTCTCGAAAACCTCGCCGGACTTGGGCTTGAATACAATCACAAGCATTTTGTTGGTTATGAAAGTGTCGCCTATCTGGTTGAAGAGCTGTGATATATTGTCATTGTCCGGCAACCATTCATTCATGACATTGCTGACTTTGAATTTTGTGAAACCGAATGAAGCAAGGACCGTGAGCGCGATTATGGCGATAATCACGATCAACCTCTGTTTGATGATTAACCTTGAAAGCTTTTCGATCATTGCGTTGTTACTCCCATAAGTGTGATATTCATCATTTTCATGGCCATATCTTTAATGCTCTCCTTCTTTCCGAGCAGTATCTTTGCCATAAATGCCGAGTGAATGCAGCCGTAAAGCCCCATAGACAGCCATTCCACGTCTATGTTATCGATTATTCTGCCCTGCTTGATTGCTTCAATAATAAACTTGTTCGAAGCTTCGTACATCACCCTTGCGACTTCCCGCAGTTTGCTCATCAGATCTTCGTTTCCGATGTGCAGTTCATCCGAGTAAATAAGCCTGTAAAAACCCGGCTTGAGCTCCAGTTCGGTCAGCAGCAATTGGGCAAAGTTAAGGATTTTCTCCATCGGGTCTGAAAACTCTGTGTCGATATCATTAACAATTTCCTTGATGATATCGAGCATATCCTGCAGGGCATAATCAAGGATGGCATCTTTGTTTTTAAAATATTTGAATATTGCGGCGTCGGAAAAACCGACCTCTTCAGCTATGCGGGCCGTCGTGAGTCCTTTTACGCCGTCGGTTTCAAGAATTTTGATCAGAGCTTCTTTGATATCGTCTTTTCGGTCAGTTTTTTTGATCATATACCACCCGGTTGGTAAGTGCTTACTAACTTTATGACATGATAATTACACAATCTGTTTGTGTCAACAAAAATGTGTTTAAAATAAAGAGCCGTAGATATGTTAATTTTGTCGGTTGATCAATCCGGGATTTAACGGGATTTCGATGTGAATTCCACAAATATGCTTATAAATAAAAGGTTTTAACCTGCATTTCTCTGTGAGAAATCCGGGTTAAGGAAATAAAAAGGGGAGACCTGTGTGTCTCCCCTTTGATATCGAGTTGTGAAACAAAAATTATTTTGCAGGTTCAACCGGAGCCGCCGGGGATGTTTGAATCGGAATTTCCTCGTAGTCCTGAACGGAAGTGTCCGGCGCCGAAATGGATTCTGAACCGGGGTTCTCTTCGATTACGGGTACATCGCTTTCCGGTGTTGTCTCTTCGGTCTCCAGTTCGAGGTATTCGTCCTCTTCGTCCATTTCGTCTTCGTAAGCTTCGTCGTAAGGCTCATCAGCCATGCTCTGGAGATCTTCAAGCTCCGCAATGAGTTCATCTGTCTCGTCGATAGCCTTCTGTGCTGTTTCAGTTTCGTATTCGCTCAGGCCTTCCTTGATCTGGTTGAGGTAGCTCATGTTGCCGACTGAGAAATCGATTGCTGCTGAAAATCTCTCTACAGCGGAATCGTCTTTACCCAGTTTCTGTGCTATCCGCGCTTCGGAGATCATGATCATGGGATCGTAAACTGAAGTTTCTTCGCCCACATTGTTTGCCTGTTCGTAGGCTTCGAGCGCTTCCTGGAGATAAATATTCGGATCTTTCGGCGCGGCTTCTTCCGCAACCGGTGCGGTTTCTTCGGAGCCGGCTTCTTCCTGTGTTTCTTCAGCGGGTGCCGGCTCCTCGCCGGGAGCTTCCTGTCCTGCCTGTTCAGTTTCTTCGGTTTCGGCTGTTTCTGCTTCAGAGTCGGCAATTGCGAAAGAGTAGGGGTCGTTACCTTCTTCATCGAGTCCTACTCTTGCCATAGTGTTTTTCTGTTCGTAAATGCTGCCGAGCTGGAAATAAAGGTAGGCGTTTCTCGGATCGACATCAATGGCTTTTTCATAGAGCGTGATCGCCTGGTCGAGATCGGGTTTCCCCGCTGTCGGGTTCAGGAATTCCTGCATTACATATCTATATGCTTTAAGTTCCGGATTCACTATTTCGATCTTGTGGTTTCCTGAGTTCTTTTCGGAAGTTACCCAGTCGACTGCAAGCTGTTCTCTCGTTTTAGTCCTGATCATTATGTGCTGAGCGTGGAATTCTTCATATTCTTTCTTGATCTGGTCTTCGGAAACCTCTGCGAGCTCGTCGTTCAGTCTCTCGCGGATTTTCGCTGTGATTTCCGGTTTGGCCGCTTCGAAATCCGCGCCTGTCGCGGTTTTCTTCTCGATCAGCTTGATAACATGGAGACCGATTTGCGATTCAACCGGCTGTGACACTTCACCCGGGTTAAGCGCGAAAGCTGCATCTTCCATAGTTGCGGGAAGTATCCCTCTTTTAATCCATCCGAGATCGCCTCCGTTCTCCTTTGTGGTTTCATCTTCGGAGAATTGTTTCGCGACGTTTTCGAACGGCTCGCCTGTGCTGAGCTTATCGACGATTCCCTGCGCTTTGGTTTTGGCCCTGTCCTTTTCCGCGGCCATGAGGTCGTCCCCGAGCGCGTTCATAACTTTTTCCTGGATGACATCGCGGCGGACTGTTTCCTTGAAAGTATCGTATGATATGCCAAGACGGGTGAAAACGGCGCGGAACTGTTCTTCACGCTCTTTCTCCTGGATGGTGCTCTGGAGTCTTTCCTTGACAGTTCCCGCTTTTGCCGGTGAACCCGGACCTATTGTGGTGTCGCGTTCGTACTGAATCTTTTTTGCTACTTCGGCGCTGTCGGCTTTCATGTTGCGCTTTTTAGCTTCCTGAATGAAAAGCTCCTGCGCTATCAGTATATCGGCCACCTGAGATTTCAGATACATTCTCATCGGGTAGTTGTCGAACTTCATTTCACCCTGGCTCTCGTATATCTGTTTCAGCTTGATGTACTTGTATTCGAAGATATTGAGCGGCACGGAATAGCCGTCAACTTTAAGAACGACTTTGGGCACCTTGGTTTTTGTCTGCTGCTGCTGTTTCATGCTGTTGCCCGGTGCCAGCATTCCGTAAGTCAAAAACACACCGAAGATAAGGAAAATGCCCAGGAACATCCAGATAATGAGCTGGGTGTTTTTTCTGATTCTTGAAATCAGCATTTGTTACTCTCCTTCTTTTGCCTCAATATTATTGAACTCGGGTGGCGCGATGATCTGATCTGTCGTATAACCCGGATCCGTTTTGAAATCGCTCCATTCCAGACTTCTCTTGAACAAATATGTTTTCTTACGATTTACAAGAATTTCTTCTTTGAGTAAATGATAAGATACAGAGTCTACAATATAAGTGACTTTTCGTTCAGGTTCAACTACTTCTATATAGTATTGATTGCTTTCGGGGATCTGATTGACCGTGACTTCGTTTTTCGGGCTTCCGACGCTGAAAACCATATTCTCCGCGAAATCAAGCAGCCTGAGATCCGGGATATCCGTAACTCTGGGATCTTCCTCGTCGAGAACAACTTTCCCTGCGGGTTTATATATTAAGTACTCATATTTGTTGTCTTTGCCCGGGGCGTGGATCACGTAAGTGTTCTGGTTATTTCCGCGTATCGCTTCCAGCCTGATGTAATATCCTTCGGTTTGAGGATCTCTGTCATGGTAAATATAGAGATATTCGTTTCTGAGCTGATCCTCTCTGTCTTTATCCATCTTCTTCAGTTTCTCCGGCTGGGCGGGCTGAATCAGGTTGAAATTGACTGAATATGAATTTATATCTTTATACAGAGCAAGTGTTTTAGATGCAATGGCGACAGGATCGAGCGTTACGGCGTTCTGCTGCGCGGGCGCTGCATCGATCGCCTGAACCGCCGCCGCCGGGGCCGTTTCCTGCAGGGCAGGGCTTTCTGTAGCCGCATCCTGGGAAAACACCCGGCCTGAAAAAGCAATCACAAGTGAGAAAACCGCTAAAAGGGTGACCGCTTTTATATTCAATATCCTTCTATTTCCATAAATCATTCTGCCGGTTCTCCATTCCGTATTTGATGTTCATGTGTTCATAAGCGAGTTTCGTAGCTGTTCTTCCGCGCGGAGTGCGCTGAATGAAACCAAGTTTCGCAAGGTAAGGTTCATAAACATCGTTTATAGTATCGTGCTCCTCGCTTACGATAGCCGCGAGCGTATCGAGCCCTACGGGGCCGCCGTTGAACTTGTTAATTATAGTATCAAGGATAAGGCGGTCCATTTTTTCCAGACCTATAGAATCGACCTCGAGCATGTCGAGGCCTTCTCTTGCTATATCGATAGTAATTCTGCCGTCGCTTTTAACCTGGGCGAAGTCACGTACTCTCTTGAGAAGCCTGTTTGCTACCCGTGGCGTGCCGCGCGACCTGCGAGCGAGTTCGAGTGCGGATTCCGCTTCGATATCTACACACATCAGATTTGCGGCCCGGGTAACAATCTGCTGTAACTCGCTGTCCTCGTAGAATTCCAGCCTGTGGCTGATGCCGAATCTGTCGCGCAGGGGCGAGGTCAGGAGCGCCGCTCTCGTGGTCGCGCCGACAAGCGTGAATTTCGGCAGGTCGAGCTTGATGGACCTTGCGCTCGGCCCTTCGCCGATAACGATGTCGAGCTTGAAATCCTCCATGGCCGGGTAGAGCGTTTCTTCCACCACCCGGTTGAGCCTGTGAACCTCGTCGATGAACAGCACATCGTTTTCCCTGAGATTGGTCAGGATGGCGGCAAGATCGCCGGCCCGTTCCAGCGCGGGGCCGGATGTCGAGGTCATCCCGACTTCCATTTCATTCGCGATTATGTGCGCGAGCGTGGTTTTGCCCAGTCCCGGGGGGCCGTGAAGCAGCACATGGTCGAGCTGATCCTTTCTCTGCCGCGCCGCAGCGATCGAGATCGAGAGATTCTCTTTGACCTTTGTCTGTCCTATGTATTCACTTATCCTCGATGGGCGGATGGATTGCTCGGCTTGTTTCTCATCGTCCGAAGAACCGCCCGATACGAGTCGTTGTGATGTTTGTTTTTCTCTCATTCCTTAATCAGTCACCGATAAGTAATGTCATTACGGCTTTCTGCGCATGCAGCCTGTTTTCGGCCTGGTCGATCACGATCGAGCGCGCGCCGTCAATTACATCTTCGTGGACTTCCTCGCCCCTGTGCGCGGGCATATCGTGCATGAAGAGGACGTCTTTCCCCGCCGCTTTCAGCATATCGTTCGTTATCATGTATCCTTCAAAATCTCTGAACCGCTTTTCCGCTTCCTCTTCGTCGCCCATGCTTACCCAGACATCAGTATAGATTATATCCGCATCGCGGACGGCGGCTATGGGATCTTCAAATATTTCGATCATTGACCCGCTTTTCCCGCAATTCTCGTTAGCTTCATTCAGCAGTGCTTCCGGTGGCCTGTAGCCGGCGGGGCAGCCCAGCGATAAATCGATGCCTGTTTTCGAGAAAACCGTAATGAGCGACAGTGCAACATTATTTGCCGCATCGCCGATATAAGCGACTTTCACATGTTTCCGGCCTTTGTGCTCGAATATCGTCATCAGGTCGGTCAGCGCCTGGCAAGGGTGCGCCTGATCGCACAGCGCGTTGATGATCGGAACGCTGCTGAACTCCGCCATTTGAACTATGTCTTCATGCCTGTTGGCTCTGAAAACTATTCCGTCCACGTATCTCGCGAGCACGCGGGACATATCCTTGATCGGCTCGCCTCTTTTCGAATGGGTGGCGGACGAGTGAATGAAAATCGGCTGCCCGCCGAGTTGCGCTATGCCGACTTCGAACGATACTCTTGTCCGGAGCGACTGTTTCTCGAAATACATCGCGACGCTTTTGTTCTGAAGCGGCCTGTGCGCGTGAAACCCTTTTTCCTTCAGTTCTTTTTTCTGTTCGATGGCCAGGTCGATGATTTGCTTTATGTCTTCTGAAGAGTAATTTCTAAGGGTCAGCAGATCATGGCCTTTCAGTTTGTTTTCATCCATTGCTGTCGCCTCCGGAGATGCTTTGTTCGTGAAGGTATTTCTCAAAAAGGTCCACGAACGTATCTGCATGTTTTTTTGTAATGATAAACGGCGGCAGAAGCCTGATTATGGTTTTCCTTATAGCGTTGACGATAACACCGTTGCGAAGGAAGAACTCCAGAGCATCAACAGCGTCGCCGTCGAACTCCACGGCAAGCATAAGCCCTTTCCCGCGCACTTCTTTAATCCGGCTTTCTCTCGATTTCAGGTCGTTTATCCGGCCTTTTATATATTCACCCATCTCCGCCACGTGCTCGACGAGGCTTTTCTCTTCCATTTCGTCGAGGAAGGCGTTCGCGGCGGCGCAAACGACCGGTCCCGCGCCGAACGTCGTCGCATGGTTTCCGGGTCCGAAACCGGTTACGACTTTCCCCCTCGCCATCATCACGCCGAGGGGCAGTCCCGCGCCGATGGGTTTCGCGAGCGATACGACATCCGGCTTCACTCCGTAATGCTGGAACGCAAACCACTTTCCCGATCTTCCGAGTCCGCACTGCACCTCGTCGAAAATGAGATGAATACCATGTTTTTTGCGAAGCGAGGCGAGACCTTTCATGAAAGATGCGGTTGCCGGGAAAACACCGGCTTCTCCCTGTATCGGCTCGACCATGATAGCGGCTGTTTTTGGCGTGATCATTTTTTCAACTGATTCGATGTCGTTGAAAACAGCGTGCTTGAAGCCCGGCACAAGCGGGAAAAAACCTTTCTGGTAAATTTCCTGACCCGTTGCCGCGAGCGTGCAGAGCGTTCTTCCATGGAACGAGTTAAGAGCGCATATGATTTCGTTTCTACCGTCGTTAAGGACTTCGGAATGGTATCTCCGTACAAGCTTTATGGCTGCTTCGTTTGCTTCTGCGCCGCTGTTCGCGAAGAATGCTTTCTGCATTCCGGCAAGTTCGCAAAGCCTTTGCGCGAGAGTCAGCATCGGCTCCGTATAGTAGAGGTTGGAAACATGCGAAAGCTGCTTGAGCTGTTTGTTGATCGCGGAGTTGACCCTGCTGTTGCAGTGGCCGAGTGAATTGACGGCAATACCTGCAAGCAGATCGAGATATTTTTTCCCGTTTTCATCGTAAACATATACGCCTTTACCGCGCTCGATCAGAAGATTCGTTCGCCTGTATGTCGGGAAAACATATTTTTTATCGATTGCTTGAGCTTGTTTGATGTCCAAAACCGCACTTCCTCAGGTAGTATATTCGGCGTTAATCTTAACATAATCATAAGAGAGATCACAAGTCCAGAACAGTGACGAGCCACGCCCGAGCCCGGCATCGAGGTTAATAAAAACGTCTTTATTTTTCATAATATTTTGTGGCCGGGGCATCGGTTTGCCCCTGTCGTAAACGCAGACGCCGTCGATTATCAGCCGGGCGAGCAGGGGATCGAATTCCGCGCCGGAGGTTCCCGCCGCCGAGACGATTCTTCCCCAGTTGGGGTCTTCGCCGAATATCGCCGTTTTCACGAGGAGCGAATTCGATATGTTCTGCGCCATCAGTTTCGCTTCCCTGTCGTTGACGGCTCCTTTGATTTCGATGTGGACAAGTTTAGTCGCACCCTCGCCGTCGCGCACGATCTCGCGGGCAAGCTGCCGGCAGACCAGCCCGAGCGCATCGAGAAACCGGTTCCGCCGCGCTGTTTCTTTCGCTGCGATTTTGATCCCGCTCATTCCGTTCGCCATAACCATAACGGTGTCGTTCGGGCTCATGTCGCCGTCGACGGAAATGGAGTTGAAAGATTCCTGGACGCAGATTTCGGAAACAGAGCGGAGCATCGCCGTCGGGAGATCGAGGTCCGTGAAAATGAACGACAGCATAGTCGCCATGTTGGGCGAGATCATTCCTGAGCCTTTCGCTACGCCGCCTATGGTGTAGCTCTTTTTGCCGTGTTTGACTTCTACAGCTACGATTTTCGGCTTCGTGTCCGTTGTCATAATAGCGCGAGCCGCATTGTCGGAACTGGAATCATCGAGTTCGGAAATGAGATTGTCCATCCCTGAAACCACGGTATCGACCGGCAGCGGCTCTCCGATCACGCCTGTTGATGCGAACAGCACATTTTCGGGCGGAACGGCAAGCTTTTCGGAAAGCGCTTTGGCTACAAGGAGATTGTCTTTTTCACCCTGTTTTCCGGTTGAACAATTCGCGTTTTTGCTGTTAACAAGCACTGCGCCGCATCTTCCACGGCTTGCACGCAGTGTCTCTTTAAAGACAATTACATGTGCGCCTTTCAGGTTGTTGGTGGTGAAAAACGAAACAGTTTTACAGGGCTGTTCCGATCTGAAGAGGGCAAGATCAAGCTGATTGTCAGGTTTGAGTCCGCAGTGGATTCCTGAAGAACTGATGCCTTTAACGGCTGACGGGCCTCCGTCAACATATTTCAGATAGGCTCGCTGAGAAATTTCTTTTTCAAATATTTTGTCCATGCTATGGCATCAGCGGTGTTGCCCTGAGGCCTGTCTCTTCCGGCAGGTCGAACAAAATGTTCATGTTTTGAACAGCCTGTCCCGCTGCTCCTTTCAGAAGATTATCGATTGCGGAAATGAGTTTAAGCATCTTGAGTTCCGAATCGTAGTAGATCCCTATCATGCAGTTGTTGGTTCCGTTCACCTTCTTGATGGAAGGCGGTTTATCCGGTGTAGCGATATTTACGAAGTTTTCATCTTTATAGAAGTCAGTGTAGATTCCGTTGATCTCAACCGGATCGGCATTCGATACCAGAGGCACATAGATTGTGCTTAGTATTCCGCGTGGAACGGGAATCAGGTGCGGCGTAAATGTCAGGGCCGCCTTTCTGCCGAGCGCGGCGGATGCCTCCTGCAGCATCTCGGAAGTATGCCTGTGCCCGGTGACTGCGTATGGCGCAAACTCGCCGAAAGCCTCGCTGAACATAAGGTGCGGTTTGGGACTTCTTCCCGCGCCGGAGTATCCTGATTTGGAGTCGCATATAATCGGGCCGCCGACTATATCCCTGATTTTCGACAGAGGATGCAGCGCCAGCGCGATGCTTGTCGGGTAACAGCCCGGGTTCGCGACAAGGGCCGCTCCTTTTATTTTGTCGCGGTATATCTCGCAGAGCCCGAAAGCCGCTTTTTCAAGAAGTTCCGGTTTCGGGTGTTTGTAGCCGTACCATTTTTCATAATCGGCGGGATCGCTCAGCCGGTAGTCCGCGCTTATGTCCACGACCTTTCCGTTTCCCAGCAGCGGCTCGATCAGACCGTAGGATTTCCCGTGGGGCAGGGCGAGGAAGAAGACGTCGGCACCGTCAAAATCAGCCGCGGACTCGTGCGGACTGAAAACGAGATGCCCGGGCGCACCGGCGTAAGGGAACTGATCGGCAAGGTTCGACCCTTTGTATGTGTTCGAGGTTACGAAAACAATTTCCGCATTCGGGTGCGCGGCCAGCAGCCTGACGGTTTCGAGCCCGGCATAGCCTGAAGCGCCGATCACGGCGCACCTGATTTTTTTTGAGAGTGAAGAATCTGTCATTTCGGCTCACCCCACTTTTGTAAAGCCGGTATCAGGGCGTATTTCCCGGCCCGTATATTTACCTGGGTTATGCAACATAAAAATTGCACATCCATAATTGCAAAATTCCCGATCAACCACTTTATTTCCTTGACTCGGGCTTATGAAAAAAACGATAAATATTCTGCCCCAAAACTAAAAAACAGGCCGTTGGAAACCGCCTGATTTTTAGACAGCCGTATTTTGAAAAAAGAGAAGAGCCTGTCCGGAGAACAGACCGAAAACCATTGTCCGATTTGGACTCCCGCGACGGCTTTAGCGCTTGGAGAACTGGTATTTCTTGCGAGCGCCCGGCTGCCCGTATTTCTTGCTCTCTTTCATACGTGGATCTCTTGTAAGATGACCGCCCCTTCGAAGTTTCTTTCTCAGGTTTTCGTCCATCGTAACAATTGCACGGGCTACTCCGAGCCTGATTGCGCCTGCCTGTCCGGTTATGCCGCCGCCATTGGTCGACACTTTTATGTCAAGCTGGCCTTCCAGGCGGGTATCGCGAAGCGGCCCCATAATTTCTCTCTGGTGCGCTACTCTCGGGAAAAGATCAATGACTTTCTTTCCGTTCACAGTGAAATTGCCTGTCCCGTGCATGATCCATACTTTTGCGACGGCTTCTTTTCGCCGCCCGGTTCCGTAATATACTTCGACTTCTTTAGCCACGTTCACATGCCTCCCTAATCAAGACTGACTTTCACTGGTTTTTGAGCTGCGTGCGGATGATCCGGTCCCGCATATACTTTGAGCTTTTTGAGAAGTTGCCTTCCGAGGCTGTTCTGAGGCAGCATGCCCCTGACAGCTTTGGTAACAACGAATGCAGGTTTCTTTTTCATCAAATCGCTGTATTTTGTTTCCTTCAATCCGCCCGGGTACTGAGAGTGTTTGTAATAAATCTTCTGATCGAGTTTGTTCCCGGTCAGGCGAACCTTGTCGGCGTTAATAACGATTACATAATCTCCGGTGTCAACCGCAGGATGGTAATTCGGTTTGTGTTTGCCGCGAAGGGCGGCAGCCACTTTTGTCGCCATTCTTCCAAGTATCTGGTCTTCTGCGTCGAACAGCAGGTATTCCTGCTTGATCGAATCCTTTTTAGGATATGTAGTACTCATTTCAATGCTCCATTCAGCCGCTCCGTTTTTAGGCAAAAAAAATGCGCGGCCATCCCGAAAGAAATATTATAGTGATGAAAAATCCAATGTCAATCAAGATGGATTCAAAAAAATTATCCATTCAGAGGACTTATTCCGTGCCTGTTTCAAGAATCCAGTTACATAAGACGTTAATTTTTCATTCCAGACAAATATAGCGTATTTGTGTGTCCTGTTAAATCAAAATCTGAAATTAATTATTAAAAGAACCACTAACCCGGATTTCTCACAGAGAAATCCGGCAAACCGCGATAAGGCCAATCCTACTGCGTCACAGCGGCGATTCGGGATCGGTCAC
>DAOSYA010000050.1:0-21151 GCA_035380865.1 bacterium
TATTATCAGCCTTATCACGATTTTTAACCTGCGCTGGTGAGAAATGCAGGTTAGAGCTGATATTTGTGTAATACCGTGGCAGGTCAGGCAGCGGGCCGGTTTGTAAAACCGTCGTGTTTCCAGTCATCCGGCGAAAGAGGTTTCAGCCCGTGCGCGATTCTTGCTTTATCGCATCTTTCGTTCCTGACGCCGTTGAGAAAAGAGGGTTCGAATTCTCTGCAAACCGAAGCTCTTTTTTCGTAAATATTGCAGTGAACGTCTATTCCCACATTACCTTCAAGAGCGATGCAGCGGGGACTCGGTTTATGGGTTCCCTTCATAACGCGATAGAACTGATCCAGGTCTTCCGTCAAATCCACGGGAACACCGCCGAGCATGTAATCGTCGGCTTCGCGCCAGTAAAAAGAAACCATGTAGCAGGCGCAGCAGGCGCCGCACTGGAGGCATGGATTATTTGTCATGAGTCGATCCTTTATGGTTCAACTCTACAGTCCGGGTTTCTTTGCGAGAAGCTCAGACTGACTGCAAGGGTCCGGACCATTATCAAAATTCAATTATGCCTATAGATTAAATTTTACTCTTTAAAATGGAATCATCAATCGGGTGCAGCTAATATTTTCCGTTTTCATAACGGGATTTAGCGCGGGCCGGTGCGGCGTTATAGAATGACGTCTCCGGTACATTCGGAGTGACCGGCAAATAATATATCATAATTGACATAAAAACTTTTTTATCAATATAATCATATAACAATTCCTCCGATCCCTTCGGCCTAAAGCCTCAGAGCCATGGCCGCTGGGACGATAGGGTGGTCAGGGAAACCGGGCCGCCTCCCGCGTTTGGAAAGGAGAGACCAAATGGGATTTTATTTTAAGATTCGTCCGCCTAATGTTGTTTTTTATGTGAGGGAATAGCGCCCTCGATGTGAATATCCATAGAAAGACACATTGTTAGTGTTCCGGTCGCGAAGGTTCGTGTGCGCTTATCTGTGAAGTGTGGGTAAGCCGCATGGATCGGGGCGTAGATTATTTGTGACTGTTACTGAAGAATTCCGAAGCAGGATGTGTCTGCCTGCCGGCAGCGCTGTCTGCTTGTCGATTGTTCGGTGTTTGCAGGTTTTGAACGGATTTGCACCTTAGGCTGTATCAACAGAAATATCTCCCGGATCCATTCCGGATTCGGGAGAAACTGTTGATGTGAGGCTGGGGCCGGACCCGGAAAACAATGTGTTGTGTTTCATGGTATTTCACAATTCGGAAGTAAAAATGAAGCTTTATGGCTCATTCGCGGAAAGGTGTTTGTGCGGGGTATGTGTGCGCGGCGGCACTGTGGTTCCGTGTGCCGGTTATCCTGCGCCGAAGAGCCTTTTTGTGAATTCATCTGTGGTTGGCAGGTATTTTCCGTGGAGGTATCTGCACAAAAAACGTATGGGAGAAATCGACAATGAGCAAAGATAAAAAGTTTATTGAATCCATAAACCCGGCGACGCTTGAGAAGATAGCTGAGATTGAAACTGTGACTGCTGCCGATGTTCCGGGTGTTGTTCAGAAGGCAAAAGCAGTGCAGAAGAGCTGGGGACGGCTGTCGCCCGGACAGAGAAACGTGTATTTCAGAAGGATGAAGGAGTATGTGGCGGGGAATCTGGATGATATCTGCCGTCGCGTCACTATCGATAACGGCAAAACGCTCCTCGAATCGCTGAGCGCGGAAGTGATGCCGGTGATGGATATGCTGGATTTCTGTATCAGGGAAGCTCCGCAGGCTCTGAAGTCGGAGAAGATAACGAGCCCCATGTTCAAGCTCGGGCGGATAAAAAGCTCGATCGAGTTCGAGCCGCTGGGGGTGGTGGCGATTATCGCGCCGTGGAATTTCCCGCTTTGCATACCTGTGACGCAGACATTGATGGCGCTCGCCGCCGGGAACGCGGTCGTGCTGAAGCCTGCGGCGCTGACGGCTTATACGGGGCAGCTCATATCCGAAATCTTCTCGAAGAGCGGATTCCCCGAAGGGCTCGTTAATGTGATACAGGGCAGCGGGAGCGTGCTCGGAGACGCGATCATAGCTGCGGGAGTCGACAGGATAGCGTTTACCGGCAGCGTGCCTGTGGGAAAACAGTTGATGACGCAGGCGGGGAGTTCGCTGATACCCGTTACGCTCGAACTGGGCGGGAAGGATCCGTTCATCGTGCTCGATGACGCAGATATCGACAGGGCTTCGAGTGGCGCCGTATGGGGATCGTTCATCAACGCCGGCCAGGTCTGTGCTTCGGTGGAGAGGGTATATGTCCATAAAAAAGTGGCAAAGGAATTCATCCGGCAGGTCAGGGAAAAAGCCTCCGCGCTTCGTGTCGGGAACGGATTGGAGCATGCTGTCGATATGGGGCCGCTGATCGAAGAGAGGCAACTGGAGATAGTCCAGTCGCATATCGACGATGCCGTGAGCAGGGGAGCAGAAGTCCTTGTCGGGGGCGGGAGAGTCGAAGGAGTGAAAGGGCATTTCTTCAAGCCGACCGTGTTGACGGATGTCGATCATTCGATGACGTGCATGACCGAGGAGACTTTCGGCCCGACGATGCCGATCATGGTTTTTTCGAGTGTTGATGAAGCGGTGGAGCTTGCGAACGACAGCCGTTTCGCGCTGACGGCCAGCGTGTGGTCCAGGGATGTTCCGAAGGCAAGGGGTATCGCGAATGACATAGTGACCGGAACGGCGACGGTGAACGACTGCGAGTTTACATACGGATTCGCGCAGTGCCCGTGGGGAGGGCCGAAAGAGAGCGGCATCGGCAGAACCCATTCCGTGCATGGCCTGTACGAGTTCACCAATCTGAAAAATATCTGTGTCACCACACCGATGCTGCGCAACAACATCTGGTGGTATCCATATTCGGAGAGGAAGTACAAATCGCTCAAGACGTTCGTGAACACGATGTACAGCGACGGTTTGCTGTCGAAGTGCATGGGCGCCGCTGATCTGGTAAAGAAGGCTATGACGTTATAAAGACGTACATTTCTATAACTGGAGGATGAAAATGAAGGTTCCTGACGGCATGTTTATTCACGGCGAATGGGTTGACGCTGAAGACGGATCGCGCATCGGGATCATCGATCCCGCGACCGAGGAAGAGGTGGGAAGCGTACCCGTGGCGACGGAAGGCGATCTGGACCGGGCGCTGGCGTCGGCGGAAAAGGGCTGGCGCGAATGGAGTTCGACGGATGCCTGGACAAGGAGCGCGGCTTTGAGGGAAGCGGCCCGCATCATGAGGGACCGGCTGGATGGGATTTCCATGGTGATGACCGAGGAGCAGGGGAAGACGCTGAAGGAATCGAGGGGCGAAGTGTCGGCCGCCATCGACCAGTTCGACTGGTTCGCGGACGAGGCGCGCCGGATATACGGGCGTCTCATAGAAAGTAATTCGAAAGCGAACAGGTTGATGGTGATGCGGCAGCCGATCGGCCCCGTGGCCGCTTTCAGCCCGTGGAATTTTCCCGCTCTGCTTTCCGCCCGCAAGATCGCCCCGGCGATTGCGGCGGGTTGTTCCGTGATTGTCAAACCGGCCGGCGAGGCTCCGAGGACGACGTTGTGCATGGTTGACGCGTGCAACGACGCGGGGATCCCTCCCGGTGTTGTTAACGCGGTCACCGGGAATTCATCACTCATAAGCCGGCACCTGATAAGCTCGCCCGTTATCCGGAAAGTCACTTTCACGGGATCTCTGGATGTGGGCAGGTTGATTCATCAACTCTGCACGGACGGGGTGAAACCCGCATCGCTCGAACTCGGGGGACATTCTCCGGTTGTTGTTTTCGAAGACGCCGATGTCGATGACGCCGCGGTGCAGTGCGCTACGGCGAAGTTCAGGAACAACGGGCAGGTCTGCATCTCGCCCAGCAGGTTTTTCGTTCAGGAGCCGGTGTATGATCGCTTTGTCGAACGTTTCGTCGAAGTCGTCAAAGGACTCAGGGTCGGCGACGGGAGACTGGACGACACGGATCTCGGGCCGCTTGCCAATAAGAGAAGACTGGAAGTGGCGGAGTCGTTTGTCGAAGACGCGGTGCGGAAAGGCGCCGGGGTGCCGGCGGGAGGTAAAAGGCATCCGGGTTTCGATCGCGGGTTCTTCTTCGAGCCGACCGTGCTTGTGAATGTCGATACGTCGATGAGGATTATGATCGATGAACCGTTCTGCCCGGTTGCGCCGATTGCGCCTTTCTCGACATTTGAAGATGCCATGGAGAAGGCTAATTCGACTGTTTATGGGCTGGCGGGATACGTGTTCACGAGGAGCACGGATCTCATGTACCGCGCAGCGGAGGGGATCGAGGCCGGTTTGATAGGCGTCAACAACCTTGTCATCGCCCGGGCGGAGGCCCCGTTCGGCGGCATCAAGTTATCCGGCTCCGGCAAGGAAGGCGGGGCGGAGGGAATCGAGTCGTACCTGATTTCCAAATATGTAAACATCAGGTTATGAACGTAATTCAAGGCCGGGGTTCGCATGAGAGTATCGTGCGGGCCCGCGGAGATCGGGCGCCGGCGGGTTTTCCGGCGCAGGGCAGCAACGGATGGAAAGGCGCGGTGGTGCGCCTAAATACAACCTGGGGTGTGAGGAGGTCGTGATGAAAAAGGAAATTCGCGTGGAGAATCCCGCGACTAACGAAATATATGTAACGCTCGATTGCATGAGCCCGGAGGAGATAGACGAGGCGACGGTGAGGGCGCATGAAGCAGCTCTCGGGTGGAAGAAGACGCAACTGTCCGAAAGGATCGAGACGACTTACGAGTTCGTGAAAAAGCTGAATGACAACATCGATAGTGTTTCCGAAGAGATAACGCGGCAGATGGGAAAACCTCTGTGGCAGTCGAGGAAAGAGGTGGGAGGCTGTTCGGGGCGCGCGCTCTACATGGCGGATATCGCGGAGTCCGCGCTCGAAGATCTTGTCACGACATGCGATGGAGTGGATTTCAGGAAGATCGCGTTCGAGCCGAAAGGGGTGATACTCGACATTGCGTCGTGGAATTATCCCTTGATGGTCGCCGTGAGCGTCATCGCGCCCGCGGTGCTCGCCGGCAACGCCGTGCTGATCAAGCATTCGAGCCAGACTCCGCTTTGCGGAAAAGTCTTCGAGCGTTTGTACCGGGAAGCCGGCGCGCCGGAAGGGTTGGTCACCGCGATAGTTTCCGACAGGGAATCGTGTGGCCGGCTTTTCGAATCGCCGCTTGTGAACGGGGTGTTTTTCACAGGGTCGGTCGACGGGGGATACGAAGTCAACCGCAGGGCGTCGTCGCTGCTCGTGGACACGGGGCTGGAACTCGGGGGCAAGGATCCCGCGTACGTGAGGGAGGATGCCGATCTGCCTCATGCGGTCGCGGAACTGGCGGACGCTTCGTTCTACAACACAGGGCAGAGCTGTTGCGCCGTCGAGAGGATATATGTGCATAAGTCACTGTACGAGAGATTCGTAGCGGAGTTTCTCGATGTCGTTTCGGGGTACAGGCTCGGAGACCCGATGGATGAGACAACGTACATCGGGCCGCTGACCCAGAGGAAGCAACTCGCGGTTCTTCAGGGCCAGACGGACGAGGCGGTCTCGCGGGGCGCTGAGTTGCTGATGGGAGGCAGGACGACTGATGTCGGCGGGCGGGGCAATTATTTCGAGCCGACGGTGCTCGCCGGGGTGAGCAACGATATGAAAGTCATGCAGGACGAGAGTTTCGGGCCGATTATAGGTATAATGCCGGTTCAGGATGATGAAGAGGCGTTGCGGCTGATGAACGACAGCCGGTTCGGACTCACCGCGTCCGTGTGGACGTCGAACCAGGAAAAAGCGCTGGCCCTGGCGAACGTTATACAGGCCGGGACCGTTTATATGAACAGGGCCGATTTTGTCGAGCCGGAACTGGCATGGACGGGAGTGAAGGAGAGCGGGAAGGGCTGCACGATGTCGAGGATAGGGTTCATGAACGTCACGCAGCCGAAAAGCTACAACTTCAGGAATCTGGGAAAGAAGACTGAAACGAGTGAATAAACGGGATGGAATCGAGGGGACAATGAAGAACAATTTCAGATCGCTTCTGGAGACGGTATCCGTGCTGGCAGGGGATATTTACGGCAAGGGCTGGGCGGAAGGGAACGCGGGCAACATAAGCGTGCGGCTGAAGCCGGAGGAGATGGATTTTGAACCCGGCGGTCCGGAAGAAACGGTTCCGCTGGGGTTTGCCGAACCGGGTATCGAGGGCGAGCATTTTCTCATCACATGCAAGGGCTCTTACATGCGTAACATCAGCAGGGCGCCCGAGGAGCATACGGGCGTCATCCGCATCGAGCGGGGCGGCGGAGCATACAGCCGCGTGTGGGGATTCAGGCACAGCGGGTATCCCACGAGCGAGGTGTTTTCGCACCTGCGGGCGCACGCTGCACGGAAGAGCGCGTCGGGCGGGGCCGACCGGGTCGTGGTCCATGCGCACGCTTTGAACATAATCGCTTTG
The DNA here is from genome assembly GCA_035380865.1 of bacterium. Lineage (GTDB taxonomy): Bacteria > UBP15 > UBA6099 > UBA6099 > UBA6099 > DAOSYA01. The sequence continues at coordinate 6,484 of DAOSYA010000050.1, forward strand.
ACTGTCGCGCTCGATCTCGACTCGTCTTCGCTCACGCGGCTGCTCTGGGAAACTCATTCGGAATGTATAGTCGCTTTCCCCGGGGGGGTAGAGCTTCTGAAATGGGCCGTGCCCGGCAGCGATGAGCTTTCGAGGATGACGGCAAAGGCGCTGGAACGGAGAAGGTTCGTGGTCTGGCCGATGCACGGCATACTCGCCACCGGCCCGGATCTCGATTCGGCTTTCGGCTCTATGGACATCATAGACAAGGTCGCGGCCCTGTATCTTGCTTCGTCGTTCAGGGGAGAGCCGGCAAACAGGATCAGCGGCGAACAACTGAAATCGGTTGTCGATGCATTCGGCCTGGAACCGGACAGGGACGTGTTCGAAACGATCCGTTGAAAACAGCTTCAGGTGGAATCACGCTGCATGGCGGGATCCGATTGATGCGACAGATGAGCCGGATACATGACTGTAGTTGCGGCACAGCCCGCAGGTACGGGTTCCGGCCTGCCGGTTCGGCTTGATCATTCAGTTTACCTTATCTCGATGTTGCACGAGAGCGGATATTGCTTGAAGTCGCTCAATACTATACGGTCCCGGCCTACAATATGCTGCTCGTCGCGGCGTGGTTTTGTGTCGTTTCCGATCATGATCGTGTGGACGAGTGTTCCGTCTTCGAAGATTCTCAGCTTCATTCTGTTATTCCGTGTATACGCTTCGAGATAATAATTTTCATAAATCACAATATCGCACGGGGTGATCCGGAACGGGCCTTTGCCCTGGAAGATATTCGACGTGTGGTCAGTGCCGATCTCATCGACCGTGATGCCGAAACGCTCTTTCATTGCGGTCTCGTACTCTTTTCTGCTCGATTCGATTTTGTCTGCGTCGATCGGGCGCTGTTTCCAGAAAAGGTCATTTGCCGGTATCAGGTTTTCCGGTTTTTCGAGTGCCGCCACACCTGTTCCTTTTACAATCCCGGAAGGCCCGTTTCCGATCGTGTGTGATCTGAAATAAAGCTGTAGAAACGGAGATGCGTTCTGCGGGATGGGCATAAATGAGTCTGTTGAAGCATTAGCATATGTCATAATAATTGTCCTGAGAGTATCACAGGGTTCCGAACAGATGCTTTTCAACGGGGTCCGATAATACAGAATATTGTCCACGGAGCTGATTCTTGCATCTGAAGAAAAATCAAAGGGGAAATAGCTGGAACAAAAGTCCGCGATGCGCCCGGGCTTTTCCTTGAATGCGAGTTCCATATCCAGCAGTTTATAAGGGTAAAGCGATAAAGGCGAATATATCTGATGCCGCCCGGTCATCAGGCCTTCATGTTCATGTATCTTCGGATCGTTGAATTTTATGTCGTAGATATTAAGGAATGGCGGGTCCATTTCACCAGGGGTTATCTTGCCCTGCATCCTGGAGATCAGGTACAGGTTCACGCCGTCGAACGCCACGAAAGAGTCGAGAATATCCATCGAGTCATAAACCATGTCGGAGCTGTTATCCATGTCCTCGACAGCAGGGAAAAATGCCGCCGGGTCGGGCGGCCGGCCGGGTGCGGAGACCGGGATTTCCACGGTTCTGTTTCCGTTTGCAGCTTCCGCGGCGAAGAAATATATTATCCGTGTTTCCGGCCCCGGCGATTCGATCGAGAGTTCGCCGGACCAGCGTTCGTAAATTGTCTTTATCTTCTTCGAGCCATGTGAATCGGGCACTTCATATGAGTGTTCGTCATTATTCTGTCTATATTCGGCAGTTTCCTCAAGGGATATTTTTCCCAGTGTGAGTTTTTCCCAGTTGTTCCCTGAATCCATTGTAATATAGACCCATGCCGATTTTACGATTTCGGCTGGATCAGCATATTTATTGTCTTTATCCCCGACTTTCGTGTTCAACTCAAAATGCAAAGACGTGCCGTTTTCCGTATCGGTCAGCATGCCGTTGGAACCTACAAATTCGATCGTGAGCGTATCCATTATATTCCCGAACGGATCTTCTTCTTCTTCCCAGTCATCCCAGTCGTCCCAGTCGTCATCACGCGCCGCTCGATGCTTTTTCCATGAAGTTTCCTGTTCCTCGTATCTTGCGCAATACTCCGTCTGCGCGGGTTCGGTTTGCTCGGGCAGGGTGATGGTTGCGCCGGGCGCGGGCGAGCCGCCCGGCTGTTCGCCGGCAAGCGCAGCGCAGCTCGCAAGCGGAAGTATTACTGCTGCAAGTGTGATGACGAGTATGGAAACGATCCGTGACATTTGCCTGTTCTTTTCTATGTCCGTGACGTTGTAACCGCCCGGTTTCTTTTCAGTTTTCAAACCGTTCTCCTTCATCTTGTTTTAAAACTCACCTTATCTCGATGTTGCACGAGAGCGGGTTTTCCTGGAAGTCGCTCAATACTATACGGTACCAGCCTACAATGTGCTGCTGGTCGCGGTGTGGTTTTGTGTCGTTTCCGATCATGATCGTGTGCGCGAGCTTTCCTTTTTCTAAAATCCTCGCTTTTATGTGATTGTCACAAGAGTATATTTCCACCGTTATTTTTTTATGAACCACCATGTCGCAGGGCCGCACCCTGAACGGGCCTTTTCCCGTGAACAGACCGGAGATATGCTTGCCTTCGGTTACCGGCTCGTCAAAGAAGTTCTGCATCCACTTTTTGTATTCCGCCTGGGTGCTGATCAGTTGTTCTGTTGAAAGGGAATTCCTGTCTTTGATGCTGTCGAGGTATTCATTGTCTCCCGGTATGACATGGACGGGGTCATGAAGAACGAGGCTCTCCGGCGTTCCCGGGAAATCAAAGATTTCTTTTTCCGGGAACAGCACGTGTGCTCTCAGATAAATGCTTATGAAAGGGGAAGCATTAACAGGCAGAATCGAAAAATAGCCGGCGGGCGAGACCCGGTATGTAACTGCGCCGGCCCTGATCGACTGATAGTTTTTGTTGTAGACGGATTCGACCGGGACACGGCTGTAAAGAGTGTTCCCGCCGAACGCGGTAAAGGTGTTAACTTCATGGGTGAACGGGCCGTAGTTGAAACAAAAATCTGCTATGCGTCCCGGGCTTTCATCAGAAATAAAAGTCATTGCAGTGAATGTTCTGTAATTGTAGTATTGCGAGGGTGCATATATATAATTCATATCGTTCAGCAAATCGGGATGCGGTGAGTCGGAGACCATAAATCTGAATGAATACGAATTATATGAATCGAGTTTTCCGGCGGACACGTCGCCGTTGAGAGTCAGGGCCGAATAAAAATAAGTTCCGTCACAGGCGATGAAAGTATCCAGCATATCGAGTGAATCGGGAACGGTGTCCGAAGGGTCGTCCGGGTCACTTACGCCCGGAAAGAATTTGTCTTTTGCGGGCGGCCAGCCCGGACTTGTTATCGGAATTTCAGTCGTGACGTTGCCGTGGTCGCTTTCTGCCCTGAAGAAATAAATCATCTGGTACTTTTCCGGGTCGTCCTGCCGGTCGATGTCTATTCGTCCGGTCCATATTTCTTTGACGCACGGTGTCCTGACGGGTATTTCCACTTTCTCATACACGTAAGAGTAGCCGTGTTTCACATCTTTAATACGGGTTAAGGGTTTTCTTTTTCGCCGCACTGACTTACTGGAGATCAGCGCATCTTTAGAACGGGATTGCCTTTCGAGTTTCAATTTATTCCAGCCATCGTCTGATGAGTCCATGTAATAAACACTTGCCGATTTAACCGGCTTGCTCCTGATGTTGTATTCATCCGTCTCTTTAATCACAAGAACCAGTTTGAACTCTGTCGAACTGCCGTCTCCTGAATCGAGCATCACGGCGGTTGTGGTTGCGAACTCGATATGAATACTGCTCATCGGTTCGAAAAGCAGGAACCCTCCCTCATCATCATCGTCGTCCTCATCATCGTCGCCCCAGTCATCCCAGTCGTTATCACGGGCCGGCTGATGCTCATCCGGCGGCGTTTCCTGTTCCTCGTATCCTGCGCAATACTCCGTCTGCGCGGGTTCGGCCTGCGCGGGCAGGGTGATGGTTGCGCCGGGCGCGGGCGTGCCGCCCGGCTGTTCGCTGGCAAGCGCGGAGCAGCAGGCAAGCGCAAGGGCAATAACCGCCGGCACGACGACATGCGCATTCACAAAACGTGACATGAACATACTACCTCGTTTGTATCAATACAGAGTTTTTAATAATTCCACTGTACGTATTCTATACCCGTAACCTCGATTAATGCAACGAAAATGCGGCAGGGGGCTTATCGGTGAAAATATAGCAGGGGCATTTTACGCGCGTGTTGCCGATCAAGAACAGGGACAATGAAGAAGGTGAAGACAAAAAGCTAACCCGGTATCGGGATGGGCAGCGACCGTGGAGGTAGAAAATGTAAAAGTCGCGACACCGCGTCGATTCTCAATGAAGCCTGCACAGGAAAATGGTGGGCGGTTGTTTTCAAACCGGCATGCGTTGAAAATTAACGACCTGATGCTTTTACGTGTGATTTCAAACCGGCGGCGGCGCGCCGGGGGATTATAAATAGCTGTTGTACAAACTGGTGAGAAGGCCGTTCAATCCAGAGTCGAGGCTGCTTGAGTACAGCGAAAGAAAACCGGCTCCGCTGGACAGGCCCAGTACCTGAGTAATGGCAGTCCTGGCTTTGGATGAAACTGTGGTGATGAAATTGGTGTCGTTGAATACTGCCTGAATGTCTTCAGGATTATTCTCGGCGGCCTCTTCGAGGATATCCGAATCAACTTCGAGCATTCCGTCATCATCTATTGTAATTCCAATGGCTGATAGAGCTTCGGAGTTTGCTTCGGCAAGCGACACGAGGCTTTCGGCGCTTTGTGAGCTTATCGAACTTGAACTGCCGGACAGAGCCGAAACTGCGCTGTTAAACGCTGTCACAAAGCCGGTGACTGCATCAACTATAGTGTCGGCATCCTGAGTTGAAGTCGATGAGAAAACAGACAGCGAGTTGCCGTCCGTAAGTTTTCCCGCAGCAGTCAGTAATCCCACGGTTTTAAGGTTGATCGACAGTTGGCCCGTTGAGGAACTGGATGTCAGCGATGTTCCGGATAATGCATTGCTCAAAAGGCTGTTGAGCGAACTTGAGCTGCTCGTATTTTCCGTCATCTGATTTAACAGGCTCAATGAGTTCAGGTTGTTTATGATAGATAAAGTTGTATCCATTTTGCATTCTCCGGTTCGGATTTATAGTCCTTTATATATTATAGTCGTCAAATAATGAGAAATTGTAACAAATTCTCGATGTGATCCAGCTCACAATATCTGCTCTTTTCGAGAATTCAGTGTTTGCGCGGTCGGTAGCCCCGGGTCCGCCTGCGAAAGTGATAGAGATATAAGGTTGTTCCGGTTGCCGGTTCATGTATTTGGTATTATCATTTCAATATGCGGACCTGCTGTGGGAAAAAGAGACTGTTTCATTATATTGCTGTTTTTCTTTTCCTTATTTATTCGGGCCTGTCCGTATCGATCGAATTTCTTCACAACCATCATTATCCGGCGGGCGATTCAGTTGTTTTAACTGCTCGTGTAGATTCCGGGCGAAGTGTTGCAGGCTCTTATGAGGGCGCCGACTCCGAAATTGACGGGATATTACAACCCGTTGAATACGGCATGCACAAAGGGTTATGCCTGGCCTGTATGTGGCTCAGCAACACGAGATCGTTATTCCAGATTGTCGCATTGCCGCCGGTATCATACGTTGTTCTTCCTGTTGCCGGCGATTTCATAGCCGGACTTGTTTCAGATACCCCGCATAATTTCAACAGCCGTGCGCCTCCTTCTTCGGCCTGATTCGCTTAACTGAAAGTTTGTCGAAGACCGATACGCGGGAGGTTCGGGCATGAAGAATGCTTTGGTATATGTTGTTTCCAATAATTTTACACGTGACGCTGTTTATTCCTGTTGCATCCGGGAGCCCGAAAGGGACGGAATCCAGGGCCCGGCCGGCAGGGGTGTGTGGTGAGATTATTTAAAGCGGCTGACACGCTGTTTCTTCTTGTGGCATGTTTTCTGGTTCTCGCTCTGATGCGGGAGCAGATGAATGTTATCCATAAACAGTGGAAGACGGCTGTGTGGGCTGACGACAACCTGCTCGAACGCCCGTCGAAACATTCGCAGATCAGCGTTCTTGAGATGCTGCCGGAAGCTGTAAAAAAGCCGGTCGCTGATATTTATTGGATCAAGGCGATGACGCTGAGATCGGACCAGGCGTTCGAGATGATAAAGGAGAAGGCGTCGGGAGCGAAGCTGACCGGGCTGATGGCGCAGGCCGTGTTGTCACGGACAACCGCCGACTCACTCGAAATGTATGATCTGATACGGATGGTCACTATCCTGGACCCGGAATTCGAGTATTCATATTACTATGGAGCGACACTGCTGTCATGGGACGATCAAATCGACCTGGCGATTTCGCTTACGGAAGCCGGACTGCGCAATAACCCGGAATCCGCGATGATGGCGTCGAGCCTGTCGTTTATGCACTATTACTTCATGGGTGATTGGGAACGGGGCGCTTATTATGCCGGAATCGCGCATCGAAACGGCGGGAAATATTCGGTAACCGCCAATTATGTGGCCGATCTGTATGCCGCGGGTCGGAATTACGAGATGGCAATAAAGCTGCTGACCGACTCGCTTGAAAAAGTTACGGACAAGGCGACGCGCGAACAGATTGAAAATCAGATAGGGATGTTGATGGTGGAATTGCATATCGAGAAGATGGAGAAAGCGGCGGACCGTTTCAGGAAAACTAAAGGGCGGGCCCCGGCAAACCTGGATGAACTCGTTTCCGAGCGGCTGTTGAGAAAAGTCCCCGTGGAACCTTTCGGTGGCAGGTATGTCATCAACGGGGAAAGCATTACCAACGAACCCGAGATACGCAACTGCCATTACCGGAAGATGAGGGAATACCAGTCGGAAAAACCAACCGGCGGGAGGAAACGACTTTGAATGCGCTCGAGATTACAAAACTCCGCAAGGTATATAAAACGGGACTCTTCAGGAAAGAGTCGGTGGTAGCAGTCAATGATCTCAGCCTGCGGGTGCGGCAGGGTGAAATCTACGGTTTTCTCGGCCCGAACGGATCGGGGAAGACCACTACGCTGATGAGTATTATGGGATTTGTCAGGCCCGCGTCGGGCGACATCCTTGTGCTCGGAACCCCTCCCGGGGCTTCCGAAAGCCGGGAGCGGATCGGATTCCTGCCGGACAATCCGGTCCTGTATCCTTACCTGACGGGGTACAATGCGCTTTATGTTATAGGCCGAATGTTTCTGATGAGCCACGGGGAAACGAAAAAGCGCATAAGCCTGCTGGCCGACGAACTGGGCATGGACCGTGAACTCAGATTGCCGATAAGCAAACATTCGAGGGGCATGAGGCAGCGAATCGGGTTTGCCCAGGCGCTCATGAACGATCCCGACCTGCTTATTATGGACGAGCCGATGAACGGGCTGGACCCGATGGGGCGCAAGATGTTCCGGGAGGTCATCATCCGGCGCCGCGAGGCGGGCAAAACGGTTTTTTTCAGTTCGCACATACTCTCGGATATCGAAATGATATGCGACAGGATATGTATCGTTAAAAACGGCGAAATTGTCTACGAAGACACGATAAAAGGCGCCGCCGAAACAGGCGGGGGCAAGTCCCTCGAAGAAACTTTCATGACCATGATGAGGAACGAATAATGATCCATCGCACATTCTGGGTATCGGTCACCACTGTTGCCGAACTTCTTAAAGACCGGACCATAACCGGCATCTTCATCGTTGGTATCGCCATGATACTCGGAGGATACGTGGTTGCGGAAATGGCGGTGGTGGAACGGTTGAAGATGTTCATGGACACGGGCATCGGGGCGATTTATATAGTCAGTGTTTTCATAACACTGATGGCGGGGTCGAACCTGCTGGGCAGGGAAATTCGGGAAAAGGAAATCCTTTGCACGCTTTCAAAGCCGACGCCGCGTTCGGTCTGGATACTCGGGAAAACCTTCGGCCTGCTCGCAGCAATAGCCATCCTCGTTTTCTCGCTTTCCACGGTGCTGTTTTTCTATATGCGGTTTCAGATGCATGTGTGGCGGCCCGATGTCTTTCTTGCCGGTGTGTTCATTTATCTGGAGATAATCATCCTGTGTAACTACGTGGTGTTGTTTTCATGCATAACCACTCAATACCTGTCGGTTTTCTCGGGGATACTCGTGCTGCTTGCGGGGGGGATGGTAGACAACCTCAAAATATACTGGGACAGCGCGTCGCCGATTGCGCGCTGGGTTACCCGGGCGCTGTATTATGTCCTGCCCAATCTTGAAGCGTATTCTCCCGGTCCCATCCTTTCCAATGCCGTCTCGGTGCCGGCCAGTCTTTTTTTTACCATGGTCATATCGGCGGCGATGTACGTTGCCGTCGCGGTTACTCTGTCTGTTGTCATCATAAGAAACAAGGAGATGGTTTGAGTTGAACAACAGGTCCGGGACAATTTTTTCCGCCGAGCGGTTCTCGAAAAAAATCGTGATGTTCTCATACGGTTTCTTTCTTCTTTTCCTGTTCCGTGACGACATTATCAAACGATATCTGCATGAGCGCTATCAGCCGCTGACCGTGGGCGCCGCTGTGTTTCTCATCCTGGCGTCAGTTGCTTACTCGTCTTATGTTCGGAGAAGCGGTTGCGGAAAGCCGCATGAGGGGCGCCGGCTGCCTCCCGCCGTCATGCTGCCTCTGTCGCTCGTTTTTCTGCTCGCGCCGGTGATATGGGGTTTCGTGTCCCCGGCATCAGTAATTGGCGTGTCTGACGGGCTGTTGAAGAACAAGGGAACGTTTTCCGCTACGTCGGCCATGATAGACCCGGGCGCCTTGAGCAAACCTCATTCCAGCGATATGCGTGTCCGGCTCGAGACGCCGACCGGCGAATCGGGGACTTTTGTTTATTCACCCATCAACATCATGGAACTGCAAATGCTGCTGAGCGGACGGGGGGATGCGTTTGCCGGTGAACGTGTTGCGGTGCAGGGATTCGTTTACCGGGATGATGGCCGTCCGGATGGATTTACCCTCGTTCGATATTTTATCCCGTGCTGCATCGTACACGCGGTTGCGGTCACGATGGACATCAGCGTCGCCGCCGCATCTTCCCCGGCTGCGGATCAGTGGGTAACCGTTTACGGCATCATAAGAAAAGGTTCCCCGTCAGGCGGCGATTTTGTACAGACTTTTTACATCGAAGCGGAAAAGATTGAAGAGACCGGCGTTCCATCCGATCCCTACATCAACAGGAGTTTCATGAAAAAACCGTTCATGTTTTGAACAGGCGCGCGAGGGCGCATTCGAGGCGATGGATAAATTCGGTGAATTCACATTGTATATGACAGGGATAATCGTTGAAACCGTCCCGTTCATAACGCTTGCGGCGCTCATGTCTTTTGTCTTAGCGTTCATTCCCGGCAGCTCGATTCAAAAAATCTTCAGGGGAAGAAAAATAGTATCCATATTCATAGCCGCCGCCGCCGGTTTCGTGATTCCGCTTTGCGAATGCTCGATAGTACCCATCGTCGCCAGATTCGCCCGGCGGAAGCTGCCTCTGCCCGTGGCGGTGACGTTCATGGTTGCCGCCCCGTCGCTCAGTCCAATTGTGGTCGCAGTAACGAGCGTGGCGTTTGCTATCAATCCCGGGATCATATACCTGCGTTTCGGAACCGCGTTTGCCCTGTCTGTTGCCACGGGACTGATTTTCCTTTATCTCGACCGCGACGGTCGGCTTTCAGGTGAACCTTTTCCCGATGAGCCTGCCGAAATGTGCGATTGCGCCAGGGAGAAACACGGCAATGCCACGATCGACGAAAAAATAAAAGACGGATTCGAGGACGCCGTCGGTGATTTCTCGAGGACGCTCGGCTACATCGTAATGGCGGCGGCAATCACTGCCGCCGTAAAAGTGTTCGTGCCCACGGATATAATCGCCACGGTGGGCAGCAGCGCCTGCACAAGCGTTCCCGCAATGATGATGTTCTCGTTCATACTTTCCACATGTTCCGACGCGGACGCTTTCATTCCTGCCGCAATGACGGATTTCAGCAATCTCTCGAAACTGGCATTCCTGCTTACGGGGCCCGTCATCGATCTTAAACTTACAATTATGCACTTCGCGTTTCTGCCTCGCAGAACTGCCTTTTCCATTCTTATTGTATTTCCCGCTCTCGTCGTTGCCGCGGTTATCGTTCTGAGCTTCTTCATTTAGCACTGGCTTCGTGCGAAACAGTGGGGGGGGGCCATTCATTATGTGCCGGGTCGTCGAGCCTGAGAAATGAGAGAGGGTGATAATGGAACGGAATTTCGGGGACAGAATATCATTTCGTGAATGTTGACAGAGACGGGAACGGGTATTATTATTAGGCAAGACTAAATATTTGGAGATTCATTTGGCAGACTCTTCAGTACTCACACCGGCACTCGAAGATTACCTTGAAGCGATATACACGCTGCAAAAGGTCAAAGATGTGGTAAAGATCGGCGATATAGCCGAGCATCTGAAGGTGACCATGGCAAGTGTTACAGGCGGAATTCGAAGGCTTGCCGCAATGGAATTCGTGATTTACGAGAAGTGGCGGCAGGTGCAGCTCACCGATATGGGTGAGCACGTTGCAAGAAGGGTTAATCTTAGACACGAGGAACTGTATACTTTCTATCACGAAATACTCGGTTCCGAGAAAACGCTTGCTGAAAAATCCGCCTGCCGGGTTGAACATGTTCTTGACCCGTCTATCATACAGAGGATTAATTTCCTGTCATCCTGGATGCAGTCTTTGCCGGATGAGATAAGATCGGATTTTGATAATAGAATGAGGGCGCAATTCGATAAGCCTGATGTTAAGAAAGCATTGACTCTTAACAAGCTTAAAACTGGAGATAAAGCTGTTGTTAAAGATATAAAGATTCAGGGTGAGATAGGCCGGAGGTTGCTGGATATGGGTGTCACCAGAGGAAGCGAGATCGAAGTCATCAGGGTAGCCCCGCTGGGCGACCCCATAGATGTCAGGATACGGGGATATCATCTGTCATTGAGAAAATCCGAGGTTAACGGGATCCTGGTGGAGAAGCATGAATGATGGTTGGAGGGCATATATTTTTTGCGGATAGAATTAGTCATGACTAATTATGCAGGAGGGGCTGTTTTGAAGGCTGAATACGTTTTAACTCCGGCGCTTGAGGGCTATTTGAAAGCGATATATATACTCCAGCGGGTATCGACATCGCGGAGTACATGAGAGTGAAGAAGTGTCATTGGCTGTACCCCGGCGGAGTGAACCGCGGGAATCAGGAATGAAGAAGAAATAACCGGCCTTAACCTGCAATTCTCACCGGTGCAGGTTGGAAATCGTGAGAATGCCTGTAATACAAGGCGCGGCGAGCGAGTGGCGAGGAAGCATCCTGTATGGTATGTAACCGAACCCGAGACCTTTCGGCCCGAGACCTTTCGGCCCGAGACCTTTTTTGCTGATTCATGCATATAGCAAAGTTTGTGCATGTCACCCGGAGCAGCAGGACAGGTGTTATCACGATCTTCCGGATTTCTATGTAAGAAATCCGGGTTGAATATAAGGACGTTGAAATATAAGGACAAACAACAAGAAAAGGAAGGCGGCCCCTCGCCAAAGGAAATGCCGCCTTCCGGAACATTTACAGCCGCTCGCGCGGCCGCGTTCTTTTTCATTATATCCCGAAGACGGCGCCGCGAAAAGCTGTATTACTTAACCTGAGGAGGTTTATGGAAATGTTAAGAAGAAAAAAGGATGGAGATGTAAGCAGGGGTGATTTTTTGATCGTGGCGCTCGTGTTCAGTTTTATTCTTTTAATATCGACCGCCGCTCCTGCGCAGGAGGTGTCGGTCGGAGACACGGTTGACATAGGAGACGTTGTGATCACCGGCACGAAGACTGAAAAGCGCATCGAAGAAGCGCCCGTAGTTACTAAAGTGATCACTGAAAAGGAAATTTCGGACAAAGGCGCGGTGAGTTTGTATGAAATCCTCGAAGGCGAACCTTCGATCCGGGTCGAGCAGCAGTGCTCGAACTGCAATTTCACGATACTGCGCATGCTGGGCATGGGAAGCGGGAACTCGATTATCCTGATTGACGGTCAGCCAATATTCTCGGGGCTCGCGTCGGTTTACGGGCTCCAGCAGATACAGGCCGGCAGCATCGAGCGGATCGAGATTGTCAAAGGCGCGGGCTCGGCGCTTTACGGAAGCGACGCCATTGCCGGCGTCGTGAACGTTATTCTGAAAGAACCGTCCGCAAAGCCTAAGACAAAAATCTCGATGCAGATCGGCACCGAAAAGACGAACAGTTTCACCTTTTCGACCTCCGGCAGGGAGGACAGGGTAGCCTACGTTGTCAGCGGGCAGAAAAACGTGTCCGGCGCGATAGACGACTCGGGTGGAGATTTCGCGTCCACAGGCGGCACTTTCAGCGATACAGGGCCGGACAACTTCACCGACCGGGTGGAAAGCGACAACCAGGGCGTGAGCGCAAAGATGTACTATTACGATATTTTCGGGCCGAGCGAACGGCTGTCGCTCAATCTGAACCATATCTCTGAATCCCGCCGCGGCGGCAACTTCGACACCTGGGACGACCAGTTCCATCCGGATAACGAGCACATCAGCACGAAGCGATACGAGTTAGGCATTGGTTACAAAAAAATGTTCTCGAACAACAGCACGCTGAAGTTCAACGTTACCCGTGTGAATCATCACCGAAACGCTACTAACGGCGCCGCCTGGGACAATGTTATGAGCGCCGGGGTGGTGGATGGCGACACGAACCTGACAGCCGAAGCCGTGGCGCATTACGACGCTTCCAACGGCGGCATCGATCTCGCTGCGTACTACGCTGCCGAGGGATACAATCCCGGCGATGAGGAGTACGAAGCAGGTCAGCTATCGGACCTCGACGGCGACGGTTATCTTTCACTCGAGGAAATCCGTCCCCAGCCTTTTATAGTTGACGAGGAAATGACGCTGTTCGACATAAACTACAACTTTAAAACGGGGGAAGATCACGACTGGGTTGTAGGTTACAACCGTAAGTCTGAAGACACCTCGGAAAATATTAACAGGACGTATAACAAAAAGACCATCGACGAATGGGCGCTTTACATTCAGGACGACATACAGTTGTCGCAAAGGCTTGAAGCGGTTGTCGGCGGCCGCTTCGACAGTCATGATTCAGACGACACGAAGAGCGGCGGCTCTTATTCCGAGTCCGTGTTCAATCCGCGAATGGCGCTCAGGTACAAGCTTGACGAGGCGGATACTCTCCGGTTCTCGCTCGGTAAAGGCTACAGCGTGCCGGCCTCGTTCGCGGAAGACCTGCACCTGTGCGCCTCCGCGCCGAAAATCGCAAAGCCTGCGGACCTGAGCCCGGAAGAAGCCGTCAGTCTCACCCTCGGTTGGGATCGCAGGATAAAAGGCACGAAATTCAACTTCGATGTGTTCTTTGTCAACACGAAAGACAAGATCACACTCGATGTCGATAATCCGCCCGTAGGGTACGATGCGAAGTGGGCTAACGGCGGCGACGCTTCTACGAAAGGCTTCGAGCTCGGTATCAGCCATATCATCGAAAGGGTTCACGAAGTCAGGCTGGGTTACGTTTACACAAACGCGGAGTTCGACGACCCGCTCGACCCGAGCGACCCCGACAGCATCAACATCATGCGCGCACCCAGGCACACGGCTACCATGGGTTACACCTATAACAACGACGACACGGGCTGGAGGTTCGTGCTCGACGGACGCTACTACGGGAAGATGTACATCGAGCATGCCGATGAGGGAGAGACCGGCCCGCCGCTGCCGCGCATCGAGCAAACGGATGCCTACTCGATATGGGACACCCGGGTCTCGAAGTCGCTCCACAACGGCGCGACCTATTTCGTCGGCGTCGAGAACCTGTTCGACTATATCCAGGAGAGGCGCGACAACGCGGACGCAGCCTACATGTGGGCTCCTATATATGGAAGTGTTTACTATATCGGGGCGGAGTACGAGTTTTAATATCCGCCGTGGAAAGGCGGCGCGGCAGCGCCGTGCCGCTTCACTTCACCCTTTAATTTGAGGCTTGCTTTTTTATAAAAGGTTGTTTCCTTGGAATGGCGGCGGGGAGGTGCGAACCTGCATTTTTCGCCAGCGCAGGTTAAAAATCGTGAGAAAGCTGAGAATACAAGGAACAGCAAGTGAGTGGTGAGGGAGCATACTGTTGTTGCGTATGTGACCGAGCCCGAATCGCCGCTGTGACGCAGTAGGATTGGTCTTATCGCGGTTTTCCGGATTTCTCTGTGAGAAATCCGGGCGAACCATTCTCCCCGCTTGCTCCATTCCCGGCGGACGACTTGAAACGGCATCCATTTGTGTGGATGTCAACAGCTAAGGAGGATTTTATGGGCAGTATGACGGACTTATTCATCAAAGGCGGATTCATGATGTATCCGATCCTGGCGTGCTCGGTGGTCGCGCTGGGGATAACATTCGAAAGACTTATTTACCTGGCGATAGCCAATGTAAACAACCGGAAGTTCATTGCGGCTGCTGAAAAGGTCAACGGGGACCCTCGGCGTCTTTCTAAGATAAAGAGTATAGCGGAGCGGGTGCAGTCACCCGTTTCCGCTATACTCAAGG
>DAOSYA010000051.1:0-20374 GCA_035380865.1 bacterium
CGCAGCAGGATTGGCCTTATCGCGATTTTCCGGATTTCTCTGTGAGAAATCCGGGCTAAACGGAGTTTTCTGGATTCCTGCCGACTGAGGCTGTTGAAAAAATGTATCTTCGAGAATTTGTCATCCTGAGCGTAGCGAAGGATCTCGCTTTTGGAGCGTATGATTGAGATTCTTCGGTCGCTGCGCTTCCTCAGAATGACAGAATGGGTATTTTTCAACAGCCTCCGACTGCATGCAGGAAACGGGCGCGAGGGCCGGAAAGCCATTCATGCAGGATTTAATGTTATTTATGATAATCAGTATACACGCTCTACCGGTGTAATTTTCTGTACACTTGATATTTAAAGGATTTTCATGATCGGTAAATTTACGATTCAGGAAGAAACAACAGATTGGAAAATATTTTTTATTTGTTAATTATGAGAGGAAATTATGTTTTTAGGGACGATATGAACACAATTGCAGATAAGATGTATTTTTTTTCATATTAATATCTAAAGAACAAAATAACAACAGGAATTTTGAGTGGTGAAATTTAATTTAAAATGTGCAAATAAGGTTGATTTTGCTGTGCTTTTTATGCTAATTTGAGTGAAGTGGCCTCTTTGTCCAGAGATGGTATAAGTTTTGTTCATATTCTTACTGAGAATATTATTTATAGTAAATAAGGATAAAATTCCACGAGGGTAGGGTTATGAAAACAACAAAGTACTTTCTACTCATCGCAGTTGTTTTATTTTCACTGTCATCATATACCGCTCAGGCGGATTTTGCGCAGAGGTTGAACTATCAGGGGCGGCTGACGGACAGCAATGGCGTGCCTGTGGCGGACGGGACATACAGCGTAGTGTTCCAGATGTACGATGCCGAGACAGCCGGGTCATCGGTCTGGGGGCCTGAAACGCACGCATCGACGGATGTCGAGAGCGGTTTGTTCAGCGTGTTGCTGGGAGACAGCGAAGCGTTGAGCGGTGTTGATTTCAACCAGGATGTGTGGTTGGAGATAAGTGTCGGCGGGACAACATACTCGCCGAGGCAGAGGCTGACGGGAGTGACGTATGCGCTGACGGTGCCGGAGTTGAGCATAAGCACTGCGAAGATAGCGAATCTGGCGGTGACATCGGGAAAGATAGCGGACAGTGCTGTGAATTCGGCGAAGGTTCAGAACAATACGCTGACGGCGGATGATCTTCTGGTGAACGTGGTAAGCAGTGTGGATGGAGTGACGAACGATGGCGGGAATATTGATCTGGTAGCAGGAACCGGGATAACGATAACACCGAGTGATGCGGCTAATACGATAACAATAACGGCGAACACGTCGGCGATAGACCAGTGGGTGGATGAGGCCGGCGATACAATGAGCGGCGATCTGGATATGGGGGATAACGCGATAACGAATATCGACTGGAGCACGTCCGATGATGGCGCGGGTTCGAGTCTTGACGCGGACCTGCTGGACGGGCAGCAGGGAACGTACTATCGCGATGCTTCGAATATCAACGCTGGAACGCTGAACAACGCGAGGTTCTCCGCGTATTCAGATTTAACTGCGGAGTCGAAGATAGGGACGGGTTCGACGCAGGTGGCTGCCGGGAATCACAATCATGATACCGTCTACATGCCGATTGCCCAGGACGACTGGGTGGATGAGGCCGGCGATACGATGAGCGGCACCCTGAACATGGGAAATCAGGCAATAACGAATATCAACTGGGGAACTTCAGACGATGGAAGCGGGTCGAGTCTTGACGCGGACCTGCTGGACGGGCTTGACAGCACGGCGTTTATGACGGCTACAACGGATGACTGGGTTGACGAGACCGGTGACACGATGAGCGGCAACCTGATAGTTAATGCGAATATCGGCGTGAACGTCGCAAGCCCGGCTTCGCAACTGCATGTAGATGAAACAGCGCAGATCGGGACCGATGAAGTTGCACAGAATACGAACCTGACAATGTGGGCCGAAAATGGTTATGAAGCGACATTGATATTAAGAGAAACGTCAACACACGGGATTGGGTTCAGATACAACTCAGATGAAAATACGTTGTATCTGGACAGGTACCAGTCTTCAGCTACTCCAACCCCTGTTTTTTCAACTGAAAGAGAAGCGGGAACCACTCAATTTTATGTAGACGTGAGCATGGGCAATAATGCGTTAACAAATATCGACTGGAGCACGTCCGACGATGGAAGCGGATCGAGTCTTGACGCGGACCTGCTGGACGGGCTTGACAGCACGGCGTTCATGACGGCAGCATCTGATAACTGGGTTGATGAAGCGGGCGACACGATGACCGGCGCTTTGAATCTTACTTACAGCGGTAACCCGTCAATTGAGATCAGGTCAACCAGCGGCGGGACTCCGTTTATTGATTTCAGTAACGACAGCAGCACTGATTATGACGGCAGGTTTATTCTTTCGGGGGATAACGAAATAACTCTTTCGGGAGCTGCTCTCAAGCTTGGCACATGCGACGAAACCACCGGAACACTTGAGAAGATTTATGGTGGTCAGTCGGATGGCGTTGTCAAATATTATACCCCCGCCGGTTTCAAAACGGCGATGGGGACAACCATGTCGTGTCATATCAGGAGCTTCTCTGTGGGAACTACTTCCAACTGTGACGCGGGGACGGCGGTTGTTGCGGCAATGGACGGCTCTTATCGGATGCAGAATCCCGGTAATTTTGTAGGAAGCACCCCGACGGGAGGCTTTATGGTTTGTTGCCCGACGATGCCGTGGTAATTCCTGTCGATTCAGCAGCGGATAAATACAGGATGTACGCAAGAAAGGATTACAAGAATTGAATGCAATGGCAGATAAGTACGATGAAGTGATTTCACTTGATACGGAAATCTACCCGCTGGAAAGCATTCAGCTTGCAGCGTGCGGTTTTCTGGATGAATCTTTCATATATATTTTTCCTGATGTGAGCGGAAGCGGCAGGCCGAACAGGGTTAATGTGGCTGTGAAGACCAGGGCCGACAGCAGCATGGATATTGAAGAATTGACCGGAAAATTTGCTAACGAACTCAACAGGCAAAGCCTGAGAATCGCGCTTAACAGGATGAACAGGAAAGTGAGAACGCAGATTGTGGGTCGTGCGCTGGCATCTGCGATTGCGGCCCCGGAGAAAGAATCCACGGAAGGCGCAAGATAATAAAACGGCCGGGGAAAGTCGATGGGAAGGCCGGCATAGTTTACAGGAGGCAATGTGGCAGCACCAAGACAAGTAGCTTTGAGCACAACGATATATAAGGTCGGCGCTGTTAAAGCATCTATAAAAGACTATTCAGGCGTCTCTGATATAAGCATGGAAAAGGCGGACGGAAATATTATAGTGACGTTCGAGAACTGGCCGGAAGAGTACGAGGAAACGATAGAACTCGAATTCTGCAACTATGTTCTCTGGAAGATGAGGAATTGATATGTATACGGAAGTAATAGACAGTTCACCTGAAATAAATAAAGAGCTCGGATTTTTCCGTTTCAGGCAGTACGGCGGCAACGAATACGTGCTTACCAATGATATCGGTGATTATATTTCCATGAGAAAAGAAGATTTCTGGGATCTGATCCATGGGAAAGAAATATCAGATAGATCAATAACGGAAAAGCTGGTGTCGATGGGAATACTGGGCAAAGAGGAATTTGCCGGCCCGGATAATATACACAGGTACAGAAACAAGAACAGGTTTCTTTTTCAGGGCACGCTGCTTCACATAATAGTAGGCACGCTCCGTTGCAACCTGAAATGTTCGTACTGTCAGGCAAGCGCGAAAAGAGGCGCGGATAAGCAATTTGACATGGATGAAGAAACCGCGAAAAAAGTTGTGGACACGATTTTCCAGAGCCCCGGATCGAGGGTCGATATCGAGTTCCAGGGGGGCGAGCCTCTGGTCAACTGGCCGATCATCGAGTATATAATCAACTATTCAAACCGGAAAGCGCTCGCTGAAGAAAAGGACGTTTTTTTCTCGTTGGTAACAAATCTTGTTTCAATAACAGACGAGCAGATCCAGTTTCTTGTAGATAACGAAGTAGGGATATCCACATCAATAGACGGCCCGGAAAAACTGCATGATCTGCACAGGGGAAGCGGGAGTCTGAAAAAGACAAAGGCAAATCTTGAAAAATGCACGACGGTTTATAAAGAAAAGTATGTGCTCAGGCTTCCCGGAGCGCTGTTGACGGCAACTGCGGATTCGCTTGATTACCCGGTTGAAATTGTAGATATGTACGCGGATCTGGGACTGGAATCAGTGCATTTGAGAAAGGTCAGCCCGTTCGGAATGGCCTCGAAGAGCATGGATGAGTTCGCTTTTTCCGATGTTGATTTCCTGGAATTTTATGAAAAAGCTTTCGACCGGGTTATTGAGATCAACAAAGAAGGAAAGCGATTCACGGAAAGAGCGGCATATCTGTTTCTTGTGAAGATGTTGACGGATTACCCGGTGAATCACATGGACTGTCGCAATCCCTGCGGCGCCGGGATAGGGCAGGTGGCTTACAACTATAACGGCAATGTTTATACATGCGACGAAGGCCGGATGATGAGCATGATGGGCCGCGAGGATTTCAAGCTGGGAAACGTCCATGAAAATACTTTTAAAGAAATGATGGACAATGATGTTGTGAAAGCCATGTGCGCCGCTTCCTGCATGGAAAGCCTGCCGGCGTGTAACCTCTGCGCGTACAAGCCATATTGCGGGGTGTGTCCTTTATACAATTTCGCCGTGGAAGGCTCGCTCTTCGGCATGGAACACTTTAACGAAAGATGCAGGATCAACAAAGGCATCATGGACATTATTCTAAAAAAAGCAAAAGACATGGAAGTAATGGAAATTTACAGGAGATGGATTAACGACATAGTAATAGTCTGACAAAGGTTGAATAATGGTAAAAAGAATGTTTTAATTATTATAAGACGAAACAGGGGTGACCCAACGATGAGTAGCAAAGAAGAAAAGAAAAAGCTTCCGAAGCCGGACAAGAGTATCAAAACATTCCTTTCGTCTGAGGACGGAAAGGTTACAAAAAAGGGTTTGGTAGCCGGAGCAATTGTAATGACCATAGTCGGTATGGCCGCTGAAGCATACGGGCACACCAGTCATGGCAACAGTTTGTTCGAAAACCCCCCCTCTCTGGACTATGGCCGTCATATTTCACACAGTTCACACGGCTCACACGGCTCGCACGGCTCGCATGGTTCACACGGCTCACATGGTTCGCACGGCTCGCACGGCTCATGGTAATGTTGGTGAAAAACCAAAAAGGTTATACTGCATTCGTTTAAGAATAAAAACGGTGCTTGTCCTGTAACTGCCGGATGCAACCGGAATTTCAAGACAAGCGCCGTTTTTTAATATCCACAGGTGATGAGTTTGGATCGTATTGATGTAAAGACCGGGTATCTATGTAATAACTCATGCCTGTTCTGTGTACAGGCCCATAACAAGGGAAAGGGCAGGGAGAAAAGCACGGAACAGATAATCGGCATTCTCGAAGAATCACGGGAAAAATATGAGGCAGTGGTGCTCACCGGTGGCGAGGTTTCCATCCGGAACGATATTTTCGATATCGTCGCCGTCGCCAGGGACCTGGGTTATAAGAAAATTCATATCCAGTCGAACGGGCGTAGATTCTACTACAAGGATTTTTGCAGGAAAATGATAGAGGCCGGCGCAAACGAGTTCGGTCTGGCGCTCCACGGTCATATTCCGGAACTTCACGATTATCTCACCCGGGCGCCGGGGAGCTTCCTCGCTACGCTGCGCGGCATACGCAATCTGGTTGAGCTCGGGCAGAGCGTTATGACAAATACGGTTATAACGAAATCTAATTACTGTCATCTTCCCGATATAGCCAGGGTTCTTGTAAGCGCCGGGGTTTTCCAGTACCAGTTCGCATTTGTTCATATAGTCGGCAACGCGAGAACTTTCGCCCTCTCGGTGGTTCCCAGGAAGACGCTGGTTGCGCCATACGCAAAGCGTGGTCTCGATGTAGGAAGGGCGAAGGGCGTAAAAGTAATGACGGAGGCTATTCCCTACTGCTTCATGAAGGGTTATGAGCAATATATCGCCGAGACGATAATTCCCGAAACAAAGATATTCGACGCGGAGAACGTGATAGAAAGCTTCACTGAAAATCGCAGAAATCAGGGAAAGCTCAAGGGGCCGCCCTGCAAGGAATGCGACATGTGTAAGATTTGCGAGGGACCGTGGCGCGAGTATCCGGAAATGTTCGGCTGGGATGAATTCGAGCCATTGAGGTGGCACTCCATGCCGGGCATTCCAGAAGTCGCGTTCGAGAAGAAGAAGCTTGTTTTGCCCGGTGGAGGGGATTAGAAAACTCATGTCTCAGCAGGGATACATACAACTCACGAGAGACTGCAATCAGAACTGTCGTTTTTGCTCGAACCCCGCTAACGAAAAACGCATCGACATGGACCGGGCCGTGGAACTGATTGACAGCTTCATTGAACAGGGTTACACAGGCATCATCTTCACGGGCGGCGAGCCTACGCTGTGCCCGTTCCTGCCGGAGCTTGTATCATACGCATCACGAAGGGGAATTCCCAATCGCATAATCACCAACGGACAGAAAATATGCGACTGCGATTATTTCGAAACGCTGTATGAAGCGGGCCTCAGAAACGTGAATCTCTCGCTTTATTCCGTGCGCGATGATGTCCAGTCGTTTCTTTCCGGCAATCCGGACTCGCTGAAAAATATTACCGGCGCATTGCAAACACTTGGTAAATTTAATGATGTGCAGACTGTCATCAATACGGTCATTAACAAATACAATAGCGATCACCTGTCGGAAAATGTGCAGTGGGTGATCCGGAACGCTCCGTTCGTGCCCCATTTCGTGTGGAATAATCTTGACCCGAGAAACAGCAAGTGCAAGGAGAACCCGGACACTATTCCGAGACTGAACGACTTTCAGCTTGAATTGCACAAAGCTGTCGAGGTTGTTCTGAAATCGGGACGAATGTGCCGCATCGAGCGGGTTCCTCTCTGTTACATGGCGGGATTCGAGCATCTTTCAACAGAAACCAGGAAGATCGTAAAGAAGGAAAAGACTACGACATATTTTCTCGACGAGAAAGAGCTTTTTTCGCAGGACTCGTATCAGTACGGAAAGGCGGCTTGCTGCAATGCCTGTTTTCTGGATCAGATATGCGCGGGCCTGTTCGAGATAGATGTGTTTTATTCGTCCGAAGAACTTTATGCGTGTTTCAGGGATAGCGGGGAGATAATCGACAGAATTCTGAACGATGCGTCGGGGCAGGATCAAAACAGTGTTCATCACTCGGGGAAGGCGCGTCGAAAATGAAAAGGAAAACGGACAGCAGGTACTGCGATATCCCGCCGCACGCGGAAGATGATAAAAAGAAACACATAGAGATCAGCCTTGGCATGGCCTGTAATAACCAGTGCATATTTTGCCTGAACGTGGGGCCTCGCAAGATTGTGCCGTTTGACCAGGTGCGAGGCGAAGCGGAAAAATACGCTGCTTCGGGTTTTAACTCTATAGGGCTCATCGGTGGTGATCCTACTGTGTATCCCCGTATTGCAGAGCTTGGCCGTCTTTTAAAGGCACTGGGATATAAACACATCCATATGATAACTAATGGCCGGCGCTTCAGCAAAATGGAGTTTCTGGACGAGATGATAGATGCCGGCTTCAACAGGTTTTCCGTATCCATCCACAGCCACCTGGCCGAAGTGGAAGACCCTCTCACGCAACGGCCCGGAGGCCATGCGGAGAAAATCGAGGGGCTAAAGAATCTTATCCGGCGGTTCAACGACGGCGCATTCCAGGACCGGGTGCCGATCAATATGATTATGCATAAACAGAATATCGACAACCTGGACGCTTCTGTAAGGTTTTTCTCCGACATCGGGATTACGGATATGAGGCTGCTGATAGTCAGGCCGGAGGGCCACGCAAGAGAACATAGCGAGCTTCTGGTGCCGCGCCTGACAGGAGTGAGGGAAAAACTTCCTTCTATTATTCGCATTGCTCACGTGCGAAGGCTTAACGTGATGATGGACCCGCCGCCTTTCTGCCTTTTCTATGATATCCCAGGTTTCAAAAAAATCATGGCAAAGGACTATCTCGATCTGGTGATCTCCGATTCGCCGAGCAGCAGGGAGCGAGAAACTTTTTCATGGAACGAATACCGGCTTACCCAGAAGACAAAAGAAAGCAGTTGCCGGAAATGTTGTTTTGACAAAATATGCGAGGGCGTATGGACCGGCTATGTGGAGATATTCGGGTTCGATGAATTCGTTCCTGTTACGAACGAAATGTTATCAGTAATATCCCTGTAGAAATCCGTCGGGGAAGCAAAGTGCGATGGAAATAGATTTCAATAACAGTGTGATCAAACTGTTTTCCGGTGTTTCGCTGGTCCTGTTTCTTTTTCTGAGCTTTCGCGTTGTCAAGGAAGATATTGCGGCTCAGAAAATACCGAACGCGCTTGTTCTCAAATACCTTAAAGCCGGATTGGTTTTGATCGCGGGGCTGTTGTTGTATGGGCTGATACAGCACGAAAAGTTTGCCGTTAACTATGTTAAAATCGTAATGATCAATACCTCTTTTGCGCTGGTGTCCGGGTATGCGCTGTGGTACTTCGATCTGTTCAGCCCGGGTGATTCAAAATATTTCACTCTTGCGGCGCTTTTTATTCCACTGGAGTCATACACATACCAGTTCGTGCCTTTTTTCCCTTCGTTGATTATTCTGATAAATGCGTATGTCATAGCGTTTCTCATGATGTTTACTTATACCCTTTATCTTATTGCAAAAAAATATGCAAAAGCCGCTTCGCAGGGCGAGATTTCACGGGAATCGGTTCGGGCCGTCCAGAAGAAAGTGGCTGAAAAAATGTCTGACCCCATATACTTGATCAATATCGTCGGAACTCTGCTTTATATAATGTCCTTGATTCTGATTATCAGGGCCGCGAGCAACGCGATCCAGAATATTTTCAATTTTCCGCCGGGGAATTTCACTGTGCTGACCGTCCTGATCCTTTATTTCGTAGTAAGTCGTCTTCAGTCTCTGATGAGAAACAACAGGATCGTGGCCGTTGCCGCCTATTTCATTTTCGCAGGGGTGATATTTTTTCAATATTTTATTCTCGGACAAAATATTATCCTGATGATAAAACAGACTGTCGCCGCATCCTTTTTTATGATTATTTTCATCCCGATCGCGAGGAAAATCATAGATATCTATTACGAAACAAGAGAGAATAACACTGTTGAAAGCATTCGAATGGGCGTGGTTCTAAATGAGGAGACGGTGGAAATATTTAAAACGGACTGGGGTGTAGAGGTTCCTGCCCTGGTCCCGCTCACGGATGATCAGTCGCAGTCAATCAAGGAAAAAATTCCCAACAATGAAAAAATACGTTCAGTCGAGCACATTACTTTTGGCCCTTTTATATTTATCGGCGCGGTGTTTACGTTGCTGTTCCGATACACGATAATACATTATTTCCAGGGGCCGGGTATCTACTGATTTTTTTCAAGGGTGGTTCGGATGTTAGACAAATGCGGTCCGGAGCATAAAAGGCGCTGTTTTCTTGTCTTTCTCATATTGATGTTTGCCCTGTTAACAGCAATTCGGCTGATTCACTTCCGGGCCAACAGTTTTTCAATGACCGGCCTGGACCAGGTTGAAAATTATCTGACGTGTCTCGGACAGACAAACACCGGCAGGCTTCTGCCGCACGGAAATACGGCGTCTTTTGATTTCGGGAAACTTGGCCCGTTTGTTTTTTATTTGTATTCCCTGGTTCTAAGTGTATGGACATCTCCGTTGGCCTTAATAGGCTTTTCGTTGATAATGAATTTTGCCACTCCTGTTGTTCTGTTCCTGTTTTTCAGAAGCAGACGGGAGACATCGACAGGTTATTCTTGCAGCGGCACTGGTGCTCATGAGTCACAGATACGCTGAACTCGCCGGCGAGACATGGCCACACATGCTTCTTCCTCCGGCTTCGATATCATGGCTGTATTTGTTCGTCAATGGAGTCGAAAAGCGGTCGGGCGCAAAGATCTTTTTCAGTTTATTTTTCTTTCTCTTGCGATAAACAGCCATTTGTCCGGCGTTATTCTCATACCGGTTGGCATCGTGTTGTGGATGATTTACCGTCCTAAAATAGCATCGGCATGGTTGTGGGCGGGGCTTGCTCTTTTTCTGCTGCCGTATTCTCTGTTTCTGGTTGATGCGTGGAAGCATGACTGGACCCCGATTGCCTCAATCTATCATGGTATTATGAACCTGGCTTCGGGCAGAGGTTACGGACGGGAAGAGATCTCCGTCGTCGGTTGTTTGCTGTCTTTCCTGAAACACAGTATTCGTTTCCTTGGAATTCCTTTTGGGCTCTTCAGCGTAATAGCTCTTATCGTTGGCGCGAAAGATATTGTGTTTTACGCGGGAAAGCGCAAATCGTTTGATGCGATCTCCGAATGGCTCCCGTGGATCTCGATTCAGGCGACAGCCGGGTTGGCCCTGCTGCTTGCGAATAATCGTCCATGGTACTTTCTGATATATTGCCTCGGGTCGTTCGGCAGCATTGCAATAGTCATGAAAAAACTTCTTTCCAGGGGCGGCGTATACTCGAAAGCAGTTATTTTATATATGCTTATTTTGCTGTTTTTAATTTTCCCCGGTACAAATAGTTTGAAGAACCGGAATTCTTATTTCCCGCTGTACTTCCAGATCAGGGAACTGGTTTCAAGCGGAAAACTGGCGCCTACAGATATATCTCGTGTACATGCCATACCTCATGAAGAAACCAACATGGGCGCAAACATGGAATGGTTTACAGCTATATCATCGACTTTTTCCGAAATTTCTTCGGCGGAGCCGGCAGACGTTGAAAACAATGTTCATTATCTATTCAACTTTTACAGAAAACAGGACAATGAGTTGACCGGACTTCTCAGGGAATTATTCCCTGAACAGCAAAAGAACAAATATTATTCAGCTTACACGAGCAGGATAGACCGCAGGTCGTGTCGGATATGTGACGCTCCGCTCGATGATCTTGCGGAACTGCCGCAAGGAGATTATCCCGGATGCATCAGAACTGAATGCGGATGGAAATCGGACTACCATCTTTATCTCGAATTGGGAGCATACTATTACTATCCTGAGCTGACAGCTCTTCGAAATACCAAATCAGCGCCACATATCGAACATGGGGTTAAGTATACATTTATCGCCGATATGACACCGGCGGATAAAGTGGTCAAAAAGCGCTTGATTGTCATACAAACCGATGGCAATCCCGGACTCAGGCTGTTGCACAATATGCATTATTATTCCGCCGCCGGCACATATACGAAAATGGCTGGAGGCAGAGATATCATCATTTACACGTGGTTCATAATTCCTGCCGAACCCGGTTCGATCGCATTCGAATGGCAGAGAAAACCCTGTGACAATACAAGGTTCCGAAAAGACGATCCTTTCCTTGATATAATCGATATTGATATTCCTTTTTAGATTGCCCGATGTTGATTGGCGTAATCCCGGTTGCTGCTGCAAAACTTAATCGCGAAATATCGATACAAAGATCGCGTGATTGCGAGATCAAGAGGCAAAAACATCAAAAAGCATAATATAGTGATTCTCAAAAATAAACTTGAATACATGCACAAAGGAAATAGCTTTGTGCATGGCACACTATCTTTGTATTTGTGATTTCTGATCGAGTTGTGAATCTGTTTTTATTATGAGAATTACTATAACTGCAAGGTTTTATTTCACTGCATCAATACCGATGATTCAGCCGTGCTGTTTTTATTGACACTCCATTACA
The DNA here is from genome assembly GCA_035380865.1 of bacterium. GTDB lineage: Bacteria > UBP15 > UBA6099 > UBA6099 > UBA6099 > DAOSYA01. Next base: position 11,859 of record DAOSYA010000051.1, read on the forward strand.
GTTAAGTGATAATTCAATAGAATGTAGCACACTGGACATATTCATGATAGAAACAACGCCGGAAAAGAAAAAATTATCCACTGGCACAACTGTCTGTAAAACCGATCCTTTTCCGGAAATAACGCTGCCTGCAACCTGCGAATTTATGCCGAGAGTACATAAGAGAAGCTTGTTGGCGAGGTTGGGAACAGGCGTTATTTTGTTTATTGCAGTAATCTTGCAGATCTCCATTGCCCAGGGATATCCGAAAATGGGCAAGGAGATGGCTAACGACATTGGAAAACTTGTTCACGCGAACAGTTCCGAGTATCCTCTTCCCGGTGGATGGACAATACACGACTGTGGTTTTAAAGATACCGACATAACGGTGACGCTGAGGTCCGGTGATAATAGTGAAGCGGTTGTACGCCTTTCTTATCCGTGGAATCCGATTCAGGGGAAAGTCGTCGAGAACACTATCAGTTTCAGGCTTGAAATACTGGAAGCCGAAAGCGAGGATGCGGAGAAAGCCGCACTTGATTTTTGCAGGAGAATCAAAAGGAACGACAGGTCGTATTTCTTTGCATCGAAAAACATGGTCAGGCGCGAATTCAAGATTCAGTATTTGTTCAGGCGATATGTTTTTACACCTTTCATCAGATACAGGTTATTTTACATTTTCTGTTTTATCTTTGTTTTGTTCGCATTGAAGTCACCCGTGGTAAGAGGATATTTTTTGCCGAAGGGTATGTATGGCTGTCTCGCGCTTCTGGCTGTATTTGTTATTGGTCTGACCGTGAGGCTATATGTCTCTCCTTCAGCGCCGATACACTGCAACTCTCATGGGATAGAAGAAGTCAGGACATATCTTCACAGCTCGACCGAGAATATTTTCGAGGAAATGTATGGAAAGGTTTTCCCGTATACCGCACGAATGATACTGGGTTTTGTCGGCCCTGATGAAAAGAATATTTTTACGATGAACAAAATATTCGGGGCGCTTACAATACTCGCGATATTTCTTTTCGCAAAAGGGATTACGGGGTCGGATGCCGCCGGGATATTTTCCGCGTTTTTCTTCAGCCTGTCTCCAGCCCAGGTCTGGATGGCCGGCACTGAATCACAGATTCCCATGTTCCTGTTTGTCGGGCTCACGGGGCTTGGCCTTCTCTGCCTTTCGGCAAGGTCAAGAGATATTTCCGTCCTGTGGCTCTCGATGATTATGATCTCGTATGCCGTCTTCTTCTTGAAAATATAAATTCTCATCGTTCCTGTTGCTGTTGTCACAGGAGTATACATGGGGATGTTCGAAAGGAAGAACATTCGTGACTCGTATGTAAAACATTTCATAATTTGCATTATCATTGCAGTGGTCTACGCAGCTTTCTATTATCATTCGATTCCGACGATGACAGGAAAAGGATGGTCGGAATCCAATCCTGCGAAGGTTTTTATATTATTTTTGTTCCATTATGGGCCGACTTTCAGAAACACGATTCTTGATCCTACTCTTACTCCTTTTATAATTCCTGTGGCGGCGGCAGCCGCGTATTATTATTCATGGAAAAGAAACAGGAGATTCGCTGTTTTCGTGACGGCTGTTTTTCTGATTGTGGTTCCGATGTCGTTTTCCGTTCTGGATTGCAGGACAACAGCCGTGAGGTATCAGTCTCAGTCGCACTGGGTGTATTTTATCCTTGCCGCAGCCTTGTTTGCCGATATCGTGCCCGAATATTTGCGCAGGAGACGGAAAGTGCTGTCCGTGGTTATGATTATTCTTATTGCGGGTGGTGCCGTTCCGGGGCTTGCCATGCTTTACAGGGGCGACGAAGAAATGAATGAATACCGGTTCATAAGAGAAACAGCCGTGAACATACCACCGGAAACTGTGGTAATGTTGCCGGTCGATTTTGCCGCCGGCGGAAAGCTGAGGACCGATTATCCTGATTACATTAACGACCATATCGTTGTAAGGAGAGGAACGGAAGCTCCGCAGGGATACAGGAATTTGATTTATGTCGGCCTGGACTGCTACAGGTATGAGCTCGACAGCGAACTGAAAACGGATTTTCTACCCGATGGCAAGAGAAAGCAATGTGTAGATATCTGCGATGGTAGGATGTCTCCAGTATATGAGAAAAAGCTGGATGCTCGGCACCCTTTGATCGGGTATCATAAACGGTTTTACGACTTGAGCGTTTCGGAGCCGGTAATCGGTTTTTATGAATGCCGAGATGAAGGGAAATGATAGACTCTAAATGGTCATAAAGGAAAAACTTATTTCAGGGGTCTTTATCGAATCTCATAACTTGTTCCAACAGGACTGATATATAATTATATAATCGTTCGGGGCGGGGAATTATCTGTTGCAATACGGCAAAACAGGTTTCTCTTCCGTGAACAGCGAAGGTTATGCCGGGGATCAGATATCTTGATGGAAGCAGATATTAACATATTCAGGATTATCAATGATATCACTGTAACACGGGCCGGGTACGACAGGGGGATATACCGCCGGTATTATCAGTTCGGGCGAGGTGTTTTCGGGCTTGTCGTTCAAAGCGTTTTCGTTTTTCTTTTTCTGTTTTCTTTTTCATCCCGTGTGATTGCGCTCCCGATAATGGGACCGGGGACCGAGCTGCGGATAAAAAACCTGATCGGTCTGAATGCCGGGCTTTACCCGCTTGCGGACGGTTGGAATATTGCTGAATATCAATACACTGATTTCGATATTTTTGTCAGTCTGGAAAAGCCGCCCGGCGGGAAAGCTGTTTTCAGATTAGCATGCACGTCACTTCCATCAAAAAACAGGCTGATAGGTGAATCGCGCAATTTCCGTATCGAGCTTTCCTCGTTTTCAGGAGTAAGCGAAGAAGAAGCTGTTCTGGCCGGAAGAGCGCTCCGGGAAAGAATAAAACACAACGAAACACCTTTGTTCTTCGATCAGCCCGATATGCAGAACAGGGAAGGGATATACGAATTGTTATTTAGAAAATATCTCTTCATTCCATTCATTATCGCCGGCATTGCATCCGGCGTCGCGCTGATAATCGTTCTCTTTCCGGCAATAAAAAAACATTTGCTTGCTACAGGCGCAACAGGAGCAATTTGTCTGGCGTTGCTTGTGGCGGCGGGGTTGTTTCTCAGGTTTGCCGTTGGCCCTGAAGCGCCGGTTCACAACAACGGCCACGGAATCAGGGAGCTGAGAGCGGTTCTTTATATGGAGTCGCCCGAGCCAAAAGAGATATTGTACGGAAGGGTGTACATAACCCTGATGAGCAGCCTGGCCGGGGTAGCGGGAAACACAGACGGATCGGTTTTCGTGATAAATCAGATATTTGGGGCGCTCGCCGTTCTTGGAATGTTCATGCTGGCGCGGGCGCTTCGTTTCTCCGATATTGCAGCGCTGACAGCAGCAGCTGCTTTTTGTTTCAGCCCCGGGCTGGTGTGGCTTTCCAGTTCTGAATCTCCGGTGTCCATGCACCTTTTTTTCGTCCTGGCCGGTTTCGCATTCGCCGCCGTTTCGGCACAATTGCGAAGCAAGCCTTTTCTATGGTTGTCATGCATTTTTATCTGTTTCGGTTCCACGATGAGATTGACCACGATGTCGGCGGCGCCGGTCGCTGTATTGATCTTCGCTTATTCTTCATTGAAAACGACCGGCTCAGGCAGCGAAAAAGATGCCGGTTTCCGCAAGCACTTGATAGCCTGTTCGGGTTTGTTGATTACGTGGCTTTTGTTTCATTTTCTTTCACTCGATCCCGATAATGTCGGAAATGGTATCGCACGTATTTCGCCATCGGTGTATCTTCACACTATGCGAAAATACAATATTCTGTTCGACTCGACACTGTCGCCGGCCTGTCTTCCTTACTTTGCGTTGGCCGCCTTTGTGCCGGCCCTGTGGAAAAAGCCTTATCTCGCCGCACTGGTCGCGGTTGTTTTTGTTATCGTTGTACCGGTAAGTTTCACAACTATGGCCGACCGCACGGATTTTTTGCGTTACCAGCCCCAGACACACTGGATATACTTCCTTTTAACGGGTGTGCTTGTGGATTTCATCCGAAAAAGCTTTTTGCCCCGGAGAATCGCGGTTTTTGCCGCTGTATGTATTCCGATAGCATTAGTGTTGTTTTCGATAACCGGCCTGAGATTTCTCGCCACAGGAAACGAGGAAATTGCGGAGTATCATTTCATAAAAGATATGTCTTTGGAGTTGCGGCCCGGAAGCAGAATAAGCCTGCCGGTTCGTCCCGCCGCCGGACAACGGATGATTTCAGAGTTCCCGGACTATATGGGTGAATACAAATTGAATAAAAAGGAGATCATTGGAAATGACTCCGACGAAATCATATATATCGGGTTGGATTGTTATCGATACGATGACATCGGGGAAAAGGGGCCGGAATCGGCGGGCCCCGGGATACGGAAAGAATGCGTGACAATCTGCGCCGGCAATCCGGTTGTTATGAGGGAAAAAGAACTGAATGCCGAAATCCCGGACGGCTCTTTCCACAAGCGGTATTTCATGCTGTCAACAAAACATCCTGTAATAGGCTTCTATAAATGCCCCGAGAATCAAATTAATTGAATCCTCTTATCCTGAAAATTCAGTCTTTATAAACTCCCGGGGGGTGGTAATGAAAGGGTTTGGTACCCCGGGAGAATTTGAATTGTGTTATTCCGAGCCGGCGCATCGGTCGCAATTGTTGCGGAATAGAATCCCGATAACCGGTAGCCATATGTTTGAAAGCTACATTGTATTTGTTTTCTTGAACAGGTGGTTTTCAAACGGAAACGGGTGATTTCCTTTTGGATGAGAAGCCGGTATAATGTAAACTGTTTATAAAATTGTTCGAATCGTTTAATAAATAATTGAAATTCGGGGGAACCAGGCCCGGGTTATTTTATCAGTCTATTTTCAAGATGTAAAAAGAACTTAATATGAAAAATATTTTTATTAAATATAAATATTATTTTCCCGGACCGTTCATTCATATTTATATTCTGGTTATACTGGTTACGCTTTCCAACAGATTATCCGCAATTCCTTCCAGGTTTTTCGCTGATTCATTTTTGTACAACAGGGAAGTACAGTTATTCGTTTCGCTCTTTCTCGCAATATCTATATTGCATCTGGTCTTCAAGGATGTAACCGAAAAAAAACAATTGTTTTTGCGGTTTGCAATATTCGCTGTAATTATTGTTGCTTTATCGGTGTATGTTTCTGCTATCCACGGGAGCCGGCAGATTATAGAGAGAGCATTGTTTCTGATAGTCGAACATAATGCGCTTGATTTGCTTAATATTGCAGGAATCATATTGCTTCATGAGCTTGTTATCAGGGAAAAAGCTCGAAGCCGGGGTGTTTCAACTCAGTTGCCTTTGAATGCAGATCATGGTGATTCGGAAAGAATTACACTGTCATTGTTCATAGTTATATGTGCAGTTATATTTATGAAGTATCATACATTGCTTCCTTCTCTTTTCATTCAATTCATTGCGGCGGGGTATCTCTTTTCGACAGGGGTGACAAGGCTACTGAATAAATCCGGGGACTATGAAAGAAAAGTATTGCCGGTGGTGTTTTCAACTATTGCATTTTTTGCAATTGTATTAAGAATATATGCGGCTCCCCATGTGATAGCTCACACTAATTCCCATGCATACAACATAATTGGCGATGCAATACAGTTCACGGGGAATATTGCAATCAATAAATATGGAGCAGGCTATTATTCTTTCTTCCATCCGTTTCTAATCATATTTGGTTCAACGGAAAACACTGTTTTTATGATCAATTCGTTAATAGGCGGAATATCCGCTGCGCTCGTGTTGCCGATAGTTTATTTATTGACCGGATCCAGGAATTCAGCCTTGTTCTCATCCGTTATAATGGCTGTTTTGCCTGTTCATATAAAATATTCCGGAACTGAGAGCATGTTTATATTAGTTGTGTTTTTGCAATTGTTGGTTCTGTTGTCCGTATTGCTGTACGTGAAAGAAAAACACTCGGTGTTCGCTTTTGCAGCCGGATATTATTTGGTATTTCTTATTCAAACGAGGCCGATGCAGTTGTTTTTCATTGTTGTGGTAGTTCTTCTGCTGTGGGCTGCGCATAAAAGGAAAGAAAAATTATTTACACAATCGACATGGATTGCTGTTGCTCTTTTTATTGTTGTTGCATCGTTATCAGGATTGAGAATATACAAATACTATCTATTGCAGACAGGCTCTATCCGGCCCGGTATGTACTCACAGAAATTAGAATATCTGATTTTGAAAATAGTGGGCGTCAAGAATGCGATCTACGGTATTCCGGGAAACGCATACCTGGATTCTGATTATACTCCGGTCCTGTTTATAATTTTGTTTATTACAGGCATGGTTTCCCTTTCACTGACAAACAGGCGTTTGTTTATATTCCTGGTATTATCAGGTTTCATGTTTGCTTTTTTATATTCCCCGGTTGGACAGCATCCGCTGAACAGCATACGTTTTCAAAACAGCTATCAGCACTTTTTTGTTATTATTTCAGGATGCGGCGCCGCATGGATAATTCAACTCCTGCACAGGAAAAAAGGGGTTGCTCTGGCTCTAACAATTACGCTTATTTTAGCAATACCACTGTCAGCGTACCGATATAGAAATCTCATTGAATATAAAGCAAGCCCGCAGCTTGAAAATGAGTTTATAAGGGAAGCGTTGAAGGATATCGATGACGGTTGTTATATCATTCAACAGGATCAATATATAGAAGGCACGAATGTGAGAACCTGGTTGCCGTATTATTACTCGAACTATTACGAAAAGAATCATATCTGGATGGAAGTGACTGATTTTCAATCGCGGCGGGAGGAGATGGGCGAGAATCAGTGCATATTGTTTTATCGAGGCATTACATGCTTTTTGTATAGCGCTCATGATGATATCGACGATAGCGGAACGGAAAGGATTCAATGCAGAGGCATGATGGCGCTTAATAACAAAAAACCTGTTGCGGCTGCGATAGTACCATCTTTGCCTGATTTCTCGCAAGTTTATAAAACCGATTACATGCAGATCGGATTTTTCCCGATTGAACCAACCCGTAGCGGGAAACAACCGGATATTTAATGAATTGTGTATCAAACAAAGAATAATCCATGTGCAACTGAATAAACTGCCGTTATACCTGACTTTGCGGAATAGTCCGGATTAATCGAAATAATACATCGTGGAATATATTGATGAAATGTGTCAGGTTTTGACATGCACAGGGGGGGGAGAATGAACAAAATCGCACAAAGATTATGGGATATTTCCGGTTTTATTGGGGGGGGAAAGTGCGTCTTTTTTTAATCGGGTATAATTTATTGAGAAAATATTCACTTTGTTATTATTATTAGTTAGAATTGGAAAGCTTCCTGTTTAATTGCAAAAAATAAAAAGTGTTTTCGAAAGTTGTGCGTAAGTAATTAATAGTCGGATACAAGTTGGTTTGGGGATGGTTGGGAGTCATCTCCGGAATTATGCACTGAAAAGAAAGCGACCATACTATAGCGATGATATTGTATATACACCCGCACGGGCATCTTTTGTCAGACAAGATTGTTCCCCACGGCGCTTTTTATACATTGAATACGGTTGACCGTGAAAAATTAGGCATCTATTCGTCGGAAATAACCGATGATCTGCTTGAAAAGGCGAAAGTTGTCCTGATTGATGTACACTGGCCGTTTGCGATTGAAACAGCAAGAAAAATAGCAATACACGTGAAAAAGGTTTCGCCGGGAACCCCTGTAATACTCGGTGGGTTTATCGTCGACAACTATCCCGAACAGTTGCTTGAGGTTATACCTGCGGATTACGCTGTGTTTAACAATGCTGAAATAAGCTTTAAACCGCTGGTGGAGTGCATTTTGGACGGGAAGAGCGTGCCGGACATGCCGAACGTGCTCAGGCGTGGTTTTCCTCCCGGCCCAAAAGTTTATACTACCCAGGAACAGTTCAACGAATTGAACTTTGTTGATTTTTCATGGTTCCCGAGTTATTTCAGCGAGAATTTCAGAACTCAGGACAGCATGCCGGAATTCCACATGTTGTTGACAAGAGGATGTTGCAGCAACGCAAGGATATCGGACTACAACAAGTGTAATATAGGGCTGTCCGGGCAAGCCAGAAAGACAATATACAGGACTCCGGAGCAACTGGAGAAAGATCTTGACGAGCTGGACAAGTTATTTCCCGACCATGAGAGCTACTATGTTTACCTTTATGTCGGCTCGGTCGAGACATGGCTGATGGATGAATATCTCCGCGTAATTGAAAAACCGAGAAAAATCAGTATATGGATATTCATTTGTCAGAACTTATCCGAGAAATTACTTTCTTTTCTTGAATGGAAGGGTCAATATATTGGAATTCTCGTTTTATTGACATGCTACATCTGGAAGCAATCCGGAAAAATGATGGCTCTGACTCCGGAAAAGAGAGAGCTTAACCCGGATATTTCACAGATAAGAAAAAGTGGTTGAGATGTGTAGATAAAGGATGTC
>DAOSYA010000052.1:0-19669 GCA_035380865.1 bacterium
GAACCCCGCCGGAAGCAATCGCTATCAGTGACTGAAGAGTCTGGTATCCCGAACCCGTCGCATGTTCATCAGGATGAAGAAAACCATTGATTCTGGCCATCTTGTACTGCGATGTCAGAATGAGCATCACCGCTCCTCCGGCACCCAGCCCCAGTGCTGTCAGCAGATGAGACACCCTGGCGCCGGCGACATAAAGCATGCTAATCGTTATTATGGAGATAATCATCACCATGCCGAAATCCGGTTCCTTCAGCAGCAAAATCCCGAGCACCATAACCACGCCGAACGCGATGAGAAGCGTCCTTGGTTCCTTCACGTGCTTGCCGGCTGAATCCAGCATCACCGCCATAAATATTATTGTCGCCAGCTTTGCAAGTTCACCGACCTGGTACATCAATCCTCCGATTCGTATCCAGCGTCGCGCTTCATTTATCTTCACTCCCACACCCGGTATCAAAACCAGAATCAGGAGTATGACAACCGCACCCATTATGTAAAGGACATATTTTTTGTATAACCTGTAGTCGATGGTATACATTACAAATATCCCTACAGCCGACATCCCGACGTATGCCAGTTCTTTCCAGAGATAGTGATATCCACTCTGGAATTTCTCGAGCGAGAACATTCCCGACGCGCTCGTGACCATGAGAATGCCGATACAGGTCAGTAATATACAAATCAGAAGCAGAACAACGTCCACCGATTCATATCTGCTTGTCCCATCGTCGTTGACCGCAACCTTTTTTGTCGGCGGCGGCACACGCTTATGAGGTTTTCTTCTTTTTTCCGACCTCACTCTTGAAGTCCTTTCCTCTTTCTTCAAAATTCCTGTAAGAATCAAAACTCGACGACCCGGGCGAAAGAAGAAGCACACCGCCCGCCGGTGTTATCTCCAGCCCGAGCGCCACAGCTTCTTTCATTCCTGCCGCACGTTTGCATTCAACCATGTTTTCTCTTTCAATTTCCTCCGCCACCCGCATGAGACCCGGGCCAAAAACTATTACGCGGGCACCGGCCTTTCCTATCTCTTCATACAACAGCCCGTAATCGAAACCTTTGTCATCGCCTCCGAGCAGGATTGTGATATCTCTTCCTCCGTATGTTTTCAGCGCTGCAATCGAAGCGTCCGGGTTAGTCGCTTTCGAGTCATCAACACACTCCACCTCGTTGACCTCTCCGATGCTCTCGATCCTGTGTTCAAGCCCCGTGAAACCGGAAATGACACCTGATATTTTTTCAACCGGCACCCCGGCCAAATATGCAGCGATCGATGCGGAAAGAGCATTGAACAGGTTGTGTCCGCCCTTCAGATTCATCTCACCGGTTCGACCAACCTGCATATCCTTTCCCTGAACACTGATCATCAGCCTGTCGCCTTCGACCCAGCCGCCCGGACTTCTCTTCCCTTCAGTGCCGACCATCAGAACTTTCGCGCGAGTCCTGCTTCCCATCTCTTTCACGTACATGTCGTCCGCATTCAGCACAGCCGCGCCGTTCGAATCCATGTTCATCAGAATCCGCGACTTCACATCCGCGTAATTCTCCATCGTGCCGTGACGCAGAAGATGATCCGGCTGCACGTTCAGCACAATCGCGACATCGGGCTTGAACTCGAAACACCCTTCGAGCTGATAACTGCTGATCTCCGCGACGAACATCGTCTTTTCATCGCTGCCCGCTATCGACTCAATGAAGGTATTCCCTATGTTCCCTACCACCCTCACGTCGTCGAACCCGGCTTTTAGAATATCTCCCAGCAGTGTCGTCACCGTTGTCTTGCCGTTCGACCCTGTGATCGCAAGTATCTTTCCCGTGGAAAGCCTGTACGCGAGCTCGATCTCCGACATCCACTCTCCGGCAGCCGCTATCAGCGGTTCCACCCTCGGATCATCAGGCGCCAGCCCGGGACTCAGCACAAGCGCGTCGAACCTTTCATTGCACACAGCGTCCGGCGTAATGAACCCGGCCCCATTTGCGCGAATCTCTTCTATCGCGTCTGCAACACCCGAAAGATCTTCCCTTACATCAGTGACAGAAACATCCGCGCCGCCGCCCGAAAGAAATTTCGCGCACGCCCTCCCGGTCACTCCCAGTCCGACGACAATAAATCTTTTTCCGGCAACAAGCATTCCGATGGGACCGTCTCCTTATTACCTTATAAACATCCAGACTGCTACTGCGCTCAACGCAGCCGAGACCATCCAGAACCTGACGACAACCTGCGGTTCGCTCCAGCCGGACAGTTCGAAATGATGATGAAGCGGCGCCATCTTCAGCACGCGCTTTCCGGTGAGCCTGAAACAGACAACCTGGATCATCACCGAAAGAGCCTCCGCGACGAAAAGCCCGCCTGCAACAAGCAGAAAAAGTTCCAACCGCGCGACTATCGCGACGGATGCGAGCAGGCCGCCTAGAAACAAGCTCCCGGTATCTCCCGCAAAAATCTTCGCCGGATTCGAATTGAACCACAGGAACGCAGCAACCGAACCCATGCTCGCCACCAGCACCGGCAGCAGCGTCCGGTCACCATATTTGTTTATCAGGTAAATAAACGCCGCGGCGACGACAAGGTAACAACCGGCCAGCAGACCGTCCAGCCCATCGGCAAGGTTCGTGCTGTTCACCGTTCCGACAAACACCACAACCACAAAAGGAATGAACGTCCACCCCATACTTATGCCGTCGAACCACCTCGGCGTCCATATCAGCGACGGATCTATCGACAGCTCGTCGATGCTCCCCTGCCAGACCATGAACAGACCGATCAGAATTCCAAGTGCGATTTCAATTATTAACTTGTATCTTGCTTTCACCCCCTCCGTCTTTTTCCCTAGAAATTTTGCAATATCATCCAGCAAACCCAGAAGAAACATGATCGACGAAACAATCACGATCATCCTGATCTTGGGCTCGGATACACCGGTTATGCACAAAATTGAAACCAGCCATGCGATGAAAAACGCCACACCGCCCATCGTGAGCGTGCCGCTCTTTTTCAGATGCGCTTCAGGCCCCTGTTCCCTTATGATCTGCCTCATCTTCAGCCTCGACAGCAGAACCATCAGTATCTTCTGCAGCACAAAACCCAGAAGAAAAGAAACACCGGCGATTGCAAGCAGGCTCCTCATTTTTTCTCCCTCAGCAAATCGACGACCCTTTCCATTTTCATGCCTCTCGAACCTTTCACGAGAACAAGATCGCCCGGCTCGAAAAGATCATCAGCGTCTTTCGCAAGCTCGTCATATTCTTTGTAGACCTTCACACTGCTTTCCGGCATCCCGGCCCCGACCGCACCCTTTGCTATCCACTCCGAATCGGAACCGAGCGTAACGAGCAACGCCGCATTCCCGGCGGCGGTCGCCCCGCACGCCCCGTGTTCCGGCTCGCTGAACTCACCCAGTTCGAGCATGTCCCCGAGAACAGCAACACGGCGACCTTCCCGCTCGATGCTTCCGAGCAATTCGAGCGCAAGCCTTAATGAAGCAGGAGACGAATTGTACGTATCGTCTATTATCAGGATTCCGTCACGTCCCTTTTTGCGGGTCATCCTTCCGCTCTCATCCACCGGCAGGCCAAGCCCTTCCCGAATGTCATCCATGCTTATTCCGAGCGAAAGCCCGACCGCAGCAGCAGCGAGCGCGTTATACACAGTCCCTTTCCCCGGAAGCGGCACATATACTTCAGTTCCGCCGAACTCAGATACAAGCTCGAATTCCACCCCGTCTAGAGTCTGTCTGATTCCTGTCGCCCTGACATCACCCGCATTTATACCGAACTCAATTACTCTATTTGTTGTCTTTTTCTTGAGATGCTCCGTCCAGGCATTGTCGGCATTGAGAAAAACCGTTCCATCGCCGGGCATATTTTCCAGTAGTTCGCCCTTAGCGTCGGCGATTGCTTCCAGTGACCCGAGCCGCCCGATATGCGTCGGTTCGATGTTCGTTATGACACCGTGAGTCGGGCATGCAATGCCTGCGAGTTCTTTTATCTCGCCCGGCCCCCGCATGCCGAATTCGAGCACAACCGCCTCCGTGCTCCCGTCCATCCTGAGAAGCGTCAGCGGAACACCTATCTCGTTATTCTCATTCCGTTCCGTCCTGACTATCCGCATGCGGGACATCACGTTCGAAAGCAGATTGCGCGTACTCGTCTTTCCGCAGCTTCCCGTAATGGCGATCACGGGGACGCTGTACCTGTCCCGATGCGCCGAAGCCGTGGACTGATAGGCCCGCAGCGTATCGTCTACTTTAAGCAACACAAATTCCTTCGGGACGTCAATCCCGATCAACCTGTCCGTAAAACTCCCGATCGCGCCGCGATCCGCGATCTCTTTTATATAATCGTGTCCGTCGAAACGCTCGCCACGGAGCGGAACGAAAAACGCGCCGCCGCAATCCTGCCTGCTGTCGGTGAATATCCTGCTCACCGGCACGCCTGCATCGCCGTGCAGAAGCTCCGCACCGGTCGCTCTCATAATCATGTCAAGCGACATCGTTTCCACCGTTCATCCGCTCCCTGATTATATTTTTAGCAACTTCACGATCGTCGAAATGTATCGTGCGATCCCTGTATATCTGATAATCCTCGTGTCCCTTTCCAGCTATCACGACTACATCATCCGGCCCTGCATTATCTATTGCCGTGCTGATAGCTGCAAACCTGTCCGGCTCCACGATATACCTGAACTGTTTCGAAGGAGGAATCTGCATCATCGCCTGTTCCACGCCTAGCACAATCTGATCAATTATCTGTTCAGGGTTTTCAGTCCTGGGATTGTCATTTGTCACAACCACTATATCGGAACGCTCTGCTGCCACCGCGCCCATCAACGGCCTCTTGGACTTGTCGCGATCTCCTCCTGCTCCGAAAACTACGATAAGCTTTCCGCTGCATATTTCCTCTGCAGTATTAAGCACATTCTTCAACCCGTCCGGTGTGTGCGCGTAATCCACAAAAACTCGGGCCTCCTGCCCGAGGTCTATCCTCTCGAACCGTCCGGGAATCCCCTTCAATTCTGAAAGCGCTTCAATTATCTCTTTCTTATCGATATCATTGGCAAGCCCGTAAGCAACCATGTTAAGTGTGTTGTAGACATTGAATCCGCCCATCAACGGCGATTCTACTCTAAACTCCTCTGCAAATTTCGATTCAACACTGTATGATATTCCGCCGGTTGTACAGCTTATATCTTTCGCCCTTATGTCGAGATCGTTTCCTTTGATCCCGAAAAGAACAACACGGTTTTCAATCTCATTGGATATTTTTTTACAGTACGGATCATCCCCGTTTAAAATCGCCACTCCGTCGCCGTCGAGGTAATCGGTGAACAATCCCTTTTTGGCCTCGAAATATTCATCGATTCCGTCATGGAAATCGAGATGATCCTGGGTCAGGTTCGTGAAACAGGCCGTCCTGAAAACACAGCCGCCGATCCGTTTCAACGCCACGGCATGAGATGAAACCTCCATCACCGCATGAGAACACCCCACATCCACCATGCGCGACAGCAAAAACTGTAGGTCCATCGACTCGGGGGTCGTGCGCTTAACCGCCAATTTCTCATCGCCGATCCTGTTCTCGACAGTACCGAGCATCCCGGTACATCTACCGATATGGCGATCAAGCGCGTTTATAAGAAACGCAACACTTGTCTTGCCATTGGTCCCGGTTATGCCGGTTAAATTCAGTTTTTCGGAAGGTTTATTGAAGAACAGAGACGACGCGATGCCCATCGCCTCGCGCGTTGATTGAACCCTTGCAACAGTTACATCGGAAGGAACTTCGACTTTCTTCTGCACCAGCAGGGCACTCGCCCCGCGCGACAGCGCTTCCGGTATGAAATCATGCCCATCGACATTAAAACCCGGGACACAAACAAAAAGCGTTCCCGGAGAACATTCCCTTGAATCATATGCGAGTGCTTCTATTCCTGTATCGCGCGAACCACAATCCAGCTCGTACGGCAGCCCCTGAAGCAACTCGCCAAGCTTTTTAACTTGCATATCATCAACCCCGTATTAATAACCGACCTCGCTTCCCGGCAGGTCGTTAGCCGGAACATCCAGGTGCCAGAGTGATTTCTTCATGACCTCTCTGAATGCCGGAACCGCCACAACAGAACCGTAATAAGAACCTTTAGGTCGCTCAATCGTAACCATCGCCAGGAGCCTGGGATCCTCCACCGGGCCAAACCCGACAAACGACGAAATGTACTCTCTCAGGTAACCGCCTCCACGTGCGGGAACCCTGGCAGTACCCGTCTTGCCGCCCAGTGAATAGCCTTCGATTTTCGCGTCCTTACCTGTCCCTTCTTCGACTGTCATGTGCATGAAATGCTTCATCAGCTTAGACGTCTCTTCGCTGATTACTCTTTTTATGACCTTCGGCTCGAAGCTGTAGATCACTTCTCCCTCCGGATCAATAACTTTTTCCACGACTCCCGGCTGTATCAACAGCCCTCCGTTTATTAGTGCGGCGCTTGCCATCGCCATCTGTAATTGCGTTACGGCTATTCCGTGACCGTAGCCATTATTCGCAACACGCGAATTGTTCATCTCCTTGAGGCTTCTCAGAATTCCCGATTCCTGGCCGTTCAACTGTATGTCATACTTGCTTCCGAAATGGAATTCCTCGAAAGTATTTCTCAACAACTCCTTCTTCATCTTCAGCGCAATCCGGGCAGCACCGGTATTGTATGAGTGTGTTATTACATCCATCGGGGTCTTATAAGCCGGCAGTCCATCCGCATGCGTCTCTCCAATGGTCCAGCTTCCTATCTGAATAGTCGGTTCACATAAAATAGCCGCTTTGTACGGATCAATGATTCCCCTGTCGATCGCCGCCGCCACTACAATCGGCTTCATAACGCTTCCCGGTTCGAAATTGGAAGATATTACCCTGTTGCGATACCTTTCCGGAGCTTTCGAATATGCGCTGAAATTATTCGGATTGAAAGTCGGATAGGTTGCCATCGCATACACCCTTCCCGATTTCGGATCGAGAACAACAATGCTACCGGCACGCGCCGAGTATTTTTTTATCGTCTTTTCAAGTTCCTGTTCAGCAAAGTGCTGAATTGAAATATCTATTGTCAGATATACGTCACTGCCGTTTCTCGCCGGTTTCCTTTCATGAATGGAGTTAGGAATATTTCTCCCTTTGAGATCCTTCTCCAGCAAAACCATTCCGTCTTCGCCGCGGAGAAGATTATCAAGAACATACTCGACTCCTTCGATACCCCTGTCTTCTCCTTTGAAACCAACAACACCCGCTGCAAGCGAATCATTCGGATAAACCCTTTTTGCCTCTCTTGCTACTCCTATCCCTTTAAGCCCCAGATCCCTTGTCTTTTCACCGGCATCTTCTGATATCATTCTCCTGAGCCACACGAAGTTGGAATCCTTCTTGCTCAGCTTCGATATAATTTCGGATTTCTTCTCTCCAAGAATACCTGATAGCTTTTCCGCATACTCGTCGTTTTTCGTTATTATCGAAGGAATTGCGTAAACCGAACTGTACGGAACATCTAAAGCGAGCTTACTGCCGTTCCTGTCGAGAATGTACCCGCGGCGTGCATAGAGCGTCACAATTCTCTTGCTCTGGTTAATCCTCTTTGCGCGAAGATTATCTCCCATGAACTGGTCAATATATATTGCACGGGCCAGTATCGATACATACATAAAGACAATGAAAAAAAAGAGGATTTTAATCCTTTTTTTTGCCTTAACGGCCCGGTCCACGCTTCACCCCGATTTCCAATTCAGCAAATCCGGAATATTAAAACATTCCAGCCCGCGCACTGTTATCAGAACCTTCGGCCCTGGCGGCTTTGCCCCTGGAATCGTCAGTATTGATGTAAACAACTTTGTCGGGAACTGCCACCTTGTATCCGGCGGCAAGCAACTTGCTTTCAACTCTGTCGAACGATTTGAGACCCTGAACTTCTGCTTCGAGCTTTCCTATCTGAATGTCCAACTTGTAATTCTGCTTTTTTATCTCATCTACTCTCATGTGTTTGCAGTCGATCTGGAATTTGAGCGATACTATATACACTCCCATCATGGTAAAACCCAGGCCTATCAACATCAGCAACAAAACTATCCTGATGCTGTCTCTGGCGCCGACAGTTCTTTTCCCGGAATCCTGATTCCCGGGCAATGTAATTGTCTTTTTTCTATCCGTTTTCATTATCAAATCTTTTTCACTATTCTCAGTTTCGACGACCTTGACCTTGCGTTGACTGCAATCTCTTCACTGCACGGTGTTATTACTCTTCGATTCACAAGCTCGATTTCAGGCGGTAAATCACAGATACATTCGTCAGGCGGTAAATCACAACAACAACCACGCGCGGCACGCCTCAGTATGTTCTTCACGAGACGGTCTTCGGTGGAATGAAAACTTATCACGCACAGGATCCCACCCGGCTTCAGTACCCTTATCGCAGCAGGAACCCCTTTCTCGATAGCTTCAAGCTCACCATTCACCGTTGCCCTGAGTGCAAGAAAAACCCTGGTCGCCGGATGGGCATGCCCCCTTCTTGGCACAACTTCCTCCACCAGGCCGGCAAGCTCTAGAGTGGTCTCAATCCTCTTCTTTTCCCTGCGCTCGGCGATCTTCCTTACAATACGTCTCGCTTTGCTCTCTCCGAACCGGTAAAAGATCTCAAGCAAATAGTCCTCCGCCGCATCATTCACAATGTCAGCCGCGTCGGGACCGGAATCGTCAGGGTTATATTTCATGCTCAGAGGTCCATCACCACCGAAAGAAAACCCGCGTTCCGCTTCAGCAAGCTGCTGGCTTGATATCCCGAGATCTATCACAATCCCGTCGGCAGGCGGCAGAGACTCCCTTTCCCAGACATCGATAAGGTTTACAAAATTTTCATTTATAACCCTTACCCGGCTGTCAGACCCGAACATCCTTCTCAAGGCCTCAGCCGCTTCAGGATCCCTGTCAAAACATACCAGCATTCCATCTTCGAGCCGATTAACTATGTTTTTAGAATGGCCACCTCCTTTTCCGGACGTCAAATCCGCATAAACCCCGTCCGGCCTGATATCAAGCGCCTCAAGAGTTTCTTTCAAAAGCACGGATATATGTCCGTTATTCTCCTCCATTACCGCTTCCCGGCCAATATGCTCATCAGATGCCATGTTCCGCGGCGAATTCCTGTATGCTCTTTTCTCTGCCCTTCTTAACAACAGTCCGGTCGTGCATTGCCTTTGCCCATATCTCTATCGTTTCGCCCATCCCCAGAACCACCACTTCTTCTCCCGCCTCCACTTCCGCATAATCCCTGAGACTCGGCTGAATCAACATTCTTCCAAGCTTATCTATCTCGCACAGATGGGCACCCCCGATAAGATGCCTTCTCAATTCCTGTGCATTTTCCGTATTGGGCAAAGTATTTATCGCCTCGATCTTTTTCTCCCAGACATCAAGCGGAACTCCCCAGATATGACATGAACCCAGACCCTGCGTAAGCACCAGTCTGAGCGGCTCGGCCTCACTGTTCCCGTCGTTTTTCTTCTCTGATAAATTTTCGCTGTTTTTGAGTTCTATGTGCGCTTCGCTTCTGGCCTTCAAAACCGACCTGAATTCAGAAGCAAGGCTCATGCGGAACTTGGGGTCTACTTTATTAATGTACTTTCCCCAGAACTGAGTGGCAATCATTTTAATGTTACCAACCCTTTCGATTTCAGCTCCGCATCAGGAGGGCATCCATCACGTTCACTTTTAAAGTCCTGATATTACTCATCTATATCACCCTCTGATTTTCCACCTAAACCCATTTATTTGAATGTTTTTATTAATCAAACCGATTTGTTACCACTTTATAACACTTTATCCCACCTGTACGTCAAAAATTATCATAATCCCAAATAAGTGTCAAGCTTTTTAAATTAATTTTATTATTTCTGAATATACCGATGGAATATCGATGATGGCTTAGCTATTTTCATTTATTTCGCTATTTCTTCTAATTTCTTCCGATTAATGGCGATATAAACACTACATATTGCATCCTTTAGATTTTTAATACACAATATATTGTGTTGCTCTGCAAAAACCCATGCCTTCACAATATTTGATAATATCCCTTTGATAATAATGATTTTTAAGTTTAACCGCTATTCTGAAGCTCTATACAGGTTTGTTAAAATTTTCTCCCTGTCTGATATTCCAGAAAAAATCATCGAAAATCGTTCAATTTGCTCTAAATTCACCTTAATTGTCAATTTTACATCACGGCTTGTTTTGATTCCATATTTTTTATATATATCAGCCTGCATTTCTAACAGGTTCCGCTTCCAAAAAACGGCGAAAAACGCAGGAATCCAGAATATAGTTTGTTCCCGTGATCCGTCCGTAAAATCAACCTCACCCTGATCGAGTTTCCCGTCTAACATACATTTGCTATAATTCACTGGTGGATAAAAATACGAATGAGACAAATGAAAATAAGCCCGCTCACTTTAACATGATACAACTGGTTTCCCATATTCCGAATTTGATATCTCTTTACTTCAGACTGCTTGCGGACAAGCGCATCCCCATTCTAGTAAGAATTCTTCCTATTCTGGCCACCATATATGTAATATCGCCAATAGACATTCTGCCCGGCATTGTTGTTCCTTTTCTGGGCTGGATGGAAGATATCGTTATTTTTTATCTATGTATGAGGTATTTTGCTCATACTGTTCCTCGTGAAATCATCGATGAACACATCAAATACATAGAAAGCGCCAGAAAACACTGAGAATTTATCCTAAGAATTCTTCCTGCAGCGGAAATAGTGGAACTGTCCAAGCCTGTTCAAAGGCGGAAGATACGCTATGCGCCTTTCCAGCTTCTGCCAGAATTCTGCCGCCGGAACCGAACTGAACAATCTCGTTTCAAGTTTTTTCAGAGGCTTTATTATATAAGGTATATAAGGGAATAAATAAACCGCCCTCTCCATCTCTATCTCAAGCCCGGAATCCTGAATCATCTTTCTCCATTTCGAAGGCGACTGTCTTGTTACATGAACATTTATGCCATGCTCCCATCTTTTTGAAAGTCCCGCCTCTGAAATAATTCTCAGCGGTCCGGAAATAACACCTGTTGCACCATCTATCGAATCGAAACTGAACAGGTTAGGAACCGTTATCAATGCATACCCGTTATTTCTCATGATCCTGTAGATTTCCCTGATCCCCCGCTCAGGATCATAAAGATGTTCCAGAACCTCGGAACAGACAACAGCCTGAAACGCTTCATCCCGAATCCCGGTTTCAGACACATCGGACAAAAAAAACTTTGCTCCCTGTCCGTTTTCAATATCGGCAATGTCACATCCGAAATAGTCCGTCCTGATTCTGCCTTCGATCAGCGTGCCGAGAACCATGCTGCCGCAGCCCAGATCGAGCAGATTCTCCGGCTCAATCCTGTACAGCTCTTCCAGCAGCAGTTCCATCCTGAACCTGCCGCCGGGGTCGCTCAAATATTCTTCCCCGCATTCCTGCCAGGGCTTATTGCGCGCTTTCCTGTAGTATTCCAACAGGTATTCTTCTGAAATGTGATTGGAATCGAAGGTCTCGGCCATCAGGCCAGCCCCTTCCCGGCGAGAAATCTCCTGAGCCGTTTCATTCCTTCTCCGATATTTTCAATCGAGTTCGCATAGGAAAACCTTATGAACCCCTCTCCTCCAGGCCCGAAATCTATTCCAGGAGTTACGGCAACTTTCGCTTTCTCCAGAATTTCAAACGCGAGCTTATAGGAATCAGTTGAAACATGCTTCATGTTAACCAGCATATAAAAAGCGCCGGTCGGCTCCACCGGTACGTTGAAACCCATCGCCTTTAGCTCCGACAGCATGAACTTCCTGCGCTCGTTATATGTGTCAACCATCCGGGAGGTGTCCTCCCGCGTATCTTTCAGCGCGGTAATCGCAGCCCACTGAACAAAAGAATTTGCCGATATGAAAAAGTTCTGGTGCAACTTCTGCATGGTTCTCACGCATTTCTTCGGAGCTATAACATAACCGACTCTCCAGCCCGTCATCGCATACAGTTTCGAGAACCCGTTTATGACAAATGCATCCGGCGTATACTCCAGAATCGAATGCGCGCGATCACCGTAAACAAGCCCGTGATAAATCTCGTCCGAAACAACCGGGATTCCAATCTCTGCTATTTCTTTCATTACCTCGGCGGCAATCAAAGTGCCGCCGGGATTCGAGGGGGAATTTATCAGGATCGAACATGTGCGTTCCGTAAGCGATTCCCTGAGTCTGTCGATTTTAAACTGGAATCCATCTTCCTCGCCAACAGGAATCAGGCTCGGAATCCCATCTGCAAACCTGATGAAATTAGGGTAGCAGGCATAATGGGGATCGGTAATCGCCACTTCGTATCCCGGCCTGACAAGGACCGAGAAAGCAAGCGTCATCGCGCTCGATGTTCCGCTTGTAACAATTATGCATTCAGGGTCAACCGTCACCCCGTATTTCAAAAAATAATCTTCCGCGATAGCCTCTCTCAATTCGAGCAGCCCCATACTGTGCGTGTAATGAGTCTTCCCATCGCGCAAGGCCTTCACTGCGGATTCGACAACCGCCGGCGGCGTTTCGAAATCCGGCTCACCGACTTCGAGATGGACAATATCGGCTCCGGCCCTTTCCATGGCTTCGGCCTTCTCCATGATTTCCATAACAAGAAAGGCTTTAACATTCTTTGCCTTCTCCGGAATCTCAATGTCGCAACAATAATTTTTATTAATCCCAGTATCGCCCATGAAACTGTCCCCTGATCAATTGCATTTAATTATGTGCCTGACAGTATTAACAACATCTTCCACATCCTTATCACTCAGCCCGGGAGACAGCGGCAAACTCACGGTCCGCCTGCCTGCGCTCATGGCCTCAGGATAATCTTCCGGCTTCCACCCATATTTATCCTGATAAAAAGGATGCTCGGGAATGCTCAGGTAATGAACCCCGACGCCTATGTTCATTTTTGTCATCTCGCCCAGAAACTCATCCCTGCTTATCCCCGCAGTTTCTTCATCAATGAGCAGCGTATAAAGATGATATCCATGCCTCGTTTCCCGTTCGGACTCCGACGGTATAACCACAGGCAACGCAGAGAATTCACTCTGATAATAATCCCATATTTTTTTCCGTCTCTCCCAGCACTTATCAATCCTTCTCAACTGGTGTATGCCGATAGCGGCCTGTATGTCCATCATATTATATTTAAATCCCGCTTCAGCTACAAAATAATGCTTGTACCCTTCGTCGCTGAAACGTTTCCAGGCGTCCTTGGTCATTCCATGCAGAGCAAGCATTTTTATCCGCTCCGCGTCTTTCTCGCGCGCCGTCAGCACCATACCGCCCTCGCCGGTAACCACATTTTTCGTCACATAAAAACTGAAGCATCCGAAATCACCGAACAGTCCCGCCTTAACGCCTTTATATTCAGTCTCGATCGCATGGGCGCAATCCTCTATGATCTTCAAGCCATGCTTGTCCGATATCTCACACACGGCATCCATATCGCACGGCCTTCCGGCGAAATGCACCGGTATTATCGCCCTTGTCCTGTCGGTAATCGCCGACTCGATGGAAGCGGGATCAATATTCATCGTCTCGGGGTCCACATCCGCCAGAACGGGTTTCGCCCCCGAGTGAATAATGGCATTGACCGTCGCGCAAAATGTCATTGCCGTCGTTATTACCTCGTCCCCCGGATCGAGATTGCATGCAAGCAGGCTCAGGTGCAAAGCTCCAGTGCATGAGTTTATCGCCACAGCATGAGAAGCCCCTTTATAACTGCAAAACTCCTCCTCGAACATCGAAACTCTCGGGCCGGTCCCGAGCCAGCCGCTCCTCATGCACGAAACAACTTCCTCTATCTCGTCTTCTTCTATCAGAGGAGCTCCGAAAACAAGAAATTCTTCCCGCTTTGAAAACAATTTTTCAGCCATTACCCGCTTCCTTCCATGCTGCCGCTTCAGGAAATTATCACTCATTAATCATTTAACATACAAGGTAATTCCTTTATTGAATTACTGATTTATATTTATCCACAATTATGCCGGCAATTCTCTCGCCGGTTTTCCCATCCCACATTTCCGGGATTTCCGACTCTCCGAGCCTGCCCTCAAGAACATTGCTTATGTATTTCTTTATCAATACGGGATCGCTTCCCGCAATAACATTCGTTCCGATTTCAACAGTCACAGGCCTTTCCGTATTCTCCCTCAAGGTTATACACGGAACCTTTAAATAAGTAGTTTCTTCCTGTATCCCCCCGCTGTCGGTCAAGACCAGCTTTGCATTCTTCATCAACGCCAGGAACTCAAGCGCGCCAAGCGGGTCCATTAAAATCAATCCGCCGGCACCAGCTGTATTCTCATCGAATTCCCTGAAATACTTTTTGAGCCCGAATTTATTTATCCGCTCCCGCGTCCGCGGATGAACCGGAAAAAACACCGGCAGCCCCCCGCATCCTTCGAGCAGCGCCCGAACCACAATCTCGAAAGTTTCAGGATTATCAACATTCGAAGGTCTGTGCATCGTAAGCACCGCGTAATCCTCAGCCGGAACGCCGCTTTCAATCTTCCTGCTCTTTATCCGCTCGAGATTCAGTACGAGGGTATCTATCATTATGTTGCCGACAAAAAATATTTTGTCCCGGGCGATACCTTCATTCAACAAATTATCCACCCCGCTCCGCTCCGAGACAAAAAGAAAATCGCTCAAGGTATCTGTCACTATACGGTTTATTTCCTCCGGCATGGAACGATCGAAACTTCTCAGCCCCGCCTCGACATGCGCGACGGCTATCCCCAGCTTCGACGCCGAAAGCGAACAGGCAAGCGTCGAGTTCACATCGCCGACCACAATTACGAGATCCGGCCTGTTTTCCATAAGAACCTTTTCGAAAGATTCCATTACTCTCGCGGTCTGTACGCCGTGTGTCCCCGACCCCACGCCAAGATTCATGTCGGGCCGCGGCAGTTCCAGATCATCGAAGAAAATCCTGGACATGTTCTGATCGTAGTGCTGGCCGGTATGCACGAGAAGCGATTCGATCCCCGCGCGCGACTCGAATGCACGGCAAAGCGGCCCGATTTTCATAAAATTCGGCCTTGCGCCTACTACGTTGAGTATCTTCATGCGTCACCATACAGCGGAGTGCATAATACCCCGGTGACTTCAATTCTAACTTCCCCATTATTTTTTGACAAATACAATCCTTAACATGTGCGGGATAATAAGTTAAAATCATAAAGATTAAAAAACTGACAACGGTGAATTTTTATGAGAAAGTTATTCTACATAATTTTATTTTCCTTTGTTCTTGCCGGTGCAACAACATTCGCGCAACAGAGGCAGGGATATGTCAAACCCGAAATACGCGATGCCGTCACCATTAATTACAAAATGCTGGCCCCGACTTATCTTACGCCGATGGAAGAATATTACGGAGCTTACGTAGACGATCCGAGAACCGGAAGATTCAAAATCGGATATCAGTATCTTGAATTCAAAAACGATGAAAACGGAAACCAGGTAATAATTTCTAAAGGAAATTTCGAAACGCTGGTATACGGCGTATCGTTTGAAAAATCCGAATGGACCATAAAAGAAACAATCCAGCCGCAGACAGGAAGAATACTAGAATCGCAGGCCGAGGGAAACCTTTCGGGAATAACAATATGGTTCTTCGGGGTATATTCCCCATTGAGGTCGAAAGCGTCGTACAAGAAAACCGCGACCTACGACTGGAAGAATATGAAAATATACGTTCACTTCGATGACCCGAAAGCACCAGTGAGGACATATGATCTCGACCCGATGAAAACCCTTCCGATTTTCTCACACTATATTTTTACGTTGAAATCGAAATGGACTGATACTTCTAAAGTCTACCACCTGCCTTACTTCGACGTTGACAAGGAACGATATGAAGACTTTTATATCAAATTCTCGGGAGAACAGGATAAAGGGCAGATAAAATTCGAGAGCGTCTTTCACGGTTTTGGAGAAGGCGGACAGATTATGTACTGGGTAACCCCGCCTTCGGCAAACGCTTACAACGGCCATTTCAGAAAGATTATCTCGGACCCGAAAGTAGCGCGCTACACGACATTTCTGCCCGTTTCCGAAGAGGAAGCTAAAAAGCCCGTAAGGGCATGGTTAGAATAGTTACTGGAAAATAACCGGATCACAACAATATAAATAATGCTGCATTCATCTTTCCCCTGCGTTATACTTTACCTTCAGCAATAAGCGATATTTGGAGGAACTGAATAATGAAAAAGCTGTTTTACCCGGAAAGCATAGCTGTGATCGGAGTCTCGGAATCAGCAACGAATTTCGGTAAAAACATTGTTAAAAATCTGCTCGATTTTCAGTTTGACGGAAAAATCTATCCGGTGGGACAGAAAGAAGGCCAGGTCTTCGGGCTGAAAATATACCAGAATATTGATGATATCCCCGGAAAGGTAGAACTCGCGGTATTCTTAATCCCGGCAAAAATAGTCCCGGAAATGATGCGAAACTGCGCAAAGAAAGGGATAAAGAGAATATGTATATCCTCGGGCGGATTTTCAGAGTTCGGTGAAGGAAGAAAAGAACTGGAAAAAGAGTTATTGAGCATAGCGAAAGAAAATGATATCCGATTCCTCGGGCCGAACTGCATAGCATTGATCAACCAGGATAAAGGAGTCTGTCTGCCGTTCGTAAAACTCGGCCGCTTTAAAAACGGAAACATAAGCATGCTTACACAAAGCGGCGGAGTCGGACTGAGCTTCATCTATTCATTCAACTCTCAGAACCTCGGCATAAATAAATATGTAAGTCTTGGAAATAAACTTAACATATCAGAATACGACATCATTCCTTTTCTTGAAGAAGACGAGAGCACGGAAGTAATAGGCTTTTACCTCGAAGCTATAGAAAAAGGGCGAGAGTTCATGGACGCCGTTCGCGGGTGCAAAAAACCTGTTGTAGTAATGAAAAGCAACACAACAAGCGCGGGGGCGAAAACCGCAGCATCGCACACGGCGGCAATAGCAAATGATGACAGTATAGTTGATTGCGCGCTGCGGCAGGTTGGCATTCCCAGAGTGCGGGAACTTGATGAGATGGCCCCGACATTCAAGGCATTCCAGATGCCGCCCATGAGAGGAAACAGGGTTGCCGTCATAACTCCAACGGGTGGATATGCGGTAATACTTGCCGACCTTTGCGAGAAAAATGGATTTGTTCTGCCGGAATTCCCACAGGGATTCATCGATGATGTTTCGCGTCATGTTAGGGCCGGAGTTATCAACCTTCAAAACCCACTCGATCTCGGCGACATGTTCGACCTCGAAATGGTTGCGCACACAATTATGAGAGCGCTCCAGGAAGAAACGATAGATGCGCTCCTGTTATCATGGATATACATGAGAAACGTGGGACTTAACCTGGATACAATCAACGTATTTCCACTGCTTGACTCGATGCTCAAAAAGATTCCGAAGCCCGTTCTTATCTCGCTCGTAGGAGACTCGATCGACGTGGCCCAGATACAGAAAAACACGAACTTCCCGATATTTTCAAGCCCGGAGGAATCTGTTCATGCGCTCGCCAAGCTGCGGGACTTTCATGCAAACGCAATCGAGCTGAGAACGCAGCAACCGGTTATTAAAGAAATCGATGAAGAAAAAATCAGAAAAATACTCGACAGAGCAAAAACAGAAAACCGAAATGAACTGGGAATGGAATCGCTCGAAATACTTCAGGCATGCGGAATACCCGTATCGGAATATGAATTAGCAACAAACGAGGATCAGGCAGTTGAAATAGCAGAGAGGCTCGGCTATCCGGTCGCGCTGAAAATCTCATCTCCCGACATTCTTCATAAAACTGAAGTTAAAGGAATCAGACTTAATGTAAAAACGGAAGCAGAATGCAGGGAATGCTATCGTGAACTTATATCGAGCGTTACATCTGCCATCCCTGACGCGAGAATAGAAGGAGAGTATGTTCAAAAAATGGCATCCGGTGGAAGAGAGCTTCTTATCGGCGCAAAGCACAACGAAGCCTTCGGCCCCGTGGTAATCTTCGGCATAGGGGGAATTATGGTTGAAGCCATAGGAGACATTGCCATGAGAGTTGCTCCGATAGGGCCGCTCGATGCCGAAATAATGATGGGCGAATTGAAAGCCGGAAAATTTCTTGGAAAATTCAGAGGCATGAAACCAATAGACTCGGATTCGATAAAGGATATTCTTTACCGGGTATCAACACTGGTAGTAAAATTTCCTGAAATAAAAGAACTTGATATCAACCCGGTGATCGCGTTCGAAAAAAACAGCGGAAGCATTTCTGTTGATTCAAGGATAATTCTCGGATAAATATGCCTTTAACAAAAAGGATTTTTGGTTTTTATTTTATTCTTTAAAAAACACTTGCAAAAGAATGATCGGCCTGTATAATATTCGTTGCAACAAAGAAAGCTTGAAAATTTAATTCTACTGCTTGACAAAGACAATCCCAAGCTGCTAAAATTGAAGATTGTCGCGCCAGACCGAAAAGAGGGTTTTGGTCTGAGCCTTGGAACTTGAGAATTGAATAGTGAGAACCCAGTTGTGGAAACGTATAAAATGCCCCTCGGGGCGTTGAAATCGTTACCATTACAAAGTTAATTTTATGAGTTTATATTTACGTCGGAGAGTTTGATCCTGGCTCAGGATGAACGCTGGCGGCGCGCTTAACACATGCAAGTCATACGGTCTCTCCCGAATGAGACTTCGGTCGATTTCGGGGCCGAGGCAGTGGCGAACTGGTGAGTAACACATGGGTAACCTGCCCTTAGAACCGGGATAACAGCTCGAAAGGGCTGCTAATACCAGATATTCTCGTTTTAACGCATGTTATTACGAGGAAAGGTGGCCTCTGCTTGCAAGCTACCATCTAAGGAGGGGCCTGTGGCCCATTAGCTTGTTGGTGGGGTAATGGCCTACCAAGGCTGCGATGGGTAGCTGGTCTGAGAGGACGACCAGCCACATTGGGACTGAGATACGGCCCAGACTCCTACGGGAGGCAGCAGTGAGGAATCTTCCGCAATGGACGAAAGTCTGACGGAGCGACGCCGCGTGGGTGATGAAGGTTTTCGGATCGTAAAGCCCTGTCGGGAGGGAAGAACCCCTCATCGGTGAATAATCGTTGAGGCTGACGGTACCTCCTATAGGAAGCACCGGCCAACTACGTGCCAGCAGCCGCGGTAATACGTAGGGTGCAAGCGTTATCCGGAATCACTGGGCGTAAAGAGCTCGTAGGCGGTTGGGTAAGTCACATGTTAAAGACCCGGGCTCAACCCGGGGAATGCCTGTGATACTGCTTAACTTGAGGACGGGAGAGGAAAGCGGAATTCCTGGTGTAGCGGTGAAATGCATAGATATCAGGAAGAACACCAGTGGCGAAGGCGGCTTTCTGGACCGTTTCTGACGCTGAGGAGCGAAAGCTAGGGGAGCGAACGGGATTAGATACCCCGGTAGTCCTAGCTGTAAACGATGGGCACTAGGTGTAGGAGGCATCGACCCCTTCTGTGCCGCAGCTAACGCATTAAGTGCCCCGCCTGGGGAGTACGGTCGCAAGATTAAAACTCAAAGGAATTGACGGGGGCCC
>DAOSYA010000053.1:0-19397 GCA_035380865.1 bacterium
CCTTGTATTATCAGCCTTATCACGATTTTTAACCTGCGCTGGTGAGAAATGCAGGTTAAGGACAACACTTCAGCGGAGAACATTACATGAGGATTGCCCGTAAAAGTCGAGCGAATCACATGAGCGGCGGTCGCCACGCGTGTGATTCGCGCTTGAAAAGTTTTGCGGGGATTCTCAAGATGCGCTTTTTCAAAAGCGACCCTGAGCCGTCGGAGGCCCATTTATCCGGGCGTGCGGCCTTGCAGTCTGCCGGATATCTTTATTTTCAGCGCCTCAATGCCGGTCCCGCTTTTTGCCGATATCTGTGAAATGTCCGCGTGCGATTTTTCGAGTCCGGCCACCCGGTCCGGCTTTTCCAGTGAATCTATTTTGTTCAGAACAAGTATTGAAGGAATTTCAGACGCGCCCAGCTCGTTTATGATTTTTTCGACTTCCTGTATATGGCTCGCATACTGCATGCTGCTGATATCCACGACGTGCAGTATCAGGTCTGCTTCGTTTAATCCTTCGAGAGTGGATTTGAAGGATTCCACCAGTTTTACGGGCAGGTTTTTGATAAAACCTACAGTGTCCACAAGAAGCACGTTGCCGGATTCGGGGATATATATCCTGCGTGTCAGCGGATCGAGGGTAGCGAAGAGCTTATCTTCGACGAAAGCGGATTCGTTGCTGAGCCTGTTGAAAAGAGTTGTTTTTCCCGCGTTTGTATAACCGGCGAGAGCCAAGAGCGGGACGTTCTGCTTCTTCCTTCTGTGTTTCTGGACGGACCTGTTTTTCTCCACCTTTTCGAGCTTTCTCTTGAGCACGGATATCCGGGTTCTGATTCTGCGCCGGTCGACTTCGAGCTTTGTTTCACCGGGTCCTCTTGTCCCTATTCCGCCTCCGAGCCTGGACAGCATTATGCCGCGGCCCGCCATGCGCGGCAGCAGGTATTCGAGCTGCGCCAGCTCGACCTGGATCTTGCCCTCGTTGCTCTGTGCGCGCATCGCGAATATATCCAGTATCAATTGCGTGCGGTCAATGACTTTCGTGCCGACGGCATCTTCGAGGTTCCTGAACTGCAGTGGGGTAAGCTCGTTATTGAATACGACGAAATCGATGTCGAAAAATTCGACCGCCGACGCTATCTCTTCAATTTTCCCACGCCCCAGGAAAAACTGCGGAGTTGGTTTGTTTTCGGGCTGGGTTATCACTTCTTCGACGCTTGCCCCGGCAGTCTCGACCAGCCGCGCGAGCTCGTAGTATGGGTCTTCCGCGTCACCGTCGTAAATACCCGGATGCCTGAATCCCGCCAGAATCGCTTTTTCTTTTTGTTGCCGCATAATTGCCCGGGCGCTCCATGATGTAAAGTTCGTCAGCGAGTGATGCTCGAACAGCATATCGATTCGGTTATATATAATAGCGGCGGGTGGCTTTGTTTAAAAGACGGAACGCGCAATTCATGAACCGCCCGTAAGCAGGTCTCGGAGTTGCCAGATGTCGGTTGTCGGGAATTTGCAACTGAAGTCCTTGCAGACAAAAGCCGTGGGCATCCCGTTTTTCATTTCCTTGAATTCGGTGAGCGGGATGAGTTGCTCGATGCGCTCGCCGGTTTGGTCCGCCGGGTAAAACACGAGAATGCTGCCGGGCAGGAAAAGTGAATTAACAAGCCGAATCATGTCCTGTGCCACCGGGTCGCCGGTTTCACCCTTGATCACGATTTCCGTCGAAGGGCTGAGTGAAAAGTCATAAGCGGAAAGCATCTGTGAAAAAGCGGTCGGCTGCTGCATTATACCAGCAGAAAAATGTCTGAATATTTCATCCGCCTTTGCACCATAGCCCATATCCATGGTGTATCTCTGGAGTTTCAGCAGGACCAGCGCGGCTATTGAGTTGCCGGATGGCAAAGCCCCGTCGTGGCCTTCTATTATGTTTCCGGGCAGTTCGTCAGCCTGCTCGGAACTGAACATAAAAGCGCCACTGTCGTTAATACGGAATTTTTCAGTCATGACGTCTGCGATTGTTTTTGCCTGCTCTAAGCGGTCGAGGTCGAATTCCGCTTCGTAAAGATCAAGCAGTCCCGCCGCGAAAAAAGCATAATCGTCAAGGAAGCCGGGGATTGCGGTTTCGCCGTTGCGGTATCTCCGGTACAGAACGCCGTCTTTGAACATGCCGGCGAGAATGAAATCCGCCGCGCCTGACGCCGCGTTTGCATATCGGGGTTCATCGAGTACTTTTGCGCCGTAAGCAAGCGCGGAAATCATCAGCCCGTTCCATGAGGCGAGAATTTTATCATCGAGGTGAGGGCGTATTCTCTTGTTCCTGATTTCCAGCAAAGCGGCTTTGTTCCGTTTGATCGTCGATTCGAACTCGTAAAGGTTGATATCATGAGATGCGGCGAATGCGTCTGCCGGGACTCTTATGTTCAGAATGTTTTTCCCTTCGAAATTGCCTTCATCGGTCACGCCGAAATATTCATTGAACAGGGCGGCGTCACTGCCGAGCGCGCCGGAGATTTCTTCTTTTGTCCAGACGTAGAACCTGCCTTCTTCACCTTCGCTGTCGGCATCTTCGGCGGAATAGAAAGCGCCGTTTTCGTCTGTCAGGTCGCGAATCACGTAGTCGAAAATATCCCTTGCCGTGTCCGCATATTTCAGGTCGCCGGTTGCCTGGTAGGTTTCGAGGTAAGCGCGGGCGGTGATCGCCTGGTCGTAGAGCATTTTTTCAAAATGCGGCACCAGCCATTTTCGATCCGTCGAATAGCGCGCGAAACCGCCGCCGAGGTGATCGTGGATTCCGCCGCCGGACATCATTTCGAGGGTGTGTTTCACTATTTCGAGAGATTTGACGTCGCCGCTTCTTTTCCAGTGCCGGAGCAGCATGGACAGGTTGTGCGACATCGGGAACTTTGTGCCTGCGCCGGCGAATCCTCCGTATTCTTCATCATACATCGAAGCGAATGCCCCGGCGGCCTTTGTCATGATGCTTTCGTCGATGCTTTTGCCAGCTGCATCCTTTGTTTCTTTGTCGAACAACTGAGAGATGCTTTCGGCGGATTCCAAGACCCGCGGATTCTCTTCTTTCCACAGCCTGACGATTTGCGCCAGGACGGTTTTGAATCCTCTCATGCCCTGCCTGTCTTCCGGCGGGAAGTAGGTTCCTGCGAAGAACGGTTTCCTGTCCGGGGTCATAATAATGGTCAAAGGCCAGCCGCCGGAGCCGGTCATGGCCTGGCACACCGCCATGTATGCAGCGTCGATATCCGGCCTTTCCTCGCGATCCACTTTAATTGATATGAAATTTTCATTAAGGATTTCGGCGGTAGCCGGGTCCTCGAAGGATTCATGAGCCATAACATGGCACCAGTGGCATGTCGAATATCCGATCGAGAGAAAGACAGGTTTGTTTTCATCGGAGGCTTTTTTGAAAGCCTCGTTACCCCAGGGATACCAGTTGACCGGATTGTGAGCATGCTGAAGCAGGTAAGGGCTTTTCTCGGTGATGAGTTTATTTGCCTTACCGTCTTGCGCGGCAGGCGTTTGCGCAAAAACAGTGTTTCCGGTCATTACAGTTACCCCCGCAATGATAATCAGGGTACTAAATAACTTCGTGAACTCCATGGATGAAACTCCGAATGTTATTACATTAGAAGGCGGGAAAAGAGAAGAATGTTCCCGAAATCATTTTGCCAGTATTTTGTTGATTTCCTCAGTGAACTTCTGCAGGGGCTGAGCGCCTGAGATCATTTTTCCTCTTATTTTTCCATCGGGAGTGGTCTTGCCGATCACAAAACTCGGAGTGCCGTTAATGCCTGCCTTGCCGGCAAGCATAAGGTCGTTTTTGACCCTTGAGTCATATTTACCGGTATCCAGGCACTCGGAAAAAAGAGCGGTGTTCATCGATAATGAACCCGCGTACTTTTTAAGCGAAGGGATATCCAGCTGTCTTTGATTATTAAATTGAATATCTCTCATCTCCCAGTATTTTCCCTGATCCTGGGCGCAGTACAAAGCTTCAGATGCTTTAAACGATTCTTTGTGGAACGACAGTGGCAACAGCACGACATGATAGAGCAGCTTCCCTGTATCGACGTAATTTTTCTTGAGTTCCGGGTAGGTTGTCTGGGCGAATCTTCCGCAGTATGGACACTGCATGTCTGTGAATTCAATCATCGTGACTTTTGCCGCCATGCTGCCTTCCGCGGCAAGGCCCGCCGTGTCGACCGTAACACGGGAAGATCTGCCCATCGCGAAAAGATCGACGGAGTTAATAATTCTTTCTTCGCTCCACCCGGCTTTGTCCATCAGGTTGACAATCTCGATTACTTCATTTCCTTCGGGGCAGGGCTCTTTTTCCTGAACCGATTCCTTGATGGTCATTCCTGTCGAGGGACAGATGTATATATCTTTTACTCTGTCGGCGATATTGCTTCCCGCGCCGATTATCGGCTGTATGCTGAAAGCCGTGCATATCAACGCGAGAGACAAGGTAATGATAGTTTTTGAATACTTGAATTTGAATATCTTAAACATTTTTCCTCCGGCACCCTACAAATATACATTTATTATGATACTAACAATACTTCACTGTCATATGTTTCAATTTCGGTTTTTGACCATTAACATTTTTTTAATGATATCGATTTCCTGTTTCGTTAAAGTTTTTGTCCCGATTATCCCCGCGCAATACGCTATACCGCCAATTGGAATAATGATTCCTATATGCAGATTATAGATTGAACATATAAAAATTGCCATTATGACAACGGACATAAATATTTTTAACATACCGGTTTTGAACCGGAATTCTAAAAAAGGCTGGAAAACACATGTGGTGACACTAATGATTAAAGCTGCATTGCTTAGAATTGTTGCAATCGCAGCGCCTGTGATTCCCCATCGCGGTATCAGAAACAAATTCAGAATAATATTGAGGACTGTGCATGAGGCGTAAATGAGGCCGTATTTTTTTTGTTCGTGAATACTTGTGGCAAACGATGAGAAGAAAGCTGCATAGCTTGAAAAAAAAGCAGCCCCGCAAAGGATGGCAAGGACGATTGCGCCCTGTTCGTATTTTGCGCCGAACGCAGTGATGAGAATTTTCTTTGCGAGCATTGCTCCGCCGAGGCACACGGGAACGCTGGTTATAGTTATCATTTTAATACATTTGTTGAAACTCATCGCGAGAGCGGATTTCTCGTTTTCATAAATTCTCGATATGACGGGATAGACCGATGCTGCAAAAGCGTTCTGGAAATAGCAGACTATCCCCGCGATCGGTACGCAGGCGGCGTACAGCCCGACCTGTTCCCTGTTATGAAAATATTTGATCATGACGATATCAACGTTGTTGTTCAGGAGAACGGAAAGGCTGTTCAGCGCAAGCGGCCAGCTCATTATGAGGGTTGTTTTCCAGAGCTTCATATCAATCGCCGGTTTTGGCAAGCCGGTGTTTCGAATCAAAAAAACGGCGGTCATTATAAGGGCGCATGACATGGATGCAAGATAAAGGACCGACACGAAGCCCGCGCTTCCGCCGGGTTTCAAAAGAAAATATATCATCAGGAAAGCGAGAGCAAACTCGATGATACCCGCGATGGAGACATATTCCATTTTCTCCAGTCCCCTGAACACGGAAAGCATGAATGTCATCATTGATCTGAGGAAGGTGTAACAAACCAGAATCAGGGTTGCATATCTGACTTCGGCGTCTGAAACCGCAAAAAGCGTGACCGTGGCGGCACATATAACCGCGATAAAAGTCAGGGTGAGTTTAAGAGGCAGGAGCTTGCCGATGTAGTCTCTCACACGCTCGTGTCCGACAGCAACTTCCCTGATCAGGAGAAACTCGATTCCCATGTCGCTCATCACAAGAAACAGCAGCGGGAATGAACGGGCGAACGAGAAAACGCCGTACTCATCGACGCTTAACCTTCTCGCGATAACTGCAACCGTGATGAATGAAATCGCGCCGGTAAAAACATTCTGCAGAAGAAGCATGAAAGTGTTTCTGAGGATTTTTCTGATCGAGTTCAAGTTGTTTTGTCAGCCCGTCGTCCAATGATAAAGATTTTAACTGGGAGTTTTCCCATTACTCCTGAAATACATCAGAACAGTTATTATCAGGAACATGAAAGCAGTCTGCGCAAGGGAAAGAGCCATGTTAACCGTAGATGTCGTAGTCGCAATCTGAACAGCCTCGAAGCCGAGTGTCAGACTTATAAAATATATAAATATAACCGTCTGGAAATAGCTGAGCCCGTGGTCCGATAACCTGTGATGGAAGTGATCCTTGCCGGTGTAGGAAAACCACTGCGGGATGTTGTGAACCTTTCCTGTCGCAAATCTTTCTATCGTCGTGTACAGCATGTCGAAAATCGGGACGCCGAGCACAACGACCGGAACGCTGAAAGATATGAATGGATTCCCTTCGGACCAGTCGCCGAGAAGACCAAGGCAGGCGAGGGTGAACCCTATGAATGTCGCGCCGCTGTCGCCCAGAAAAATGCTCGCGGGCCTGAAGTTGAATATAAGAAA
Organism: bacterium; assembly: GCA_035380865.1. Classification (GTDB taxonomy): domain Bacteria; phylum UBP15; class UBA6099; order UBA6099; family UBA6099; genus DAOSYA01. The sequence goes on from DAOSYA010000053.1 coordinate 6,516, forward strand.
ACCGCAGCATGCTCCGCAGAGTGTGATTGATACGAAGCCGAGGTAAGGGCTGTTCAGCCTGTAGGCAATGATAAAGAAAACACCGGAAGCCACGGCTCCGAGTCCGGCGGCAAGCCCGTCCATTCCATCAAGGAAGTTCGTCGCGTTCGTAATGCCCATGATCCACACGATAGAAAGAACGATGCTGATGGATTTTCCCCACCATGTCATCGGGTACAGCTTCAGAACCACACCTGAGGAAATCACAACCAGGCAGGCTGTGAACTGCGCTATGAGCCTGATTTTTGAAGACAGGCCTTTTTTGGATGAATCGTCAATAATTCCGACAACCAGTATGAGCAGAGCGGCAATGAAAATACCTATCATTTCGCGTGTGAATTCAGGCTGGATCAGGTGGGAAACAAAGAAAGATACAAATACCGCCACCCCGCCGAGCAGAGGCATCGGGACGGCGTGGATTTTCCTGTTGTTCGGATAATCGAGCACCCCTGTTTTTTCTGATAGCCATGACATTGCGGGAACAAGAAGCACGCATGTGAAAAATGATACTTCGAAGAGAATTATTACCCTGAGTATCCCGGAACTCGGGCCTTTCAGAAAAATAAAAATTGACAGCGAAATCAAACTCAGCACAGAGATGAGAAAAGCCGATTTCCTGAGCAGAATCATTCTTGCAGGTTTGGTTTGTTTCATAACTCCTGTTGTTTACCAGTTCATAAGATACCTGACGGGGAAAAATCCTTCAGCAAATTTCACTTTTCCCTGGAACCCTCTGAAGTATGCGCATGCCAGCGCTGTTTCTGTAATCTGAAGGTGTGGCACTCGCATTTTGTCAATTTGTGAGCTGTGCAGTTTAAGCAATTCAAGCTTCCTGTCCATTACCTCGCCGATATCCACGAAGAAGCTGGGCTCAAAAGAAATCGAGGTAGGCACCTCGAAGGAAAGAACCCATTTCATATATCTTGATGCGGAAATAGCGCATTTCGCAAGTGCCCGGTGATCCTGATGTGTGTCCTGGACATGGTTGAACATTATCAGTTCGGAATTCGTTTTTTTAATTGTTTCATCGATCAGGGTTATCACGTCGTTGTTTGTGGGAATCATCGTGTCTTTGTAACCGCCCCAGATCAGGTCTTCCACTCCCAGGAATTCAGCGACATTCATCTGTTCTTTAATCCTGATGTCAGGATCGACGCCTCCGCATTCTCCGTTCGTCATTATCATCATATAGATTTTGTGACCTTTGCTTTTCAGGTCGAGAAGAGTTCCTCCGCAACCGAACTCGATATCGTCCGGATGTGCTCCGATAGCCAGTACGTTCATTGAGCTTTTCTTCCTTTCCTAATTATCTCAAGGCTTTTTTCCCCCTCGTTGAACAGGAGATCCGCAATACTCATGAATGGCATGAATGATCCGAAAAGTTGTTCATATTCAGGATGGGCGAACTCCTGGTAGTCGAGATTGATTCCTGCCTCGGCAAACATTTCTTCCCGCATGTAATTTTTGCCCCCCGCACCCGACAGATATGTGTCCGCTCCAGCCTTTTTGCAGATATTAATTATTCTTTCAGTGCCGGTTCCGGTAACGCCAAGATCGCTTTCTATTAAAATCGGAGTGTCAATGCCCAGTGTTCCCAGAAAATATCGTAGCATGGAAATGTTAAGGTCGGCCAGCCTGCCAAATTTCCCTTCCTGGAGAAAGCCGGCTATTTTCTCAAAATGATTTTCGAAAAAAACAGACTTTCGATAATTGAGCTCAAGAGCTTTCGCGTGCCTTGTATGCCACCCTGATTCTATGTCTATCAAGACATCTTTTGCAAGCTGGTGATATCTGCCTTTGACTTTGACGGGTACCGTAAGCCATTTCGGTCCGTTCGGGGTTTTTATCCTGTTGCGGTTTTGAAACTCTCTTTTTTTGAATTGCACATTGTCGAGAATCACGAATATATCACTGGAGTCGATTTTATCAAAATATCCCAGCCAGGGGAGATATTGCGGTTGATGTACAGAGATGATCATTCAGGCTCCGTGCATTACCGTCAGGAATTAGACACATTACAGATAGTAAATTATGACGTGTCAGGAGAAAAATTTGAATGATATGAGGATTATTTTTGTATTCATGGAAAAAATGCCGGTAGCCGGATGGTTCCGCATGATGAAAAACGGCAGTGGAAATTGAAGAAAAATTGTTATGAGAAAAAACAAATACAAAAAGATGAGATATATTCCCAAATTCAAGAAAAACTACTAAAATAGTATAATGTGAGTTAAAGTGTGTAAAAATATTGATGTTTGTGTGTGCAAAAAAAGCAAAAAAAAATGGGGGTAGCAGTATGCGAGTATGGTTACCAGCATGTAAGGGTTTCCTTGTCTTTTGTTTTGCGCTGCTTTTTATCGGCGTTGCAGTTAAAGCGGTTGCACAGGATGAATTAATCGGTCAGCCTATAGATGTGAATGCGGCGGTTGAAAATGTCGAGACGATGCTCAAGCTTGGAGAGGAAAGAGGAGAAAACTACAGGCAGGAGATAAACAGGCTGATTGATCTGACGCTTCATATACTTCGCGGCCCGTATCTCGATGGTTCGGATTACAAGTATGCGGAGGCGGTGATGGATGATGATCAGGAGCCGGAAATACTGCTCAGCGAGAAAGTCGATGCCGTGTGGGAAGTAGGACAGCAGCAGGCTTTCGATGCCGAGGCCAGAACTGTGTACGGCTTGCAGATCAGTTCGCCGAAGTATCGGTCGGGGCTTTTCAAGAACAATGGTGATACCTATATAGAATCATACCGTGTGGAATTTTCGATCAACGGGAAAAAGAGGACGATAACGCGAGAGCACAAGGACTGGGTGCGGCGCAACGCACAGCTTGAAATTCCGCTTCCGGGGATAGCCGAGTGGGCGAAAATCGAAATTCTGGCGGGTGTTGCCCCGTCTGATGTGAATCACACGATTGTGGAAATCACGGGCAGGCATCCTGTAATCAAGGATGATCCGAAGAACCCGTTCTCTTATTCGGTCGAGCAGATGAAGTCGCTTCAGAAGAACATAGCGTACGCGAGGCAGGAAGTCCTGATGGAGAAATTGACGGAGACGCTCAAGGGCATAGAGGCTGTTCCGACCGCGACATCGGCGAACCTGTCGGCGGATAAAAGGATCGTTCAGAAGCTCGAGTATATTTTATACCTGCTGGAAGGAAACGAAGTCGAGCGGGAGGAAGCGAAAAAAGAGCTCAAGGATCTTACGGAGGCGCTGAAATAAAAGTGGGACAGGCGGGATAAGCGCCTGAGATTTATAAGAAGAACGTCTGCCGGCCTGTGTTGAACGGGCCGGTTTTGTTTATGAACAAAAGGCATGGAGGCGTTATATGGCAAAATATGAATTCGGCGATAAGAAGCCCGAGGCGGGACCGGGAACCTGGGTTCACGAAACCGCGCAGTTGATAGGGGATGTTATGATCGGGAAGGGTTGTTATATCGCAGCCGGGGCGGTGCTGAGAGGCGACTTCGGCTCCATAAGGGTGGGCGACAGGACAAGTATCCAGGAGAATTGCGCTCTTCATTGCAGACCGGGCGAGAGTTGCGTGGTCGGAAGCGATGTTACCGTGGGGCATGGAGCGGTTCTGCACGGTTGCCGCGTCGAAGACCGCGCGCTGATCGGAATACAGGCTACCGTTTCCGATGGGGCGGTGATCGGAAGGGACAGCATAGTTGCCGAAACTTCGTTTGTGAAGGCCGGAACTGTTATTCCCGAAAGATCACTTGTATCCGGAAACCCCGCTGTTATCAAAGGGGTGCTCAAAGATCATCAGGTGATGATTAAAGATGCGGGGGCCGCGGCATACGCGCAGTTGACGGAGCAATATTTTAAGCACGCGAGGAGAATCGACTGAGTTTCCGGGTTTGCGGCGTTGGCCTGGCCGCGAATTATGTTTATCATTATTAAAGAACGCAAAGAGGTAATGGATTGGAAGATAAAACACTGTCAATATTCCCGGACGATGGCGAATCCCGCGCGGAGATTCCGGATAATTATCCGACCGTGTATGTTGTGCGGGTAAAGGTCAACGGGCGAAGCATGCGGTTCAGACCTATCCATCCCGGGGATAACGACAGGCTGATACGTCTTTTCAGCACTTTTTCCAAAGAGACGATATTCCACAGATTTTTTCACACGGTCCAGTTGCGGAGATCGTACATAAGAAGATTGACGAATGTGAACTATTTCCCCCACATGGCGCTTGTCTCGGAAGAACTCAAGGATGGTATGCCTCTCATCACAGGAGTGGCGAGGTATAACGCTCCGGCAGACGGAGAACCCGGGGTGGCTGAAGCGGCCACGGTTGTGGGAGATCCATACCAGGGCAGAGGAATAGGAACCGCGCTGTTGAATTACATGTTTTTTGTAGCACGCGAGCAGGGTTTCAAAAAGCTTTACGGTCTTGTCCATTTCGACAACAGGGTTGTTCCGGTGGTTGTGTCGAAGCTCCAACAGATCGGGATAAATCATTCCATTGTCGATACCGGAACGGAATTGAGATATGAATTCGATTTATCGAACCCGGTAGAGCATTCTCTTTATGAGTTCGAAGAGTAAACGGTGTGCAAAGCCGACAAAATAATCCGATTATCAGGATAGTATTATATAGGTTAAATGTCGTGGATGCTTTTGAACACATGGGAATCAGCGACTGTGGATTTGTATATCTCCACCTGCTGTATGGTTTAGAATTAACTCAGTATCGCCATGAAAGATAAAAAAAGGCCATGAATAAAGGCTATTTATGTTATGCAAATCCGTAATTATGTAAATCCGTAATTTCTTTGGCTGCAATTTCTAAAGAGGCGCGACAATGGAGACATGGCAAAAAGAGTATCGCATCTGTTATTTCGGAGCTTTCCCGAAAGGGTATGCGCGTAACAGGGTGATCGAGCTCGGGTTGAAGCGGTTCGGAATGAAGGTTGATTTCAGAGTGGCGCCGAACCGGAGCCTGCTCGGGCGGAGCTTGATGCTGTCGAGAGGGTTTGCAAGAAGTTTTTCAGGATATGACATAATCCTGGTGGGCGAGGGCAGGCATGCGGATGTGCCGCTTGCGAGGATGCTCGGCGGGATCACCGGGGCGACAGTTATTCTGGATGCATTTATTTCACATTATGATTCGTGGGTCGAGGACAGAGGGTATTTTCTGCCGGGATCGAGGCAGGCGAGGGCGATGAGGGTTGCGGACGAGTGGGGGGTGAGGCTTGCGCGTGCAGCGCTCATGGATACAGTTGCGCATGCGGAGTTTTATTCCGGTTACTACGGGATACCGATCGACAAATTCACCTGTGTTCGAGTCGGCGCGGACGACACAGTGTTCCGGCCCCGAAAAAAGAAGAGGGGCGGCGGGGATTTCACGGTTCTTTTTTACGGTTCATATCTTCCGCTGCACGGGGCGGAAACAATTGTGCGCGCGGCGGGTTTGCTTTCCGGGGAGAAAGACATCCGGTTCAGAATGATAGGTGACGGGCAGGAACTCGATCAATGCAGGAGAAGTGCCGACGATTGCGGGGCTGAAGTTGAGTTCATTAAACCTGTGACTATTGAAAATATTGCAGTCGAACTGGGCGAATGTGATGTGGCGCTTGGTATATTCGGCACGGGAGGCAAGGCGTCGAGAGTTATCCCGAATAAGGTTTACCAGGCTCTTGCATCGGCAAGGCCGGTTATCACGGCTGACACGCCGGCTTCGAGAGAATTGCTTGCGGATGGAAAAGATTCGATTCTGGTGCCGCCGGGCGACGCCGGAGCGCTGGCGGATTCGATAATGAAGATAAAAAATGACGGAGCGCTGGCAGACCGCATTTCGAAGGGTGGGTTCGGGCTTTTCGATTCGAGTTTGAGGCCTGAAAAGGTGGTGCTTCCCCTGCTTGAACTCATTGACGGATTAAGAAACGGCTGAATGGATCAGATTTTATTATCTATCCATGGTTGAAGGGCGTACCTGCGTTTTGGTTTTTCCGCTTCCTTTTGAGTGACAATAATGACTTTGGGGATCGATACGACAACAGCGGTCAGGAAATAGAATGGCTCCATAATACGAACGATTATGAATGTGTTGGAGCCGATCGCGTGAACGAGCAGCCCCGCGAGCGCACAGCAGTATCCTGCGACGACGGCGCTCCAGAACCATATCCATGGCTCTTTCCCTTTTTCAAGATATCGCAATGATTGGAATGCCGATTTGTAAGCGGTCCATATTATCCAGATAAAAGCCAGAAGCCCGAGAAGTCCCATTTCACCCAGTATCAATGGATATTGTGTATCCACCAATCCCATTGAGGTTATTCCCTTTCCGATTATCGGGTTTAGAGTCCAGTATTTAAGGATAGCTCGCGCTGAATTGACTTTCACATAAGATGAATCTTCCACATTCAGGTTGAGCCCCGGCGCTACTTCCTGGGTTGTTCCGGTGAATGGAGCGGTAACCCTGTCTTTAACCTTTTTCGGGGCGATAAACGGGCTTAAAAGAAGCACAATGATTATTCCGGTGATTATCAAAAGCCTTTGCTTCTGTCTGGCAAATGCCAGGCACACCAGTCCGAGAAATGCCAGCCCTGCATAGGAAGACCGGGAGTAAGTCGCGATAAGTATCAACATCAAGTAAACGGAAGCCAGGGCGAAAGCGTTTCTGATTGCAGGTGTGGGCGCTTTCAGCGTGGAAACCGATGTTATTCCGATAATCAGAAGCAGATAGCCGCCGAATGTGTTTGCTTCTCCCCGGGGACCTTCAAACGGGGCTGTTATTCGTGGAACACCCAGGTAAATCTGGTACACGCCGAACAAAGAAACAATGGCGGCGGCAACGAAGAATGCGATCAGGAATTTTCTTAATTGCTCACTTGTTTTTATCAGGTTGGAGAACATGAAATAAATCATGAAGTATTCGACGTACTTGAAAAAATACAGACTGCTTTTCAGTATATTGACATGGCCGAGTGCCGCGCCTTTCCATGTCGCAATCATCGCAATCACAATGTAAAAAAGGATTGGAATATTCAGGGGGGTAATTCTCAGGAGAGAAAGGTTTTTGAAGTATGCCATTTTGAACAGCCATGTAAGAAAGAATACGATGAGAAGAATGTCATCGAATCTGATAACAACATCTCTTCCGGGCATTCCGGCGAGTTTGATTTCCGGCGAAAGAATCATCGAGAAAATTATTGCGACGGCTGCGATGTCCTGCTTGAAAAAAGAAAGGATTGCTATCGCCAACCCAAGAATGATAATCACTGTTAACTGTGGAGTCATGTTGGTGGCGGCTCTTGCGATAAGGATGATTCCCAATACGGCGAGAGTACCTATTGTGATGAAAAAGACGGATCGTGCTTCACGTGTTATCGTGTTTTGCAAAACCGAAACCCCGATGTGCGTTATAAAATATCCTTATTATAAAGGGATTTATTTGTGTTTTAAGCTATTCCGTTCTGCTTACGCTAAATTCCGATACGGCTTTCACGGTTCTGGTTTCGCTGTCCCAGCGCACATCGAAGCCAAACTGCTCCAACACCGGTCTTACCGGAATAAGGTACTCGTTTTCGGTGATTTGCTTGCCGGGAGCTGTATAATTGCCGGGTGGAGCGCGGTCACCGCTGATCTTGACTATCATTTCAAGGCTGTTGTTTATGTTACCAATTCTTGTTATATCTATTGAGCCGCCGTTGTTTCCGGTTATTCTAACTCCGCTGGACCCGATTGCTTCAATGTTCAAATCCTTGATATTCAGCAGGTCTTCGACTCTCAGGAACGTAACTCCGTTATAAAGCAATGTTTCAAGTTTAATGTCCTGCATACCTGTTATCTGGATAGGTCTCAGGTTTCCAAGCTGGGAAAGGTAGATATTTCCGTTTTGCCAGTGTACCAGCCATCCGGCGTTTTCGAAAATGCTTCTCACGGGCAAATATATTTTTTCTTCAGCTATAACCGGGACCGGGTTTGTTAAATCGCTGAAGGATACGGTTCTTTGTTTGAAAGGAGCGTTTCTGAGGAAAGTGATTGATTTGCCGCCCGGACCGAATGTTGCTCCTGTATCCGCCCAGATCTTTGATTCGAGCGGTATCATGATATGGTTTTTCTTGTTTATCGCTGAAAAACCCCTTTTTGATTCTATTTTTTTACCTTCTATGAAAAAACCGATGTCTTTTTTGTGAACCCTGCTGCCTGCTTTTTCAAAATCAACTTTCTTTTTTGGTGTTATCGTAACTTTATTGTGCTCATTTTTTGTTTTATTCGCGGCATATTTTTGAGATATTGTTTTTTTCGGCTCTGTTTCTCCCCGGGGATTGTTGATTGAAAATTCGCCGGCTGATAATGTGTTTGTTATCTCAATATTTTTGATTATTTCGTTTCCGGTGGAATCTTTGAGAATTAGTTCCACTCTGTTTGTCCCGGGAGTCAGTTGGAGGTTTTTTTGAAAGCTGCCCAGCCTCGTGATTTCAACATTTTCGTTATTAATTGTCAGAATGCAGTCTTTACAGGAAGTTCTTCCGGTGAGGGGCAGGAATCCTGATTCGCATATAAAATGTTCGTCCGGTGGATAAATAAGTTCAATTTCGGGAAAGTAGCCCAGGCCTATCGTTGTTGATAAGACGATGAGAATAATTGTTAATGTGAAGTATTTGAGGTTTCTCAAATCATCTCCAGGCAAGGCAATACTCAATACAGCTTACATATAATATCCTATTATGGAAATTATTTTATCCTATTTTGAAAAGAGGATCAAGCGGGGAGATATCATGGGGTTGTCTGATGAAGATAAGTTTATCGCTAGACAGGTCGATGAACTGGTTTGTTTCCGTCAGGGAGGCGCCTTTCTGGTCGATTATGTTGACGACGGGTCTTGTGAGTGTTTTCCCGTTGCATGCCACAACTCTGGCTATTTTTCCGTTGTTCAGCTTAACGCCGCTTCCGATGGGGTAGATCGACATGCTCTGTATGAAAGTCCTGACCGCCTGGGTCTGGAGCGAGGTGCCGGCGTCTCGCGACAGCAGCCTGACCGCTTCGAAGGGGTGTATCGGCTTTCGATAAGCTCTTGCGTGTGTCATTGCGTCGAACGAGTCTGTGACGGAGATTATATGCGAGGCGGCTGAGATGTCTGTTGAGACTTTATTATTGGGATACCCCGAGCCGTCGATTCTTTCCTGGTGTTCTGCTGCGGCGAGTGCTATTTCAGGATTGGAACAGCAGCCGGTTTTGTGTATGACTTTCAGCGATTCGATGGGATGTGAATGCAGCTGCTTTTTCTGGGTTTCATCCAGCCTTGTTCCTTTTTCCCAGATATTCGGTATTCTTGCCATCCCCATGTCGTGCAAAAAAGATACAACTGCAAGATCCGTGAGCTGGTCATCAGGTATTCCGAGTTGTAGACCCATGAATGTTGAAGTTATGCAGACATTCATCGAGTGGGCGGGCAGGTAAAGGGGTTCCGATGACGCCCGGCATTCGCAGAGCAGCGACCAGTAATCAGGCCCGCTGAGCAACTCGATGATTCTTGAGATCAACTGATTGATGGGATCGGCGAACGGATAGTCGCTGAGTTCCGGTTTCGACGCCCAGTCAAATACGACTGCGCTCAATGCGAGCCCTTCGAGATACAGGTCTTTTATCACATGCCGTGGCACCCTGGTTTCGGGCATGATGAAATCTTTGCCGTGGCCCGGCATTACCTGCGATATATTGATTACATTGTCTTCTTTCATTCTTTTGAGCGGTTCTGCCATTTTATTTCATCCCTGAAACCAGTATAAACCGCTTGAACAAACTTACAATAATTTATTGCATTTGTTAATATATTTATTCTTTATCGTCAGATTTATCGCTGTTCATTACTCTTGTTGTCGCTTTCATATATTCCTGTGAAATATACACCGGCGCAACCCCGTGGAACTCCGGTCTCACGTCATTGAGAACAATGCCGACAACTTTGATTCCCAGCCCGTCGAGCAAGTTTTTGGCTCTTATCAGTGCTCTTCTCGGGAGATGGCCCAGCTGGTAGACCAGCAGAACGCCATCGGCTTTCGGTCCGAGAATAAGTGAGTCCGTAACCGGGAGGGTGGGAGGCGCGTCTACAAGGATAATGTCGTATTCATCTTTAACTCTTTCTATCAGTTCCGTTAACTGGTGCGAATCGAGCAGTTCGGCTGGATTCGGAGGAAGCGTGCCGGCAGGCAGGATGGAAAGGTTATCTATGCCCGGAAGCTTGAGAGCTGCTTCCCAGTCGAGGTCTCCCACAACGATATCCGCGAAAGTGTGAACCGCTTCTTCGAGTTCGCATGAGCCCACAAGCACATCCGTAAGGCCGGGTTTCCTGCTGATTCCGAATATCTTGAATATCGAAGGGCGTCTCAGGTTACAGGATATGAGAAGAGTTCGCTGGCCGCTCTGGGCAAGGGTTACCGAAAGGTTTGAAAGGGTTACGGATTTTCCTTCCTGAGAACCCGAGCTTGAAATCATGTAGACTTTTTTCTTTTCTTTTATCCTGTCGAACTGAAGGTTTGTTCTCAAGTGTCTGTATGCTTCGGCGGCGGCGCTGCTGGGATCGAAAATCGTCGGAAGAGCTTTGTTCCTGTTGTAATCTCCTTCTGTCGAGGTGAGCTTTTTCGCGGGCAGCAGTTTTTTCTGTTTTCCCGAATGTCCGAACCTTGGAACCGCGGCGAGCACCGGAACTTCAAGAAGTCGTTCGATGTCTTCAACCGCGCCTATAGACGTGTCGAAACTCTCGATCAGCGCGGCGAGCACTCCGCCCAGCACCAGCCCGAGAAGCGCCCCGATTACTATGTTGAACATGGCATTGGGTTTGATGGGCCTTTTCGGGGCTATCGCAGGACTTATAACTGTGATTTCGCTTATCATACCCATTTCTTTGATCTGGGTTTCCTTGAATTCCTTGTTCAACATTGTGTAGAGTTCTTCGTTGACACTGACCTCGCGGGTCAGTCTTCTCAACTGCATGTCTTTTTCAGGAATCAAAGAAAGCTCCCGGTTGATCATGGAAGACAATTTATTTTCGTGCCGGATCATTTCTGTTTTTTTGATTTCCAGCGATGTCAGGGCGGCTTCCAGAGAATTCTCGACCGCTTTTTTCAAATTGTCCGTCAGTCGCTGTTCTTCGGCTCTCAGTTCGATGATTTCGGGATTGTTTTCCGTGTGGGTCGAGAGCAGGGAATCGATTGTTTTCTGCACATCTATGATCTTCTGGTAATGAGGATAAAGCGTCCCTCCTTCCAGCATCGAGATTTCCTGCTCTATATCGAGAGAGCCCAGCCTGCTGGATATCAGATACATCTCGGTCTCGAGTTGTTCCCTTTCCGACCTTGCTTTAATGAGTTCACTTTCAATGTTGTTCAGTCTTTCGAGCGTAAGCTGTGTCTCGGAATCTACTGAAAGAGAACCTTCGTTTGTTTTGAACGCTCTGAGTTCTTCCTCGGATTTTTTGAGCCTGTTTTTTGCGATTTCGAGCTGGTCTTCTATAAACTGTCTGTTTTTCTGGATATCGCTGGATTTCGTGCTGTGGCTGACGTCTTTGTAGTGTTTTGCCACCAGGTTCGCAATCAGTGCGGCCTTCTCCGGGTTGCTGTCGCTGACCTCTATCCGGATCATGTTTGTCCGTTCAACCCGCTCCGCGATAATTTTCGATCTCAATCCCCCGATAATTCTGTTGAATTCCTGCTGGGTGTAATCCGGCTTCAGCAAATTCAGATCGAATGCGACTTTTTCGAGCACCAGCGGTCCGTGAACGGTCTCCACTTCAGTGGACATAATCTCTCCCGGGCTCCAGCGCAGGAGGTCGGAGATGAGGTTCATAACCGATTTGTACTGGTCGATTCTCACCAGCGCGGATGATTTGTAGAGGGGTGTCTGCATCCATGTGAAAACTATAGAGAAAAACAGGAAACCAAGGAAAGTGAATATCACAATCCATTTGCGTTTCAGCAAAACAAGCCAGTATTCACCTAAGCTCAGTTCCTTTTGCATATTAACCAACCATCAATCTATTAGTCTGTCCAGAAGCCATATTAGATTTAACGAAGGCACGACATCTTTAATGGTATCGTTCAGCCTGTCTATCACGTCTTTATCCTTAGTTGATGAAGGAACGTAGATGATGTCGTTGCTTTGAAGCATGAAATCGGATTCCACTTGCCCGTCTATGATTTTATTGGCTTCTACATTGGATGCCACGAGTTTTCCGTCAACTTTTCGGACGACCTGAACTCTGTCTATAGCTGAATCTTCCGTAAAGCCGCCGCTTTCCGAAATAAGAGTCATCAGGGTATTGTTTGTCGGGCCTATGTTGTATATTCCCTGCCTTACGACACGGCCCAGAACCATAACCCGGTTTTCCGCAACACTGCTGGCAGGGACATAAATCAGGTCGCCTTCTTTGAGGGCGATGTTTTCGGACGATGTCTGGTCTTCAAGCGCGAGGCTCAAATCAACTTTTTTTCTTGAGCCGTCTTTTCTCAGAACGACAATGTTCTTTATATCCGCTTTATCAGTAAATCCGCCTATAGTTGAGAGGAAATCGAGAATCCTGGAGGCCTCTTTGAGAGCATATTCTCCCTGTCCGCTGAGCCTCCATGTGGATGAATTTATTTCACCCAGCACTTTCACTTTCTTCGCGGCATATTCCTTGATCATTATCTGAATCCACGGACGCTTGAAATCATTTTTCATAAGCGACTGGATTTTATCGGATGCTTCAAAAATGGTAAGCCCGTTTAAGCTCGTCGTTCCGATGTAAGGAAGCGTTATGTTTCCATCGGGTTTGACGATCACCTCGTCGGGAAAAATTCCTTTCGGATAGCTTGTGATTGTCAGAATGTCCCTCGGCCCTATCCGGT
>DAOSYA010000054.1:0-19169 GCA_035380865.1 bacterium
CGTCGCGCATTGCAAGACAGTTGCAACGCCGCTTCTCGCAAAGACAAACCAAAAGGCGTGTTAAAGTTTTTTGAGTATGAGCCATTAACGAAGTGAGTACATAAAGGACAAAGAGCAGGCTGGCCTGCTGTCATCCTGAACGCAGTGAAGGATCTCGCTTTCGAGTCTTATTATCAGGATTCTCGGAAGCAATATTCTTGAATTACAGCCTGGTGGTTTGCAATAGAATCAGTGTTCCTATATTCACTATGACTCAGAGGATTCTTGCTTATTCGCACTTTCATCCTTTTCATTGTAAAGATTATCCATCAGGTTTATTTCTTCTGAACCAACTCTGATATCAGCCGAATGTATTTTCCATCGGCTGTCTTCAAAGGCCAGAGTAATATAAAGAAATGCTGATTTTTTGCTTCCATATAATATAATAGTGTATTTTTTATTGAGGCTGGATTCATTTTCAACGAATAGTGTTTTATGATAAGAAGTATTGCTCGCCGTCAATGAATAACTCTTCACCTTACCAATAATCCGTTCCACTATCCCGGAATAAATTATTTCTTCTTTGACAATTGCGAATTCTTTTGATTTGTATTCTTTTTGCAAACAGATGTAAACAAAAGTTACTGCAAATATAAGTATGAAAAACAGCATTTTAAGCCAGTGTCGCTCAAGAAACTCCCTTTTCCGTTTGCTCAGCATATCAATCTGAACCTCTTTACTCTTCAGAATACGAAGTTGAATAATCCGGCGGTGGCGGCGGTACAGGCATGAAAGCAGTCAGTTCTATTCCTCCTGCAACAATTACACTGTTTTTGAGTTTTAATCTGCCCGAAGATAATGAATCCCAGATGCCTTTTAATGAAAGAGTTGTATTCAACCCCGGTATATTATAATAAGCATCTATTGCCCCTTCATTCCATGCGCCTTCTTCGAAACCGATCATTCCAAAATTCCCATCACTTCCTACTCCTATTGGCCCATACCCTGCTCCAGCCTCTGCGAATAAACCTGAACTAAAAGCGCTTTTTCACGCCCGGCCTTCACAGCGTGCTCATTCCATATCTGTCACTTATCGATTCGAGTTCTTATTGATGTGATAATATCTCTACGGTTTCTTTTTGTAAAGTTGGATATGGTTTCATATTACAATTACATTCGTTCCCGCGCTGCTTTGGAATACATCCCGAAACTCCCTTGAATAATTACATTCAATGTGCTTCGAACCGGGCCTTTCACACTGTATTTATTAATGTGACGCTTGTCATACTATAAATATTATTATAATATCACAAATATATTTGACCTTGATTAGACAATGTAACATTCTTCTCTAAAAGGAGTTTATTAAATGGCTCTGTTCTTCAAGCAAGGATTTCCGGTAATCAAACACATCAAGCTCAAAACAATGTTCAGGAATTCAGACCGAAGCTCGATAATAATTCATTATAAGGATGTAAAAATAATGATAAGAAACATGACTGTATTAGCCATATTCGTTATAGCTATTATGCAACAGAGCGCCTTAGCCAGATACTATAAACCTGAGACTGGAAGATTTCTTCAAGAAGATACTGTTTGGAGCACTAACCTTTATATTTACGCAGAAAACATTCCAACAATATTTAGCGACCCTTTCGGTGACAAAATCACAATAAAAGGTTCCCCTTCAGAAGTCTCGTTTATTGAAACGTTGATTAATGACATCGCTGAACTAGACCCTATTTTTGGAATTGAATATTCGATGGCTGATGCTTCAAAAATTAATTTCACAATACAAACCGGCATATTGCAATATGGCAACTATGGAACTGCAGTATATAATTTTCGTGATAATTGGTTGTATTTTGACAACCACATAACTTTTTCAGACAGAAGTTTTATTTTTTTTTCGTCTTCGTTTTGCTCTTGCATTTGCTGATTCATATTCAATAACTAAAGTGTCGTTCAGACATGAATTCAGACATCTTTATCAAGACCTTTTTGGAGAAGAAACAGGCCATGCTTTTGCTGATACTAAAGATGAAAAAGAAGACGACGCTATGAACGCAGAGAACAGAATACGGAAAAAAGAAGGCTTGCCTAAAAGGACTTTTTATTAATATGAAAGTTATAGTCAAACGGTCAATAATTGTCTTAGTATCAGTCATACTTTCTGTCAGCTTGTGTGAAATGCTTCTTATTATGGACAAAATTCATAAAAAGTGTTTGCCTGAAGTAGAAAACATAGAATATGGTGATAAGTACATTCCTTACAAACAACTTACTGACAATGAGACATATACATCTAATGTCAAGTATCATCTTGGTAACATTAGGGGATATTGCGGTTTTGTTAATTTGAGAAACAAGTATACAAAAACCCATCTCGATAAAGATGGTATCGAAATATTGATAGAGAGAAGCGAAGGAGGATTGAGTATACTAGGTTATATCGGTGTTTACCTGGTGTTCAACAACGGGAAATGCACAGGTTATAGAAGCCGTGATAACAGCCGACTTTACAGGTTCAATATCAAGAACAAGGATTGCGAGATGCTGGTTGAATCGGGAAAACATATTTTATCACATAATCCGGCCATACCTCTGGGTGACGAACTATATGATGCACCAACTTATTCAATTATGATTTCAGATAATCATAATACCTTCGAAATGATTGTTTCCATGAGAATCGCGAATATTTTGTACAAATCA
The DNA here is from genome assembly GCA_035380865.1 of bacterium. Taxonomy (GTDB): domain Bacteria; phylum UBP15; class UBA6099; order UBA6099; family UBA6099; genus DAOSYA01. The sequence goes on from DAOSYA010000054.1 coordinate 2,695, forward strand.
TGTATAAAAGAGAATTATAATGAATCTGATTGCAAAGATTATTATGTGATCGATAAAATATGGAAGTATTACGACGATAATTATTTATCGACAATATCCGATTTCACAATGAAGATAGGCGCTCTTTCCGAATCGGAATGCGAATCGCTGTTTGAGGGCGCAGATCCGTAAGCATAGAAATTATAAACTCATTAGGTATGTATGATCATGCTTGACTGTTATTCGGAGAAGTTGACCGGCCTCATGTACAGCCCGTCCACGCCGAGCCTGCCGCCCTGTTGCCCGTCGGCAATATAATCGAATATTATCCTGTGCTTTCCGGCGTCGAGCGAGACTGTGCCGAAATCATACGGGATTTTCGACAGCGTTTTATATTCCAGCTCAGTAAGCAATACCGGATTCCTGCCGTCTATGCTGACTTTGTAAATCCCCATTTCAGGCGATCTCACTAGATCCACCGACATTTCGAACCTGTTGGGCTTATTCAATTGAAACCTGATCTCGAACCTTCTGTTCTTCGAACCCGGCGTGAAGCTCACGTATCCCCCTCCACTCCACTCGTAACCGGTCTCGATTTTTATTTCCTCCGGTGTTTCACCGGCCTTCATGTATCTCTTTTCGGCCTCGATATATTTGTGCGGCGGCAACCGTTTCAAGCCTTTCGGCATCCTTTCCCAGTTTCCGCCGGGCCGGTCCTCGTACCAGTACGCGACACTTGACATGTGATCCTTTCTCACACCGTAGCCGGCTGTCCTCTCACCGTTTTCGCCGTGCAACGGCCCTGTGTGTTCTATCTCGAATTTCAGCGATTCATTAAACATCACAGGGTCGGCGAGATGCCAGCGGTACGCAGTTGTCCTCGATCCCGATCTCTCACCCTCCCAGACGGTGACACCATGATACGGCTGATTGAACTGCCTGAACCCCCAGGCGTCGGAGAAATAATCCTCGGTCCCGGTGCCCCTTATGGAAGGCTCTTTTTCTCCATCGATGTAAAAGAAATCATCGCCCTCGCCGATCCACGAAGGCATGTTCGCGAGCCATGACAGCACAGTGCCGACATAATGTCCCCTGCCCCGCGTCCGCATCACGAGATAGCGGCCCGGGCTCGCAGGATATTCCTGCCTGTACTGAGCATGAAAATATGCGGTATCTTCCGGCAGGTTGTCAACTTTTACCCAGTCTACATACCAGTATAGAACACCGCCGCCGGAGTAGCTGTTCTCGTTCTTGAAAACGATTTTCGCGCCCTTGCGGAACGGCATCGGCCAGAAGCAGTTCCGCGCCCTGCCCTCGGACGAGACCTGTACCGGGATCGAGTTAACCGGCACATCCATCCCGTTGCCGACCGCGAAAAAATCGCCCACCGGCGCTTCCACCGCCGGCTCCTTCTCGCCGTCCCAGTACATCCTCAGCGCCATGAGGCTCGGGTAATGCCTGTCCTTGTTTGCTATGGTCATCCATATATGCGTAATTATTCCCGGCCCTTCCAGATCGGCCAGCACAATTTCTGAGTTAGGCCCGAACGGACGCCAGTCAGCGTTTCCCGTCTCCCATGCCGGGTCTGAACTCGACGCGCGCATCGACCGGCCTTCCCTCAGCATGAATATGTCGTCCATCGGGTTACCCCGCAGGTAATCACTAGCGTAAGCCGCGGACCCGCAGATACAGATCATTAAAACATATACCACGCACCTGAACGCTTTCATTTCCGCACCTCTATCGTTAATGTATATATGGCGCCATTATATCCGATGTTTATTTTGTCATTCAATCACAAGTTGGGTTATGTTAGAATTAACACCTGCTGTAATTTATGGTTAGGGGTCAGGTTCATGCGGAGAAAAAAAGCATTAACTATTTTAACACTCGCTGTATGTTTCATGGTTTCAACGGTTGTCAGAGCAGAAATAAAAGAGTGCGTGCTGGAAAATGATTTCCTTAAAAGGAAAATCGTTTCAGATGAATACGGCGTACATACGACCGAGCTGTTGAACAAGCTGACCGGCAAAACTTACGAAATTACTTCAGCCGGATTCAGGTTCACCGCGGACGGCGGGACTATCGAACTACGCTCGTCGGACTTCGAAACGCTCAGCTTGCAGGACACGCAGGACTCCTGCGTGTACGAACTCGAAAACAAGGAATATTCCATAAAAGTAATTATGAAATTCAGTATCGAGCCGGGGCGTCACTGGACACGCAAAGAGATAGAGATAGTGGCTGGAGAAGATCGCCTTATCAATGAAGTGGAAGTCGAGCGGCTCAGGGCCGGAGTCTCTTCCGTTCAGCGGTTCGACACAGAGCATGACAGCAAACCGCCCTGGCATTGGGCGGGTGGCAGGCCGTTGTTCGTGGACGGACAGCTTTTTCTCGGGCTGGAATACCCGGCGGGATACAACGATGAAGAAAACGGACTTTTTATCCTTCACCACTACCCCGGAAGAAAAGGCTCAGTCAAGGCGAAACCCGCTGTAATCGGCGTCGCGGAAAACAAAGTGAATCATCGCGTTGAAGACGCCTTCAGAGACTACCTGAACACGATCCGTTACAAGCCCGCGCGACGTTTCATTCTCTGGAACGGCTATTTCAACAAGATCAACATGGACGGAGGCCCGAGCGACATATACACCGGTTCAATGCTCAAGAAAAAATTTCAGACCGCAAAAAGAGCATTCAATGATGTCGGCGCATTGCTCGACTGCGTTCTCATGGACGGCGGATGGGCGGACCCGCAAAGCCTGATGGAAGAAGACCGGCGAGCGCCCGGTAGAGTCAAGGAAACACTGAAAATGTCAAGGAAATACCTTGATGCGCCGCTCGGACTGCATGTCATAACACACGGCATCCGCACGACGATAGACAAGCACTGGCTCGGCGAAAATTTCGACATGATAGACGACGAAGCGTATTGTTTCGCGGACCCGCGCGCCGCCGACCTCCAGATAAGAAACCTGCTCGCGATACAGCGCCGGTATAAAATCGCGGCATTCAAGTTCGACTGGGGCAGATACACATGCACGAAAACCGACCACCGCGGGCATCTGCCCGGCGAGCGTTACGCGCGAGAGGCGATCACCGACAACCAGATCCGAATGCTCACGGAACTGCACAACGCGGATCCCGAATGCTACCTGTTTAACACCGGCTGGTACAGCCCATGGTGGCTTATGCACTACGAAGCGGTCTTCTCCGGCGAAGATGATTTCAACTACGCGCTTGTCGGGCCGCCCGGCATGTCAAGAAACTCGCTTCAGGCAACATGGCGCGACGCGGTGATATACAGAAACATCGTCGAGCCTCAGACACAGTTCCCGCTGGACGCGTTGATGAACCATTCGCCGGTAAGCTGGCGCTGGTTCAGCGATTACCAGAAATACGACCAGGGTCCGCTCGACTCTTTCGCCGACCTGATACTGATTAATTTTCTGCGCGGTAACGGGCTGATTGAATTCTATTACAACATTTTCAATCTGAACGAGCGGGAGCGTCAGGTCTGGGGTGCAATTGTTAAATGGGCAAGAGCAAACGACGAAATCCTGCTATCAGATTCGAAACATTTCGGCGGCGACCCGTTCAAAGGCGATATTTACGGATATGCTCATTTCAAGAATGACAACCGCGGCATAATCGGCATACGCAACCCCGAGATTCTCGCTTCGGAATATACTATCGTGCTCGATGAAAAAATCGGTTTCAACGACATCGGCAAACCTCACCGCGTGAGAATTAGCTATCCCTATGAAGCCGTGCTCGGATCGGATTTCAAATACGGCGACAAAATCTCCGTCAGCCTCGAACGTGGCAGGCTCATTGTTATGGACATCGAACAGGCCGCAGCGAAGTCTCTCCCGGAAATCACCGATTTCGACATTGTTTCACACGGGCAGGCCGAAGCGCGAAAACTGGCATTGAGCGCAACAGCCGAGAACGTTTCGGGGGCATACTCCTTCAACGTGCCTGCGAATCTCAACGCCTCGCTGGTTTTCCTGACAAACTCCGCGTCGTATCTCGACCAGAAGGATTTCATCATGACATCGGAGATGAACGGTGAGCCATACGAGCCGGAAAGAATTGAAAACTGTCTGGGCAAAGGAGAGCCGGCATTTGATTTCGAGCCGCACGACGGATGGGTAATCCACAAATTCAAACTGCCTGAGGGTGAAAGCTCAGTGACTTTCGATCTCAAAGCGGGAGATGCCGTTGTCCAGGCATGGCTGATGACGGAAACACCCGGATCCGAAATATTTTCACTTTTCAAAACCGGGCTTCCCGCAATCTGGGTGAACACTTTGAAAAGCGAGACAAAATTATTCTGATCATGAAACCGCATCTTAACCGACACAAATACGCCGCTCCTGTCATTATCGCCTCTTTTATCATGATCATCATGGCTTCAGGGTGCGGCAATAACCTTCAAAAAGTGAGAATCACGCGCCCTGTAATGGGAACATTCGTTTCGATAACAGCATACTCGAACAACCCGGCGGAGGCGCAGAAACATATCGAGGAGGCCTTCGCCGAAATCGACAGAATAGAATCCATGATGAGCTTTTACAGAGACGATTCAGAGCTGTCCAAAATCAACGGAGCCGGAACCGGGCCGACCGAGCTTTCGTCCGAAATGTTCAGCATAATAGAACAGTCGATAGGATATTCTGAAATATCGGGAGGTGCCTTTGACATCACGTCGGCCCCCCTGATCAGATTATGGAAAAAGGCCATCCGGGAATCAGCCCTGCCCGGCAACGCGGGAATCGAAGAAGCAATGAAAATGGTCGGCTACAAAAAGCTGAACCTGGATATAAACACCGATACGCTTCGATTCGAATACCCGGGCATGAAGATAGACCTCGGGGCGATTGCAAAAGGCTACGCGGCAGACCGGGCAATCGAGCTGCTGCGAAACAAGGGCATCGAACATGCGCTTGTTGATGCAGGCGGTGATATCAGATCGCTCGGCACGAAACCGGGAGCGGAGCCATGGGCGGTCGCGCTTCAGAATCCGCGCGATCCTGATGATTACCTGGTCCGGCTGAACATACAGGACAATGCCGTGACGACATCGGGCGACTACGAGCAGTTCTTTATCGAAAACGGATCCAGATATTCACACATCGTTGATCCCAGGACCGGAAAAACAGTTTCGGGCTGCATAAGCGCCACAGTTGTCGCGCCAACCGCGATGCAGGCCGACGCGCTTTCTACAACAATAATGGTCACAGGGGCAAAGGAAGGATTAAGCATTATCGAAAAAATACCCGGTGTAGAAGCCCTTATTGTAGACTCCGACAAGAAACTGCATCGCAGCTCGAATTTCTCATTGTATGAAACCCCCCAATTATAGTTCGCACACCATCATGTTTTACGCTAAACCTGAATGATGTGACATCCGTCAACTTGTTAAATATCCACTGATAATGTACTATGGAAACATGATACTGGTTTGATTCATTATGTAATGTAAAACCAATGTCGGGAACGAGTTTATGCCACACCTGATCAAAAACAAACATGTTAATAACAAGACAAAGATCATTATCACGGTGGTTTTTGTCTTGTTGATCTCGTCATGTGCGGCAGCCGATACTTTTGACCGGATATCAAGATACAGATCCATATACTCACTGAACGGTGACTGGCTTTTTTCAGCAGAAGACAGAAGCAATTTTTCGGACCGTGATTTCGACGATTCATACTGGCACAGCATAGACGTGCCCGTCGAATTAGAATCCACCAGCCCCGGCAGTCCCAGATCGGTCTGGTTCAGAAAACACTTCGAGATTCCAAGAGGTTCGAAATATTCGCTTCTCAGATTCAACAGTATTCTTGACGAAGGCGAGATATGGCTGAACGGCGAAAAACTTATAAACCCGGCATTTCAGCCGCCTTTAGAAGACCGGCAGGCCGGGGTCTATTCGCATATCTGGACATTCGACTGGCCCGAGTATTTTCAGATCGGGCACCTCGTAAAACCGGGTGAAAACAATGTTATCGCAGTAAGAATCTCCGACGACCAGATAAGACGAACCAGGAGAGTCGCCGAACATGAGGAACCTACGCTGAAAGGAATATACGGGATAACCGGCGATGTTCTGATGATCGGGTATCCGTTGACTTATATTCAGGCATTCGAGCGATTCGCGACAACAGATTTGAACACTAATGGAACGATTAAACATATTTTCCGCGCTGCTATAGTCAATTCCGGCATTGAAAGAAAGAATTGCAGTATTGAACTCAATATTTTTTCAGCATCAGGAACAAAAATATTCAACAAAAAAACAAAGGCATCGGTAGGCCCGAACGGCCATATTGTTGAATTTCAGTGGGAAAACAGGCCGAAATTCGAAATCTACAGGGCCGATTTAATAATAAGGGACGCTAAGGGGATTATTGATAGTACCTCACTCAGGTTCCACGGGATTCATATTAAAGCAGACACAACAGGGATTAAAATCAACGGTTCGGATTTTATTATCAAAGGCATCCAGGGATTGCCCGGGCTAGTCCGGGCGGGAACAAAAATGGAGGCGAACACGCATAAACAGGAGTGGAGCAAATATGAACTGAACCGGCTTAAAAACCTCGGCGTAAACACGATCAGGCTCGAAACCCCGCCTGTTTACGTTGTCAACCAGGCGCTGGAACTGGGAATCATGGTTGTTCCAATCGTCAACCACGAATACGAGCGCCTTGTGATTGCGCTCAGGGAATTCCCGAACATTCTCTACTGGGACATTGATTCGGGAAGCGCATACGAAGTAGCAATGATCAGCACCGCCATAGCATCGCTTGATACATACCACAGACCGATAAGTTACTCCGGCCCGCTTCAGGTAAACCCCGAGAAACATAACTTCAAATCGATATCCATACTCGGAATGGACTACTCGCCTGATGAAGATTGTTCCGCCGGGGTCAGTAACTATTATTCCCTGCCGGTAGTAGTTAATAACTGGGGAATCAAATCAGACTATGAAAGCGGGATAATTGAATCCGAGCCAACCCTGAGAAGAAAGTGGATCGACTGCGCTTTCGCCAAACATATTGCCGGAATATTTTACAACAGGATATGGAATGAAAACGGGATACCGGGAGTGAGGCCGGCGGATGTTCTGGAGTGGAAAGGCTATACACCGGAAGTTCTTGAATATATGTATCGCGATTTTGCGTTGAGATTATTAAAAACAAATTACGGCAAGCTCAAAGCTGAAATTAAATACACGGGAATATCAGGAGCGGAAAACATAAAGGTAACCGCTCGAAGATACGAATCGTTTTTATATGAATGGGATTCACTTGCCCCTGATCAGTCGATTGTTACCGAGGTACCCGGGGATGAAAACCGGTTGCCGGTGCTTGAAATCAAATATACAACAAATTCAGGTCTGCCTTCCCGAACGGTCTATTATCCCGGCAAAGCTGTTTTCACTCCGGACAGGATATCATTTTCCATACCCGATAACCCGCTTCTATCAGGAGAAAAAAACCGCATAAGACTAATACTCGTCGGTGGCAAATCACCTGCTTCCATGGAAGTATCCCTTGAATCCGAAATTGGAAATACAATTATCGTTCCGGTAAAAAGAGGTGTTTCCGTGCCCGCTTATGACATGGTGGAAGTCCCGTTCGATGTCATTCCGGACGGGAATAATAAGTTGATTGTTTTAAGAACTGTTTTAAAATATACGAATAGCCCTACGCCCGGCATAAAAGCGTATTTAATATTGAAAGTCAAATGAAATGGCTGATGAATTGTTAACAAATCTTAGTGTAACATTAATCCATATTGCTCTTTTCTCCCTTCTAATATTAATTTTTATACAGATTGTAACTCAGGTTAAAATCCCTGATGTTAAATTCTGGCTTATTACCCTGAGCGTCCTCATGATAATTCGAAGCGTGGGGAATATCGGAGAATATTACCTTAATACTCCGGAATCGAAATACCTGTTTAAAGCAATTAAATACTTTGGGATATCCGGCATAGGCCCTGTATGGGCAATCACGCTTTACACATATACAGGTCTGCTGAGTGGTAAAAGAGAAAAATTCAGTTCGTCTCTCGCATGTGTTCTGTTTATTTTACCTGTGTTGTTTTATGCGGGATTTCTGACAAATGACTATCATCATCTTTTTTATACTATTCCGGGTACAATTGCCGGCAAAGGACCTATTTTCTGGTCTCTCTGGGGATACTCAGCGCTATGCATACTCGCTGGGCTGTACAAAATTTTAATCTGGCTCCACTCGTCCAACGCAAACGGACGCCATTTAATGATCGTTTTTTTCAATCTTATTACGTTTCTTGCAATTATCGCAAACATAATGCATCTGCATGATCTCACTGTATCAAATATCGAAATGGGCTACATATTTTCCGGCCTGATGCTTATAGTTTTCAGTTATGGAATCAGAAATATCGGCCTGCTGAGATGGGTACCTATAACTAAAAATGAAATTGTCGACAACCTGCCCCTCGGATTAATAATTCTGGACAGGCGAGGCGAACTCATCTCGATAAACAGTTCCGCTCAGAGCATGCTCGGGGTCAACAACACAAAGGGAAACCTTTCGAATGTGATTGAAAAGCTCTCGGGCATAATATCCGGCGAATCTTTCAGTTCGGGATTTTGTTTTGATTTCGAACACAACGGCAGATTCTTCAGCTGCGAGTTGATGGCCCTTCCACGCCCGAAAAATATAACGGAAGGTTTCGTTCTGACTATACGCGATAAGTCAACCGAACACGACCTGAGCAATGCTCGTGAGATGTTGAACTTCACTATCATGAAAGAGCTCCTCGCGTCACTGAATATACTAATAAGCAAGATTGGAAACCTGACTGGGCCAGGCAACTCGAATTCCGATATGCCGATCAATATCACAAGGGAACTCAAAAGAGCAAGCGCGCGGCTTATGAGATTCTGCGACTACCTCGAATTTCTCGAAAACCTTCAATACGGCAATGAAAAGATTTTGAAGGAAAAAACAGATATCGTTCCTTTGATTAAATATTACACAGAAGACCTTTCCGACCTCGATGACTTCGAGGAAACCGAGATTGTTCTCGACATGCCGGAGTCGATCGAGTTCGGGATTGACCGAAGATTGTTTATTCCTTTAATAGAAGGAATGGTAGAAAGCATAACCTTTTTTGGCGCACCTGAGCAACTGACCTTGAAATCATATCTCAACGAAGACGGCATTGTTTTGTCCATTCTGAGCAGGGGAAGCAAATATTCAGGTCATGCTTCATCATTATTAAATTCGTTTTCGAATTTCCGGGGTGATATGCAGCAAATAACCGACGACCCGAAAATAATCAGTATGGTTGTCTGTAGAACAATCGCAGAGATTCAGAAAGGCAAAATCAATGCGGGCGTAATCGATGAAGATACAGAACAGGTAACTATCTTCCTGCCGGATAATAATTAGTAAGATTTCAAGCAAATGTCCGAGTTGTTAATTTCAATCTTTTAAGGTGACAATGTATAAGCTGAGAATTAAAGACAGGTTTCCATGTTCCGCCGAACATACTTATACTCTGACGACAATGGGCTTCGAAGGCATTGAAAAATATTTGCCCAACATCAAAGAGATTAAAACAATATCGAGGGAAAAGCTCGACTCGCATATCGAGAAGTGGCATCTCAGGTTCGATGCTGAAAGTGCGATACCCGGAATAGCGCGTATCGTTTTCAGGCCGGATATGCTGCGCTGGGAGGAAGTTCTGATATGCAACAGCAGGGAGCTTAAAGTCGAATGGTCAATAATTCCCCATTATTTCAAAGAATACATATTTTGCAGCGGAGAAACTTCTTACCTTGATTCGGATGATGGTTCCATTATCGATATTAAGGGGATAATCAACATCAAGCCTTTCCGCGTGCTGGGAATACCCGAACCGGCAATGAAAAAAATAATCGAAACCATCGAACCGTTCATCGCAAAAGTGGTTGAACCGAATGTTCTGAGATTTTACAGGGCGCTCAAAAAGATGATGGATGACAAGGGTTGTCTCTACGTCGAACACATTTCAAACTTTGATGAATAAATATTTGGCCTGTGATGTTCTCAGCCTTATAATCAATGATGACTAACCCGGATTTCTCACAGAGAAATGCAGACTAACACATGGGAAACAAAATAATGGCTAAAAGCGAGAAGAAGATATTCACTGAAGAGGGACTAAGATTCGAGTGTGTGAAAGGATGCGTGAAATGCTGCGCCATTCCCGGTTCCGTGTTCGTTCATGAAAAAGAAATCCCCGCAATGGCGGAATACTTCAAAATGACGGAAGAAGATTTTATAGAAAAATACCTGAAAACCCCGTGGGGCGGCATCTGGAAATTGAACTTCCCCGAAGATGAGCCCTGCATGTTTCTCGAAGAAAACGGTTGCAGCATTTACCCCGTGAGACCGGCGCAGTGCAGAACATTCCCGTTCTGGCCGGAAAACATAAGCAACGTAAAGGAATGGCAGAAACTCAGGAAGCTCTGCCCGGGTATCGGAAAAGGCAGGCTTTACACGATAGATGAGATAACCGATATCATGGCCGAGGTCAGTTTCGGCCCGTTTCTCTGTTTCTGATCGATCGCGAGTGGCCGGCGGGAATCAGCGCAGATTTCTTCCGAGCGCTGCCGCAACCGGTTTAACTTCCGATTTCAAATTCCTGAAATGTTTCATGTTCAAAGATTGCTGCCCATCGCTGAACGCCATTTCCGGGTTCTGATGCACTTCTATCATAAGCCCGTCAGCCCCGACTGCAACCGCTGCTTTTGCCATAGGGGTAACCAGTTCCCACCTGCCCGTCCCATGGCTCGGGTCCACTATGACAGGCAGATGCGACAAATCTTTCGCCGCGGCGACCGCGTTAAGATCAAGTGTGTTCCTCGTATATGTTTCGAACGTCCTGATGCCCCGCTCGCACAGCAACACGTTGGGATTTCCTTCGCTCATGATGTACTCGGCGGCAAGCAGCCATTCCTCGATCGTTGACGCCAGCCCCCTCTTGAGCATTACCGGTTTCCCCGCCTTGCCGCATTCTTTCAGAAGATTGAAGTTCTGCATGTTCCGGGTTCCTATCTGCAAGACATCCGCATATTTCGCCACCCTTCTGACATCACGCGCCTGCATGACCTCGGTAATGATTTTCATTCCCGTCAGATCACGCGCCTCCGCCAGCATTTTCAGCCCTTCCTCTCCATAGCCCTGAAAACTGTACGGCGATGTTCGAGGCTTGTATGCTCCGGCCCTGAACACTCTTACACCTGCCCTCTTCAGCAACCGCGCTACCGCAATAAGCGGCTCCCGGCCTTCAACAGCGCACGGGCCCGCCATTATCACCACATCCCTGCCGCCGATTACCAGATCGCCTCCGACTACTATCTCGCTTTTCTCTCTGAATTCCTTGCTGACCCTTTTATACGGCTTTAGAATAGGCACCACTTTTTCCACGTATGGCAACGACATAAGCTGCGCCATCACTTCTTCCCTGTTTTTCAGGTTCGTTCCTATAGCGCCTATCAGGGTTCGTTCTTTACCCTCTGAAATGTCTACCGAATAACCGCTCTTATCCAGCCTTTTGACTATCTCGTCCTTGTTCTTTCCCGTTGCTTTGCTCGACAGAATTATTATCACGTTCGCACCTCCGCGAGATTTTTCATGGACATAAAAAAACCGCGGGACTCTTCCCGAGCCCCGCGGTTGTGGTTCCTTTATTTTCCTGTATCAGGAAATCGGCTCCACAATCCGGGACTCATGCATAAAATAATAAGCGTACCAGTTGCCTGCTCCGCTTCGATTCCCGAACTGTGAATTAAGCCTGTTCAAAACTTTCTCCTGATTTACTGTGTCCGTAATAATTTTTAGCACTTATATCCGGCTGTGTCAATTACATCCGTTCTTTTGAACAATATCCGGCAGATACCTGTTTTATTTCTATATTTCTTCTTGATATACCGTTTATCATCAATAATATGGAATACAGTATGAATTGTCTGCCGTCGTTCCTGCATGCAGTCGGCAGGAATCCAGAAAGCTCCGTTTAGCTATTCTATATTTATTCTGATAATTGATATAATTTCAGCCTCGCTCACAGGAATACGCGCCGGGATACAGGAGACTATTTGCCGCACTCACACTTGCACTCCGTATGCCAGGTCCCGGTATCAGTCGCATTCTCCGGCTTTACCGCCGCCGCTTTCTTTTTACCCCTGATAACATGCGGTATCAGGACTATCATCAAAATCACGGCGCTGATGTTATTGATGATTTGAGGCATCATCCACGGAGTGAAATCTCCGAGCCGGCCCCCCACCTCCAGCGCCAGGAAATCAAGCAGCATTCCCGACAGTAGCGAGCCGAATACTATTGTTGCGAGATAAATCAATGCCGTCCTTTTTCCGAGCCCTTTCCAGATAGTGGTTATCGTGGCGGCGTTTGTCGCGGGGCCTGTCATTAAAAACACCAGCACCGCTCCGGGCGATATACCGGCGGCGAGAAACGCGGCGGCCATCGGCACCGAGCCGACGGAACATATATAGATCGGAATCCCGACCACCAGCATCCCGAGCATGGGCAATAATCCCGAGCCGAGCATGTTGTCAAAATAATTCTCCGGGATCAAAACCGACAGCGTTGCAGCTATGAGGATTCCGATAAACAGAAATCTTCCGATATCCCGCGGCAGCGTGATGAACCCGTGTTTGAATGCTTTGATCAGGCGCCTTTCGCTTTTTTCCCCGGTGCAGCATGAATCAGTACATTTTTCTTCTTCAGTAACATCCTGATAACCGCTCCGCGTTGTCGCCGCATCCACCAGCGCTCCGCCGATTATGCCCGTTATAAGCGCCACGACCGGCCTGATAACCGCGAACAGCGGCCCGAGCAGACCGTATGTCACAAGTATGCTGTCAACTCCCGTCTGCGGGGTCGAGATAAGAAACGAAGCCGCCGCTCCCCTGCTCGCCCCATGTTTCCTGAGCGACATCCCAACCGGTATAACGCCGCATGAACACAACGGAAGCGGCACGCCTACCATGGCCGCGTTAAACACCGAACGAAATCCTGTGTTTCCCAGATGTTTCTCGACTGTTTTCGTTGAAATATATGTGCTCAGTATTCCGGCTACCACGAAACCCAGCAAAAGGTAGAAAGACATGTCCGCCAGTATGCCCCAGAACTCCGAAAGGAATTTTATTATGATGTCCGCCATAGTCCTTACCTCAAATATAAAACAATTATATTGCTCTAATTGTTCATATTGAAGGTAACTTCAAGATGCCTGTCCTTGAAAGCGCGAAATCATATTTTACGGGGTCGCCGGGCTGGATTTTTTTGAACGCGGCTGTTATTTCTAAAGCGGTCTTCAGGTCTGCCTGGTTTCTTGTCGTGATGCCGAGCTTCTTTGATATCCTGTGCATGTGTATGTCGAGCGGAACTACAAGTTTGGATGCGGGAACGGATTCCCAGCCGCCGGGGTCCACTTCGTCGCGCCGCACCATCCACCTCAGGAAAAGATTCATCCTCTTGCATGCGCTGCCCCGGTCAGGCGTCGGCGTGAGATAACAACATTTTTCCGTCCCGGAAATGCTTCCCACGAATCCGCACAATGCCGGTATAACCGTCTCATCGGCGGGATCGAAATGCTGAACAAAACAATTTTCCAGTGTTCCGTATTCCCTGACAGCCCGTCCGACACCGGCGAGAAATGACGCAAGGTCATCACCCGTCGTGAACCTGTATTTAAAGGATTTGAATTTCTTTTTAATCCGGCTTTCGGTATTGGACATCACGAATTCGAGCGGTGAGTCACCCATTACGTTAAGCACGTGATATATGTTGCTGATTATCTGCGTGACCCTGCCGTATGCCAGCGACGCCGCAATGACGCCGGCAATTTCGCGCTCCCTTACATCTTCGAATTTAAGGATACATTCCAGCGGATCGGGGTGAATGAACCGGGGCTTATTGAGTTGCTTATACAGCAATTCCAGTGAATCTATATCATATTTCAATATATATTCAGACGAAGGCTCATCGCTCATTTTTGATCGTCCCGCCCCTGATGCTGATAACTGTTTCTGTAAGTTCCAGTTGCTTCTCCGAAGCCTCCAGAGCTGCTTGCGCCAGCCTCGTCATGCCCGAACAACACGGGACTTCCATCCTGATCACATTCAGGCTTCTTATCCCCGATGTTTCGATTATCTGCCTGAGTTTCACGAGATGTCCGTCCGTATCGTCGAACTTCGGGCATAACATCGCGACCGCGTTGCCTTTCAGGAACCTCGCATGAAAATCCGGCACACAGTACGGCACGCAGTCCGCAATGAGAAACAAATCCCGGCCTCGAAGAAACTCGGATGCCGGAGAAATAAGCGAAAGCTGCACCGGCCACTGTCCGAGATGGAACTGCGGCACCGCGCCTGATTCGACATTCTCCGCGGCGTCATCCACTGTGTCTATGCTGAAAGATTTCAGACCCGGGCACTTGAATTTTATTTCGGTCGCATCTGCGTCAATCTGTTTGCGACTCGCAACCGCCCGTTCATCGAATTCTTCAGCCTCGCGCTCCTCGATCGTCAACGCGCCCCGCGGGCATTCCCCGATGCAATCGCCCAGCCCGTCGCAATATACGTCCTTCACAAGCCTCGCCTTGCCTCCGACAACCTGCAACGCTCCTTCAGCGCATGACGGCACGCATGCCCCGCAACCGTCACACAATTCTTCATCAATATGTATAATTTTTCGCTTAACTTTCATTCCTGCACCACCCTATGTAAACGGCGACATTTCCCTGAGCTTTGCGATAATCGGCGGGATCTTCTCTATCACATAATCGATTTCATCTTCCGTGTTGAAACGTGAAAGGCTGAACCTTATCGAGCCGTGCGCTGCTGTGAACGGCACTCCCATCGCCCTCAGGACATGCGACGGTTCGAGCGAGCCGGATGTGCATGCCGAACCGGATGATGCCGCGATACCGTCCCTGTCCAGCATAAGCAGTATCGACTCGCCTTCTATGAATTCGAAACTTATGTTTGTTGTGTTCGGCAACCGTGATTCTTTGTGCCCGTTCAGTCTGGTGTCCGGTATTTCTTTCAGTATCGTCGATTCGAGTTTATCGCGCAGAGCCTTCACCCCGGAGTTCTCTTCGGCAACATTATTCCGCGCCAGTTCAGCCGCCTTGCCCAGCCCGGCGATATAGGGAACATTCTCCGTCCCCGCCCTCCTGCCGCTCTCCTGGTGCCCGCCGATCAAATACGGAAGCATGGCTGTCGCTTTCCTGACATACAGCACACCTATTCCCTTCGGCGCATTCAGTTTGTGCCCCGATATCGAAAGAGCATCTACGGCAACATCACTCATATCGATCGGGATTTTCCCGGCAGCCTGCACAGCATCCGTATGGAACGGGACACCTCTCGACCCTGCGATCTCCGCGATTTCCCTTACGGGGAAAACCACGCCGGTTTCATTATTCGCCCACATTATCGTTATCAGCGCGGTGTCGTTCGATATCGCGGCCCGCAGCTCATCCACATCCAGCATCCCTTCGGCATCCACGGAAAGCTCCGTGATCCTGTATCCGAATCTCTGCATGAAACGAACCGTGCTCAATGTTGCCGGATGTTCGACTTTGGTTGTGATTATATGTTTCTTATCCGGGTTCGCATCGAGAATCCCCCGGATTGCAGTGTTGTTGCTCTCCGTTCCGCAACTCGTGAAAACGATCTCTGATGTATCGGCGTTCAGCATTTCCGCGACTTTGCCCCTGGCCTGCTCGACAGTCGCCTTCTCCCGCCCGCCGAATGTGTGTATACTTGACGGGTTCCCGTATCTCTCCTTGAAAAACGGCAGCATCTCTTCGAGAACCTGCGGATCGACACGTGTGGTTGCATTGTTATCAAGATACACATTCATGGCTTTTCTCCTCGATCACCCTGATATCTTCGGTAACGAACTCGCGCAATTTCGCCTCGACGACATCTCTCAGGGTAAACTTCGCGACACGGCAGTTCGCGCACGCGCCCCGCAGAGCGACTATGACGTTGTTGCCTTCCACATCTATCAACTCGATCTCGCCGCCGTCCCTTTTCAACTGTGGACGAACTTCACGCTCAAGCGTATCTTCCACAAGCTTTATCTTCTGCAGGTTAGTGAGCTTTTTTGCAACCGGCTTATCTTTTCTTTCACTCATCAGCCGGTCGAGTATCCCTCGTATTTCATCTACGCACCCGCCGCAGCCGCCGCCGGCTTTCGTGTAGTTGGCAACCTGCTCAACCGTTTCGAGATCGTTTTCAATTATCGCCCTTTCGATTTCCTTCTCGGTTACGCCGAAACAGGTACAGACTATTTTACCGTCGAGCTTCTTTTCGCCATGCTCACCTGTCCGGTAATTCTCGATAGCCGCCTCCAGCGCCTCGCGGCCCATCACCGAACAGTGCATCTTCTGTTCCGGCAGCCCG
>DAOSYA010000055.1:0-18910 GCA_035380865.1 bacterium
CAAAGCTATTTCCTTTGTGCATGTATTCAAGTTTATTTTTGAGAATCACTATAATTTTTAAAACCTGAAATAGAGAAACGGGTTATACGTGCCGGAAGCAATGAGCATCATGCTCAACAGCAGCACAGCGATGATCGACACAACCCGCACTATGGAGACAGCCGACTCGAAGCCACGTGCCGCCGCCGCATCGAGCCGCCCGGCGATTCGTTCACAGATTCGCCCCAGCCACGGGAACACGGGCGCCGAGCCGATTATCGCCGCTACGAACGCAAGCCATATATCCGTGCCGCCGTACAGCCCGAGATGCGCAACCACGCCGTCGCCCCCCGCGAATCCCAGCATCGCGGCGGCATACCCGGCGGCATGCCCGGCATTATCCGCGCGGAACAACACCCAGCCGAAAACGAACGCGAGCGCGGCGTAAACGTGTGCGACCGGCGCGGGCGACCTTTCGAGCAGCCGGCGCAGCCCGGCACGTTCCGCGACAAGGAAAACACCGTGGTACACACCCCAGAGTACAAACTTCCACTCGGCGCCATGCCAGAACCCGCACAGGATAAAAACGGTCACCAGGTTGAAATACAACCGCGCCGCGCCGCGCCTGTTACCGCCGAGCGGGATGTAAAGATAATCCCTGAACCATGTCGAAAGCGAGATATGCCAGCGCCGCCAGAATTCGGTAATACTGCGGGCTATGTAAGGATAGTTGAAATTCTCCGGGAACCTGAACCCGAACATCCGCCCGAGCCCGATCGCCATATCGGAGTACCCTGAAAAATCGAAATATATCTGGAGCGTATAACACAACGCGCCGAACCACGCGACGCCGGTTGTGAGATCACCCGCCGGGAGCGCGAAAATCGAGTCCGCCGGAACCGCCAGCGTATCCGCGATTATCCGTTTTTTGCCAAGCCCGATAACGAACCTGCGAACCCCTTCCGCGAACCCCGCGCGGTTGACGGTTCTCTCGGCGAGCTGCGCCGCGATATGCCGGTACCGTACAATCGGGCCGGCGATAAGCTGAGGAAACAGCGCGATGTAGAGCGCGAGCGAAACCGGATTCTTCTGCGCGTCCGCCTCACCCCTGTAAACATCTATTATATACGTCATCGCCTGGAAGGTGAAAAACGAGATGCCGATCGGCATGTGGACCGGCAGCGCGACAACCTGCGGCAACCCCGCCCAGCCGAACATCACATTCAGATTATCCACGAAGAAATTGAAATACTTGAACCCCGCGAGCAGCGACAGGTTTCCGGCGATTCCGGCAGCAAGATAAATCCGCGCGGCACCCCGCCCACGCATCCTGTCTATCCATACCCCGAACAGGTAGTTCATTGCAACGCTTGCAACAAGAATCAGCACAAACGCCTTTTCACCCGCCGCATAGAACAGCAGGCTCGCAATCAGAAGCGCGGCATTCCGGCACCGCCGCCCAACGGGGAAATACACCGCCAGCAGCACCGGCAGAAACAGGAACAAAAACGACGGTTCAATGAAAAGCATTAATCAGCCCACACCGCAACAGCAAATAGTAACAAGTTCAATCAGGCGTCCGAACCGAACGCGAACACCATAATCGCTGGAATTTTATCATAAGAGAGAATTTGTTTTCAGCTAAAATCAAAAAGCGCGAGCGTGCTTATTCTTCGTCTTTCTTGACTTCGACTTCGATCTCGTGGCCGCAATTCTCATTCACGCATTTTTTCTTGATGCCGGCTTTTGATCTTTTCTCGACCAGCATTCCGCCGCATTCAGGGCATTTCTCGCCTTCGATCGGCGTGTCCCATGTCGCGAAATCGCACGCGGGATACTTGCTGCAACCATAGAACGTCCTGCGGCCCTTTTTGCTCCTGCGCGGCACGAGCTTCCCATCGCACCCTTCTTTCGGGCAGTCTACATTGACCGTGATGGGCTTGATGTTTTTGCAGTTCGGATAACCGGAGCACGCGAGAAATTTTCCGTACCTGCCCGATCGCACAACCATCGGGGAGCCGCACTTCTCACACTTCTGATCCGTCGGTTCAGGCTGCTGCTTCTGTGCAGTCTTTCCGGGTTCCGCAGCCCCGGCATCGTCTCCGTCTTCGCTGTATTGTCTGGTAAACCTGCACTCCGGGTATTTGCTGCAACCGATGAACAGCCCGTATCTGCCTGTTTTCACAACCAGATCCGCACCGCATTCCGGGCATTTCTCTTCGATTTTTTCCTCGAACTTCATGTTCTTCGAAGCTTTTTCGAGATGCTGGGTGAAAGGCTCATAGAACTCCCCGACCAGCCGGGACCATTCCTTTTTGCCTTCTTCAACCATATCGAGGTCTTCTTCCATTCTTGCCGTAAAATTATAATCAACGATATCGGAGAAATTCTTGGTGAGCAATTCGTTTACAATCGAACCCCACTTGGTGGGCTTGAAAGCTCTTTTTTCCATACGGGTGTAATCCCGCTTTTTCAGAGTCTCTATAATCGGAACATACGTGCTGGGACGCCCGATTCCCTTTTCTTCAAGCTCGTGAACAAGCGAAGCCTCGGTATATCTCGCGGGCGGCTTGGTAAAATGCTGCGCGGGATCGAGACCCTTGAGATCAAGCGGCTCATCCTGCTTCAACTCGGGAAGCTGTACTTCCTTTTTATCCTTCGCGCCGTCCCCGCTTCCGTTGCTTTTCTTGTAAGCGTAAATTTTCAGGAAACCATCGAACCGGATCACCGAGCCGGTTGCGCGGAAAATATAAGTATCGTCACCAACTATATCGAACCTGGTTATGTCCACATTCGCCTGCGCCATCTGGCTGGCTATAAACCGCGACCAGATCAGGTTATAGAGTTGAAACTGGTCTTTGGAAAGAAACTTCTCGATCGCCGCCGGTTCCCGCAGCACGTAAGTCGGCCTGATAGCCTCGTGAGCATCCTGCGTGCCCTTGCGCGACTTGAAGAAATTCGGCTTTTCCGGAAGATACTCGCTGCCGATCTTTTCGGAAATGTATTTCCGCGCATCCTGCTGCGCATCGCTGGAAACCCGCACCGAGTCCGTCCTCATATACGTTATAAGACCCGCATTGCCTTCGCTCCCGAGCTCTATGCCCTCATAAAGCTGCTGGGCTATCATCATGGTCTTCGAGGCGCTGAACCTCAGCCTGCGCGAGGCATCCTGCTGGAGCGTGCTCGTGATAAACGGCGGGAGCGGCCTCCGGTTTTCAGTCTTTTTCTTAATGTCCATAACCCTGTATGAAGCGCCTTCTATGCTGGACACGAGATCCCTGACCTGCTGCTCGCCGGTGATCTTAATTTCCTCGTCTTTTGTCCCGATGAAGTTTGCTTCAACAGTCTCTTCGCCCCCGGATGTTCTCCCGAACACACCCGAGATCGACCAGTACTCTTCCGGCACAAACTTTTCGATCTCTTTCTCGCGCTCACAAATCAGCCGCAGCGCCACCGATTGAACCCGGCCCGCGCTCAGCTTGCTGTTATTGAGAATCCTCCATAACAGAGGACTTATCTTATACCCGACCAGCCTGTCGAGCACCCGCCTCGCCTGCTGCGCGTCTACCAGCTTCGAGTCTATATCGCGAAGGTTTTCAAGCGCTTCGCTGATGGCTTTGCCTGTTATTTCATTGAACGTCATTCGATATATTTTCTTTTGCGGAAACAAACGCGCAAGATGCCACGCTATCGATTCGCCCTCCCTGTCAGGGTCGGTTGCGAGAATTATCTCATCCATCCCATCGGCTTCCTTCTGCAAATCCTTGATGAGTTTGCTCTTTCCGGAAACCACCTTGTACTGTGGTTTAAACCCGTTCTCCACGTCGATTCCGAGATCCTTCGGCGGAAGATCATAAATATGCCCCAGACAGGAAGTTACTTTATAATCCCTGCCCACTATCTTCCCGATCGACTGGGTCTTTGCCCTTGATTCCACAATAATCAATTTATTCGCCATAAATAAAAACTCCCGACAGATTACTAATCCTTAATAATTTCCAGAGCCCGTACCTCAACAGAATGTTTCATTCTGAATCCGGTGCGCAGCGAGGATATCGTCACAATTTCAATATTATGAACAGCATAGTGTGATTCGTCACGGGATTAGTAAAAAAAATATTTTTTCGATTCCGGGCACAACCATTGTCACCGGACCGCAAAAACATAAATAGCCTTAAACAAAGCGGTTTTTAGTACAAATCTCCATAATAAGCTTCTTTGTTCTCAGAAAAAATCGCTGAATCCGGAACCCAACCCGGCAACAGAAAACCGGTATTATTCATCAATTCCGCATATACATCTGGCCCGGCATCTGTTTTACAAGCCCCTTCATTTCGAGCATCATCAGACAGCTTGCAATCTCCCTTGCCGTCATGTTCAGCCTCATGCACATGTCATCCAGCCGCATCGGACCGTTCTCAAGAATATCATGCACATTCTTCTGGATCCCATCGAGCTGAACATCCTCGAAAACCAGCTCTTCCTGAACAACCTTTTCGCCCAAAATCTCAAGTATGTCCTCCGCCGACTCTACGAGATGAGCGCCCTGCCTGATCAGCGAATGAGAACCTCCGCTCAACGGGATATTCACATCGCCGGGAACCGCGAACACCTCCCGTCCCTGATCGAGCGCATGGTTCGCCGTGATCATCGAGCCGCCCTTCTCGCGCGACTGCACAACCACCACCCCCATCGAAAGCCCACTGATCACCCTGTTTCTCCGGTGGAACTGCCACTTGTTGCCGCCCCTGGTTCCGATCGGAAACTCCGATATCAGCGCGCCGGATTTCTCTATGTCTTTTCCCAGTTCGCTATGGGCCTCCGGATAATTCACATCGAGCCCCACCGCCTTGACCGCAATCGTTCGTCCTCCACCCGCAAGAGCGCCTTCATGAGAAGCGGCATCTATACCGTAAGCGAAACCGCTCACAACCGTCACGCCCGCCCGCGCGAGCCCCGAGGCGATATCACGTGCAAGTTTTCTTCCGTAATTATTGCACCGCCTTGTCCCGACCATCGCTACCGCGCGCGCATCGCGCGGCTCGAGCCGGCCTCTTACATACAGCACCGGCGGCGGCAATGGAATTTCCTTGAGCAGCTCGGGATAATCCGAATCCGTGAGAATTATTGCCCTGAAGCCCTCGCGGTCGCAACGGCTCAATTCCTCGGACCCGTCCTCGCGGTCCCGGAGCTTGAGCATGAAACCGAGCATTCCCTCGCCGGAACCGTTGCTATCATCTTCCAGCGCCAGTTCAGGCTCACGCCTCCGCGGTTTGAATACACCGCTGTCACGAAGCTCGCCTTCCGAGGCAAGCCATGCGTCGCGTGGATTCCCAAAAGCTTCAAGCAACCTGTAGAAAACGCGGGGATCCATCCCAACAATCTGATTGAGGGCTATCCAGAACCTGCGATCTGTTATTTCGAATTTTTTATTATTTTCGTCCAAGAATCAGTCCGTGTCGGTGCTGGACTTCGACCCTGAACCGGATGAACTGCCGGACGGAACCGCCGAGCTGATGCTGCTGCTGGACGATTTGTTATCCGTGCAATAAAAACCGCTTCCCTTGAACATGATACCTACCGCGGACAGGCATTTATGCACCTTTCCGCCGCAATCCGGGCAATCCTCGATCGGTTCATCCTTGATGCTCTGTAAGACTTCGAATCGATGTCCACAACTCTTGCACTCGTATTCGTAAACCGGCATAATGCTACCTCCACAAGTTGCAAGCCGAAGGAACAAGCTGTTAGTTCAAAACCTGCAACAACCTGCCGCCGGACGGCGGCAGCACAATAAATATCATTACAATTATAATAACTTTTTCCGGGAAAACCGCTCAGACGCTCACATCCTGTTATTTTATCTTCATAACAGGCGGCGGATTCGCCGCGCCCAGTTTTTCCTCCAGAACAACAGCAAGATCTTCAAGCGCGCCACCCGTCTGCTCTCTCATCTCCACAATCAGTTCTCTGGCCTCTTCGAATTTCCCGAGCTGTATATATCCGAGAATAAGATTCGCCCATCCCTGTGCATCGAACGGATCAGCCTGCACCGCGATCTTCTCTACCTCCAGGTAGAGCCGCGATGCCGAGGGCTGCAACTTCAACTCGCCCGATTCCCGCATTCTGCTCACTGTATCTCTGGCGCCCTGTATATCTCTTGTTTCAAGTTGCACCATCACACAATTCGACCATGCCGGTTCAAGATCCGGCATGAGCCTGAACGCTTCCCTGTACTTCTCAATCGCAGAATTATAGTCCTTGAGATTGGACAGGGCAAGCCCGTAATGATACAAAGCAAGCGCGGAATAAGGCCTTTTCTCAAGATATGTTTCCAGCATATTAACCGCTTCGTCCGTAGCTCCCATCTGCAAAAGAAAACTACTATAATTAACAACAGTTATCCCGGCAAGAGGTTCCATTTCGAACGCTCTGTCGAACAACTGTCGCGCCTCGTTTATGCTCCGTGTTTCAATCAGAATATTCGCAAGATTATTCATAACCACAATCGAACGCGGATCTTTATCAAGCAATTTCCTGTATATATCGATGGCACTGTTATGCTCACCTGCGCTTATCAGGAGCCGCGCCTGCGCGATCTTTGCATTAACGTCGTTCGGATTGGCTTTCAAAGCTCGCTTGAAATAAACATCTGCGATTTCACGCTCACCGCGCATGGCGAAAAGTCCGCCTGCTTTCAGATATGCATCCGAACAGGTTTCGCACAGCTCAAGCGCTTTCTGGTAAAACGCTATCGCCTCTTCGGTCCGCCCGCTCCTCTCCAGCACCCCGGCGAGCATCATCACCGATTGCACCGAGTTGCTCATACCGGGTGTGGCTTCCCTGATGAAATAAACGCCTGTTGTTTCGTCCCCGTTCGCAAACGCGCATTCAGCCTGCAAACCCTGCAGGAACGGGTATATCATCCTTACCTCCGCGCCTCTTTTCAATGTTGTCCCCGGCGTGAATCCATAATCGCCCGGATCCCAGTCCATCGTGTCGCAGCCCTCTATATCTTTATAGTAGAAGAAGGGACCTCTCTGAAAATAGGGGCCGTCTACTCCTTCCATCGCCTGCGGGAAACTGAACGCCTGCGGCCGCCTTCCATAATATTTAAAGAACGTTTTTTCTATCAGGTATGAATCAGGCCTGCCCGCTTCTCTCTCATCAAGCCCTCTCGTCACGCTGCCGAGCAAACCGCTCATATCCACCGTCTCGACATCGCCGCGCAGCCCCTTCACCTCGTGTTCAAAAATCAGCGGGGCTGTCATCAGAGGACCCTGTAGATACACAACGGCGTCCCTCGGCAGCATCCTCAGCATATCCGCCCGCATTTCTCCATAGCCCGAATCCGTTTTCAGATCGTTCCATGAATAATTCGCAACCAGCGGCCCGGCAAGAAACGCGATCATCACCAGGCCCGCCAGCCGGCCCGCCAACCCTTTTTTTGCGCCGCCCGCCTGTGTGATTATTCCGTCCGCGCCCGCCGCAATCAGGAGCGCAATAACCGGATACGTGCCCGCCATGAAGAACCCGGAGGTGGAAAAACCAAGCGCGTCGGCATCCACCCTCGTCATAAAAGCTATGCCCACCGATTGAGCCAGCCAGATCCACGCCAGCGCAATCGCGAGCTTCCACCGCTCCGACATGAGAAACGCAAACCCCAGCAACGCAAGAACCAGGAAAATATAGAAAAACTGGACCGGCAAAACTTCTATATAGGAAGCGAGATGTGCAAGGACAACCTGAGAATGGAATGCCGTGCCCGAAGCGCCGCCGCCGAATCCGCCCGCGATCACCGACCAGTCAAAAACTATATCCCCGGTTGTAGTCAGGGGGAAAGCGCTGAAAACGGCGTAGACCGAAAACAGAACAAATACGACAGATGTTATTATTCCCGTGAAACGCGCATAAAGCTCCCGTTTTTTAATAACCGCGAAAAGCGCCACCGGTGCTATCGCCGCATATAAAAGATGAAAATGCGCAACCGAAACAATCATTACGACAACGAGCGCGAGAGACGATTTGCGCCGGCCCGACCATACACGCGCCACAGCGCACAACAGCATTACTCCAATCAAAAGGCTCAGGCTGTGCTCGCGTGGCTGGACCGAATACAACCACACAGTTCTGGAAAGGCCGAAAGCCGAAGCTCCAATCGCCGAAGCCATGCCTGAAAACCCGAAAGAGCGGCCTGCAACATACAGCGCAACAACCGCCAGCGACCCGAAAACCGCGGACATCAATACCAGGGCGAATCCCGGATCATCCAGAGGTATAAAACCGAACGACCGCGCGGCAAGCGCTACAAGCGGGTGAAAAGGAACCGCCATGAAATCCGGAGAAGCCGCATTAACTGCAAGAGCAGCCGTTTCCCCGAGCATCACCGACGGCGCTCCGGTGAAGAGATATAACGCCCAGAACACCATGAATAACAATGCAGCTGTTACATATTCAGAATAGCTTTTTGTTTTTAACTCCATATCAGGAACCGGGGTTTCCTTTCCTTTGAAGCGACGATGCGAGAGTCACCATCCCGCTTCCCTTTTCCTTCGAACGTCCTACGGCATTTACGGCAAGATTCAGCAACCCACCCATCTCGCTCGTGTCTTCGGGATATGTCGATACTCCTATGCTGAAATTGAAGTTGAACCTGTTGTCCGTTCCGAAGTTCATCGATTCAAGCCCCTTCCTCAACCTCATCACGGGAATCAGCGCTTTTCGCCCCTCTGCTTCAGGTAGCATTATCAGGAACTGGTTTTCCTGAAGCCTGCCTATGAGATCGGTTGTCCTGAACACTTCTTTAAGCTTGATCCCTATCCTGTGCAGCGCTCGTTTTGTTTCTTTATAGTCATATATATCCCTGAATTCGTCCAGATCATTCAATTGAATAATCACTATCGAGAACGGGTATTTTCCACGCTCGGCTCTTTTTATCTCCTCATCTATCCTTGACCTGAAATACCTGAAATTTTTCAACCCCGTATCCGGGTCAACAATCGTCATCCCCTGGAGCTTTTTCTCTAAATCATCAATCCTTTCTTCAAGCTCCTCGTTTCTGTGCTCCTGCTCCAGGAAAAGAAGTTTATACTTTGACTCATTGCTGGTTCGGGACACAAGCGCAGAAACAGACCATGCCGCAGCCATTACAGCTGCAATCATTCCAACCTTATATGGCGACACTGTCCCCGAAAATATCGAAATCA
The DNA here is from genome assembly GCA_035380865.1 of bacterium. Lineage (GTDB taxonomy): Bacteria > UBP15 > UBA6099 > UBA6099 > UBA6099 > DAOSYA01. The sequence continues at coordinate 9,186 of DAOSYA010000055.1, forward strand.
CAACTATACCCGACGTTATCAGAAACGAGACAGATCCTGAAACCACCAGTTTGAACCTGTACACTGCATCGACAACCAGCACAGGCATCACATAAAGGAAAGGACTGCCGGCCCCTCCAAAATAAAAAACAATCACCGACAGCGCGGAAATATCCATCAAAAACAACAATGTCGATCCCGGCTCCCACCGCTCGGGGATCAGCAGCGACAAAAACACGGCAACCAGCAGTGATATCATCACCGCCATCGCGATTTCCAGTCTTAACCCTGGCTCCCCTATCAGCCCGAGATATACAAGATACATGACGACAAGCCCCAGAAAACCCCTTAAAGCCGCCGGCACCAATTCTCGTTTGTTCAAATAATTTTCCACTACGTTTACCTTATTAATTGACAGTAAATAAAATAATGATTTAATATTATACACCAACTACTGTCAATAACGACATTGACTTAAAACGAGTAGCAAAATCTCCTTGGAGCCACGATATGCCGGAAAACAACAACGATCTGATAAAAATAAAGTTCGAACACGACGGGGTAAAAATATTAATCGACCCGAAAGTTTTTTCAGACAAAAACAAAGCTACAGGCATTGTAATGGCGGCAGTGAACGGGAAAAAAGTGGCCCAGATCGACGAAGCTGCGATCAAAAACGCTGTCGATTCAGAAAACACCGAGTTAGTAACCATAGCGCCGGCGCAACCGGAGCCGATTGACGGCAGGGTACTGGCCGAAATGTCCGACGACAAAACAGAACTGTTCCTGAAAATCGAACCTCCGATGGGACGCGGGAAAAAAGCCGAGATGAAAGACGTGATGCAGAAGATAAAAGAAGTTGGAGCAAGCGCTTTTTTTCTCGACCTGGAAAAAATCGAAGAAATGCTGTCATCCGTTAGGTTCAGGGATTTTGTGCATGTCGGCGAACTAAGAAACGGCACTTTTGAAGTCAATGTGTCCAAAGACGGAACCGAGGCGACGATAAAGCTCTCCCCGCCGTTCGGCGGAATGCCGATCGAAACCGACGACATTCTGAGATATTTGCAGAGAAATAACATCACAACCGGCATCAAAAAAGAAGTTATCAATAAGCTGATCGACGAAGAAATCTTCAACGAAAAAATAGTGATAGTTGAAGGCGAAAAAGCAGTTGACGGCGAAAACGGCGAAATCAAGTTCTTCTTCGATCACAGGGAATCCGGCGCAAAACCAACCGTAAACGAAGAGGGAGAGGTTGACTTCAAGGAACTCAATCTTTTCCAGAAAATCCGAGCCGGGGAACCGCTCGCACTGAGAACTCCCGCTACCCCGGGCGTGCCGGGCAAAACCATCTTCGGTACTCAGATCATCCCGCGCCAGGGAAAAGACGTGCCCTCCCCGATGGGGCTCAATACAAAACCATCCCCGGACGATCCGAACCTTATTATCGCGGCACTCGACGGGCAGCCCAAACTGAAAGATAACAAGATTAATATTATCCCGGTGCTGGAAATACCGGGTGATGTGGACTATTCGACAGGCAACCTTAATTTCACGGGGTCTATCCATGTCCGCGGAAACGTTATTTCAGGTTTCACGATAAAAGCTATGGGCGATATAGAAATCGGCGGCTGCGTCGAGATGTGTACAATCGAATGCGGCGGTAACCTTTCCGTCAAACAGGGCATCGTGGGGCAGGACAAAGCCCTTGTAATGTGCCGCGGCAATATTACCTGCAAGTTTATCGACAAAGCAACCGTGTACGCGGACGGAGATATCCTGGTCGATGAATCTCTGATGTATTCCAAGGTAAGCAGTTCGGGCAATGTCGTGCTTGCAGGGAAAAAAGGTTTCATTATGGGCGGCATCACACGGGCTTCAAAAACCATCAGATGCAACCAGACCGGCACATCCACACAAACAGCGACCATTCTAGAAGTCGGCGGCAGCCCAACGCTCAGGGAAGAAATGCAAAAAATCGAGCAGGAAATACGCGAAGCCGAGGCGAACGCGGAAAAACAATCCAAGTCCATTGAATCCGCACAAAAGAAAAAGCAGGTTAAAGGCGAAATCAGCGACGATCTTGAACAGCGTGTGCTTTTGATGTCGCGAGAGCGGTTCGCCCTGATGTCAAAACTCAGGGCGTTCAAGGAAAAAAAGGAAGACCTCGAAGAAAAACTTGTGAGGCTGAGAAGCTCGGGCCTCAAGGTTCATGTCAAAAACAAAGTGCTGCCGGGAACAAAGATATGTATCAAAAATGCATCCTGGCTGGCACAGGATCCACTTGATTTCGCTACCTTCAGAGAATACGACGGTGAAGTCGAGTTTGGACCTTACGAAGGCGAGTAACGCCGGATCACCCTGAATAAACAACATTCATTGCCCATTGAGACGAAGGCAATGCGGTAATATAATATTGTCTGCATCGCATTATCTTGAAAGACGAAAAAACAGAGAATTATGGCTTCAGAGGAAAAACAGGCAGGGGTAAACATGCTCGCTCAGGTTGAGCCGGTGGAGCGCAATCTGAGGTGGGCATGGCGTCTGATCTACCTTAGCACCGATGCGCTGTTCTTCGTGGCGTGCGCGTTCGCATGCGCGCGGGTCGCTTTCCTCCGGGTCGAGGGCGCAATCTCACTGTCCGATGAAATCGGCTTCCTGGTTCCGGCAGCGGTCGCCGTCCTGCTTTCCAGGTTTATTTACACCAGGCTCTATAAAGCGCCTCTCTTTTTCGGACTGTTGCTTGAATTCATATCCCTTTTTGCCGCAACGGTTCTACCGGTACAACTGTCCCTTATGAAAGATCTCCCGGTATCGTTCCACTGGCTTCCTTACTGGTGGACTCGATTCCCGGAACAACTCTGGATGTTTTTAAGAGAATCACCATTGTTCGCAATATGGCTGGTGATCGGCTTTTTCGTGTTCACGTCACAGGTCGCCAGAAACCGGCGATGGGTTCCGTTCGGTCTCGTCGCCGGCATCGGCGCCATCCTTACGGCCCAGTACTGTTTCCGCGCAGGCGCCGGCTTCAGCTCTATTGAATTCGCGGCAATAATTCTTCCATACGTCACTTCACTTGTCGCCGCTCTCAGGGGACGCCCACGGCTCTTCGCCCGCAATCTTTTCTTCTGCTTCCTCGTCACGTTCACGGCACTCCACTATATGAACTTTTTCCCGGTCAACAGGGACACAACCTTTCTATCGAAACCCGGCGTCGAGGTCATTTTCCCGACAGACGAATTCAAACAGCCTCGCGCGGTCGAAATCACAGACATCCTTCCCCACCCCGACGGATCGAAATTGTTCATCGCGGGAGGCCGCTCGGGAACCGTCGCCTCGATCGACCTGCAGGGCAATAAAATAAAATCAACCTCTCTCGATTATGCAAACATTCATTCACTGAGCTTCGACACGGATAACAACCTGCTCTACGCAATCGACCCCGAGTCCGACAGGCTGCTCGCATTCTCTACGGAAGACGATACCCCTGTTACAAACAAATCAATCAAAACAGGCTGGGGACGTTGCGCCAACAAAGCCGTGTTTCTCAACGGCTACTTCTATATCAATTACACGGACCAGCCCGGCCTCGCCGGATATGATCCCCGCAAACAGGAACTCGGCAACGGAATCCAGTATACGCTGTCACGCCCGAACTCACTCCGCGCCGGCGGCTGGGATTTCGATGCCCACCACCTGACAGGTTCGCTAATCGCTGTCGCCGGGCCTGCCGACAGGGCGGGGAATGCCGCCGTTATCCAGATTAATCCGATGTCGTTCAGAGACATGTCTTTGATAACGGTTCCTGATACCGGTCCCGCCATAAAAGCACACCCGCTGAACAATACCGCCTATACATCGAGCTTTTTCCAGCGCAGGATCTACGAAATAGATATCGAGAAATCAGCGGTCGCCCGGATTCTGCCCGGGCAGCGATGCGGCAGAGCCATCGAGATCGATCCGCAAAGAAACTACATATACACGGCGGGTTATTATAACGGCGAATTCATCGTTGCGGATCTGGGTTCCGGCAAAATTGTGCGAAGCGATTACGTGGGAAACCGGGTCACAACAATCAGTCTTTCACCCGACGGGAGGCACCTCTATCTCGCTTCTCTTTTCGGAGTCATCAGCATTGATCTCGATGCTTATTTCGCTTCGGGAGCCGCTTCAGACGACCGGTAAACGCCACAGGATGTCGCTCTCCACACAGTATCCGTGCCTTCCAGGCTCCGGTCCCGATACACCGGCCACCCGAAATCCCTGTCCGTATGATATTCCTCGCGGCACCTGCCGATCCTGTATCCCTGCAGCCAGTTAAAATCTTTCCAGCGGGGCATCACCTCTACCCGCCTGTAATCATCGAGACTGTAAACATACGCGCCGGTATCCGAGAGCAGTCCGAAGAAAACATACAGCAGCCTTTTTTCTTCATCGAACTGCAGGTTGACCGGCCTCGCATCGAGATCGATTATTCTACTCATGTATATTTCTTTGCCGGAATAATCCCAGAAAACCACCGCGTTTCGCCTCTGCGTCGAGAGGATCGAAACAGCGCGCCCCTTCTGCCTGTCTATAACCATCCGGTCGCACGTCGAAGGCCGCTCGCTGTACTTATAGTCGGGAACCGCCCTCGCGATGTCTATAACCGCAGGTTTATCCAGCCTGACACGCGCAACCGCCGGCCCGCCCTTCTTCTGCCCCCTGAGCGAGATCACCGCATAATTGCGCCGTTGATCCAGCACGAAATCCACCGGCCTCGCATTCTCCAGTCCCGGCTCCCTGTGAATCCTCGACATCACTTCATCTCCGGGCACTCCCCCGCATCCGGAAAGAGGCCCGCCCTGGCAGGAGCTTAGATACATCAGCACAATCAGCGCGGCGAACCCCGCCAGTTCCGACACGGATAGGATCAGCCTGCCCCTGCCCTGTTTCAGGATCAGTTCCATCACAAACGCTATAGGCACCACGCATATAAGCGCCGTCCACACCCCGCCGTCCGCCAGCGCTTTCAGCAATAACGATCTATGAAGCGCGGATAGCGTGATCACGGCTTTCCCGGCAACACTTTCCGAGTAAACACCCGTTGAAAGATAAAACAGAAACGCGCATACACCCGCTGCCGGAATCAGCACTTTCGCAACCCTCATCGCGGTGTCGCCCGGCATATACAGCCATTGCATCGCCGCGTAGGAAAACCACAGCACGGCGAGCGCGAGCGCCGTCAGCAGCAACGGCCTTACCCCGTATATTTCAGCCGGATGATAAAAATCCGCACACGCAAAAGCAACCGCCAGCACAAGCATGAATCTCGACAGGTGAACAAGTACGTTTTTCATAATTATTTATCTTACTTCAAAACACCGGCGACAGGTATCGGTATCGGAAAAAACAGGTTCCAACGCTTCGCCCGAACCAATCGAATATATTTTTTCCAAACTATCTTTTTTTTAATTTTATACAGCCTACACTATAGTTGATATTAAGTAATGCTGGGATCGATGGGGAGTTGGCCGAGCAGCCGATTTCAAAACCGGAGGAGCCGCCTCAGAAAACGGGCTTGCCGGAAGATAAAATCGCCCGCAGCCTGCGCTACAGCGTATGGGATGCGGGCTATTATGCTTCTATGGTCGGGTTTGCTGAAACATACTTCATTCCCCTCCTGATCTTCATCGGCGCCAGCACTCTCCAGGTAGGCATTTTCTCTGCCGCGCCTCAACTGTTCGTCGCGCTTTCACAATTTGTATCACTGCTTCTTGTGGAACGGCTGCTAGTAAGAAAACGGATAATTGTAGCTTCATCTTCGCTGCAATCGCTCTGCCTGTTCGCAATCGCTTACGGAACTATCACCGGTAAGCTCACTCCGTGGGCGATGATTATCATCGGCATTCTTTACTACGCTTTCAACGGCATGACGCTTCCGCCGTGGAACAGCCTCATGGGCGACCTCACTTCAAAGGCGAACCGGGGCGAGTATTTCGGAAAACGGAACGGCACTTCGCAGCTCGTTTCATTCACGGCGATAGTAATCGGCGGCCTGATTCTCCAGTATTTCAAGAACATCGATTCCGTATCCGCCGGGTTTTCCCTGATCATCATTCTTGCATTCGTCAGCAGGCTGGGATCGGTGTATTCGACATCCCGGCACTTTGAAGCCCCTTACCGGAAAAACCACAACGCCTACTTCAGCTTCTGGGAATTCCTGAAACGCAGCCCGAAATCCAACTTCGCCCATTTCGTGTTCCTGATCTCGCTGATGAACCTGGCGGTCTACACAGCCGCACCGTATTTCGCGGTCTACATGCTCAGGGATCTGGAGTTCTCTTATTTACAGTACACTGTCGCGCAGGGCATCTTCATCGCGGTCCAGTTCATAACCATGAGGAGATGGGGCCCGATATCCGACCGGTACGGCAACCGTATCGTCCTGCTCATCACCGGGCTCATCATGCCCGTGATCCCCATTCTCTGGTTCATGTCGAGAAACTTTTTCTACATCGTCGTCATCCAGGTGTTTTCCGGAATCTGCTGGGCGGGCTGGATGATCGCCGTCAACAATTTCATATTCGACGCCGTGACGCCCGCGAAACGCGCGCGCTGCGCCGCGTACCTGAACTTCTTCAACAGCACCGGTATCTGCCTCGGCTCTCTGCTCGGCGCATTTCTCAGCATCCACGCTCCGAGCAGCATCAACACCGGCGCCATGCACATCATTTTCTTCTCTTCGCTCGAATACATCTTTCTCATTTCCGCCGCTCTCAGAGGGCTCGCCATGATGTTCATCATGCCCGCCATCCGCGAGGTGCGCTCAGTCTCTCCCCCAGACGCCCACGACATGTTCGTCAGGCTCACCAGCATCAAGCCGTTCCAGGGCGTCAGATTTGACCCGTTCACCGGCCATTCACGGAAAAATGGTATAAACGACAAAAAAAGACAACCCGGTGAAAAACCCTCCCGCACTCGCCGGCACTTTTCATAATTCCTTATTTGTTGTATCATCGTTCAGTAACCAACTTATGGAGGCTTTCCCATGAAATTCGCTCGATTTGCAGGAATTGCGATTCTTTTAGTAATGTCTCTGGCTTTCAACGGATGCGGCGGCGGCGGCGGCACCACTGCGACCGGCGTCAACGTTCAGCCGCAGATATCTTCTTTCACCGCCTCCAAAACCACCTTACTCATTAATGAACTGTCTTCCCTTTCCGTAACCGCGAGCGACGCGAACGGGGATCCTCTCTCATACAACTGGTCGGCGACGGGCGGAACCCTGACCATGGTCAGCGCCTCCGTTTATTCCTTCTCTACGACGCAGGCAGGCCAGTTCACTGTTTCAATCACGGTCAACGACGGCAAAGGCGGAACCGATACCGACAGCAAAGTGATAACCTGCTTCGGCGCTACCGAAAGCGAAGGCGGCGCTCAGGGCGCCATAAGCGTTCCCGCAGAGGCGGCGCGGGCCGGCGCGACTACATCGGACAACACGCTCGACGCGCCGATCGAGATTCAACCCGCATCCGCGCGCGACACAGGCCGCTACGTGGCGTTCGGCAACAAGGGCGAATCTTCCTACTGCGCGGCGATCAATTTCTCGCCCGGAGAACTCATCGCCGAATTCGATAATATACAACCCGCGGACTTCGCCGCCGAAAACGGGCTCACCGTAAAACAGGACGGGAACGGCGGCCCGTCGCTCCTGGCAATCGACATCGACGGCCTCGACGAACAGGCCGCGCTCGATATCACTCGTGAAAAATGCCTCGCCCTCAACAACTCCGATTCTGTGAAGTACGTCGAACTCAACGGGAAAGTGAAATCGCTTTCCACCACTCCCAACGACACGATGTACAGCAGCCAGTGGCATTATGAGCTGATAAACCTGCCGCAGGCGTGGGACATCACCACCGGGAGCGCCGACGTGATCGTGGCGGTCATCGACACGGGAATTGTCTCCGCTCACACAGACATCGCTTCGAAAATAGTTTCCGGTTACGACTTCATATCCGACACGAGTTCATCATGCGACGGCGACGGCATCGACTCGAACCCCGAGGATGTCGCCGACTCGCGATGCATGGCGGGCGCGATCCCGGTCTACAGCCCGCAGCACAGCGGCTACCACGGCACGCACGTCGCCGGAACGATCGGCGCCGCATCCAACAACAGCACAGGCGTCGCGGGCGTCGCATGGGAGACAAAAATAATGCCGATCCGCGCGCTCGGGGCCGGAGGCGGCACGGACACCGATATCATCCAGGGAATACGCTACGCGGTCGGGCTTTCGAACTCATCCGGTGTGATCCTCGCCGAACAGAACCGGGCCAAGGTCATCAACATGAGCCTCGGCGGAGACCCGGGCACCGGCTGCCCCGCCAGTTACCAGAGCCTTTTCAACGAACTCCACTCACTCGGCGTTTCCATATTCGTCGCGGCGGGCAACGAATACAGCGAGAACGGGCTGAACCCGCTCGCGATCTGCAACTACGCCGTCTCGGTCGCGGCCGTGGACAGAGACTCCAACCACGCGCCGTACTCGAACAAGGGAACCGGGCTGGACATCTCAGCGCCCGGCGGAAGCCAGACCGTTCGTGAATCCGACGGGGTTCTTAGCACCGTCAGGAACGACAATTCGGGAACGACGTCTTCGTACACGTATTACGAAGGAACCTCGATGGCGACACCGCATGCGGCGGGGGTCGCGGCGCTCATGATCGCGGCCTACTCCAGCATCACCCCGGACCAGATCGCGACCCTGCTCGCCCAGACCGCAACCGACCTCGGCGACACAGGCACGGACACGACTTTCGGCGCGGGGCTGATCAACGCCTACTCCGCCGTGCGTGAAGCGAAATCTCTCGGCGGCACTGTCAACGACCCGACCGGCCCGGTAATCGCCGTTTCGAGCTCGGCCCTCGATTTCGCCTATTCCGAAACTTCCAAAACCGTGCTGATCACCAACACCGGCATCAGCACGCTTTCGATAACGAGCATCACGGACACCGAGTCGAGCGGCGGGAACTGGATGTCAACCTCCTACGCCGCCAACGGCTCCGGATTCGATCTCACCGTATCGGTGGACCGCTCCGGGATGAGCAGCAGAACCTACACCGGCTACGTCTCCATTCAGTCGAACGGCGGAAACAAAACGATCAACGTAACCATGCAGGTCGGCGAACCGTCAGTGGAGCCCGACCCGTCATGCATCGATTCCACGATATACATTCTCGCGCTCGACCCCGACAACTGGGACACTCTCGGGCAGGATTCCGTCGTCTACTCCGGCGGCAGCTTCAACATATTCGAGCTCGACCAGGGCAGCGTCTACATTGTCGCAGGCACCGACTGCAACGGCGACAACTACATCTGCGAACAATCGATAGACGTCTGCGGCATGTACCCGTCATACGCGGACCCCGCGGAGATTGCCATTACCGGGAAACAGTTCTCCGGCAACGTCAACTTCTCGGCGTCGAGACAGACCTCGCGCCTGTCGGGAGCATCGCCCGAAATACCGCTGGACGCGGGATTCAGAAAGATGCGCTGAACAGCACACGCCGCGCCGTATCAGCCGGCCGAAGCCGCATCATCTGAAGCAGTTCTCTTTTTTGCGGATCACGCGCCTGCGAGGCTGTTGAAAAATATATCGCAGAGGTTTGTCATCCTGAACGCAGTGAAGGATCTCGTCTTATGTTTTTTTTAGCCTGCATTTCTCACCAGCGCAGGTTAAAAATCGTGATAAGGCTGATAAT
>DAOSYA010000056.1:0-18188 GCA_035380865.1 bacterium
TCATTGTCTGGGACCTGATTCGGTTCGCAAGGAGCAATGGTATCCCGGTGGGGCCCGGAAGGGGCTCGGTGGCTGGCAGCATTGTTGCATACGCGCTTGAAATTACTCAGGTTGATCCTCTTAAATACGATCTTCTGTTTGAAAGATTCCTGAATCCGGACAGGGTAAGCATGCCCGACATAGATATGGATTTCTGTGTCGAGCGCAGAGGCGAGGTTATAGAGTACGCAAAGAACAAATACGGCGAAGATAAAGTTGCGATGATAATAACTTTTGGCCGTGAAAAAACCAGGGGCGCGATTAGAGACGTAGGCAGGGTGCTTGGAATAGAGCTCCCGAAAGTCGATAAAGTCGCGAAGCTGGTTCCGTTCATGCTGATGGATGAAAAGGTGACTATTGATAATTCTATCAAACATGTGCCGGAACTGAAATATATGTATGACAACGATCCCGAAGTGACGAAGCTGCTTGATATTGCAAGAAGCATCGAGGGGCTTGCGAGGAATTCTTCGACTCACGCTGCGGGTGTTGTTATTTCGAAATTTCCTCTTATCGAGCATATACCGATTTGTAAATCTCCGAAGGATGATATGCCGGTCACGCAGATCGAGCATGATGAACTGGAGATGATAGGTTTGCTGAAGATGGATTTCCTCGGGCTTCGCAACCTGACTGTAATGTGCGATGCTCTGAAATTGATTAAGAAGAGGACCGGGGATGAGATCGATCTGGACAACATTCCGCTTGATGATAAAAAAACATTCAAGCTGCTGCAGGAAGGCAAAAGCAACGGGGTTTTCCAGTTCGAGGGCGAGATGGCGAAGAAGCTGGAGATCAGGATGCAGCCTGACTGTATAGAGGATCTCATTGCGCTGAATGCGCTTAACCGGCCCGGCCCGCTGAGGGGCGGCGTCGTGGATATCTTTATGGATAATCGCAAAATGAAGAGGGATGAAATCGACTATATGCACCCGCTTTGCGAGCCGGTTCTGAGAGATACTTACGGCGTTATTCTTTACCAGGAACAGGCCATGAGGATGTCCAATGTGATCGGCGGTTTTTCTCTTGCCGGGGCGGATAATCTCCGGCGGGCGATGGCGAAAAAGAAAAAGGCCGAGATGGAAAAACTGGAAGTGGAATTCATCAAAGGCTCGGAAAACACGATTCATGACAAAAAGCTTGGGGAGCATCTTTTTTCTCAGATCGAAAAATTCTCGGGATATGGTTTCAATAAAAGCCACAGCGCGGTTTATGCGTATATCGCGTATCAGACAGCATATCTCAAAGCAAACTATCCGATTGAATTCCTTTCAGCGCTTATAACCAGCGTAATGGACGATAATGCCAAGGTGGCCAAATATATCGAAGAATGCAGGGATATGAAAATCGAGGTTGTGCCGCCGGATATAAACGTGGGGTACAAGACATTTGCCCCCGACGGGGACAGAGTACTCTTCGGCATGGGAGCCGTGAAGAATGTCGGCGAGAACGCGATAGAGCACATCGTCGAAGAACGGGAGAAAAACGGCGCGTATGAATCGATATTCGAATTCTGCACAAGGGTGGATTTGCGGGTTGTAAATGTCAAAGCTATCGAGTCTCTCATAAGGTCGGGCGCTTTTGATTCTTTGCCCGGGAACAGGGCGCAGAAAATGGCGGTACTGGACCAGGCGATGGACCTCGGGCGCGCTGCTCAGAAGGACAGGGAATCGGGACAGACCGGACTGTTCGACTGCATGGATGTCATCGAAACCAGTTTTGAACCGTCTCTTCCCGACATCGAGGAGATGGATACTGAACAGTTGCTTATTGATGAGAAAGAGTTGCTCGGGTTATACCTTTCACATCATCCGCTCGATCCGTACAGGGAATGGATTGAAAAAAGAGCCGATTGCACTGCTGCCGGTATTGAAGAGATTGATCCGGTCGAAAAAAAGAAGGTCACAATAGCAGGTATTATCTCGGATATCAGGACTTTTGTTATCAAGACCGGTGATACGATGGCATTCATGGAAGTTGAAGATTTCACAGGGAAAACACTGGTTTCCGTGAAACCAAAAGAATTGAGCAGACACTCAAATATATTAAAAACGGATAGTATTGTTGCTGTTACAGGGCGGGTATGGGTCAAGCAGGTGGATAACCCGGACGGATCGACCACGCCGGAGTACAGGGTTATATGCGAGAAGATCGAGGGCTTGAACGGCCCGCAGAAAGGCGCCGGCTCCGAACCGGTCAGGCGCCGGGTCCATTTCCGGATCACAGCGGATGAATCGGATAAGGGGCATGAGCTTATAAGGGAACTGAAAAGGCTGCTTATGGCTCACAGGGGCGGATGCGATGTAATCGTGCATCTGGATGATAACGGAAACGCCCGCCAGTTCCTTATGAAGGGTAACGAAGTGAGGTATTCCCCCGAATTCATAAGGCTTGCCAGAAGGATATTCGGGGACAAAAATGTCTGGGTTGAATCCGACAGAGCATGAGCTCACAGAAAGCTTATCTGGCAGTACGAGGCGATCCTGTCAATTTCTTCATGAATATCTTTTTTTTCTGTTTCGTCGTTGATTCTTTCAACTTCGGATATATAAAAGCCGTCCTGATCCTGTTTTGATTTCCACGAGGTAATGTATCCCGGAACCTGTGCGAATCTGCATCCGCCTTCGCCGCAACATGATTTGTCGATAATCGCGAATCCAAGAACCACCAGGACTTCACGTCCTTTATATCTCAGCCGCTCTTCCTTTTCTATCTCGTAGTGGCCCGCGATGCTCTCGATTTTCTCGCCCGGTTTCTGATGAGTGTATTCAGCCATTATGACACCGCTCATATATTGAATTTCAAGAACGCTTAAAAACAATTGCAGATTATTGAAGGGAACGGACAATTCTTTCCAGATCTTCAATGTCCGGTGGCGGTTTGATACACCTGAAGTTGTCCGGATGCGTCCAGCCTTCCCACTTATCCCATTTCGATCCTTCTTCAAGCATCTTTCTTAAAGCAATCAGTTGTTGAACAGATATGGATTTCCATTTTTTCAGTTCCGCTTTAGCAGCTTTGCGTTGTTCCAGAGTGAGTTCTTTATCATTCCTGTCAATCAGTGCCTGCGTTGTTTTTGCAATGACGTAATTGAGCTTTATGTTCTCGACCATGATTTTCGCCGGAAAAAGAATCTGATCGTCGAACGCGAGAGCCGATTCAGGCGGAACCAGTGCTTCCGCTTCCTCTGCGAGTGATAATGAGATTTTGGCTTCTTCCATTGTGGCTTCAATCGCTTCGAGATCGGGGCTTACAGGTTTAAGATATCGAAGGTTGTCAACCATTTCTACCGTTCGCGTCATGATTCTGGTGAACCCGCCTACCGGTTTGGTCGATCTGTGGAGCGCTTTGAGGCTTTCCACTATGGTGGCGGCTGCTTTTTCCCCAAAATACCTTCCCGTCCATTCCAGATAGAACGCTTCAGGGTCAAAAGAATCTGGATTCCATGAAGACCTGGCGCAGGCTTCGAGGTTCAGGATGAAATGCTTGAAGTCCTGTCCGTTGACAAAATAGTTGTTTGTCATGTCATGATCTATCGCGTCGAGAGTGGCTTCTTTAATCAGGCCGGGATAAGGATCCTGTATTACGTGATTGAGGAAATATCCGGCGTGGATATAGATTCCGAAATCGTGGCCTTTTTTATCCTCGATCCACTTGGAGTAGTTCGCGTACCCCCCGTCCGCCCAGAGCATCTGAATCTGTTTGTCTGGGTCGAACGTGCCGGAGTCCCACATCTGTCTGCCTTCCGCCCACAGGTCGCATATGACTATTCCGTCCGGCCTGTGTTTTTTCACAATTCTGGCAAGCCCGTTGAACATCTCCGTCATGAGCGGACCGGGCTGGATACCCGCGTCGATTTCCTCCTGGCATTTATAGCCTTTGTCTTTCCATGGATCGCGCGGCCTTTGCAGGAACAGGTCGGCTTTGCCCAGCGGGGTTTGCGTCATGTAATACTCGTAGACGGCCATCCAGTCATCGTGATATCTGCTGAGGCAGAGCTTTTCGATCGGCAGGTGATAAAATTCCCAGCCGAGATACATTGGGATCTGGACCAGCATTCCCTTGCTGTGGGCATAATCGATAATTTTATCGATAAGGTCGAGGTCGGTGTGATAGTCGGTCATGTCTTTATAAAACGGATATGTCCAGAATTCCGCACGACCGAGCGTGTCATGCAGGTCTATATAGTTATATCTCAGCCTGGCTAACGAATCGATTATTTCTTTCCATGTGTCGAACTCGATGATGAGCTTTTCGCCTTTCCAGTTCGCGATCATGTCGCTGTCATTATCAAAATATCCCCTTAATGGAAAAACCGGCGGCTGTTCTCTTAATGAGATGTCCGGGATTTCAAAACCGGCGCATTCAGGCGGCCTTTTCCCCGTCCAGTATTCATAAGGGTCAATTCCGAGATGCCTTCTTGAAAATTCGTATGTTCCATACAGGGTTCCACGCTCGTCGCTTCCGGCAATAACCAGTGATTTGGTGGATTCTTCAGGGTATCCATCGATGGACTGGAGGATGAATGCTTCCGGCCCCGGGTCTTCCGATGATACATTGATTTTTCCTGATCCGGCTAAATCTTTTATAAAAGGATTCGATTCTTTCGTGCCTATAAAAACAAATTTTTCTCCAATAGGAAGTCTTCCCTGCGTATAGTTGATCAGTATGGATTTCTGACCGCAGGCGTTGTCGATGTCTTTGTAGAGTTCCTGCGCTGCATGTTTTTCCCCGGGTGTTGCGTTTTCACCATACACAATAACGGTTTGAGCGCAGGATAGTTCAGCCAGAGACAACAATATGAATGCAAACAATAATATTTTTTTCATGAGCAAGCTCCCGATAGATGAATCATGGTATTTATTTTAACGATTATTGCGGTTAAAAAAAGAAATATTTAATATCTGCGAAATAAATGCGGGTTTAAATCCAGCTGGTGACTACAGGCTGTTCCGTTGAAAGATCAACCTGAATATAGTGGTCTACATAATCTTCGAGTTCCGGCAGATGCGATATGAGAAATATCTGCTGAAAATTCGATTTAAGAGTTTCGAGTAGTTTGAAGAACAGAACCCTGCGTGATTCGTCGAATGAACTGAAAGGTTCATCGAGGAATAAAAACTGTCTGGTTGATTCCGACTGAGCGGTAGCCGCGCGCGCGAAAGCGAGTCTCAGGGATATAAGAAGCTGATCCACGGTTCCCCCGCTCAGAGCGTCGATGTCGACGTAGCCGTTGTTTTCGTCGGAATATATTTGAATGTCAAAATTATCGTTCAGCTTAACCTTATGGTATCTGCCGCGCGTCATTTTTGGTAAAACCCAGCCGAAGTACGATTCAATCTGGGGAACCAGCCTTTTCTTGATGTCCAGACCGGTTTGAATGAAAATGTGTTCCAGTTCGCGAAGCTTGAGAAGGCTTGTTTCTTTTTCGCTGATCTCTGATTTTATCGCATCCACATCGTCCCTGATGTCCGGGATTTTATCCAGGTCTTTCTGTACCACTCGTTTCTCAGCTTCTATCTCTTTGATTTCGCCTCTGATTTCGAGTGCTTCTTCTTCAAGTTCCGTTAATCGCGACTTGAGATTCTCAAATCTCTCACTGCTGCAATCTATATCGTGAGTAGCTTCTTTCAATTCGTAGAATTTAATAAGATCTTCATCAATCTCGTGAATAATGGTTCTTCGGCGTTCCTCAAGATCGGAAGCTTCGTTGGTTTGGGCTTCGATGCGCCTGATTTCGTGGTTGTTATGTTCTATTTCCCTGCCGAGCTGCTCGATTTCGAGCATAACTTCTTTCTCTTCGAGTTTGATCCGTGGCTCATCTTCGTCCGTAACCCCGAGCGAGTTCATCTCATGATCGAGTTTTGCAATTTCGGTTCTTACCGAAGATATGCTTCTGAGGAGAGTTTCCGATTGTTCCGATAACTGATCTTTCGGAACGACCTTTTCTCTCAATCGATTGATTTCGTTTTCAAGCTTCTCGCGTTCCTGTTCTTTCTCGCCGAGAATCTCTTCAGGATCTATCTTCAGAATTTCTTCAAAAGATTTTGTGTCATCGACAAGGCTTCTCAAATCACTGTAGCGGTCGAGGACATCCATCATCAGTCCATTAGCCCGCTCCAACTCCGCAATTTCACCTGAACGCAAAAATTCAATGGATTTTTCTATATCGGGAAAACTTGAAAAACTCATCTTTTCGAATTTATCGATCGTGGATTTCAGATTGCTGTGTCTTTCTTTAAGCTCATCGAGCCGTTTTTCCACGTCATCTATCGTGTCGCGCAGTTCCAGCACTCCGCGCTGGGTTATATTGTATGCGTATGATTGCCTTTGCATCTCTTCGAGGTCTGCTCTGACATGCCTTATCCTTGACTGAAAAGCTATTGCAACAGCAATTGCAGGGATGATGCCAAGCAGGATCGAAAGGAGAATGGTGTTCCCTGTTACAAGAGTGAGAACAACCCCGGCGATAAGACAGGCCGCGCCGAATCCGAACGAAATATCCCGGACACGTGAATTTGCCCTGTCCGACTTCTGGAGCCTCATCAAACGATCGGGATCAATGTTATCTATAGTCGCTGCTTCAATCTGTTTCTGAATTTTCTTTAACTGATTTTTAAAAGATTCTTCCTGCTCAATTGTTTTATTCAGGTCTGATTCAGTCGATTCGCGGGATCTGTGGATTTCCGTTTCAATAAGCTCAATGTCTTTCACAAGCCGTGAGCTCATTTTCTGGAACCTGTCTTCTCCCGAGAAAGATTGAATGAAAAAATCAATCGACGATCTGGTCGCGTCTAGCTCGCGAATCTGCTCTTCGATGCCGTTTATCCGGTCGAGTTTATCTGTTATGTCACTCAAAGCCGATTCTTTGAGATCGAGCTGTGACGCTATCTGATCTCTTTTCAGGTTCAGGTCGCGATATTCGTCGAGTTTTTTGAATCTGTCGCGTATTTCAGAAAGCCGATTCTCGTTGAGGTCTTCTATCAGAGCGGATTTTTCATCGTTCTCTCTTTTGAGCGAAGGGATTCTGTCCGAATCCCGCATGAGGTTGCTGCAATCGGTTTCAATTTGTTTTAATTGTTCTCTTCTGTTGCTGATTCTTACATTAAGAACCTCGAACTGTTCGGATTTTCTACGTATGTCTTCCAGCATTGATATCGTGGATTTTGTAACGTCACGTTCTCTCAGAACGCGGATGAGCTGACCGTTGGTTTCATCAAACTGTTTGTCGAGCCTGCTCATGTCTCTTTCACGGGCTTCGTAGACTTCCATTATCTCGATCTTATCGTCGAGCCTGCTGTGGATCAGCGAGACATCCTGTTCCTTTTTAGTTCTTCTGCCGGCAACTTTTGCGGCGATTTTCTCCATGAAGCCTACGCCCAGCATGTTGTTTAGAACGAGTTTTCTATCCTCCTCGCTCCGGAGGATAATGTCCAGTTCTTTCTGGGCGATGAACATCGAATATCGAAATTCTTTAAATGAAAATCCGAGTCTTTCCACAACCGCCTGTTCGATATCATCATAGGATGATGCTATGACGGTGTTATCCGACGCCATGATCATTCTTCCGTCTCTGGTGCCGTCGGCGGAAATGCGACGCATGATTCTGAAAGTATTTTTACCGATTGTTACATTGATTTCCGTGGTGCATGTATCCTGGCCCCAGCGTATTATTTTCCCGGGTTCGCCGGAGTGGGATTTAGGGGTTTTTCCGAACAGGCAGAAGCAAATAAGTTCGCCGAAAGTGGATTTTCCGCATTCATTGTCGCCGAAAATTCCAATAATACCCTGGTCCGGCAGTTCTTTTAATTCAAACTGCTCGAAACGCATGAACTGGTTTGCTTTAAGACCGTTGATTATCACAGGCCTTCTTCAATCTCCCTTATGCCCATTAACGACAATTCTTCAAGCAGTTTCGCCTCGTCGTGACGCTTTTGTTTTTTTGCGTTATCGATTTCTTTTCGGACGTAATTTTTGAATTCTTCAATCGGAGGGCGCACTTTCAAAGCATCGAAGTTATAGCCTTCGTTTTCATCCACCAGGGACAATCTGTTGTCTATGTGTACGAATGCGAAGTTCTCTTTAAGTTCATTCAGAATCTCGCTCGACTTAAACGAGTTGAACCCTTCCAGGGAAAGCTGCCCGTTCAGGGTGGCATAAAGTATTTTCTCTCTGTTCCCTCTTTTCAGGAGGTCTTTAAGACTGTCTTCAATGTTTTTGTCGCTTGCGGAACATGTCAGATTAACATATTCCAGCGCTCTTGCCGAAGTCCTTATTGTATCCGGTGGCTGAACAACGCCGTCCACGATTTCAAAAACGACGAAGCATTTTCTCTCCCTGTCGCTGTCGAAGTTGAACCTTTCGAGGCTTCCGGGATAGAGCGCCGTGAATTCCCCGACCTCGAGCAGGTCCAGCTTGTTTTTTTGCCCGAGAGCCACGTAACTGTAGCCTCTTTCCTTCAGCGGCTGTAATATGCGTGAGCTTAAAAGCTCATTGTCGATGTAAAGCAAATCCTGTCTTCTCGAATAGCTGCATAACAGGAATAATCCAACACGTTCTTTCGGCGCCGGAATTCTTCTTTTCTTGAAATTGCTATCGAAGAAAAAAGAAGACTGCACGGAAGAAACGACTATCTTCTGTCCCTCGAATTCGAGCTCCACTTTATCCGGAGTATCGTTGGTTCCAATCACTTTTACATAAGAAAGATGATCGAACAGAGATAGATTGCAATCGCTTTCCCCGCCTTTTTTGATAATCAGTTCTTCCGGGCCCGGAGTAAGAACGATTCTTGTCTGCGGCAGCGCGGAATGGATTTTACCGAAAGCGGACAAAACGACTGAAACGGTTTCCCGGTTGGGGTGCATTTTGTCGAAAAGCCCCCCGGCTATCATCACGATGTGGATTTTTTTCTTGATAACGAAGTCGATAAGCTGGTTGAAGACATTGATAACATCTCCAACGCGCATAATCTCAGCATCGCTTTCCAGGTTAGGAAAACGCCTCCCGAGATTGATATTTGATGTATGTACTACTCTAACAGTACTCATAATCTCATTTATACTTTATATAATATCCGATTTTCAGTGCCGCAGTGGAACATGAAATTGAATTTATTTCATGAGCGATTGAAAATCCGAAACAAAAATCAAAGATTACATGCTTCAGCCCGCCTGATGCTCAATCGCATTTCATTGCGGGAACCGAAGGGTTTGCAAACCATTTGAAATCTATTTTCTCGAACAATCTGTCCCGTGCCATGCAGTCTCCGAGAAATATCCATTCGCTTTCAGCAACAATTCTTCCCTCGCCGTAATCACGCGCCATTTTCGCCAGT
The DNA here is from genome assembly GCA_035380865.1 of bacterium. Classification (GTDB taxonomy): domain Bacteria; phylum UBP15; class UBA6099; order UBA6099; family UBA6099; genus DAOSYA01. The sequence goes on from DAOSYA010000056.1 coordinate 9,374, forward strand.
CGCTTGAAGTCGTTGTGGTGACACATGACCCGCCGCTCCGCGTGGTCCCGCGCGCTCCAGTTTTTGATCATGAATTTCCAGTCCGATGACAGCAGCAGCATGGTTTCTCTTGAACACTGCTTCAGAATCTTGATCAGTTCTTCATCCTGTGTGTAAAAAAACTGTCTTGCCAGCGCCTGCATGTCTCTTTCGACATCATATTCTTTATCGAGAACCCAGGAGACTTCTTCATTGATCCATGTCGATGTATCGTAGTTTGCGCCCCAGGATGATTCCGGCAGAAATACATCTCCGCAGGGAGGCTTGCGTTCGAGATACTCCGAGCATGTTTCAGTTCTGATATTCGGGTCCGAATTCACCCATTTAATTACGTGGTAAAGGAAAAGCGGGCCTTCGAACCACCAGTGCCCGTAAAGCTCGGTGTCAAAAGCCGTCATCACCATCGAGGCGTTTCCGCCGGATTGTTCAAAGTGATTTTTAAGAGTTCCGGCAATGTGGTATTTATAGTTACCCGCATGTTCAATGACTTTTTCGTTTATAGCATCGTCGGGGTAATAATAATCCTTGAAAGCCATGTCGGCTTTATTATGGGTGATTTTCCAGTATCTCAACCGGCCCGGCCATCGCGTTTTGTGAAAATCAAGGTAATCGCCGTCGCCGGGATAGCCTATCTCATGCCGCCAGACCTGTAATGAGAGAGGGATATCTCTTGCCAGAACGGCGACAGGCTCTTTCGGCTGTTGCGCGCCGCGAACCCAGTGGGCAAGGTAGGGATTCTTGTGATAATCAGCGGGATGCGCTTTTATCATCTGGTGATTATCTATAACGAAATAGCCCAGGTCCGCTTCGCTCAGGAATTCTTCCACTCCTTTTCTGTCGTAAGGAATCTCTCCTGTTTTCGAACCGAAAGGAGGTGCCCATTTGCAGGCGGGCCGGTATCCGCATTCAGGCAGCCACATTCCCTTTGGTTGTTTCCCGAAGCGGTTTAAGTGTACCTCTCTCGCTGTCTGCACCTGGGCCTGTATAGAGGTGTCTTCACATGCCGCCGGGTAAAAAGCGTGAGTCGCGCCGCATGTCATAAGCTCGATGTGGCCGCCATCCTGAAGCGCCTTGAGCGCTCCAACCAGGTCTTCATTGTATTTTTCCGAGAAGTAACTTTTCGTTTTTGAATAGAATTTTTCCCAGAGTGTTGCCAGGTATGCGAGATGTTTTTCGTTCCCGTCTTCGAAATCTTTGTAATCCTGGCGGGCATAATCCAGCTTCTGTTCGCAATATTTTATAAATCTTTCTTTGAAATGCTCGTTTGAAAGCTGTTCGATGAGGACTGGAGAAACGGTCAGAGTAATCTTCGGAGAAATCCCTTCGTCAACGAGATTGTTCAGCATGTTTATGATCGGGACATATGTTTCAGCGGCTGCCTCGAACAGCCAGTTTTCCTGAAGCTCTTCATGGTAAAGAACCCAGGGGAGATGAGTGTGCAGTACAAGAATAAAACTGCCGTGAAAATCTGACACTATGATTACCTCGACCAATTCAAGTATTAAACAAATTTTGTGTATGTGAACGGTAAAAATCAAGTAAATATCATATTATGAATATAATACTCAACTCTGAAAAGGGTTGCTTATCTCATTTTTTTGCCCTGAAAAGCCGCAGCAGCGAGGTTGGAAATATCTCGCATTTGAAAAACATTGCCGGCGGCTCGATGCCGAAACCCACTATTGCGCATATAAAAGTGAGTGTCATCAGTGCAGCCGAGACAAGGCAGTACGGGCAATAGCTGTGGATATAAAAAGCTTCAAGAATTGTCAGGTAAATTGAAAAAATGAACCCGATCCATGACCCGCAGTAAACCAGGAAAGCGAAAAAGTCTGATTTTTCACGCCATCTTACAAGATGGATCAAACAGAATAGTATCATGATCAGGTAACCAATAATTCCGTATGCGCCTATTGCTATGCCGAAGATTTCTGAATAATCGCTGTCGTCAACTATGCTGCAACTGAATTCCTCGGAGATGTCACAGGCTTCTTTTTTCTCGAAAGTACTCGCGTTTGTGACGTTGTTATCCTGAATCGCGACATTGTCGTAGGGATCAAAATCAGGGTTTAAGAACGGGTCGATTTGCTCCTCGGTTTCGGGCAGGCTTTCACTTTCAAGCGCTTTTTGCACTTCATCTCTGGGAAACCATTTCTCCATAAAAGGCAGGGTATTGATAAGGTTCATCTGATGTTTGGGCTTTTTATAATGGAGTTCTCCAAGGTGAACCGCAACGTAGAATCCGCCCGCGCAGAATAAAATTATCAGAATCATGCATATCAGTCTTCTTGTTCTCATCTGGTTAACCTCGCGTTCCGCCTTCTTGCCTACTTTGACAATTATAATGAGTTTAAGTTTCAAATTTTACATAATCACTCGAAATGGAACAATAAAAGAGTGTATTTGTCTGTTTAAAGTTGAAGCAACTTGAAAACACAAACGAGCATAAATATAATTCATCTTCGCGATGAATAAAAAGCTTTTTGAAAAAAGAGATATTTTGTTTTGCTTAATTGGGGGGAAGCCATGATAGAGGTAAAAAACGTCTCTAAGCGGTATGGCAGTCTCCGGGCGGTGACGGATGTTTCGTTCAGACTCGAGAAAGGCGAGGTGCTCGGGCTGCTGGGACCGAACGGGGCGGGAAAAACAACTCTTATGAGGATAATGACAGGATATCTTCCTGCCTCCGAGGGTGTTGTAACGATAGACGGCAGGAATATAAACGAAGCGCCTCTGGCAGTGAAAAAACAGATAGGTTATCTTCCCGAAAACCCTCCTCTTTACGGGGATATGTCTGTGAAGTCCTATCTCCAGTTCACGGCTGAAATCAAGGGAGTGCCTCGCTCGCAAAGAAAAGAAAGAATCAGCAGTGTCATTGAAATGATAAGTCTTGAGACAGTTGCCCCGAGGCTGATTGAGAATTTATCAAAAGGTTACAGGCAAAGAGTGGGGCTTGCGCAGGCGCTTATTCACAATCCCGATGTACTTGTTCTCGATGAGCCGACTGTCGGACTCGATCCGCACCAGATAATTGAAATAAGGAATTTAATAAAAAATCTCGCGAAAGAGCACACGATAATTCTAAGTTCACACATCCTGCCGGAAGTAAGTGCAACATGTGACAGGGTTGTAATCCTTAACGAAGGCAAAGTTGTTGCCGTAGACACGCAACAGGATTTGTCTTCCAGGATTCAGGGCGAGGAATTACTGACTGTCGAGTTTCAGGATGCAGGCGAAGAAGACGTAATCAGTGCATTGAACGGGATGGGAAATGTTGCCAAATCAACTCTTCTTCAGTCTGTAGGCGGGAGTGTTAAAGCATCTGTTTCCAGCAGCAGGGGAAAAGATATCAGGGCAGACCTGTTCAGGCTTGCAGTAGACAGGGGATGGACGATGCTTGAACTATCACATCAGGGGCTCAGCCTTGAAGATGTGTTCCTCAAACTGACCTGTGAGGAGGCGCAGATTGATGAGTAAAACATATTTCATATTCAAAAGAGAGTTGAAATCGCTTTTCGTTTCGCCTCTGGCTTATGTGATGATAGCGGTTTTCCTCGGACTGAACTCGTTTTTCTACGTGAGTTTTCTGCAGGAAGCAAGCATGAGAGGCGCTTTCGGAATGATGTCCATGCTTTTGATATTTCTGATGCCGCTGATAACCATGAGAACTTTCGCCGAGGAACTCAAAAGCGGAACTGATGAACTTCTGATGACATCTCCTCTAAGGCTGACTCATATTGTGGCGGGAAAGTATCTGGCGGTTCTGGCTTTGCTGCTCACAATTTTTCTCCTGACGGGGCAGTATGTTTTTATCCTCGTGAAATACGGCAGCCCGGACTGGGGCCCGATAATTACCGGGTATATCGGGTTGATTCTTTTCTCCGGCGCGCTCGCGTCACTCGGTGTTTTTTGCTCGTCTCTGACGCGGAACCAGATGGTCGCCGCCGTGATATCCCTGGGAGCAGGGCTGTTCATTATCGGGATAGAGCTTCTTACCGGAGTTATCCACGGAGAGCTCGCGGCGCGGGTGCTCGAAACACTCGGGATAATCAATCACTATGCCGATTTCGACAAAGGCGTAATTGATTCTACCCATGTGATTTATTACCTGGCATTTATCTTCCTGTTTTTGTTCCTGACCGTGAGAAGATTAGATGCAAGGCGCTGGTAGGGGGGGATAGAATGATGAAAAAGTTCGTTTCAGGCATAAATTCGATATTGATGATAGTCCTTATGATTGGAATTATCTGTGTCGGTTATTATCTCGCGGAAAGGCATCCGATCAGATACGACCTTACTGAGAATGATTCACAGTCGCTGTCCGTAAAATCACTGAAAATTATCGAGGGTCTCGATCAGAAGGTAGAGGTGATAGGGTTTTTCGAAAGCGGTTCTCAAATCGAGATCATGGTGACCGACATTCTCAAGGAATTAAAAAGAAGGTCGAAAAATTTCAGTTACAGAACTATTGACCCTACGATGAAGCCGTCGGAGGCGAAGAAATATTCGATGACGGAATATGGCGCGATAGTCATATCCGGAGAGCAGCAGAAAAAAGTCGGGCTGGATGAAATAATTAAGATGTCGTACAACCCTTATGCACAGGCGCCGCCAGAGTTTTATGGAGAACAGGCTTTCATCAATGCGATTGTAGCAGTCACGTCCACCGAAAGAAAAACGATCTGTTTTGTCGAAGGTCATGCCGAAAGGGATATTAACAGCCAGGAAGAAAGTGGATACGGTGCGGTGAAAACGCTGCTTGAAGGCGAAAATTACGTGATCAGGTCATTGAATCTCGCGGCTGAAAAAAGCGTGCCGGATGAATGCTCGGTATTATCACTTATCGGCGCTGAAAAATTCCTGTCCAGCCCGGAGATCGAATCTATCGATAAGTATCTGGATGGCGGGGGAAATGCCCTTGTTTTTGTCGATCCCTTTGAAAACACGGGGCTGGATATATTGCTATATAAAAGGGGAGTGGTACTGGGCAAGGATATTGTCGTTGATACGGAGAGTTTTTACGGTGAAGATCCGCTTACCCCGATTCCTCAGCTTAAATACCATGCCATTACAACAGATTTAAGAAAATCGAAGCTGACTGTAAGCATGCCCGGAGCAAGGAGTGTTTCGAAAGCGGATGTGGTTCCGGACGGCACACAGATAGATGTTCTGATGGAATCGAGTCTCAGCGGCTGGGGCGAAACCGACCTGGAAAACCAGAATCCTGAACAGGATGAAAATGACATTGACGGCCCGGTTCCGCTTGCGGTTGCGGTGACACAGGAGCTTGACGCCGGCGACGGCGGCGAGATAAAGCAGAGCAGATTGATTGTAGCCGGGGATTCGGATTTTGCATCTAACGGTTTCACTTCAATGACGCCCGATGTGCTCAAAGTGCTTATGGGCGGAGCCGGGAATGCCGATCTGTTTGTGAATATGGTCAACTGGCTTGCGGGCGAGGAAGAACTGATTTCAATCAGGCCCAAACCGGCCGATTTCAAACCGCTGAATATTACCGGCCCGCAGAAAAAGAGACTTTTTCTGATATATGTTGTGCTGTTCCCCGCCTTCATAATTCTACTGGGCGGGGTCATCTGGTTCTGGAGGCGCTCCAGATGAAAAAATTCATTCTGACGATACTTCTCGCGCTCGTTTTCGCGTTGATGCTGGCCTATGTGTTCATTTATGAAAAAGGCCCTTCGAAAGCGGATAAAGAGGGGGAAAAGGCAACGATAGCTATTGTTGATATCCCCGAATCGGAAATAAAGAGCATCGAGATAAAAGGGGAAGAGCATTTGCTGCTTGCCAGGAGTGAAAATAAATGGCGGCTGGCGGAACCCGTCGATGCGAGGATAAAAGAAGGTGCGCTTGAAGGGATAATTGAAGTTCTGCAAGAATTCGATGCTCAGAGCCTTGTTTCGGACAATACTGAAAACCTGGCTGATTTCGGACTGGATAATCCTGCCACAGAGGTTTTGGTGGAAAAGCAGGACGGGCAGAAAAAGTGGATATTGATCGGGGATAAGACACCTGTCGGAAACGGCAATTATCTGACTCTTAAGGACAGCAGGTCGGTATATTCCATTTCCCGTGATGATGCATCTCAATTCGAAAAAAGAGTCGAGGATTTCAGAGATGACAGCATTGTTGAAAAATTCAATGAAGAAGATGTTGTATCAATAACAATTGAATCCGGCGAAAACGTAAAAATGTGTCTCAGAAGGACGGAAGAAAACATTGCCGGGGAGAAACAGGCAGAGACGGGTTCTGATGTAGAGGCAACGGGGCCGGTAGAAGGTGAAAGCGGGAAAGAAGAGGAACCACCCGGCTGGTATTTTGCCGGAAGGCCGGAACAGAGTTGTGTCGAGAGCGCGGAAGGACTGTTGGGAGGATTCAATAATGGAAGAGCGATAGATTTTGTGGACGAAGCCGTCCCGGATCTTGTCCCGCTGGGTCTGGATTACCCGAGGTACAAATTAACTCTGGGCAATGCAGATGGTTCAGACAAAAAATTCGAGATAGGCAAGGGGATTAAGAGCCGTTATTATTTTTTGAACAAAGAGAGAGAAGAAATTTACGAGATAGAAGAACCATTTATTGATAAAATAGAGGCGATGAAAAGAGAGTCGGCCCGGATCGAGTAAAATAGACTTCCAATAATGCGATTAATAAACTATAATTTCCGTCAGGTTCAAGCTTTTATAATCGTTTAAAACAAAATAATATGATCACATCAGTTTGATGAGGTGATCAGATAAACAATTTAGAAAGCGGTGAATTATGGGCAGAGATATCTATGTTGTGTTGAATGGTAAGGCAGGGCGCCGCAGTCTGGATTTTTCAATCAGCGAGATCGAGAAATGCTTTAAAGAGCATGATCCTGATGTCAACGTTGAATTCGGCATAACTGAGCGTCCGATGCATGCGGCGGAACTGGCCAGGGAAGCAGCCGGGACGGGTAAATACTATGCGGTTGTTTGTGCCGGCGGCGACGGAACTGTTAATGAAGTAGCAAACGGACTGGCTCATTCGGGCGCAAGAATGGGGTTGATTCCCAATGGCAGTACAAATGTTTTCGCAATGGAAATGAAAATCCCGGCCGATATTCCGGAAGCTACCAGAATAGTACTGGAGGGTGTGCCTGTTCGCGTAGATGTGGGGAAAGTGAACGATAGATATTATATCTGGATGCTTGGGATAGGTATCGAGGCAAAAATAGCACATCTTGTTAACCCAAATATAAAAAAGTATGTCGGTGTACTTGCATATGTTATCGCGGCATTAAGTCAGGCATTCGACAGAACTCGTCAGCTTATGAGAATCATTATGGATGATGATAAAGAGATGACATTGTCGACTTTCAACACTATTATAGGTAATGCGACAAGTTTTGACGGTTTTCTTGGCATCAAGTCACGATACAGCATAAAAGACGGCTTTCTTGATGTTTGTGTTTATCAACATAAATCATGGCTGGGAATACTGGGGCTTGTAAGAAGGTTTATAACAGGCAGGAGAGATTATTACAGGTCGATAGACAGGTTCAGTGCGGCACACTGCAGGGTGAAAAAAATGAGGATTGAAACGGTTCCCAATGCTTATTACCATATTGATGGCGAAGTTATGGGAATGACCCCAATAGAGGTTGAAGTGCATCACAAAGCCCTAACGTTTATAATGACGGAGCATACTGCCGGGAAACAGGAAACTGAACTGTGGAAAAGGCTTTCACGGGAAGAAAAGAATGCGCCTTTACCCAATGTGGAATAAAATTTAAATTTCAGTTTGAATTCCTGAAAACAGGGGAATGATACAGAAAGGAATACGTTAAATGGACATACAGATAACCAGAGAAGGCAACACGTTGTATGTAAAACCGGATGAGGAGATTCATTTCGACAATTACAAAGAAGTGGAAATAAAGATTCTCGAAGAGATAGGGAATGGGGCAAAAGATGTTGTCCTTGATCTCACGAATGTGACAACGCTGTACAGTATGACTTTGGGAATGTTCAATAAAATAGCGGCAAGTGTATCTGAAAAAGGCGGAAGGTTCGCACTGACAAACATTAACAATGAAATTAGAAAGGTTCTGAAGGCAACAAGGCTTGATAAAATAATTTCAATACGTTGAGCGAGATGAAATATTGAAATTGATTCATAATGAAATAGTTTCCGGGCCTCAAGTAAATTCTGCAACTATGATAAAAGAGAATTTTAATATTCTGGTGGTTGATGATTCGAAAGCTGTAAGGGCTTTTTTTAAGGATATTTTCGAGAAAAAACCACAGTTTATTGCTCAGTTCGCTTCCTGTGGAGAGGAAGCTGTAGAGATATTCAGGAACAATGTCTCGATAGGGGATCGGCCTTTTGACTTTATGCTTACCGACATTAATATGCCCGGCCTCGACGGGTTCGAAACGATCGATGCTGTCAAGAATATAGACCCTGAAATTAAAGTGGGAATGATCACGGGTTTTAATGTTGATGATTACATAAAAATGGCTCTCGAAAGAGGCGTTTACAACATTATCTGTAAAATGGATGCTCCAAATGAGATCGTGCAAACAATGGAAAATCTCATTACAGGAGACAATTTATTCGGAATTTGTAGCTATATCGACAAAGGGAGTAGTTACGAAAGGCGAGAGATCAATGAGACCCAGGATCTGAAAAGAGTTGTTAATGAGATTCTGGAATTTGCTTCTGCTTACCTGGATGATGAGAAGATTTACGGGCTTAAGACAGGTCTTGTCGAAATGGGGACAAATGCCAT
>DAOSYA010000057.1:0-18005 GCA_035380865.1 bacterium
GCAGAAGAGTCCGAGCGAAATCTCGACATGTTCAAGAAAATCATAAAAATGGCCAAAGACCGGGGAATAAGGGTCTCGCTTATGAGCTACCAGGCAGGCTGGAAGTTCTCGAAGACCGAAGAAACAAAACCTTATGAACCGTCGGAAGAGGAGTTATCCGATTACACGCGCGATGTTGTTTCAAGGATAATCAGAGAATGCCCCGATCTGTGGATGCTCGGTTTCAGAATCGGCGAATCCGGCATGGGCGAAAGCTTCTACGAGGGCAGCTACATTGCCGGAATCGAGGAATCGGGAAGAGACATTAACCTTTTCACAAGAACCTGGGGCGTTAAACATGAAAATATTTATGCACTCTCCGACAAATTCTCAGGCAGATTCTATATCGAGATAAAATACAACGGCGAACAGCTCGGACTGCCCTACCAGGCCATAACCGACACATCCAATACCGTTCCGAGTTATTCATGGGAATCATACGGTGACTACCCCCGTGACTATAAAATCATCTGGCAGATCAGGGCCAACGGAACCCACAGGATTTACCGATGGGGCGATCCTTCGTTTGCCCGGAGAGTCTCTCTCACATCCAAGTTCATCGATGCTTCCGGTTTCTCGATCGAACCGATGACGTCCTATTATCCGATGACGGACTATATCTTCAAGGAAAACGGAAATATCACCTACCGGTGGGACCATGACAGAAACTGGTTCTGGTACGAGCTTTTCGGCAGAACAGGTTACAATCCCGATCTCGACGACAGTGTCTGGATCGATAAATTCAAACAGAGATACGGCGATGAGGCCGGCCCCGTGATGTACAGGGCCATGGTCAGCGGAAGCAAGCTCATCCCGCTCATTTATTCATGGAGATGCCGGGGCTATGATCACAGACACATGGCGCCGGAATACGAATATGGCGGAAACATGTACGAGTTTTTCAAAAGTCCGGGCAACGATCTGTACAACAGTTCAAACGACAAGCTCTCATACCAGGATACTCTCGACCCCAACGCAATTTCAACGATTTACGAGTATGTCGACGACTCGTTAAAAGTTGACTATAAAAATTTCCCCGGCTCTGAAATGTCTCCGTTCGAAGTCGCCGATGTTCTCGATGATTATGCGAATCAGACAGAGAATGCCCTCAGCGAGGCTGATAAACTGGATATCAGGGACCGGCAGTATTTCGATTCGATGAAAGCCGAATTCACCGCGGTTATTTTCTTTGCCCGTTATTATTCCAACAAAATCAGGGCCTCGACATATTTCAAATTCTTCGAGACAACAAACTCATGGGACGACCTCATGAATTCTCAGAAATATATTACCGAAGCGGTGAATAACTGGAAACTTCTTTCCGATCACGGCGACAGAGTTTTCAGGCCCCTTCACGAACTGCTTCGTATGAAAACAAGAAGTTTTGCTTTTTCCAATGTACTCATCAAAGTCGAAAGCGATGCAAGCATAATTGAAAAAGCGAAGCAGGAGTATCTCAATAAAATCAGAAATGCCACTAAATACGAGATAGGCCACCATCCCGCCACCCGTGTTCCATATAACCAGCCTCTCGAAATAGAAGCCGTCGCATTCCCACTGAAGGGCGGAGAAAAACTTTTCCTGAACCTGAAGCATGAATCGGAAAAAGAGATTCACCGAATTGAACTGACGAGAACGGCTGTAGCAGAATCGGGCTTTTCAGTGACTATTCCGTCAAAAACATTCGGCAGCGGCAAGGCAGCCTACTTCCTGGAACTGTTCAACGGCGACGAGAAAGCTGCTCGCTTCCCGCCTAAGGGCGCCGTGAAAATGATTTTCAAGTCTGAAGATACGGAACCCGTGATCACCATTGAATCGGTCGATGTGACAGAAGACAATAAATATAGAATAACCGCTGAAATAATTGATGATTCAGATATCGATCGCGCCGCTCTTTTCTATAAATCCATGCATACGGAAACCGACTGGCAGACTATCCCTATGGTGCATGCCGGAAACGGCGGTTTCTTTGCTGAATTACCTGTAGATCGCAGAGGATGGATATATTTCATAAGAGCCGCCGACGCCAACGACAATTCGACGATGTACCCCGACTTCCGGGAAAGAGCTTCTTACCTGACAATAAAGCCTTTCGATCCCGCTGAAAAATAAAAACACGGGGACAGCTTTTTACAGGCTGTCCCCGTTATTACCAACTCATATTTGCTTTATCGCATCAAAAAGCCGCCTTCACCTCGCCACCCGAATACTCGATGATCCTGTCGGGTGCCTGCTCCGGATCGATGCCCGCGCCGTGTCCGGTTCCGACAATCACTATATTGAAAACCCTTTCCGCAAGCATGCCGGGGAACTCCCCTTCCCTGTTTCCTATAGTGAGTTCTTTCCCGGCATCATCCCATTTGACCGGGATGATTGAATAAACGCCCTTCTCGTAATTGTAGTTATCGTTCTCATCTTCATATATCTCGAATTCCGCATCAGCGCCGGGATATATCCTCAACTCGATGGGGTCGGCCGGCTTTTCAGTCGCGTACTGAAGTTCAGGTCCCATCGGAACTATAGAACCGGCCTTTATAAACAGCGGCATCCTGTCGATGGGCGCCGGGGCCTTGATCTCTTTACCGCCTTCGAACTTTTCCCCTGTCCAGAAATCGATCCAGCCCTCGCAATCAGGCAAATAAACCTTTCTGCTTTTCAGTTTCCAGTCCGTCATTACCTTTGCAACGACTTCAGATTTGGTATCCTTAAACATCTTCGATATTTCATTGAGCTTTTCCTTATGATACATCGGCTTCGTAACAGGATTTACGAGAAAAGCCGGGCCGAACATGAACTGATCATCGATGCCGTACGTGTTTTCATCTCCGCTGAAATCGAACGGCAGCCCTCTCATCATCGTATAGTCTTCATCCGTTACCTTCCATGCCAATGAGTATATATACGGCAGCAGCCTGTATCTCAACCTGTCCGATTTCACGAGAGCTTCGTATGCCCAATCGCCCGGCTCGCCAAACTGCCATATTTCACGCGGCGTGCTCGTCCCGTGCGATCTGAATATGGGATTGAACGTCCCGAACTGGAACCATCGCGTGTACAATTCTCTGTACTCGTCATTTTTGCAGCCCTCCCAATACCTTACATGAAATGCGCCGATGTCGGTCGTCCAGTAGGGAATCCCTGCCATGCAGAAATTTATCCCGGCGGAAATCTGTTTTCGAAGCACGCCCCATTCCGCCTCAATATCTCCGGACCATGTTACGGCAGCATTTCTCTGCTGACCCGTAAATCCGGATCTCGTCAGGATAAACACCCTTTTCCTGTCGGTGGCCGCTCTCTGACTTTCATACATCCCCAGAGTTGTCATGAGCGAAAATGCGTTCAGATATCTCGCGGTAGAACCCAGCGCGCACTTCCCGGCTTTCTTTATAAGCTTCATCGTTTCTTCCTGGCTTTTCGCAGACCCTATCTCCGGCTCTGTCGCATCCATCCACCACGCATCCATTCCTTTTGAAAATATTCCTTTATTCACGTAATCCCAGTACAGGTCTCTCGCACCTTTATCATAAGCGTCATAGGTTCCGAAACCCTCGACATCCGGTACATCATACAGATAACCTTTCGACTTCATATCCTTGTAGATGTCCGATATATCAGCAAACTTCGGCCATATTGATATCATTATGTGCGTATTCAATTCGTTATGAAGTTCGTCCATCATGCCTTCCGGATCGGGGAAAGTCGTCTCGTCGAACTTCATCGCGCTCCACCCGTATTTTCCCCAGTACCACCAGTCCTGAACGATTACATCGAGCGGCAGCTTCCTCTTCCTGTATTCCCTTACCACGCTCATCAGTTCTTCCTGCGATGCGTACTTCTCCTTGCTCTGGAAATATCCATAAGCCCACTTCGCGAACATCGGGGCTTTACCGGTCAAGTCCCTGAATCCACCGATCACACCGTCGGCGTCAGGCCCGTAAACGAAGTAATAATCTATCTCATCCGCAACTTCAGACCAGAAACTCATCCCATCGTCGCCGTCGTGATATTTTGAATATGAATAGTTATCCCACAATATACCGTACCCTGCCGTCGATACTATACATGGTACCACCGATATCGTATTCGACTGAATTATATCGACATCATGGCCCCGCCAGTTCATCACACCTTCCTGAAACTGTCCGAGCCCGTAAATCCCTTCTCCCGCCGCCGGGATAAAACTCTGTTTGATCGAGTAAGCAGCTTCTTCCCATGGTATTTCAACTTTCTCGATCACTCTGCCTTCAGTTTCCTTTTCTCTGAGCACGACGTTTCCACTCTTATCGACAAACTTTATCGAGCCGGTCGGAAGTGAAACCACAGCTTTGATCTCCTCCGTTCCGACAGTTATTTCATCGCCGGTCTCTTTTATCGAAACGTCCACCGCTTCCACACTGCGGAGGATCGTGGAAAGGCTTTCCCTTTCACTGAACTCTCCAGCCTTCGTAAACACTACCCGGACTATATTCTCTTCAAAAAACTGTACCTTTAACTTTCCGTCGTCCATCCTGACGGCAATCCCGTTTTCAATTTTTTCATAGCTCTTTTGTTTCCCACCCGAACAGCCTGTGATAATCACGAGACTGAACACCACTATCATAAGAAATAACAATTTTCGCATAACACTCCCCCGACTAATTTCAGTGTGATATCAATTCCTTACTTACAATAAATTAACGTTGTTTTAATGAGCCGCTCTTCAATGACCCAAAATATAAAAATCTGTAGTGCTCCAATTGTATCATACATGTAAACCGGTAATTCATAATTTTATTTTGCAGGAGGCTTTTTATATTGATTATTATCTGAATAAAAAGATATACTAAGATTCAAACCAACCAAAATATTGCGAGGTTATATATGCCATACAACTTAAAATATAAGTATCTGTATTTTCTTCTTCCATTTATTCTTGTGACTCTATTTATTTGCCCCACCCTATCAGAAAGCAATAAAATCAATAGCGGCAGAACAAAAAGCATTGAGGTATCATCACCTATCGTTCCCTTCAGCAGCCACGGCGATCTCTGGCTCACAACCTGGGCCGACGACGATTCGGTATTCGTAAGCTGGGGAGACGGTAAAGGCCCGCTGTACAATGACAAAACCGAATTTTCGCATCATGGCCTCGCAAAGCTCAACGGCACCTTCCCTGATGTCGGCGTTGAGATTGTACAGAGATTCATGCCGCTTTCCGACGATATAAACAACTCGAAGCCGACAAGCATGCTGTTTTTGGACAAAAGACTTTATGTCGCGATTCACTCTCCGCTTCTGAACCCGGTCAAAGGGTTCATCGCATACTCCGATGATTATGGAAAAACTTTCAAATATGATGTTAATACAACACGAAACAAAAGTAATAACAAGAATTTCATTTGCATCATATTCATCAACATGGGCAGAAACTATGAACTCAACAAAGACGGCTACGTGTACGCTTTCGGAGTGGAAGGCGAAATCAACATCAGCGGCAGGGTTTACCTTGTTCGGATGAAAAAAGAAGCCATTCTGGATGAATCAAGCTGGATGTATTACAGCGGCCTTGATAAAGACAAAAAGCCTGAATGGAACAGTGATTATAAAAAAGCGAAAAAGATACCCGGTCTGTCGTCCAAAAACTACTCGTCTATGTTCCCCAATCTTCTGTTTGCCGCAGCATATCACCCCGGAATGAACAGATACATTGCAATGACAGCCACAAGTGTCGAGGGACAGTTTCTCGAATCGCCGACTCCATGGGGCCCGTGGAGATTCGTGGACAAATGGTTCGAGGGTGAAGATTCAGAATGGTATGCAAGCTATATGCCGGGCATAATCACAAAAGACATGGGGACCGACTATTTTTACTTTACAGCGGCAGGCCGCACGGACTTCGATCCACAACCCGGAGATTTCATGTATTCCTTCAAACTCGGAAAAATAACAATGAAGCATTAGGCACGTTTCGAATAAAGACAGACATATATGTACTTCAATCCGGTTTGTTTGTATTTTTCATATAATAAAAATGTCCGTCCTCGGCGCCGACAAGCAAATCGGGTATGCCGTCCCTGTTCCAGTCGACAACAGCCGGGCAACTCGAATGCCCTGCAAGTAATCTGTCCGACATCTCACCCATGTTTTTAAACGATGTCCTGCCGTCCACAGTGCCTGCATTCCTGTAGAAATCCACGTTTCTGCTGTTTGCGACAATATCAGGATTCCCGTCGAAATCCCAGTCAACCAGATATATTTTCCGTCTTCCGCTTTTGCCGGCTTTTCCCACATTCAGTCTCAGATATTCTCCATTCTCATCCTCGAATATCCGTTTCCCCGGCATCAGAACCAGCCTGCCGTCGATTGCGGCCCTCTCAAAATATGCAAGATAGCCATCGTGATCCATCATTACGAGGTCGGGTAATCCGTCCTTGTTGTAATCCATAACAAAAGGAGTGGTTCTCCATTGAGTGACAAGTTGTTTATCCCGCGGATTCCACCAGTTCCATTCCGGCTTAGGCATTTCTCCGTCCCATTCAACACTGATGTTTTCCGCTTTTTCCAATACAGGTTTCTCGCGTGTCCCGACATTCCTGAACCATTTTATTTCACCGATTATAGAATTAATAATTATGTCCTGAAGCCCGTCGATGTCCCAGTCCGCAACCGTCAGAACCGTATAACCCCACTTCGCTTCAGCGGGCCCCTGGATCGACCCGTTTTCCCCGGCCTGTATCCTTATCACTTTGCCGCCCGCGCTCAGATACACTGGCTCCGCCCAGACGGGTGATTCGCCTCCGCCGAGGTTCTCAATATATCCGATATACCCCGCCGTGTTTCCGCAAATCAGGTCTTCATCGCCGTCGTTATCCCAATCGAAACTGTACGGAGTCGCAAGAGCACCGAATTTGAGAAGATCTGCCCTCTGCCTGAAAAACACAGGTGGCTTGAAGACAGGCATCGAGTCGGAAACTCTCCCGGTATTCTCCACGAAAGCCACCCTTCCATCCTCCTGTCCCACTATTAAATCCACATCTCCATCGCCATCCCAGTCCACGGAAACGGTAACTATCATCTCAAGGTCCATCTTTATCGTTTCATCGTTATATTTAAGATATCTTCCTTGGGCAAACGACGGGCTGGTGGCGCTTCCCCTGTTTTCAAACCATGTGAACCTATCCAGAAACTCGCCGCATATAAGATCGAGATCACCATCACCATCGAAATCCGCGAAATTCGGAGACGGCATGCCATAGACATCCACAGGCCCTCCTTCAGCCTTCAACGCGAACGGTTTCCCGTATTTAGCCTTCTTCACTGAGCCTTTATTTAACATGACATACACCCGGCCATGCAAAGGCCCGTTAGTCCAATTTCCCTTATCGTCATACGCATTGTCCCATCCATATTCCGACCAGTCTCCAAGACCGACATAGATGTCCTGCAAACCATCAGAATTTATATCTGCGAATTTCCACTGTTTTGCTCGATATCTTGTGTTGTATCCATACAACTGCTGCATTCGTCCGTATGACAAATCTATCTCAACAGTTTTTCCCATGCCATTTTTTATGATATCGACAAATTCCATGTTCTCCCTGAGTATCCTGTAGCCGTCATCCATATAAGAAATCTGAATATTGCTGAAGCCTTCCCCGATTCTCACACCGGGCTCGAAAACCGGCATAGCAACATTTCCCTGCCTGTTCTCGAAAAAATATGTGCCGTTGTACGGTTTGTCATTGCAGGATACAAGAAGATCCATATCCCCATCAGCATCATAATCAAGAGGCAGAGGCCAGGCCCACAATCCGACGCCGAGATCAACAGTAAGCCCCGGATTATTAAACCTCACAGGAATCATCTCCTGTGCCGGTGAATAATCTGATGCGGACAACAACAGTATTCCCACGAACAGAGTCAGTATTAATTTTTTAATCGCATTTCTCATATTCAAATTACCCGTTCTTGTTTTCTTGTTTAAATGACAAACCGCGGCCAACATACAATTTAATCCATGGCATGATTGTAGAATCCTACTTCAGAGTTTTCATAATCCTGAGAACTTCATCCATTTTCGGGGGAGGAGTAATTTTTCTGAAATTCTCAACCTTTGTCCATCCATCCCATTTCTTCCACGCCGAACCTTCATCAAGTAGAGACGTCAGTTTATCAAGCTGTGCAGGCATCCGCTTTTTCCATTTATTCAGCCTTTCACGAGCTTCTTTTCTTTCTGCAGCGCCAAGTTCATTGTTGTGACGATCATTGAACGCATTCATCACTTCAACTGAAATCTTGTAGAGTTTTAGATTTTCGAGATATATCCTCGCCGGGAAAACAATCATATCGTCATAACTGTCATGAATATCAGGAGGAATAGCATCGAGCGCTCCCGTAGCGAGTTCGAGTGCTTCAGCGGCATGTTCCATAGCACTATCAATACTGGAAACGTCAATTTTTTCTGAAGTCATGAATCCCAGTTTCCCGATAATATCAACCGTTCTACCCGTTATAGTCGTATAACCGCCGGCAAGCTCGTTCGCTTCGTTCAATTCTTTCAAACTCTCAACAATTTTCCCGGAGGCGTCTTTTCCGAAATATCTTTCCGTCCATTCAGTATAAAAAGCATCGGGATCGAATCCCTCCGGATCCCATGCCACCCTTGCACAGGCTTCGAGGTTAAGAATGAAATGTTTAAAGTCCTGCCCGTTCACGAAATAATTATGCGTCATGCCCCTTTTTACCGCATCCATCGTAGATTCCTTTATTCTTTTGGGATACGGGCTCTGCATGACATGATTCAAGTAATATCCGGCATGAATGTAAATGCCGAATTTATGCTGTTTGAAATCCTCCGGCCACTCCCCGAAATCAGCATATCCGTTATCCGCCCACATCATGTCGATATCGACATCGGGATTGAAATTATTTTTCCTCCACATCTCCCTGCCTTCATTCCAGAGATCGCAAACCACTTTGCCTTCCGGCCTGTACTTTTTAATAATTTTAAGCAGCCCATCGAACATCCTGTTCATAAGCGGGCCGGGAATAATACCGGCTTCCTGTTCTTCATTACATCTGTATGCCCTGTCCCACCACGGATCCCTCGGCCTCTGGAGGAAAAGGTCAGCTTTCCCAATCGGCGTTTCTTTCATGTAGTATTCATACACACTCATCCAATCATCATGGTATTTACTCAGGCAGATTTTCTCATAGGGCAGATGGTAGAACTCCCATCCCAGATACATTGGAACCTGAACCATCATTCCCTTGCTGTGAACATAATCAATGATTTTATCCACAAGTTCTATGTCCGTATGATAATCAACCATGTCCTGGTAATACGGCCAGTTCCAGAACTCCGCCCTGCCGAGTGTGTCATGAAGATCCACATAGTTATATCTGAGCCTTGCAAGCGAATCTATCATCTCTTTCCATGTGTCGAACTCTATTATCAGCTTTTGCCCTTTCCAGTTGGCAATCATATCGTTGTCATTATCAAAATATCCCCTGAGCGGAAAAACCGGTGAGGCAACCTGTATATTCACATCCGGAATTGAAAATATTTCCTTTATTTCAGGTTCCTTCCCGGTCCAGTATTCGTAAGGATCTATACCAATAAATACTTTTGAAAATTCATAAACTCCATACAGGACTCCCCGCTGATCCGAACCCGCTATCACCAGAACCTTGTTCCCATCCATTTCCATGCTCTTGATCACGAAAGCTTCTGGTCCGAGACTTGATCCGGAAATATTCAATTTATCATCTCCGGATAGTTCCTTTATCAGCAGATTCGAATTGATGGTACCTATAAATATTCTCTTCTTTCCTGATGAAATATCCAATGGAGAGGTATTAATATAATCTGAGTATTTTAAAATACTCGCATTCATGCTCTTATAAACACGCTGAAGATCCTTTGACAATTCCTGCGCGGCATGAGTTTCTCCAGCCTCAGCATCATTGCCGACAACAATAATAACTTCATCAGTAAAAGCATTCACTCCTATCATCATTGTTAGAATCAGAAACAACAGACTTTTCTTAATCATCGTGACTCCCAGATCTTTTTTAATTTTTACAATTATATAGAATTATAATTCCAATAACAAAATCATCATATTTGAATAAATGCTTTGGTGTTAATTAACAACAGAATAGCTATAGGAAAAAAGTATATATGAAATATATAGAATAAATACTTAAATTGTTCCTATAATATTATTAATCTATGGTGCTTATACAATGTAAGCGGCAAAGTTGTATAATTCATAGGCAATCTATTTGGGTGAATGCTGTGAAGAAATTTAAGTTTTATCTTTTTATACTGTTTCTATTTTCAGCTACTGCATTCGGTTTATTCTACTTTGCCATAACTACAAGAACTGAAGGGCAATATTTCGATTCAGATAAAGTACCTATTTACTACACGATTGAAGGCAACGGAGAAACAATAATATTGCTTCATAGTTTTGCCGTCAACGCTGATCTAAGTTACAGACGGCCCGGTATAACACAGGAACTATCCAAAAACTTCAGAGTAATTGCTTTCGACATTCGAGGCCACGGCCTCAGCGGGAAACCTCACGACCCCGACAAGTATGGCTTAGAAATGGGATACGATCTTATAAGGTTAATGGACCATCTCAATATCGATAAAGCTCACATAGTAGGCTTTTCTCTGGGCGGATTTATCGCGTTGAAACTTGCTCCACGTTACCAGGATCGTTTTGAATCGCTGTCTCTTATTTGTTCAGGCTGGGAAAAACCTGATGAAAGCAAATTCACTGACGTTGTTGCCAGAGCTAAAAAAGAGCTTAATTCCGGAAAGGGAATAGATCCGATATTCGAACAGCTTGTTCCCGACAATCATATATCGACACCCAGTCACAGATTCTGGCTGCATTTCATGACCCGTTTTTTGAATGACAGATTCGCGCTTATTGCAATGCTCGACAGACTACAGGATCTTTATCTGACGGAACAGGAAATCAAAAGCATTCATATCCCTGTACTTAGCATAGTCGGTGATAAAGATCCTTTTCTTAAAGGAGCGGAAGCGCTTGATTCGGTCGCACTCAATCATAAACTTCACATAGTTAAAAATGCAGGTCGTGTTAAGATACCTCTGAGAGACGAAACAACAAAGGAAATTATCAATTTTATAAAGGATAACAATAATTCTCAGGCAGGCCTCAACAACTTTAATGATAATCAATACAAATGATTATTGATTAACTTCATATGACTTATTTAAAATCAGTCCTGTAAGCATACATATTTTGTTTGAGAGGTTTCGATGAGCATATTAACCGATATTTTTGATGAAATAGCATGCAGGGTCGTTCCATTTAAATCATCTCTTAATACTTCTTTCAGGCCTGATTATCATTTTGTGCCGCCCCGGAACTGGATAAACGACCCTAACGGTCTTATTCAATTTGGAGATTACTATCATTTATTTTATCAGTACAATCCGGCAACCCCGTTCGGGCCCGTTATGAATAACATCCACTGGGGCCACGCGCGAAGTAAAGATCTTATCAACTGGGAACACCTTCCCATTGCTCTTTGTCCTGATCAAGCATACGACAGATGCGGAGTATGGTCCGGGACAGTTGTTAAAAACGGTGATACAGCAACAGCTTTTTATACCGGGATTCCTAACAGGCTATGCAACCCTCAACTTCAATGTTCCGCTGACAGTTCCGACTGTATCAACTGGACAAAAAACAACCGTAATCCACTTATAAAGAAAGCCCCACAGGGCGTTTTCCCTATGAGTTTCAGAGATCCATATGTGTTCAGATACGGAGACCTCTGGCTTATGATTCTGGGTGCCAGCTTCAAAGGCAAAGGAGCCGCAATGCTCTACAGTTCTACCAACCTCATTGATTGGGAGTACAGACATCCGTTATTAATCGGTGACGGGAAAAAACAGGGTGGAATCTGGGAATGCCCCAATTTTGTTCAAATCGGAAACAAATGGGTTCTCGCGGTATCACTTATAAGCGGTGAAACAAAATACTTCACAGGTGATTTCGAGGATCTTGTATTTAAACCTGAATCATATAACACACTTGATTATGGAAGCTGTTTCTATGCGCCTCAGATATTTAAAGACAACTCAGGCAGAGCAATTATGTTCGGCTGGCTTAAAGAAAACAGAAGATATGGATTCAGAGACGGATGGCAGGGCGCGATGTCTCTTCCCAGAGTAATAAGCCAGAATACGAATGGCAACATTTGTTTCCATCCTTCCGAAGAAACACAACTATTGAGAGATAAACATTATGATGTTTCGATTTTCGACTGCTTATCTTCAAAGGTAATCAAAAGCGACAAACTTGAGATAATCCTGGATGTGGAATCGATCGGCCATGATCCATGTGGAATTGATATTATTCATTGCGGATCAAAACAATTTTCAACGAAAATATATTTATCACCCTCCGAGAAACAATTTGTTATAGACAGATCAAAATCCGGCGGACAGAAAGGCATTGACAGTAAACCTGTGAAAGCGCACACGGGTATGCTTGACAGATGCCGTTTTCATATTTTTATTGATAAATCCGTAATGGAAATATTCCTTAATGATAATATCTGCATCACCACAAGAATATATCCACAGAGCGAATCAACACAACTGATCTTAGTAAAAGGCAAAAACACGCAAATACGTTCTATAGACATCTGGTCACTTAAATCTACGAATACCTGATATGCTTGAATCAACAATAATTGAAAGGCAAAACATGTCAAACAATATTCTATTCAATATTTATCAAAAATTGCCGCAGGGCCCCGGATGTGCAGAAAGCACCGAGAAGGCGTTCAATATTATTTCATTCAGACTCCCACCTGCCCCCTCTATCCTTGATATCGGATGCGGTGCCGGTCTACAGACAATTCAACTGGCTGAACTGAGTAATGGGAAAGTAACCGGAATAGATATATACAAACCATTCCTTGAGAAACTTAAAACAACTGCAATATCCTGTGGATATTCAAATATATGCACAAAAGAAATGTCCATGTTTGATATTAATTTCGATCCTCTATCTTTTGACTTGATTTGGTCGGAATGTTCGATACACATAATCGGTTTCAAAAAAGGCATAACTGATTGGAAGCCCTTTATAAAACCCAATGGTTTTCTCGTAGCTTCAGACATATCATGGTTAAAAAACAATCCTCCTGCCGACCTTTCAGAATTCTGGCACAAGAGCTACCCCGATATGAATTCAGTAAACACCAACATGTCAATTGCTGAAGAATCCGGATACGAAAATGTTGAACATTTCATTCTGCCCGAAAAATACTGGTGGGACAACTACTATTCCCGTTTTGAAATGATTCATGACGATCTCGAAAAAGAATATTCCGGCAATCCCGATGGCCTTAAGATAATATCAGAGATAAAAACGGAAATGGAATTGTTCAAAAAGTACTCCGATTTTTATGGCTGTGTTTTTTACGTATTGAAGAAAAACTGATATCATCAAATTACATATCTTACTTGACGCTTGCAATTCTATTTGTTAAAAAATAAATGTAAATGTTTGAGGAACACTGACATGAAATGCTGTAACTACAACAAATGCTGGTGGCTCGGCCCTCAAGGGTGAGCCTCGGCATTAGCTAAAAAAGCAATATAGCCGCCGGCTTATCCAAAGTCGGCGGCTTTTTTATTTATGCCGCCGGAAGGCGGTTTTTTTATTTTAAATAATTATACGTATCGAAAGGGGAATAAATGAAAGAGAAAAGAACTTCAAAATACTTCGGTGAATACGGCGGCAGCTATGTTCCCGAAGAGTTGAGACCCGCTCTCGAAGAGCTCGACGAATGTTTTAACAGTTATATCAGAGATGCCAGGTTTCTATCGGAGCTTTTTCAGTTGCAGCGTGATTTCATCGGCAGGCCGACACCGCTTCTATATGCCGAAAATGCAACAAAAGCACTTGGCGGCGCAAAAATTTATCTGAAATTAGAAGGGCTAGCGAACACTGGAGCGCATAAAATCAACAATGCAATCGGGCAGGCCCTGCTCGCGAAAAGAATGAATAAAAAGAGGGTCATAGCGGAAACGGGCGCGGGGCAGCATGGCATGGCAACGGCCTGCGCCTGTGCGAAGATGGGCCTTGAATGCAGCGTCTTCATGGGCGAAATCGACGTGGCAAGACAAAGGCCGAATGTCTTCTGGATGGAAATTTTCGGCGCTGAAGTCATACAGGTTAAACAGGGCACAAAAACCCTTACGGATGCAGTCGATGCGGCTTTCGATGAATGGATGAAATGCTATGATAATACCTATTATTGTATTGGAAGTGCGCTTGGCCCATCACCTTACCCGGACATAGTCAGAGAGTTCCAATCAATCATAGGTCGAGAGACCAGGAAACAGTTTTATGAATTCGAAGGCCGGGTTCCTGATGTCATGATTGCCTGTGTCGGAGGCGGCTCCAATTCTATAGGATTCTTCAATGATTTTATTGATGATACAAATGTCAGGTTGATCGCGGTGGAAGGCGGAGGAAGAGGAAACGCCACAGGAGAACATGCCGCACGAATGAACGGCTCCGGGTCCGTCGGAATCAACCAGGGTTACAAATCCTATTTCATTCAGGACAACGATGGTCATCTGCTTCCGACACACTCTATCAGCGCGGGCCTTGATTACGCGGGAATCGGGCCGCAAATTGCATATCTCGGAGATAATAACAGAATCGAATTCTTAAAAGCCATGGACACCGATGTTATAGAAGCTTTTAATTTTTTCGCAAAGCACGAAGGTATCATCCCCGCGCTGGAATCGTCCCATGCGCTCAGCGCCGCAATGAAACTTGCGCCGTCCATGGACAAAGATCAATCCATAATCGTAAATGTTTCCGGGCGGGGAGATAAAGACATTTTTATCACATCCGCCGCTGTAAACACAAATGGCAAATGGTTGAATTTCCTTAAGGAGGAAATTGTGAGATTAGAGAGAAGCTGACACTTTTTCTCTGTTGTTGCGCAACTGTTCTTCAACGGATGATTTTATTCAATATTCCGTCTTGTGCTTTGTATTCTATTCAGGCAAAGCAGGTATGATGGTTAAAGCGTCTTCGTATCCCGTCTCAACCGCTTTCCAAATCATACTATTGAAACTTGAAGATGCTATTTCTCGAAACTGTGAATCTCATTATTTCGAAGTATAAGGTTCATGCGCTTTTCTGCCATGAACTTTTTCATACGCCTGACAATAAGGACAGTATTTCCCTTCGATCTTCTTAACAAACCAGAACGCGAATCCCCTCTGCTTGACTCTGGCTTTGTTGCAAACCGGGCATTCTTCACATTTTTTTGCCATTTCCCTGTCTTTTTCCGTTATCTCGGCGCTCATTGTTCTGTTCCTTCCAAATTATTTTATGAATCGATATTAAATCATAAAATTATTATCTTTATAATCAAGAAAAATATACTCAAAACAATTTTAGTTTCAATCAAAAGGAAAATGACATAATAACTCCAAAATGACATTTCTATTCGTCAGTTAACTCGCAAAAAATAAAGCTGTATTAATAAGATCTGATCTTGAGTTATAATCATTAATATTCGCATTCTGTAAGGGGAGAACAAAATGCTTTTACAAACAATTGACTGGTCATTCATTATCGGATTTTTTATCATCGTTCTTTTCGTCGGAATCATAGTCGCTAAACAGGCCGGGAAAAGCTCGTCGGACTTTTTCCTTTCCGGCAGAGGAATGCCGTGGTGGCTGCTGGGCTTTTCCATGGTAGCAACGACATTTTCAACCGACACACCCAACCTTGTAACGGATATTGTGAGGCAAAACGGGGTAGCCGGGAACTGGGCATGGTGGGCATTTCTTCTGACAGGAATGCTTACCGTTTTCATTTACGCGCGTTTGTGGAGAAGATCGAAAGTTCTCACCGATATAGAATTCTATGAAATAAGGTACAGTGGAAAAACAGCAGCTTTCCTCAGAGGATTCAGAGCAATATATCTCGGTGTGTTTTTCAACATAATGATAATGGCATCCGTGTCACTCGCTGCTATTAAAATCGGAGGCGTGATGCTTAACCTCACTCCTGTCCAATCAATACTTATAGCATCGATAGTAACGGTCATTTTCAGCGCGCTTGGCGGACTTAAGGGAGTTCTCATTACAGATTTTCTTCTTTTCATAATAGCAATGATAGGTGCTGTATCCGCAGCAGTCGTGGCGGTACACCATCCCGATGTCGGCAGCCTGAACGCACTTTTAACAAACCCGAACGTCGCCGACAAGCTGAGTCTTTTCCCCGCATTCGACCTCAGTTCGAAACAAAGCACGGAACTACTGGTTTCCGTGCTGATCATTCCGATTGCGGTCCAGTGGTGGAGTGTCTGGTATCCAGGCGCGGAGCCGGGCGGCGGCGGATACCTCGCGCAGAGAATGCTTGCCGCAAAAGACGAAACTCACGCAATGGGAGCAACCCTGTTCTTCAATGCCGCACATTACGCTCTCAGGCCCTGGCCCTGGATAATCGTGGCCCTCTGTTCACTTATAGTTTTCCCGACACTGGATTCAATTCAACTTGCTTTCCCGAATGTGGACCCATCAATTATCAGGCATGACCTCGCATATCCTGCGATGCTCACATTTCTGCCGCACGGATTGCTCGGGCTCGTCCTTGCCTCATTGATAGCCGCCTATATGTCAACGATATCTACCCATCTCAACTGGGGATCATCTTATGTAGTCAACGACTTCTATAAACGATTCATCGAGCCCGATGCTCCGGAAAAGAAACTCGTCCTCATCGGCAGAATTTCCACAGTTATTATGATGGCCATAGCTGCCGTCGTCGCATTATGGCTCAGAAACGCTTTCCAGGCTTTCCAGATTTTGCTCCAGATCGGCGCAGGCACAGGCCTTCTGTTCATTTTACGCTGGTTCTGGTGGCGCATAAACGCCGTAAGCGAACTGGTGGCCATGATAGTCTCGTTCGTTGTCGCTTTGTATTTTCAGTTTTTCCACACGATGCTGTTTCCCGGTTCGGAACTGGCAAGCTGGCTGAAACTTATACTTGGCGTCGGAATAACAACTGTTTCATGGATCATTTTTACAATATTTACAAAACCGACTGAAAAGGAAACGCTCAGAAGTTTTTGTAAACTCGTGAACCCTGGCGGCCCCGGATGGAAAAAAATATTCGACGAAGCCGAAGCTGAAAATTCAAAAATCGAACCCATTGATAAAGCTGAGAATCTTCCGCTTGGAATACTCTGTATGCTTCTTGGATGTCTTGCAGTCTACGGCTCACTTTTCGCGACCGGATTCTGGTTGTATTCAAATTATGTTCCAGCAATCATTCTTACTATCGTCGCTGCTGTTTCGGCGGGCTTTCTCATCAAGTTCTGGAGCAAAGTGTCTGCACACTGACATCACAAACATTTTTTTAATCGGCGACAGACTGACCGGTTGCATTCTATCGGACAATAAAAAATCCCCGAAATATTTTCGGGGATTTTTATTCTCTAAACGATATTTATATCACTATCATTTAACTATTGTGAACTTGCCCTTTTCCGTCACTTCATAATTCAAATCGCGAGCTATCAAATAGTACATATAGACCCCTGAAGCAAGCGGTCGCCCCGAAGCGTTTATCGGATTCGTCCAGTTGTAAAGCGTGTAAGCTCCATTTTCAAGAACCGATGAAAAATCTGACGGCACAGTTCCGAACAGGGTTATCACAAGAGAACCCCTGATATCATAAACTCTAATTTCCACCTGAACATCACTGTCGCCGCTGATATCTGAAACCGCGAACCTGATTCCGTCTCCTGAATGATACGGCTTTTTGTAAGGATTGGGATATGTGTGAAGATTTACAAGCTGAAGCGGCGTCAGGCTCGGAGGCGCGGTTCCCATTCTGAACCCAAGAGTATCATACCGCGAGAAATGGCTTGAGAACACGGTAATCGTTTTG
>DAOSYA010000058.1:0-17661 GCA_035380865.1 bacterium
TTATCAGCCTTATCACGATTTTTAACCTGCGCTGGTGAGAAATGCAGGCTAACAAAGAAAACACATTTTCTTGGCAGGTAGATTTCTCATATATCCTATGTTTCGGAAAAACAGAAAGACTGTCGATTGTTTCGCCTCTGATTAGCAATAATTTGTTCTCACAGGTTCTACTCTAAACAAAGAGAAATCTCTTTAATGATATCGGGTTTCAGGGTTCTAAAAGGGGGATTACGACGTGAATCCGGGGTTATTCCTGCTCGATTTCCACCTCGTGCTTTTTAATCAGCCGGTACAGGCATCCGCGGTCCATGCCGCTGCGCCTGGACGCCTCGCTGATATTGCCCTCGCAATCGTCGAGCAGCTCGCCGAGATATTGCTGATTAAACTTCCTGATGACGAACTCTTTTGCTTCCTTATATTTTTTCCCGGCGAGTCCTTTGAACGTGTTTTCCGGCATGCCGGTCGAGGTAAACGATTTCAACGGCTCCGGAAGATGCTGTACCCCGATGATATGTTCATCACAGAAAATGACCATTCTTTCCACGAGGTTTTCAAGCTGCCTCACATTGCCCGGCCAGTTATACTCTGCCAGCACTGCAAGCGCCTCTTCCGACAGGCCTTTAATATTCTTGCCGAGTTTTTCATTGAAATTGGAGATAAAAAACGTGGTAAGGTCCGGGATATCCTCTACACGGTCTCTGAGCGGCGGCACTTTAATATTGATCACGTTAAGCCTGTAAAAAAGGTCTTCGCGAAACTCGCCTCTTTCAGCGGCCTCTTCGATGTCTCTGTTCGTCGCCGCTATGACTCTCACGTCAACTTTGCATATCTTGTGATCGCCGACCCGGGAAAACTCGCCCTCCTGCAGAACCCGCAGCAGCCGCGTCTGGAGATGCGGGCTGAACTCGCCTATCTCGTCGAGGAATATCGTGCCGCCGTCGGCTGCCTCGAAATAGCCGATCTTGTCCTTGAACGCCCCCGTAAACGCGCCTTTGACATGCCCGAAAAGCTCGCTCTCCAGCAGGTTGTCAGTGAGCGACGCGCAGTCCACGGTTACGAAAGGACAATCTTTAAGCGCGCCGTTATAATGCAGCGCGCGCGCGATAAGTTCCTTGCCGGTTCCGCTCTCCCCCGTGATCAGCACATTGCTCGGCGTGTCCTTTATCCGCTCCATAATGCTGTAAACTTCCTGCATTGCATCCGCCATTCCTATGATGCTGCTGAAAGCGAATTTCTTTTTGATCTGTTTCTTCAGCGCCCGGTTCTCTGCGACAAGCCGCGTATGTTCCAGCGCGCGTTTAAGTATCACCTCGACTTCATCGAGATTAAACGGCTTTGTGATATAATCGAACGCGCCCTCTTTCATGGCCCTGACAGCGGTTTCCACAGTTCCGTGTCCCGTCATGATTATTACCGGAAGCCCGTCCGATTTTTCCTTGATCTCCTTCATCAAAGATATCCCGTCCATGCCCGGCATTACGAGATCGGTTATCAGCATGTCGGGCAACGATCCATCGACGGCAGCGAGAGCCGCCGCGCCGGATTGCGCCGTGATCACTTCGTATCCCATGCTTTCGAGTCCTATCGAAAGGCTTTTGAGCAGTTTCTCTTCATCGTCGACAAGCAGCACTTTTGGCATAATCAGATCTCTTCCTTCAAGAAGTCATTCCACAGGAATTGCTTTATGTTGTTTATCCATTGATCCACAAGCTCACTCGATGACCCGGCATGGTTCGCTTCCACATCTTCGGGAAGAGCTTTTACCACGGTAGTGTTTCTGACCACAAGCTCGGACGTTCCATTCGCTTCTTTTTTTCTTACTTCGTATAAACCTATCTTTTTATCCAGAAGTTTGTTCAGAAGGTCCACTGTTTTTCTTGCCCTCGCATACGGGGAGCCCTGCATGCCTCCGTCCGCAAGCTTAATCAACTCTCCCATCGACCCTTTGATTGTCCCGTAACATGAATCACCCTGTGCCGAGCAAATTTCTCCCGCAACCAGCCGGGCGGATATTTTATATTTGAGCCCCTCGGGCGGCTCCAGTCCCAGCCTTTCAAAATTCTCCACGATAAGCTGTTGCCGCAGATCCATCGGAGGATGGAAATCATAGTAATCCTCGAGCAGCCCCGGCCGGTGCGTTTCCTGCCTTTCCAGCTTTTTCATGAAACTCATGAATGCGACCGGTTCATATCCCGCGTTATACATATATTCAAGCCCTATCCTGTCGGCCTCGATCTCAGCTTTTCTCCCGAACACATCCGTCCTTCCCTGCTCGACCATCTGCCCCGCTATCACGGCCTGCGGATCCTGCGTCAGCACGAGAAGCAGAAAATTCCACATCGCGTTCTTGATGCTTTTTTTATACAGGGTTATCCCGTGTTTTCTCGCGACATGCGTAACCTCGTGCCCCAGGATAGAAGCCAGCTCATCATCATCGTCGATAATATCCAGAATCCCGCGGGTTACGAATATATACCCGCCGGGCAGCGCAAAAGCATTAACAAGGGAGGTGTCAAGCACATAAAAATGGTATTCGATTTCCTGCCTGCCGCAGACACCGGCAATGTTTTTGCCGACATTCTCGACACGTTCCGTCACAGCTATATTATCGACAAGTCCGTAATAACGTATTATCTGTTCGGCTGATTCTTTCCCGAGCCTTTCTTCGCGGCCGTCACTCACATCGAGCATACCCGCGCGCGCGCAGACCGCCGTCAGCAACAGGAACATATACAGTGCGGGCAAAAATATCTTTTTCGACATCAGTCAACACCTCTTTTGCGCACTGTTACCCATGAGCCGGCAGGCAGCCCTATCACATCCACAGCGCTGCCTTTCACAACTCCTATCTCGACATTCCCCGTGCTTCCCACATACGCTATCAGCTCTCCGGGCTCTTTTTCCGAATAAGTTTTCGAGAGCCCCATAATCGTATAACCGCCTATGCTGACAAGAAGTGCCCCTTTATTTATTTCAGACAAGTTTGCGTTATTTATGTTTGTGATGTAATTCCCGAACTTATCGATGTGAACAACGCTTCCCTCGACCTTGCCACGCCTCGCCTGCGGAATAACTGTTTTAATAACCCTGGTTCCCGCATGCTCGGGTCCGATTTCATTGAAATCAAATCCGGTCGCAAGCTTCGCCGCCGCCGGCGCGAAAATATCCCGACCGTGAAATGTCGAACTCACGTTGCTGCTCATAACCTCCGGATTCTCGATTCTCCTCGCCGTATACCTGCCTGCGAACCTGTTTATGACCAGCGTGGCAATCCCGTTGTCGGGAAGCACGAAATAGTAATCATTCAACTCCACGGCTATCGCTTCCCTGCTGCCTCCCACACCGGGATCAACCACCACCATATGCACGGTTCCTTTGGGGAAAAGCTCATAATACGTGGTGAGCATATAAGCGGCGGAAGCCATGTTATATGAAGGGATATTATGAGATATATCAACGATTTTGATGTTTGAATCGATCGAGAGAATGACACCCTTCATACATCCCACATAGGAATCGTTCTCTCCGAAATCGGTGAGCATTGTTATTATCGGTTTCTTACTCATCATGGAACCCGGTTTCAGTATCAACCCATTTTAAAAAATGTTCAAGCCCCTGTTCAATTGGAACGGATATGATCTCCGGCAGTTCGTATGAATGCAAGCGGAGAACATCTGCTTTTAAAGCGTCGAATTTGTCCTTTTTTGTTTTCGCCACCAGCATTGTTTCAGATTCTGTCCGGATGCTTCCCTTCCACCGGAACACGGAAGTCACTCCCGGAATCATATTCACACACGCCGCCAGCCGTTTCGAAACAAGAGAGTCCGCTATTCTCCCGGCTTCTTCAAAACCCGGTGCCATTATATAGACAACGCAATAATCATTTTTGTTCATTGTTTCACCCGATCAAAAATACTTCACGTTGTTCCTGCCTCCGGCTTTAGCGAGATACAGAGCCTGATCCGATTTTGAAACAAGTTCACCGGCGGTATCGGCATCATCGGGATAAACAGACACGCCGATACTTATTGTGATTTTTTCTTCCACTTCGCAGCCGTTGGCATTAAACGAAAAAACTTCATCCTGTACGGCCGCCCTGATTTTCTCGGCGATTTCTATGGCACGCCGCTTTTTCGCTTCCGGGATCACAACCGCGAATTCTTCTCCCCCCACCCTGTAAGCTATCGCCTCTTCCGCTATGTTTTTCTTTATCCGTTCCGCCAGGGTTTTAAGAACAACATCCCCCGAAGGATGGCCATACGTATCATTTATTCTCTTGAAATAATCGAGATCGAGCATAAGCAGCGAAAACCCGTGCCCGGTACTCCTCACCCTTTCTATCCTGCGTTCCATTCTGCTCTTGAAATATCTTTTATTGAACAACCCCGTAAGCGTATCCGTGATCGCCAGCTTGTAAAGCTGCGAATTATCCAGCGCGACGGCGCAATAGTTCGCTATCGTCCTGAGAAACTGCCACTCCATCTCGCCGTATTCCCTGTTTTTCGGGATCGCAACCATCAGGAAGCCTATCTGAAGGTTTTTCCTGTCCAGTGAAATGAAAGACGATTGAAGATCCTTCACCGAACCTGTCCCGCCCTTGAAATACCCGCTCCATTCATCAGTAGCAACAACCTCGTCCCACGACGTCATCTCGTTGATGTCGATTGATAACCTGATACTGTCGCTGGATATTTTAGCGGCGGATGCATCCCTGTACTTGAAATCCACCCTGTTAGGCTCCCTGAAAACAGCGATCAGGCAGAACTCGACCACAGGAAAAAAATCCACGATGAGTTCAACAACCGTTTCCTGTACCTCTTCCCAGTCCATCACAAAAGAGATGCGGTTTATAACCGTGTAAAGAAGATCCAGCTCTCGTTCTTTTTGTTTCAATTTGTTCTTGAACTCGGCGTTTTCTTTGACAAGCTCCGAAGCAAGCTCTTTTATGTTCAGGAAATCTTTTTCCATGTTGCTTCGATTGTTTTCGGGTTTGAAATCCATTTCGTCCTCAAAAGACCCGGCCCCCATAAAAGGGAGCCGGGATTATTTTTCGAGTAAGTTGCATTAAAACAGTGAGCTTATATCAAGCAGGTAATCTTACATTCTTTCCTGTCGGTGCGAAGCTTAATCACATTCTCGGGAACCTGATCGAGCTTGATCTTCTTGGTGATCATCGGGGTCATATCCATACCGGTCGCCATCGAATTGATAACACGCGGGAACGTGCCGTGCCCGGAGTGGCCCTGGGCTCCGACGATGCGGGCTCTGCGAACCTGGAGAACTTCTCCGGTAACAGGCATCTTCGCTTCGGCTCTCGCCACCACAACTATTGTCGCGTTCAGCGTTCTGCCTTCCCAGACACACTGCTCTATGCCCGGATAAACAATGGTCGGAAGCCCTGTCGCTTCAAGGTACAGGTCTCCGCCCATGCCGTCCGTGTATTTGAGAACTTTTTCGACAAAATTCTCTTTCGTGGGATCGATCACATGATCCGCACCGAAAGCTTTAGCCATTTTCCTTCTGGAAGCTTCCGGCTCGGACATGATAACCTTGGCCGCGCCCATCCTCTTGAGGATAGCGACCGCAGCCTGTCCGACCGGCCCGCCGCCGCAGATCACTACATTGTCGCCGGGTCTTACTCCGCCGCCGCGTTCTACAACAGCGTTGTATGCCACGCATGTTGGTTCCACTATGCTGCCGGCGAGAAAAATGTCATCGCCTTTATACTTTTTCTTCAACGGATCGAGCGACCACACGACCCTGTCCGGAACCACTATATACTTCGAAAAAGCTCCGTTGATGTTGAACCCGATCTCGTCAAGCCGTTCACAATGGTTCGGCCATCCATCGGCGCAGGGCTTGCACGACCCGCACCACAGCATCTCTTCCGCGGTAACCTTTTCGCCGCCCCTGAACGGTTTGTTCGTAACCTTGTTCAGTGCGCCCGGTCCGCCTTTTACGACCACTCCGCTGAATTCGTGCCCGAGAGTGCATGGGAACCCGGTTAGACCCGGATAATATATGTACCCTTTTTTGTCGGGTTGGGCCATGTGTACATCAGAGCCGCAGATGCCACAAGCCTTAACCTCGATCAAAACCTCTTGCGGGCCCGGTTCAGGTACGTCAACATCTTCGATAACTAACTTGGGATTCTTCCATACGAGGCTCCCAAGGTAAGTCTGCCTGCCGTCAACATCCTTCGCGCCAAGCTTGAACTCCTTTTTCGGCGCCCAGGTGGCATACAGCCTCACTGCTCTCATTTTGTCTTCCATGTTCGACGATCCTCCCCTGCCATAATTTATTATAGCCCATCCCGCCGGCATCTCATCCGGTGAATCGATTCCGGGCACAATGATGGTTTAATAGGCTCCTCCATTAACGAAGGACCGGACGCGCGCCGGTTCAACGAACATACATCGCTGAACGGCGAGGTTCGGTTTTAATATATTTCACTACATCGCCAAGCACAGGATATTCAATCAGGTGGAAATGATCCATTATTATATTTGTCACACTGTCGCAATAATCTCTGAACGCCGATTCCTTGACCTCTTTCACTTCACGATAGCTCAAAAGATACGTCTTCGCGCCATCTATTCCAGCCTCTCCGATCAACATGTCGTCATACAGCGGCTCGCGCCTGTCGGCCAGCATTATCAGGGTTTCGATCGGGTACTCACCGGCAACATAATCCGTCTTCCGGAGCCCTTTGTATTTCTTCTTAACAGTATCAACAAGCCTGTTTCGCTCCAGCCTTCCGGCGTACACTATATCAGCGGCATATTCATCGACAATCTCAGTTATCGTTTCATCCGATGTCTTTTCCTGAAAACTCATCCCGTTGAAATCGCCCATATTCGGAACCACGACTTTGAAATAGCCTGTCTCCCTCAGCGAATTAGCAAGCCTGCGCGTGAGAAGGTCGCCGGGCCTCGGATCCCATTTCTCCGTACCCTTCGGATTCTGGAACGGGATAACAACAACAGTTTTTTTGTGGTAGTTGTTTCTGAACACATCATAGAAGTTTATCGTATCCACCGGCGTGAGCGAACTCAGCGGCACCTCTGTGCTGTATTCCGGAAGCTTATCATAGGAATCAAAAACAATATCCTTCGGAACCTTGATAGGATCATATTTCGTTTCAGATTTCTGCATCAGGTAGCTGAAATTCGAAACCACCTTTTTATTCTCCGGTTCGAGTTCGAGCGCGCGGTAAGTCAACTGCTGCGCATTGTAAATGTCGCCCTCTTCGAAGTAACATACCGAAATATTGTTAAGAACCGCCGCCTTCAGGCAGTTTCTCTCCGCCGCCTTCGTCAGCATCTCTTTAGCTGTTTTGCAATCGCCCTCAAGCGCGCTCAGGGAGCCTATGTTCCCGGCAGCGCAACCGTTCGTCATATCGGCCTGAAACGCTTTTTCATATTCACCGCGCGCAATATCAACCCTGCCGAGCGTGTGATGCACATGCCCGAGACTGTTCAGCGCCACGGAATGGTTGGGATCCTCTTTCAGCACAGCGTTGAATATATTCGCCGCGCGGTGCAGGTATCCCTTCTGCTCCTCGATCAGCCCGCCTACCACCTTGTAGTCAAGGTTGTCGGGATACAGCTCCATCGCCTTGTTGATATCCTTTTCGGCATGTTCCACATCACCGTTTGAAAGGTTATATTTTGCTGCCCGGTAAAAATCCGTCGCCCTTTCAAGGCGTGATTGAGAAAGTTCTTTAACCTTCCGGATCTGCGCGGCTTCCTTTTCCGGCATCGTGGATTCCCGCTGCCTGCGCTCGTATCCCACGTTGGCCGCAGGTGCTGATTCCCGCCTGTCGGCTACAACCACCGGCTTCTGCGGCGCGGCTTCCGGCTTTGCCACTGGCGCCTGTTTCCTCTCCGGAGACGGTGTTCTCTGAACAACCTTCTTCGGCGCAACCGGCTTCTGCGCCACAACAGTTTTCTCTTCAACTTTCGAAACGGATTTTTCTTCAGGCGCTTTTTCAACCGGCCTCTTTGATGTCACCTGAGGCGCGGGAGCCGAACCGCTTCTCGGCTTCAGCGTAACTTCTTTCGGCAGCCCTTTGAGAGGACCCTGGGCATATGTCTGATTTTCTTTCTTTTCCTTTTCCGATTTCAAAAACGCAAGATTCCTCTTGAACTGTTCGTTTGTCGGATCAGTTTCGACTACCTTCTGCATCTGTTCGAGCGATTTATCATATTCACCAAGTTTGTAATAAGCAAAAGCAAGATTATTCCTGGGCAACGCGTAATCCGGCGCAAGCTCGACAGCTTTCTCGTGATAAGTAACCGCTTTCTCGAAATCCCCAAGCTCTGTATAAACATTACCGAAATTGATATACCCGGTAAGCAGGTTTTCGTTTTTCTGAAGCGCCTGCGTCAACGCCCCGATCGCCTCGTCGTAATTCTTCATGAGGTAATAATTCTGGCCGATGTTATTGTAAATGACAGCCGTATCAGGATTGTCTTCAGGAGTTAGTTCAAGAGCTTTCTTGAACGAATCTATAGATTTGTCATATTCGCCCATAGCATTGTAGCAGACACCCAGCCCGCTGTATGCCTCCGGCAGGTTGGGATCTATGGATACCGCCCGACTGAGATTTGCGAGCGCCCCGTCATAATTTGCCGCATCTATTTTCGCGAGCCCCATTGCGTTTTGAAAAAACGCATTGTCCGGTTCTGAATCTATTGCACGCTGGAACTCTGCCAGAGCATCCTGTACATTCCCTTCCTCCTGGAGTTTCAGGCCTTTCTGATAACTGTCCCATCCTGTCTGTGCAACAGCAGGCTGTATGAGAAAAAACACGGAAAAAACAAAAACGCCCGCCACCGCGATGTAACGAAGCTTCGGAAGTATTGCCATTGCGCACCTCGGCCAAGTCTATTAGTTTAATTATTACCTTCAGGCCCTTAACTGACCCGGCAGCCCGGAGACCGCTTTTATCCCTTAATACAGTAACTTTTATAACTTATCTACAATACATTAATTGTATTATTTATTCAAGTCGTCAAGCAAACGTCGCGCCTCGATTGCGCCATTGCTGACTTCATTGGCCTCAATAGCTTTCCTGTACCACTCTTCCGCCTTTTTCGGGTCATTCAATGCACTCCTGTACAAATTCCCTATGTAAATATACGAATATGAGTGATCGGGCTGCGCATCTATCGACCTCTGGTAATACTTCATCGCATTTTCGTAATCCTTCTGTTGCTCGTAAACTTTCGCAACCATTATCTGGAACTCGAAATCTTCCGGCTTCAGCATCGCGGTCCTGCTGAAATATTCCAGCGCATTACCATAGTCTTTCAACTTGTAGTAAGCATCGCCGATCTTGTACAGCAATGCCGTGTCTTTCCTGTTGGGCCTGTAAATATCAAGCGCCTCTTCAAACAGCCGCACAGCCGGTTTATATTCCTTGCCCGAATATTTTTCATTGGCAATAAAAGTCAACGCGCTGGACATCTTTTGCCTTGTTTCATCGCCGCCCTTTGCATGCTCGAAATACTTCCTGTAGTGCTCCGCCGCTTTCCAGTAATTCTTTCCGCCATAATAAAGATCGCCGAGCTCTCGTCTCGCGGGGGCATAATCCGGGCGGCTGCCGACAATTTCAAGAAACAGCGTTTCCGCCTCTCTCGTCCTGCCATCCTCCCTGTAAAACACCGCGAGCGAATTTTTACAGATGGTATCCGGCACCGGAAGCTCTATGCAAAGCTCCAGCCTGTGATTCGCTGCATCCGGCCTGTTCAGAACCCTCATCACCCTGCTCTGGAGATAAAACCACCGGGCAGGCATCAGCCTCGCAAAAGAAAATAAACATATCAGCATTATTCCAAGTATTAAAAGGACCGCCCCGACTGCCGACGGCATCGCGAACTCCACATGACTCATCTCGTAACTGAACCTCATCACCGCCCAGAGAACCATCGCCCCGCTCAGCAATGCGAACAAAACACCCGGCCCGAGAACCTTGAACATAAAACCCGGCCCCCCGGCAGCGTTCTCGCCCGCAGGCGCGCCCGGTTCGCCCCGCATTACATACATCGGGATAAGCTCTTTCTGCAACCCGGGTTCCCTCTCCTGCAAATACCGCTCATAACCACCGCCGAGCCCCGCCATTGCGTTCCAGTGTCTCAAACCCAGCAGCAACCCGCCTACCCCGAGCAAAAGCGATAAAACCGCCACAAACTGCAATATAACAGCAATCCTTCTGGATAAAAGCACCGGCACCAGAAGCAGCAGCAACAAAAATATTAGCACAAAACCGACATTCAAAAACGAAAGAAACGTTAAGTTGTCTACAAAAAGAAACGATACCGGTATCCTGAATGCCGATATCAGCCCGTTGTCGTAAAACTTTATCCATGGAAGAAGCAGCGCCGGAACCAGCAGAACCGCGGCTGCGATTATCCAGAAATTCGGCCTGTTAAAAATCGAGGCTTCCCTCGCGGACTCTATTTCCTGCTGAACCCTTTCCGTTTCCGCCTGTCTGAGCTGCTCTTCCAGCAACTGCTGCTGTAAAGCCTCTCTCTTCTTTTTTGCAACCTGCTCGGCCCGTTGCCGTTCCCCCTCTTTTTTCTTTCTCTCGACATCCTTTACCTGCGCATCTTCCATCAATTCCGTAGAAAAACCCAGCCCTGTTATCTTCTGTCCCTTTTTTTTCTTTTCCTTTTCCGGATCATAAATATCCATCCCGCTGCTGCCCGCAGACGGAAGATCGTCTACAGGATCGCCGGCAAACTCGTAGCCGAAGCCGCCCGAGGTGCCGGTATTGAAACTGAGCTTCGGTTTATCGTCTGCGACCGGAGACTCGAATTCCTCGTCATCCGCCTGTTCCAATTCAACCGATTCCGTTTCTTCAGGCTCGACAGAGATTCCTTCTTCCGGTCCTGCCGGCGGCGCTACTTCTTCTCCGCAATTGTTGCAGAATCTTACTCCGTCCGGAACTTCGCTTCCGCAGTTCATGCAAATAGCCATGAATACCCCCGTATAATTGGGATTGCTAATTATACATTCACCCGTGTCCACCGGTAAATGTTAAAACTTCCCCATACAACCCGAACCCACATGTAAATCCGGCTCAAACATAAATCAACAGCGAAAAAACGATTACCCAGCAAATCACCGATCCTGTTATCCAGGCGTCTCTCAGGATACCATGCAGATGTTCCCGGCCCGGCATTCTTTCATGTATCGAAGTATTGTATCTCCATAGCGCAACCGCAACAAAAGGCGCGGTGAGCCACAGGTACCCCGTTCCATATTTCTGTGGGCCGACACCGGACAAACAATAAATGACGTAAATGATAAACGTCGCTATCCCCGACGCCCGGAATATGGTCATTTCCGCTCTCGAAGGGCCTTCCACCCCGTTGAAAACATCACTGTACAGCCTTTTGCCGCAAACAACATAAACCGTCAGGAAAAAAGCCGACGGATAAACCCACGCGGAAACCTGCACATCTATCGCAACCGCCCCGGCAACTATCCTTAAAATCATTCCCGTTGCGATGAGAATGATCCCGGCCATCCTGAACCTCTTCACGAAAAACGTGTACAACACCATAGATAAAACATAAACACCGATTATGACGGAATAACCCGATCCGAGAAAACCGCAGCACATTCCTGCGACAACTGCGGCAAACACGGCGGCGGCTCCCATGTGAACACGCCTCAGAAGCCCTGCCGCATAAGGCCTGTTTCTCTTTACCGGGTCCATCCTGTCCTGCTCGGCATCCCCGATGTCGTTCAGCACGTAGATGAAACTCGCCGCGAAACAAAAACCCGCAAAAGCCATAAGCTCCCGCGCATAACCCTCATGTCTCGCCATTCCGCCGGAAAAAAACAGCGGTGCCATAACCATAATGTTCTTCACCCAGTGTACCGGGCGCATTGTTTTGAGGATATTTATCAATACCATCTATTCTGAATCTTTCATCGTTCCGGCAGACTATTTTTTCTTCCTCGCATATGTTCTGAGTTTGTACCCCAGATTATGCGCGCAGACAAATTCCGCAAGCTGCTTTTTGATCGGACCGGAAAGAATGTACGGCGATTTGTAACACCTCTTGATGTTTTTTCCTATATAAGGATCGTCGAACTGGAAATAATTTTCGAGCGTGTCCATCTCGCCGAGTTCAGTCGATACGTTGAACGGAACGAACCCGTGCCTTTTCAGAATCGAGCAAAGGCTGTCCGGCGTGAAATACCACAGGTGCCCCCACCCGAACGTAGCCGCCTTGTCCTGCATTATCCTCACTGCTATGCTGTCACAGTTGGGAACAAGAATCACCAGCATTCCTCCCGGCTTCAACAGCCGGTAACATTCATCCAGCATGCTGTTCGGGTCCGTAAGATGCTCCAGCACTTCCCAGAGGGTGACAACATCGAAGCTCTCGTCTTCAAGGTCCAGCTCGTTAAGCGGCTTGTCGAGGAGATCGAGACCGAATTTTTTCTTTGCGACCTTTCTCGCCCTCTGGTTCAGTTCCACCCCGGTTACATCCCAGCCCTTTTTACGCGCAAGATCCAGGAATATCCCGAGGCTGCACCCCACATCCAGCAGTTTGCCCGGATCACTGAACGTATCTATGTCCGCCAGCGCTCCCCGGAATTTTTTCGTGTCGTATTTCAACTGCGCCGGGGTCTGAAGCACGTCCACCCAGTAAAGCTGAGATTCCAGCTTCTCGTACTGATCCAGAATTTTCTGCTCATCGAGTTGAGGATTTATGTACAACATGCCGCAAACATTGCACCGCACAAACGTGAAACCATCCTTTGTGAAAGCAAAAGACGTATCATCGACATCGCAAACCGGGCATTTTACCCAGCGCTCGAACTTCTTCTTCAGCATCCCCGTTTTCGAGTCCAGCATCAGAGATTTCTCTTTTTCCTTCATCGCCCAGTACTTATCTCTCCCGGTCTGTTTCACAAAATCATAAGTAGCCATCAGGTCACCCCGTTCTCTTTATATAAAAACCAACATGATCTAATCATTATACAGTTACGCGCCTTCAACGAGAAGGAGTGAATTCATTTGTTGCCGTTCTTGTTTTTCATTATTATATAATGGTTGCCCGCTTCAGGGCTTTCTGTTACGATCACATTTAATCTGCATCACCAGCGCAGGTTAAAAATCGTAAGAATGCCTGTAATGCAAGGCGCGGCGAGCGAGTGGTGAGGAAGCATACTGTGTGGTATGTAACCGAGCCCGAACCGACGCCGCAACGCAGCAGGACAGGTATTATCACGATTTTCCGGATTTCTCTGTGAAAAATCCGGGTTAATCTGACCGGATTGGAGAAACTCAATGAACTGGAAAAAACTGGTTGCGTTGACTGCATCGATTATTTTCTTCTCGTCAATGGCATCTTTCGCCGCAGAACCTGAATACAAGGATTCACTCGGCAAACTCGATTCCGAACTATCGGAATTACAGGATCCGATCAATACATGGAATTACAGGAAGAAATGCGATTCGAGATGTTTTCAGACAGACATCCCGAAAATGAAATGGAACAAAGCCGCAAAAGGCTTCTACTGGCCTGAAGCCAACCAGCAGTTCTGGTTCAGGAAAAACTATACCGTCCCCGAAGAGGTTGCGGGCATAAAAACCGCCGGCTCGAAAGTGATCCTGTGGTCCGATGTTTCAGACGGCGTAGATGTGTATGTGGACGGGCTGAAAAAAGGAGCACTGAAACACGGGCATCTCGTGACCATAATGGACAGCGCAGTGCCCGGAACGGAACTCACGCTCGGGATGCGGGTGTGGAACGGAACATATCCGGGCGTGTTTCTCGGATCGTATGTTTATTATTCCGTTTTCGAAGAGATAGAAACCCGGATCAAAAAGTACACGGACAAGGTGCGGTCCGCAGAAGTGCTGCTGAAATATTCAGACGAAAAAGACAAATGGATATCAAAGCTTAACGAATCGACTTCGAAACTCGATATCGAGGCTCTCGATTCGAGGGATCTGGACAAATTCTATGCGTCGCTGGACGAAGCCGACGCTGTCCTTGATGACCTCGGAAAACTTTTTGAGGAATACGCATTATATCTGATCTGCTATTCACATATTGACCTGGCATGGCTCTGGGATTACAACGAAGGGGAGCAGGTGACTTACGACACGCTGAAAACCGTTTTCAAGCTGCTCGGCGAGTATCCCGAATGGATTTATTCACACAGCCAGGCTCACAGCATCAAGTGGATGGAAGATGATTACCCGAAAATATTTGAAGAACTTAAAAAATGGGTGAAAGAAGGCCGCATCGAGCTGATCGGCGGAACATGGAGCGAGCATGACTCGAATATTCCGAGCGGCGAGGGCTTCGTCCGGCAGTTCCTTTACGGCAAAAGATATTTTCGTGATAAATTCGGGATCGATATCAAGGTTGCATGGACTCCGGACAGTTTCGGATACAACTGGAATCTGCCGCAGATTCTCGTTAAATCAGGGATGACCGGTTTTCTTACCCAGAAGCTGGGCATGAACGAATTCACGCAGTTTCCTCATAAGCTTTTCTGGTGGAAAGGCCCGGATGGGAGCAAAATCCTTACGTATTTCCCGCCGAGCGGGTACGCGAACCAGGTAGAAAGACTCCCGATGATAAGCCTTCTCAACTCTGTAAAATCCAAACACGGCGTTAACGATAACATGGTAGTTTATGGTGTCGGCGACCACGGCGGAGGACTCACAGCAGGACATCTCGACCGCGCGTTTGCGCTGAAAAACGATCCTACTTATCCGAAGATTGAATTCACTACAGCGAAAGATTACTTTGAACACCTGCACGACCAGTCGAAAAAAATCGAGTTCCCGGTCTGGGATGACGAGCTTTATCTCGAACATCACAGGGGCACATATACATCTCAGGCTCAAACCAAGAAGAACAACAGGCGCGCGGAGCAGCTTCTTGTCACAACAGAAAAACTGTCAACGATTGCCTTGATGGAACACAATATTCCGTACCCGGCGGAAAGAATCTTCATGCCGGGCTGGTACTACACCCTGCTTTTCCACATGCACGACATTCTTCCCGGCTCAGGCATCAGGAAGGTTTACGAAGACTGCGACCGCGACTATGCGGAGCTTTTCAAAGTTACCAACGGCATAGTCGACAGGACACTTAATACAATCGCGCAGGAAGTGAATACCAACGGCAAGGGACTGCCCATGTTCATTTTCAACCCGTTGTCCTGGGAACGCGACGCCGTGATCGAGCATGAGGTTGAAGCTCTTTCAAGCAATGTTCAGGTTATCGACGGGAATGGCAACCGTGTGCCGGCACAGTTGACAGAAAAGGACGGAGTGAAAAAAGTCCTGTTCATCGCCCGCAACCTGCCTTCGCTGGGATACGCGATATACAGGGTGTTCCCCTCCGGCGGCGCGCCCGGGCAGGCGCCAAAAACAGATCTCCATGCCGAAGACGGCATCCTCGAAAATTCTTTCATGAAGGTGAAATACGACCCAAGATCCGGGCATATCACCAGCCTGTATGACAAGAATCTCAAAAGAGAATTTCTTGAGACCGACAAGGAGAACAATATTCTCCAGGCATACGTCGATACACAGAACGCCTGGGAAATAATGACGGATCAGCCGATAATCTTCGACAGGACAGGCAGCGCAAAAATAATCGAGAACGGCCCGGTGCGCATAACCATCGAGTCGGAACACAGGCTGAATATTTCGGATTTCAAACAGTATGTTTCTCTCTATGAAAACAGCCCGCTTGTCGACATGAAAGTGGATGTGGATTTCCAGGAAAGAAACACTACGGTGAAGCTCGCTTTCAACCTAGACCTGCTGAACGAGGACACATGGTTCGAGATCCCGTACGCGGCTATTTCAAGAAAAGCGATTCCTATGACTGCGGCAGACCGGGCAAAATTCGAGGTCTCCGGGCACAAATGGGTGGATTACACAAACCAGGACGGCAAGGCCGGAATCAGCCTTCTCAATGACTCCAAGTATGGGTTCGACGTAAAGCAAAATGTTCTGAGGATGAGCATGCTTCGCTCACCGACCTCCCCGGATCCGCTGGCGGACCGCGGAAAGCATTCTATCGAGTACGCGCTTTACACGCACCCGGGCGACTGGCGCGAAGCTGACACATCGAGGAAAGGCTACGAGTATAATTTCAGGCCGATAGTATTCATGACAGACACGCATCCGGGGAAACTTCCGGCATCCAGATCATACTTCAAATCCGAGCCGGAAAATGTTGTCCTCAATGTTGTCAAAGCCGGAGAGGACGACGGGATCATAATAAGATTCGTCGAAACCGAAGGCAGAAAAGCCGATGCGGTGATAACCATTCCAGACTGGGACATCAAGGATATCGTCGAGACAAACCTCATAGAAGACGAAATCGAGCCGACAGCTAAATGGACATTCAGCAACAAAAGGATCAGCGTCCCGCTCGGGCCTTACGAGATAAAAACACTGAAGCTGAAACTCTGAGATTCTTTTAACAGGATTTTGGAGCAGATGAATTTTACAAAGCGCCGGTTGCCACGGCGCTTTTTTTGTTCCGCCGGTTTACTCTTATTCGCTTTTGCTGTCGCCTCGCTCAAGCACCCTTTTCATTTTTCTCAGCAGCGATTCGGATGTAAACGGCTTGAGAATATAATCCGAAGCGCCGCTCTGCATGGCCTGGAATATAGTGCTTTTGTGCGTCACAACGGAAAGCATCACCACCGGAATATGTTTTGTTTCCTCAATATCCTTGAGCATCATAAGGGTCGAAAACCCGTCCATGTCGGGCATGACCAGATCCAGAAGAATAAGATCGGGCCGCCACTCGCGGGCCTTCTCGACACCCGTGAATCCGTCCGGCGCGGTTATCACGTTCAGGCTGTCCTTGAAAATATCCTCGACCAGCCTCAACACGACCCGGTCGTCGTCGATAACCAGAATCGTCAGAGGCCGGTTCAATTTATTGATTTCCGGCACTGCCTCTTCCTGGACCTTTATCTTGAGCCTCGAAACAATCAGGCTCGTTATTTCCTCCTGCCTCTTCGGATCTATGCTCAGGAACTGCAACCCCGCCCTGTGTGTAAACTTGCCTGAAGGGGGATCCATTTTCTCGGACCAGCGCACCTCTGCTCGCGCCACTGAAGGCTCGATCCCCTCTGCCTGAAACACAAGCTTCAGTGTCGTTCCCGGCTCGAGATGGGCCTGAGCCAGAACACACACACCGCCCGCGCTTATGTTTTTCAGGCTGGCTATGCTTATATCCATGTTCTCGGGTATGCGATACTTGACCACGCCTTTAACATCCAGTCTCTGGTGTTCTCTTTTGTTCGCCATAAATCTCTCCATTTGCGGGGTATTCTGCCCATAGCTATATTAATGATTGAAGTTGAAAAAATCAATCACCGGAAACTCTATTAACCTGCATCTCTCACCAGCGCAGGTTAAAAATCATGAAGCCGGATTCTCCTGAGGAGAATGTCTCCCGGCGGGGCGAGGTCTGCCGGGCCCCCGCTCCTTCGTTGTCGAAGGCGTGGCGAGGAAGCATACTGTGAGGTATATAACTCATGCACATAGCCTGCATTTCTCACCGGCGCAGGTTAAAAATCGTGAGAAGGCTTGATAATACAAGGAACAGCAAGTGAGTGGTGAGGGAGCATACTGTTGAGTATGTG
>DAOSYA010000059.1:0-17467 GCA_035380865.1 bacterium
CAGGTTAAAAATCGTGATAAGGCTGATAATACAAGGAACAGCAAGTGAGTGGCGAAGGAGCATACTGTTGCGTA
Source organism: bacterium (assembly GCA_035380865.1). Lineage (GTDB taxonomy): Bacteria > UBP15 > UBA6099 > UBA6099 > UBA6099 > DAOSYA01. The sequence goes on from DAOSYA010000059.1 coordinate 75, forward strand.
TGTGACCGATCCCGAACCGATGCCGCAACGCAGCAGGACAGGTGTTATCACGATTTTCCGGATTTCTCGCAGAGAAATCCGGATTAGAGTTGAATATTTTTATAACCTGAACTTGAACATGTCTGTTTAATTAATGCTATCATATTGATCATACTGTGGAATTTATGTTTGAATAATATTTATGAATTTCTAAATTGAAGCAATGGTGACACACATGAAAGAATCACAAGAAATTTCTTACAGAAAATTCAGAAAATTATTTAAGCTTTTTTATGATACATTTATCGATGTCAGCATTCAGAATCCACAAAATGTTCCAGAAGACGGACCTTTTATAGTTGTTGCAAACCACAGAAGCGATATAGATCCATTTCTTCTGATATCGAACATTAAGCGTCCCATTAACTGGCTTGGCGCAAGTTATCTCTGGAACATACCGCTTGCGGGACTGTTCTTCGATTCTATCGGAGCCATACCGATATCAAAATACCAGAGTGAAATACGCATGGGTTTCGACGCCGCCGTTGAAGCGCTTGAAGACGGCCAGGGAGTCGGCATCTTCCCCGAGGGATGGGATTATATTGCGGAGAACCAGTTCGACTGGAATGTCGGCAGGTTCCAGACGGGATTCGCGCGGATCGCGCTGAAAGCGAACTCGCCTGTTGTTCCAGTGGCGATGATGGGGCTCGATGAAATCAGAATGAGACAGCCCTTCCCTCCCTTTCTCAGGAAACTGTTCGATTATCCTTTCGAGATGCAATACATAAAAGATCGGTGTGTGTACAAAAAAGTCCACATCAATGTCGGGAAACCTATTCCCTGCCCCGAAAACGCCGACATCGACAACCATAAGGATTTGCGGGAATTTGCAGACCTCGTGCATGACAGCGTCGTGGATCTGTACAACGCGATACCCAAGGAATTCGGTAATATCGAACCGCATACCGCTGTTGTTCCGGAACCCGAACCGGATGAGGATGATAATTCTACAGATAACCCTGATGAAGAAATTAATGCTGAATAAGTGAATTCATTTTCTTCTGATAATATCGGCGTAAGAATCTTCGATTAAATCTTCCTTATTTATCCCGAACTCGCTCATCAGTCTTTGAACCGAATTGCGCCCTTCGGTATCCGTCATGTCATCTTCCAGCACAGCCTCGAATTCTATAAACTCGCCCAATTCCTCAACTCTGTCGATATGTATCCTTACATTCTCATACAAATATACTTTCCTGTTCTTTTTCACTACGACATCTATTCCCAGCGCTTTGCCGAGCATATCTTTCATTTCATCGGGATTGTCTATATCGACAATATGATAGACACACTTTTTCGGGCCTCTGTTATCAACGCGATTGTAAAAAATCAACTGGGCATCTTTATTGTTGATTTCGCGCAATTTCATTCTTCCACTATCGACGGCGAAATATGTATCGACCTGATTCAGAATAAAACCGGCATCTCCGCCCGTGAGTATCTTCGCCGTGTTTTCTGCGTAATCAGTATCTCTCAGCGAAGCCTTAATCTCGATATTCCTCATATCGTTTTCCCTCTCGACAGCATTCTTAAATCCTACATGTAGTTGTATAATTTGAGCCATGACTGAGAATAATTCAACACCGGACGACAAACAGGCTGCCGGCCTTACACGAAAAGTAACAGTTGTCGGGTTGATTATAAACATCCTGTTGTCCGCGATAAAATTCGCTGCAGGCACAGTCGGTTCGAGTAATGCGCTCATTGCCGATGCCGTCCACAGTTTGTCGGACACTGCGACGGACCTCGCAATACTGGTCGGTGTCAGATTCTGGTCGCTCCCCCCGGACAGGGAACATCCTTACGGCCACAGAAGAATCGAAACCCTGATTACGTTTTTTATCGGCCTGTCGCTTGCCGCGGTAGCTGTCGGGCTGATCATCAATTCACTTTCGGCGGAACATTCCAACAGGCACAATCAGCCTGAACTGATTGCCCTGCTGGGCGCGCTCCTTTCAATAGTTGTCAAGGAATTGCTGTATCGCTGGACTTTCATCAAGGGGAAATCCATCAAGTCAACTGCGGTTATGGCAAATGCATGGCATCACAGGTCCGACGGTCTCAGCTCGATACCCGCCGCCATCGCGATTACCGGAGCAATGATTAACCCATCGTGGGCCTTCCTTGATCATATCGGCGCTATTATCGTTTCTGTTATGATTATCCAGGCGGCATGGAGAATAGGCTGGCCTGCCATTCAACAACTGATCGACGCCGGCGCATCCCCGGAAACTATTAAAAAAATCGAGAACATCGCCATATCATCCGAAGGTGTCAAAAGCGTTCATAAAATCAGGTCAAGAAACATCGGTTCCGGGCTTCAGATTGATCTTCATGTCAAAGTTGATCCACAATTAACTGTTTCTGAAGGACATGATATCGCTTCAGCCGTCAAATACAGCCTTCTCGAATCCGACATGGATATTCTCGATGTCATAACTCATATCGAACCATGCTCCCGGCAACTCGACTGAGAACCTAACCTGCATTTCTTACCTGTGCAGGTTAAACAATTTCCACAAACAAATGAAATGAATCGATTCTGAGTGTAAAATTTATATTTGTGATTTCGATTTTCGGCGAGGAACTGTAGAACAAACACTAATGACAGATATCGGCTTGTATTACAATCCCTGGAAGAAAGACTACAGCGAAGGGCCGCTCGACAGAAGGACGCCTATAGAGCTGTACAGGAAAGCTGTCTGGTTCAAAGCCAACCCGAGATCGGCTGACTACATGAAGGAATTATTCAAAAACAATTATCCCGAAGGCCTGTTTGTGGACACAAACGACAATCCCGACTGGATCGATTCATTGTCCGGAAAGAACAATATTATTCTGCTGTATCCTGATTCCACGGGTTTGTATTTCTCCGGATTCGAAAAATCCGTTTTCCGCCGCATTGCTACGGGTTGCGAGCCGGTCGCTCTAAACGGAAGAAAAAGAACATTCAGTCTGAACAGGAAAACTTTGTCGGAATTGAGACTGAGGAGATTTATTGAAAGATTCATGATAGGCGAACTGGTTGCCGTCTGCGGTTTCATGATTATTACCCCCGCATTTGTCATAACCGATTTTTTAAGAGGTCGCAGATGAGCGAGAATATTGATATTAAAAAATGGTGGGCCGAAAACCCCATGACGTACGGCGACATCCACGGGAAAACAAAGTACGCAAATGAGAGTTACGATATCGGCACACCGGATTTTCTCCACAAAGTCGATCAACAGTTCTACAAATGGAATATGCCACTCCACGGCGACAGGCCTTTTGAAAAGATTTTCCCTTACGATAAATATTCCGATTCCGCGAAAGTCCTTGAAATAGGATGCGGCATGGGAACAATGGCCATGAACTGGGCACTGGCCGGGGCTTGCGTAACCGCCGTTGACCTCAATCCGACTTCAATTGAACAGACAAAAAAACGCTTCGAATTTTCCGGCCTCGAAGCTGATATAAGAATCGAAGACGCGAACTGCCTCTCTTTCGATGACGATTCTTTTGATTACGTTTATTCATGGGGAGTCCTGCATCACTCGCCGAACCTCGGCAAATCCATTTCAGAGATGTTCAGGGTTTGCAGGCCCGGCGGTGGATTCGGGATCATGCTTTACAACAGGAATTCCCTCTGGCACCGGTATATGACCGAGTATATCGAGGGCTTTCTTCACCGCGAAAATGAATTTCTGGACCCGCTTCAGCTTGCGAGCAGGTACGGTGACGGCTATCGTGAAGAAGGCAACCCTCACACCTGGCCGGTCACGAAGAAAGAAATAAACTCTATGTTGTCGGAGTATTCCGGCGATGTCGATACGGACATTCTCGGAACCGAGCTTGATGGATTGTTCGACATGATGCTTCCCGGGATCGGGATGATTCTTCCCGTGTTCATTAAAAAGTCGTGGGCCAGGCGTTTCGGCTGGAGTCTCTGGTCATACGGCCACAAGGAATAATTGCAGATGTGCGGAATTGCAGGTATCGCAGGAGATATCTCGAAAACCGAAGGCGAAAACATTGTTCGTCGAATGAATTCCACCATGACCTACCGCGGGCCGGATGAAGAAGGCATCCGGTCCGATAATGGGTTTGCTTTCGGCATGAGAAGGCTCAGCATCATCGACCTGTCCGGCGGCAGCCAGCCGATCTGGGGGAACCACGGCGACGGCGTCGTTTTCAACGGTGAAATTTATAACTATCTTTCCCTTCGGAAAGAACTCGAACACGACGGATACACTTTCAAAACGAACACGGATACGGAAGTCATTCCGAACCTTTATCATAGAGACGGAATCGACGCTTTCAACCGGCTCGAAGGCATGTTCGGTATCTGCATTTATTCGCCGGAAGCGAATAAGGCGACCCTCGTTCGCGACAGGATGGGAATAAAGCCTCTTTACTATTTCCACGACGGTAAGCGATTTTATTTCGCGAGCGAGATCAAGGCCATCCTCTCCGTGCTCGATAAAAAACCGGATATCAATAACGAGGCGATCTATCACTATTTGACATTGAGATACGTTCCCGGCCCCGAAACGATCTGGAAAAATGTTTTCAGACTCGAACCCGGCTGTTTTCTGGAACTGGATTTAAAATCCCTGAAGTTCAATATTCAAAAATACTGGAACCTCGATTTTAACGGGCAACCTTTCGATGCAGATAGAGACTACACAGGCGAATTCACCGGCCTTTTTCTCGAATCGGTCGAAAAACAACTTGTCGCGTCGGATGTCCCGGTCGGGGTGCTTCTGAGCGGCGGCCTCGATTCGGCATGCGTCAGCGCTGCTGCCGTCGAAATGGGTCACAGGAATTTCCACACCTTCACCGTCGATTTCGAAGACGGCGGAGAATTCAGTGAAATTAAATACGCGAGAGAACTCGCCGAACACATCGGTTCCCGTCACAGCGAAATAACAATCGGCAAAAAAGATTTCATCGGCTTCCTTCCTGAGATGGTCGGCTTCACCGATGAACCACTGGCTGATCTGGCCTCCGTTCCGATGTATTTCGTGTCCAGACTCGCACGCGAAAAGGTCAAGGTTGTGCTGACCGGCGAAGGCAGCGACGAAATTCTCGCAGGATATATTCTTGAAGAACTGGCTTCCAATATAGACGATCTTAAATTCCTGTCACGCATCATCCCGCCGCCTGCCATAAAAGCCCTGTCCGGAATAATCCCGGGGAATAAGATCGCATCCCTGTCACATTTCGCCGAATCGGGAATCAACGGATATCTTAAAAGCAAAGCAACTCACATCACCGACTACTGGAACAGCAATGAGAAAGCTTCGCTGCTTTTAAAAACAGCGGATTGCATTGAGACGGATGATCTTATTAGAAGCTGGTACGACACATCAGGTTCCGACAACCCGATCGATCAGATTCAGCAGGTATATTGCAAATCATGGCTTGTCGAAGACCTTTTGATGAAAGCGGACAGGATGAGCATGGCCAACTCACTTGAACTGAGAGTTCCTTTCCTCGAACATCCGATCATTGAGTGGGCTTCGAAACTACCTGTATCCATGAGGGTCGGCGATAAAAAAAGCGGCTACGTTTCCAAGAGAATCCTGAGGAATTTCGCTTCTGGACGTGTTCCTCAATCGATAATCGACAGGCCGAAGCAGGGATTCCCTGTCCCGGCATACAAATGGCTGAGCGAAGATCTGTCTTCCTGGGCGAGAAACCAGTTGTCCGAAAGCGATTTTATAAAAGACTATTTCAATTTTCACATTATTGGAAATACGTTCGATAAATTAGATTATAAAAAACCTGTTTCGGCGCATAAAATATGGATACTTCTGATTCTTAAATTCTGGGCCGACAGGTGGGTTGTTTAACAGAATAATTATGGATAACAGATTAAAGAGATTTCTATCCGATCCCGGCCTCAAGTTGCAGAGACTTCGCGGCGAAAAAGGCATACGGCATTTGTTCAAACAGTATTCGGACAAATCCGTCGAAGCCGGTATCGACAAATTATATTTCGTTCTTTCATTCGACTGCGACATTCGAGATGACCTCGAAGTGATCGACACCCTGAATTCGAAACTAAATTCGATCGGGATCAAACCGGTGTATGCCGCTCCCGGTAAAATAATCGAGATCAATAGCGATGTCTTCCGGAATGTCATCAGCAAAGGCTCGGAGATAATAAATCATGGCTACGACAATCACGCATATTTCGATGAAAGCCTCGACAGATACGTCAGCACCTTTTTCTACGATAAACTTTCTTATGAAGAAGTAAGGCAGGACATCATCAGGGGTGACGAGACGATCAAAAATCTTCTCGGCATATCGCCCTCGGGGTTCCGGGCACCCCACTTCAGCACTTTTCAGGGTCCGCGACAATTAGAGTGTATTTATACCACGTTGATCGAACTCGGATACAAATATTCCACCACAACAATGCCGGTCACGGGCCTGAAAAACGGGGCTGCATTCCGCCGAAACGAAATCACTGAATTCCCCGTTTCCGGCATGTGGTCGAATCCATTTGCGATTCTCGATTCATGGAATTTTTTCAAAGCCCCGGATCGCATTTATGCGGCCGAAGATTACTTCGACGAAGGCAACGCAATTGCATCATACTTCAGTGAATATAATCTTAGCGGAGTGTTGAATTATTATGCCGATCCGAGCCATGTAATTGATAACGATATATTTTTCGGCACCGTGGAGAAATGGGCCGGCATCGCCCGGAACGTGACATATTCCGAACTGATGAAAGAGATTCAAACATGAGAAAAAGAATACTTGCTCTCAGCTACTACTTCCCTCCCATGGCCGCCCCGAGGTCTATCCAGGTTTCGCGACTTCTGTCGGGGCTCGATGCTTCCGTTTTCCTGGTATGCGGAAAAGACACCATCGAAACAATCGACGAAACTATTCCCGTATCCGATCCGGGACGCTATGAAATGGTCTACAAGATTCCTTTTCATAAAAATAAATACAAAAGATATTCTGATTACGCTTCGCGAAGGATGGGATTGTCCTTCTCCGACATGCCCGATGAAAAAAGAGGCTGGGCAAAAAGGGCCGCCCGTGAAACAGCATCCTTGTTGCCGGCATCCGATATCCGCGCAATGACGCTGATCACTTTCGGTCAACCAATGTCGGATCACCTCGCCGGGCTCGAACTCAAAAAGAAATACGGTCTTCCCTGGATCGCCCACTTCAGCGACCCCTGGTTTGACAGTCCTTTCCGTAACGACAATTACTTCACGGGTAATATCAATTATTCTCTCGAAAGAGAAGTGATCAAGAATTCCGACATAACAATTTTCACATCGGAAGAAACGAGCGAACTGGTGATGTCGAAATACCCGGCGTCATGGAAAGATAAAGCCGTTTACCTTCCGCACTGTTATGACCGTGAACTGATCGAAAGCATTACACCGGACAAAAACAGCGAATACACATTCAGGTCGATCGGCAACTTCTATGGCAACCGGACCCCAGAGCCGTTTTACAGGGCCGTGGAAACAATCGCCCGCAGCGAACCCGGAATTCTGAACGATGTCCGAATCGAATTCTATGGCTACTTCGAAAAAAGACTGAAATCGTTGCTCGATTCATATCCTCAGGCCGGAAAGCATATACATTATCATGGAACAGTCCCATACATGGACGGGTTGAAACTCGCAGCCGGAGCCGATTGCCTTTTAGCAATCGACGCCCCATCCGAATACTCCATTTTCTTCCCATCCAAGCTCGTCGATTATGCAGGCACGGGAAAATACATTTTCGCCATAACTCCGCGCGGCACAACAGCAAACATCGTCAATAAGGCGGGCGGCGAAACCGCTAATCCGGCGGATATCGGAACTGTGACTTCGGTTTTGACCGATATACTTAAAACGAGGCCGCGTGCCGTACCCAACCGACTTGTTGAATTTGAAAAGAATGTTGTCTGCGGCAAAATGATGGATATATTGAATTCATTGAGCTGAGTCCGCGGTCAGGCTTCTCTCAGCACCCTGTCGTAAATCTCCATAAGCTTTAATGTTTGTCCGGTGTTACTGAAATGCTTCTCCGCCCTCTCCTTCGCAGCTCTGCCCATTTCGATGATTTTTCCGCTGTCGGAAAGCAGCGATCTGATCGCTTCTTCCAGCCGGTCCGGTCGCCTGGGTTCGACGATATATCCTGTTTCTCCATCGATGATCATTTCCGGGATACCGCCGATATCCGACCCCACAACCGGTTTTCCAGACGCCATTGCCTCCATAACACTTCTGGGAAGCGAATCATAGAAGACAGACGGCTGAACAACAACATCGAGCATGTGCATCAACTGGGCGACGTCGTTCCTTGCGCCCGTGAAAACGACATTGTTTCCGATACCGCATTTCTCTATCAGCCTGAGCATTTCACGCATATATATGTCCGAATAAACATCCGGGAATTTCGAACCCACAATAAACAGTTTTATACCCGGAAAATCTTTTACAAGCCCGCTCAACGCCTCGATCATCACGTACTGGCCCTTCAGTTCGGCGATAGTCCCAATTATTCCGATCAGCGGCCCCTGTGTTACCGAAAACTCTTTACGCAATACTTCGATCTTCTCATCATCGGGCTCGACGATTTCAGTTCCGTTGTACACAACCTCAATTTTCTGCGGCGATACTCCCATATCGACAAGTCGTCTCTTAACAGCATCTGATACAGCAACAACCGACGCCGCCTTCCCACATATCCATTTTATATACATCCTGTTGAGCTTTTTGGACGTCATCATCTCCCTGACATTCAGAACATAGGGGATATGGAGTTTCAACGCGCTCAGAGCTGCATGCAGGTTTATCAATGAATTAATGTGGACAATATCAGGGCCGGTATTCCGCGCATAGCTACATATTTCGGAAACGGATTTTCTCGTGTCCCTCACAAAAACAGGTACTTCTCCCGGGCTCATCCTGAAAGTGGGCCTGTTCATGTTTATCGTTTTGACGTTTACACCGATCATCTCTTCGAGCTGATTCTTTTCGCCATCACTCAATGAAAAAACAGGCACCGGCTCATAACGACTCCTGTCCAGTGAATTGATGATCTGCACGGCGCTACGGGCAGGCCCTTCATAAAGGTTCCTGCTCATTTCCACAAATAACAATTTCGATTTGTTTTTCATCATCGAAGAATATTCCCGATCCGTTCCGGCACTCCCGCATCGATAAATGTCCTGAACCACAATTCCGTCATAAGCAGCATCCACAGCTTATGCCCGTGATCGCACTTTTGACTCGAATGCTCATCCAGCAGCATTTGCACATATCCGGCATTAAACACTCCCCTGTCTGAAAACTTCGAACCCGTAAGGATATCATACGACATGTCCCTGAGCTTTCCTCTGAACCACTTGTTCAGAGGCACTTCGAATCCCTTCTTTCTCCTGAACAGGATTTCGTCCGGCAGTTTCCCTTCGAAAGCCCTCTTGAGAATATATTTAGTCGTCTTTCCCCTTATCTTCATATTCGATGGAATGGAATGCGCAAGGTTTACCATTTCCGTCGAAAGAATCGGGCATCGGACTTCGAGGCTGCACGCCATGCCCGCCCTGTCCACCTTCATCATCAGCGTCTCCGGCAGATAATTCATGAAATCTACCATCAACTGCTTTCCCGTGAAATCCCCGTATACCGATTCCGTTCCGGAGTATATCGATTCCATGACATCCGTTGAAAAAACTCCGTCGATCCCGGGATTACCACTCCCACCAAATAATTCCTTTTTTTCATCCCGGCTAAAAAACGAGAACCAGTTCAAATGCCTTTCAGCATCGTTCATAACCGCCAGCCCGGCAAGCTGCCCCAGCCGGTGAGAAACATTCTCAAACGGCACAATATCTGAAATGCGTTTTGCACCGGATGAGAAATATTTCTTAAATAAATCAAAGGGCAGCAATTTCGAGAAGTAATGTAACAAACGATCGGCGACATATCTTTCATACCCGCCGAACAACTCGTCGCCGCCATCTCCGCTCAGTGCAACAGTCACGTGCTCGCGTGTCATCTTCGACAAAAAATATGTCGGCAGTATCGACGAATCGGCGAACGGTTCATCACTGTACCAGACGAGATCGCCCACCGATTCAAGCAACTCGTCTCCGGTCACCCTGAACACGGTGTGTTTCGTGCCGAACATGTCCGAAACAGTCTTTGCATAATCCGTTTCATCATAGGAAGGATCGTCGAAACCGATCGAAAACGTATGAACTCTTTCCGGGACGCACTCCGACATAAGCGCGACGACCGCCGATGAGTCCACGCCGCCGCTTAAAAACGCGCCTATCGGAACATCTCCCATCAGCCTTTCACGCACCGATTCCTTCAAAGTGCTCACGATTTTTCCGACATAATATTCTTCCTGGCGCTTACGCCTGTCAATTTCCGTTCCGGGCTGCCAGTATTTTGAAATTTTCATGTCAGTTCCCGCAACCGTCATGACACTCGCAGGAAGCAACTTATATATATTTCTGTAAACGGTCCTGCCCGCCGGCACATGCTGAAAAGACATAGAATGGCTGAGCGAAACAATATCGACCTCACGTTCGACATACGGATGAAGCAGGATTGCTTTTATCTCGGAAGCAAAAATGAACCTACCCTTGAACCAGCCGTAATAAAGCGGCTTCTTGCCGACCCGATCCCTCGCCAGAATTAATCTGCGCTCCGCTTCATCCCATAATGAGAATGCAAACATTCCCTGCAGGCGTGCAACAAATTCATCGCCATATTCAAGATAAGCATTGGGAATGACTTCCGTATCCGACCTTGTTCTGAATTCGCACCCTTTTGACATCAACCCGGATTTTATCTGATTGAAATTGTAAATTTCACCATTGAAAACAGTCCAGGCCCTTCCACCTTCATCCGGCATCGGCTGAGTCCCGCCGTCAATATCGACAATACTCAATCTCCTGTGTCCGAGAGCGATATTGTCCGACAGGTGTATACCGCTGCCGTCCGGCCCCCGGTGAAACAACGACTGAGTCATCACGGGAATCGCTTCCCTGTCCGCTGTATCAATCCCCTCGGGACTGTATATTCCGCATATCCCACACATAAGACTGCCGCCGGGTTATCCTTTCACATCCGATACCAATTATATGATAATTATCATTTCAGAACACCTCTAAAAACAACCAGTTGGATATAAAACTGATTTAGGAGATCAATTTTGCGATTACTCGCATACTGCATATAATATGTAAATTGCCAGGACGTTTGTAATCTATAAAATACTCGAAGCCTTCGGAGGCTCATTATGGAAAAAGAAAAATACGACGTTGTTATAATCGGCGCCGGACCGGGGGGGCTGACCTGCGGACTGTATTGCTCACGTGCCGGATTGAGCGTTCTTGTTCTCGACAGAGGAATGCCCGGCGGCCAGATGGCAATGACGGAATGGGTGGACAACTACCCCGGATTCCCGGACGGCATGGCGGGCGCCGATCTCGGTGAACTGATGAACAGGCAGGCTCAGAAATTCGGCGCGGAAGTCACTTACGGCAACGTCACGGGAATAGACTGCGACAAATCACAGGAATACCCGGTAACAATCAGTCATGATGACGGTACCATAAGTGCCGGGGCCGCCGTAATCGCAACCGGTGCAAATCCAAGAGAACTCGGTGTACCCGGCGAAAAGGAATTCCGTGGCAGGGGCGTTTCGTACTGTGCAGTCTGCGACGGCAATTTCTTTCAGGATCAGGAAGTCTGCGTTATCGGCGGAGGGGATTCAGCCGTCGAAGAAGCGACTTACCTGAGTAAATTATGCAAAAAAGTGACCATTATCCACAGAAGAGATAAGTTCAGGGCGAAAAAAGCCTCATCCGACGTCGCCCTTTCAAAACCCAACATCGAGGTCGCATGGAATACGACAGTTCTTGAAGTCAAAGGCGGCGACAGCGGAGTTACTGGAATTAAAGTCAAAGACGTAATAACCGGCGAAGAAAAAGTCATCCCCTGCACGGGAGCATTCTTCTATGTCGGAATCAATCCTCTTTCGGAATTCATCAGGGGCAAGCTTCAAACCGACGATCACGGTTTCATTATCACCGATGACGAAATGCAAACCTCGCTCGAATACGTTTACGCTATAGGTGACGTGCGACGCCCGAGATACAGGCAGATAAGCACGGCGGTCGGAGACGGCACAGTTGCATCGCTGTCAATCGAAAGAAAGTTCAATGAGCAACCCGACATCTGGAGGACAACATGAGCTCACTTTATGAACGTATCAACAAAGCTGTTGAAGCAATCAGGGAAAAAACTGACTTTAAAGCTGAAATCGGAATTATTCTCGGCACCGGTCTCGGCAAAATTGCCGGAGAGCTTGAAATCGACACCGTCATTCCCTACGAAGAGATACCCGGCTTCGCAAAACCGACGATTTTTTCGCATGAAGGCAAACTGCTGTTCGGAAAATTCGGCGGCAAAAATGTGATAGCGATGCAGGGCAGATTCCATGTCTACGAAGGCTACACGCCCGAACAGGTGACATTCCCCGTAAGAGTTTTAAAAGCACTCGGAATCAACGATCTAATCGTCTCCAATGCGGCGGGAGGCCTGAACCGGTTCTTCAAACCCGGTGAGCTGATGATAATCGACGACCATATAAATATGATGGGAATCAATCCTCTGATTGGGCCGAACGATGACAGACTGGGAATAAGATTTCCAGACATGTCCGAGCCTTACAGCAGAGAACTTATCTGCAAAGCCGACGAAATCGCCGTTCGCAACGGAATCAAAGCGCATCGCGGAGTATACCTCGCGGTTACGGGGCCGAACCTCGAAACAGCCGCCGAATACAGGATGTTCGGCATGATCGGCGCTGATGCCGTCGGAATGAGCACAATCCCTGAAGTAATCGTTGCAAAACATTCTTCCTTGAGAGTTTTCGGAATTTCGGTTATTACCGACATGTGCATCCCGGATTGCCTGAAACCGGCAAGCATAAACGAGATTATTAGCGCCGCAAACAAAGCTGAACCAGCTCTCACATTAATCATCAAAGAGTTGATAAATGGATTGTGATTATTCCTGTTAGTATAGAAATTGACTTGAACTTGTAAATAATATAGATAGAAATGTTATAATATCAGTCAATAAATGGAGTTTTGTTTTCTCCATGGAATGGTGATATTTATGAAAAACCGCAATTTATTTTTAGTGACTCTTTCTTTTGCGTTGCTTCTATTCTCATTTTCCGCCCTTGCGGACGGCCTGACTGCAAGAGTCAACATAGCTCTTGATGACGGCACAATTATGATTTACGGCGGCTCAAAAAAAGGCATTAATATCGGCGACGAATTCGAAGTTATAAGAAGCGGCCAGAAAACCGGTCTGCTCAAAATCACCTCCGTCAAAGAACTCTTTTCATACTGCCAGTTGCTCGAAGGCGATGTGCAGGAGATGGACAATGTTGTCAGAGTCAAAAAAGCGCCGGCATTCGTGGAACGGACAATCTCTCTCAAAGATACGAAGAAAAAAGAACAGGAACCGGACGTTTCGGAATCCGCTGAAGATACTCCTGAAAAAACATCCGGATCAAAAAGAAGAGAATCCGCAAAGAAAAGCTCTGAAACAAAAGATGCCGACGTAACTGATCAAAAAGCGGATAATCCACCGCCCGGCGATAATGAACCGAGAAAAAGGAAAGAAAGAACTCCCGCGAAAGTCGAAGAACCGGCACCTGTTAAAAAACTTCAACAGGTTGATTCCGGTAGTTCTATTGGAACACGCTACTCTTCATCGTTCGGGCTCACAGGTTTAATTTACATGCCCTCTGCCAATGTAACCGATGACAAACACGGAAGCGCGCAACTGTATTACGCTAATTCTTCAGATGAAGATTACAGCTTCAAAAAAGATGCGGGTATCGGTTTTACTTATGGGTTCAACGGGAATATCGAAATGGCATACACATATCTTTCATCCGAGATTTCCGCTCCCTCCGGCATCGCCGGCCTCGAAGACATCTCAGGAACCACTAATATTTTGTCATTGAAATATCAAATGCCGAATAGTTCCGTTCCCTCGTTTTTGAAGAGTAAACTATCGAAAATCAAATACGCCGTCGGCCTGAATTATACAAACAAAGACGCTACAGAAACCGTTTATAACACAACCGTTGGAGTGACGGGAAACGCGACGAGGTTTTTCGCAGTGGCGACGAGTGAATATAACGCAATAATAGGGCACGCCGGTCTGTATGCGCAAACCGGCGATCTCGCAAACGATGATCATGACGGTATCGGCATTATGGGAGGACTTGAATATCCGCTTAACCGAGGTCTTGATGCCGAACTGGATCAGATGTCTATCATGCTCGAAGCAGATAGCAAAGCTTATTACCTCGGCACTTACAGAACAGTAAGTCTTGGGCTTAGATACGTCATGCCGAAATACGGGTATTTAAGTCTTGCTGTTTCCGATATCACATCGGCGAATATACTTGTTTTCGAAGGATCATATCTGTTCTAATAAATTTTAGGAATTAGGAACAACATCAAAATGAGATTATTTTTTTCAACTTTGTCCGTAATGATTATGCTTTTGATCGCGCCTTCTTTCGCACATGGCGCCGATCTTCTGGAACCGTTTTCCCTGTCATTCGAAACGGGAAAAATTGAACAGAGCGACGGGCGTGAAGACCTGTATCTTCTTTCCGTCCAGCCGACATATTCCGCAGGCAGAATTTCGGCAACCCTTGGAATTAATTTCTACGCTTATCGCGATGGAAAAATGAGAGACGGCGGGAACGACTCTCTTGTCATCGAATCCCTTACCTACGATGACGAAGACAAATTCAGATTCCATTACGGAGAGCTCGAGAACCTCACGTTCGGAAGCGGGTTTATTGTTTCAAATTACAGATCGAACATAAGAGGCCAGGTACCCCTTAACCGGCAAAAAGGTTTCGAGATCGATCTGGTCGGGCCTTCATCGTACATAAAAGCATTTGGAACGAAAACAAATCTCATCGGACTGCGGGCTATCAGGAATTTCGGTCTGTTTAATGTAGGAGCCACTGCTGTCGCGGATTCAAACCCGGATTTCGAAGAAGTCGGCATCGATGCCGAATTTTTACTCATACCTGATAAGATTACACTATATGCCGAGGGCGCAAAAATTATTGATTATGGAGCGGGATATGCATTCGGCGCCATACTTTCACCCCACAAATATGTCGATGCAAAAGTTGAATATCGCGGTTTCGATGAGGATTTTGTTCCGGGAATAGTTGACGAACACTACGAACTGAGACCCGCATTCGACAGAATGTCGTACAACACAGGCACATGGGGCCTCTATACCAGTCTCGACCTTTTCAAAGGTGAATTCATATCAGGCACAGTGACTTATGAAGACTACGAGGATATTCAGTCCAGAATCACATGTTCAGGAACGGCGAACCTCACATCGAGAATAAGAGGAGAGCTTTTTTACGCAGAAGAGAATTACCTGCCTGATCAATACGGACTTATCGAGCAGGACAAACTTGCAAGGGCGAGCATGTATATTAAATTCTCGAAAAAAGGCGAATTTATTATCGACTACTATAATGCCTTTGACGACAAACCCAGCGGGCTCGAATCATTCGCTTTTAAAACAAAATTCAGAATATTTTGATCACATAACGAGATGACAAGCCCGGCAATGCCGGGCTTTTTATTTTTAAACAGGTCCTGTTCAATGGAAGCATTAATCAAATCAACCCGTCATTTACTCAGATTGTTCAGAAACGGGCAAACACCTAAACAAATAGCAAAAAAGATTTTAAATATTAACAATCCGGATCAGGATATATCAAATCGGATTGTCGGTTCCCTGCTCTCGAAAAGAGAAGAATTCATTTTTGAAAATGGCAAATGGAAGCTATCCGGCGTCGATGCGGTGGATTTCCATGTCCGTTTATTGTCGTCGATATTGAAACCACGGGCGGAAAACCTGAATACAGCAGAATCATTGAGCTCTCGGCTTTCAAGGTTCAGAACGGGGCGATCAGTGATTCCACCTCGTCTCTGGTGAATCCACGGATGCGAATTCCTTCATGGATCACGGAGCTTACAGGCATTACCAACAGTGATGTTTCAAAATCGCCTTACATTGAAAATATTTTGCCTGATTTCATCGATTTCCTCGGTGATGGCATTTTTACCGCTCATCCCGTTTCTTTCGATCTCAATTTCATAAATCATGAACTCTCCAGGTCGGGTATGGCTCAGATTCAAAACGATTCTCTATGCACAGTAAGGTTATCCAGAAGAGTTTACCATAAAGAGCGATCGCACAGCCTCGACCACATGATCCCCTTTCTCCATCTCGATATGGACCCGGCGGACCGGCACAGAGGATACGGCGACGCATGGGCCACTTCAGAACTACTGTTGAGATGCATGAGCATATTGAGATCTTCGGGATTAAGAACTTTTGATGACCTTATATATTTCTCTTATTTAAATAAAGCCGACTCCGCCCGTATGCTTGAGCTAACAGATGAAACATAATTCCATTAGTCTCTTATAAGCATATATATTATAGATATAAATTCTACTATTTCATTAATAATAACTTGATAATGGATACCCACAATCAATAATATATTATTGTAGTTAATAAGAAGGAGTAATTTAATGACTGTATTGAGAATCAGAAATGTTTTACCGGCCACTATCTTTATGCTTTATTCGCTTTGTATCTTCTGCGCGGGCGCTTTTGCCGCCGATGTAGTTATCAGAATAGACAGTTCGGCGGAGCCATGCATTTCACACGGCGCTGAAAAACTGGGCGAGGCTCTCGAATCGAAGAAACTTTCCGTTCAAATAGGTTCCCGGAGCATAACCGGCGATGAATTCACCGTATTTCTAGGCACACCCGAAAGCGACTGGACGGGGGACATCGAAAACGCGCTTCCTTCCGTGTCTGAAAAAGCGGAATCTTATTCGTTAGCAGTCCTGAAAGATAAAAACATTATAATCGCGACAGGTTCCGATGCCGTCGGCGCGATGTATTCGGCTTATGAGCTTGCGGAACAGGTGCGCGATATTGCGGACGGCAAAGATATTCCCGCCGGCCTTGAAAACACGACCGGAGAACCCTTCCTTGAAATACGCGCCGTTAATCCGTTCCTTCACGTCGATGCTCTCACCGATCCCGGCTCATGGTATTTTAAAGATGAGTTCTGGGAGACATATCTCGATCTTTTGTCAGAGTCACGATACAACCTGATCGATTTCCATGCAATGTATGATGTCAATACGACATGGTTTCCCAACGCTTTTATTTTTCTCGTCAAATCGGAAAAATATCCCGATGTCGGATTACCCGCAGAAGAGTCCGAGCGAA
>DAOSYA010000060.1:0-16425 GCA_035380865.1 bacterium
ATATGATGATCAGAAACAATGGACTTTTCCCGGCAATTGTTTTGATGACATCGTTCCTGTTCCGACACTGCAAAGCATTCTTGAACTAAGGATATTTGGTAAACTCTCAGAGATCCATTTATGGCGAGGATCTGACGGGGAACTGCTGGGCCGAATAGTTAAAGACCTAACATGCGAAGACATCTCGCCACTGTCGCCAAAAGATGAAAGTCGCCTGCTCCTAGGATACCACAGCAGGAAGATCCAGGAATGTGATAACGGATTTGTTCTTGTCAGGGACGACACGGGAGCACGCCAGGTGCTGCCGCAGGTAAATGGCGATGCCCCGCAAAAACTCAATGTTAAGCATTACTTCAACGAAGATGAGGAAACCGGCACGGTGCGATATTGCCTTTGCAGATTTGTGGAGGTAAGTTAATGAGTAAAGATTATAAAAAAAATCAATACAAGCCCAAACAGCAGCAGGGGAAGAAAAAATCCTTCAAAAGTGAAAGCGGTGGCAACCCAAATAATTGCAATAATTCCGGCAACCTCAAAAACAACAAGCTGTGCGAAGGTATCACCGCGCAGAATTGCAAATACAAACAGTGTTCGTACAAATGCAAAAAAGCTTTTAACAGCGGCAATCCGCCCACCCGAGCGCCATACAATTTCATTCCTCTCTACGAAAATCCATACGATGTGAGCGATGGATATCAAATCGCTTCGGGAGAAAAACTGAAACCCTGGGAGAAGAACGATACATACCACCCCGGATTACTCTCAGGTGTCATTCATCTCGATATCAAAACTGAAAAACCAACCTATGTCGGCTGTGGAATCAAGAAGGAAGATGCCGACATGATTAGCAGAATCACAGATCCAGATAAAAAGAAAGCCGCTGAAAAAAAACTGAAACGGGACTTCTTCTTCTCAAACAGTGAAACCCTGGAGCCCGTCATCCCCGGAAGTTCCATAAGGGGCATGACACGGTCTCTCGTTGAAATCCTTACATGCGGCAAGTTCACCGATTTTGTCGATGACAGGTTTATGTACAGGGCAGTGTTCAATAGCGATCCCGTGAACCATGAATATAAAAAAGTTTTCAAGACTCAGGACGGTTTCTATCCGTCCAGAAATATCAAATGTGGATATCTGCACATAAATGGGGTCGATTGGTCTATTATCCCCGCAAATGAACACCTAATAAACGAAGAGCTATTCTCTTTCGTCCACATTACCCCCAAGAAATGGGAAATGAGAAACAACAAGATAAAATACAACGATCAAGATATTATAGGTAGAAAAATCAAGCTTAAACTGCCATCAACTCTGAAGGGAAAACATATAGGCGCAGCCTCAATTAAGTATCCAGTCTGTTGCGATTACATTTTCAAAGATGAACTGGAAATGCTGTCTGGCGTCAAAAAGGCCGAATACAATTCTTACGTTGAAGCCGTAATCTTCCGCACCGGCAGCATGGGAAGCAGAAAGCATTACCATTGCGCGGTCTTTGAAAAACAAATGCAGGATTCAAAATCCATTTCAATCGAAATCCCCGACCGCATTAAAAATGTTTATCTCGATGATACATCCGCAAAAAAGGGAATAGACGCCCGCCCTCTCAAAGACGGATCACCCGTTTTTTATGCTATAGAGAAAAAACAGAATAATGAGAAACTCGTCTTCTTCGGGCCGACAATGTTTTTCAGGCTCCCGTACGAAAAATCTATCTCTGATTATGTCCCGCCCGAACTAAAAAATGAAAAAGCTATAGATATGGCGGAAGCCATGTTCGGCACGGTGGACGACGGGAACAGGATTATTAAAGGCAGGTTGAGTTTCGAGGATGCTCCGCTTGACCCCCAACAAATGGAAAACAACAATAATTTTGATCCATTTCTCCAGACGCCCGCAAACCATCCCGAAAAATATCAAGGGCTGTGGTCTCCGAAAATTCTCGGCGGCCCCAAAGCAACTGCCGTGCAGAATTATCTCCTCCAACACCCGCCCCAGAAAAGAAATGATCCTATTATGAACTGGAACTCAAAGCGCGGAACGGCAAACGCCCTGAAGAATGACGAAACACTGATACGCGGATACAAGCGCTACTGGCACAAGCCAAATGCGGATGAAAATTTCATCTTTGAAAATTTACCCGTGGAAGACAGTCAACATGTAGTCATGAAACCCGTCCGCGGCAGAGTCCACTTCTGCGGGAAAATTAAGTTTAATAATATCACTCACCTCGAACTGGGTGCGCTTCTTGCCGCCCTTGATCTACCCTCCGACATGCGCCACCAGATCGGCATGGGAAAACCCCGCGGCATGGGCAGCGTGCAAATAACACCTACCCTCGAACTGATCGACAGAAAAGAAAGATATCAGAATATGATGTTTGCCACTACCCGAACTCAGGAAAACACCAATGCCGGCGAGTCTTCCGATATAAAAGAACTAAAGAAAAACGCCCTGTCTCTTTTCCTGACAACTTTCGAACGTTGGCTGGGGAAAAAAGAGTGTGAACCACATGTGCAATTATCGTCAAATAGCAATAATGGAAACCACAGCTATGATGACATCAGAAAAAGCATCTGGGAACTTGGAAGAAACAGCGAGTTATCAAAAATAATGGACTGGAAAAACGCCCCCGATCAAAATGACACCGACTACCACCCGATTGGAATATTTCGTGACAATAACTGGTCGAACAGATACATTCTCAGAGAAATAAAACATTTTCCTTTTAATAAAGCAGATTAGTGCTGAATAATTGGCTCAAGAAGAGAACAGTGTTCAGGACTTTCTGATCTCGACTTCAGAACTACAATATTGATTTGTCTAACCCGGATTTCTCACAGAGAAATGCAGGCTAACCATGCTATAAATGGGAAGTCCATAGTGTTCGATATACCAATTATTATATAGGTTTTCTTTTATTTATTTCAAATAAGAGCATATTTCCGAATAGTATCTCGCAGATATTGTATTGATACAAAGATAGTAAGAAAATATGAAATATTTGAAAGGCGAGTGAAGATGATTGAATCGAATCTTACAGGATATTGGCGAATTACCGAAATGGAGATGTGGGACAGCAATTACCTGGATATGGAAGTTGAGTCATATATTAAGTTTGAAGATAACGGAACCGGTGAATTTCAGTTCGGGCTCATCCACGGATGGATAGACGGTGATTTCACCGCCATGGATGAAAAACCCGCAGTAGAATTTTCATGGGAAGGCAACGACGAGATGGACCCGGCTTCAGGCCGCGGCTGGGCGATGCTGGAAGATGATATTACGCTGTCGGGTGAAATATTTTTCCACATGGGAGATGGGTCCGGGTTCACTGCAACAAGGGAGAACAATGATCGGAAGACGAATGAATAAAGGAGATATTTGCTTCAATGGCGAAGAAAAAAAACCAAAAGAGAGATGCCCTTAATGCTCTCCTGGAAGCGGCGGAGGCAAAAGATTTAAGAGCTTTGATAGTGGAGTTAGCAGATGACCGACCGGAGGTGCGCCGCGAGTGTGTCGTTTTTCTTAAGGAACACGTGTCTCTAAAACCGGCATCGAAATCAACAGCCGATGTTGAAGAGGCTTGGGCTTTGTGGGCCGAACTCGAGCCGGACCTTTCCGAACTCGACGAATACGGAGGCGGCGATTACGGCGTTCAGGATTATGTGGTGGAACTCCTTTATCAGCTTGCACAGAAGCTGAGGGAAAACGATATTTCGTGGGAAGTAAGACAGGAATTCCTCGAAGAAGTTCTTCCATACATTAAAAGCAGTAATGCCGGATTGGACGATGATTTATATGAAGTAGCATATGCAGCATGTAAAACGAACGAAGAGGAGCGATACCTTGCGCAGAAATTCGAAACCCTTGGTCCTGATTGGGCAATAGAACACGCGATGAGAATATATAGGGATATAGGTGACCGGGACAAATACCTCGAACTGCATGCTCTGAAAATGAAATACGGCATGGACTATTACGATCTATCAAAATTCTACTGGGATGCCGGAGAAAAGGATAAAGCTGTCGAAGTGGCCCGCGAGGGAATGGAAAAGGGAGAGGGCAGAATGGACGAACTCAGAAATTTCCTCGCGATCCATGCCAAAAAGAGCGGCGATCGGTCCGGATACTTTAAATTGCAATTTGAGCAGGCCACGGACAGACTCACTGCGAAGAAATACCAGGAATTCAGAAAAATATGTGGCAAGAAAGAATGGGAAGAATATGAACCGAGGATAATGGCTGCGGCGGAAAGAATCCGGGAGGATGAACGGCTGAAAATTTTCATGTTGCGAAAAGAATATGATAAAGCGATAGAGACACTTTCGAAGATGGATTATCCCGACGGACTTTTTGGTAAAGAGGATGTATTGAAGATTGCCGCGAAGCTGGAGAAGAGATATCCTGAACAAGTGCTGGAATTCTATAAAACCGGGCTGGGTAACCTCAATATCAGTCTGACACGAAAAGACTACGCACGCAAAGCAACTGTCATTAAAAAAGTCCGCCATATGTGGATAGATATTATGAATGAGCCCGGCAAGTGGAAATTATTTGCCTCTCAGGTTAAAGAAGCCAACGACAGGCGTCCGGCTTTTCAACAGGAATTCGCAAAGGTTGTACCTGGATGGAAAGAATTATAAAATGTGACGGGAAACATGAAACAAAGGAGATTTTGGAATTCCACAATCAGCAAACATGGAAATAGCTTTGCAAATGAACAAATTTCGAGGGTATTAATCCGAGCAGATATGATGGAAAGAAACCCCAAGAAAATGAAAAGTGCGATTGCATCAGGACTATTTCATCGCACAGCAATCAGATTGCCGTTCCAGAGGTTCGCTGGACTCCACTGCTCCCGGTACACATTCTTCTCTATGCGCCACACCGCCGAGCCCTCTCCGTTAATCGTCCCTCGTGACATAATCCTTTGAAATAGCCACTACAATCCATGGCGGGATTTTGGTTTTTTATCTCTTACCTCTTAATGGAAAGCGGCAGTATATGAGATGAAGTGGTTACAGCGAAAAGTATATGAAACATGCAGTTTGAATTCTCAATACGCTAGCAATCAAAATACTTTAGGGTCATTGCAACTTCATGCAAGTATTCGTTTTTCTCAGCATAAGAAGACAGAAAAAGAGTAATATGTGCCGAATATAATCCTTTGGACAAATCCAAAATCAAATCAATTTTACCATCTTTATCCATATCTCCTGCCCAAATAAGTGCGGGGCCATTATCAATGTCAACCTGATCTTTTTTGAAGTCTCTAATTGTTTGAAACGGATAGTAATTTAATTTTTGCTGTGTCAACCTTAACGCATCAGAGTTCGATCTAAAGAAGACTCTATAATCCTCGACATAAACTGTGGGATGTCTATCCTGCAATTTAGCATTGCCGATGCTTGTAAGCTGATAACTGATCTCATCTAACTTCAAATGAATTGTCATTCCTGGATAAAGATACTGATGTCCCCAGAAACTCGTTTTTATCGGCCCTTCTTCTAATGATGGAATACCTTTTATTATTAAAAACGGTTCTGATTTTTCCCTGACATATAAAACATCTTCAATATCTTCATCAGAACAAATTCCCTCTTTATTGATCTGTACCGTATATTTCTTGACACTTAATCCACTTTCGGTTTCATACAAACCCAACCGTACATCGCCGGAGCTTATTACAATCTCTTTCTGTTGGAGTGAAAGAGGCATCCCTATTGGTAGAATTTCAATGTTTGATGAATTGGTTGATTGTGGAATACTCAAACAAGGAGTGAGACTGCAAATCGTTGCTATTATAAAAACCAGCAAAAATTCTAAATATTTGACCTTGGTTTTCATTTCTATATCCCTGTAAAGTTCTATTTATATTTTATTAAGGAAATCCAACTAATCCGTATGCAGTATATCGACGATCTTCTTGATAATTTCATCGATCTGTTCCAGTTTGAGATGTCCGATACGATAAAGGATGATACTTTTGTCAGCGGTAAAGATGCGATTCGGCCTGACGTTGCTACTTTGCTTGAGAGCGCCATTTTCAAAATCGGCATCTTCAATTGAGATAGCGTATCTGTCACCAATATTCCTGCTGGTTATCTGGCAGAGGATATAATCGTCTCCATCAAGATCGGCGATGATGAGCGCCGGACGTCTCTTTGCTTGAGTCAAGTCGGAGAAAGGAAAAGGAACAACAACAACGTCACCTCTTATAAATTTTGCCAAGCCTGCTCCTCCTCGGGGCTCAGCCAGTCTTTTTCGAGCGATGATTCACTTGCAATCGCGATGCCTAATTTCTCCCTGCAATCAACCGCTCTCAAAAAACGGATGAATTCCAGGACTTTTTCGACATATGATTCAGGAAGCCGATCAATTTCCTTAATGATTGAATCTTTTCCAGACATTGCTCTCACATCCCTCGCTTTTTCAATTGACTTCCATGCACAGCTTCAGTCTCTTCATGATTTTATTTTAGTTCAATCCGGGATTTCTTTCCAGCGCTCAGGTTTTCTGCCACCAACTTTGCCGCCTGTGCAAAGAAAAACCACTTGCCCCGAATTATGTATTGTCACCTAAATATTGCCCGTGTTCCATTTTAATTTCACTTTTCCTTAAATCGAAGATTTCTCAATAGTTCTGCTGCGATTACTACGTACAATACTATGCCAGAAGAAAACGAGGGGAAAAGAAATACTACTACCAATGGACCTGGAAAACCATAACTATAATCAATATATCTGGTATATTGTGGAGCGATCAATATTACCCACGATAGTGCGAAAGAAATTGTAGAACATGCAAGAACAGGCACTATTAACCTCAATATCATAGACTTTCTTCCAAGACGGAAGTAACTGAATATACCTATGAAAGTAGGAATCCCTATGCCTGTGATAAATATCGGGTGCAATGTTATAATCCCATGAAAAACAATTTTCGTCTCGTTAAGGAGTAATGGTGTTATCAGAAGTTGAATAATCAAGCCAATAAGAGAGAGTTTTCTTTTCTTTTTCATTTGTCGATCATTTTCGAACGTTATATAATGATTATATCACATATGCCAATCTTTGATTACTGAAGAATCACAAGGTAATCTTAAATAAATCTGACTTTGCTCCAACTGTCGATTTCTTACAGTAGTACCTTCTGAGGATTTGTACGACCCAGCAGGATATCATCTGTTTCTAATAAGGAAAGGTCTATTCAAATACTGTGTTCACATTTTCCCAAAATCAGCGAGATTTTCTATCAGGACCGGGAAATTACGGCGGATACCGATTCCACAGATTCGTTTATTCAAAGGAACCTCATATCGACCCCGTTGTTATGGATTTCAAAGCAAATCATCGTGCTTTCAGAAAACTGGCATTTGTTCTCTTTATCTGTTTTCCATTTCTCTTTATGATTTTCTGTTTTTTTTAGCAACTTCAGCATGTTGGTTTCAGGTCTTTTTCGTTGTGAGGGTTCGATATTTAATCCGCTTTACATTGAATTCTTACGAGGCAGGATAGAATCAGCCCACACTAACTTCATAAGCATTTCCGCCCGTGGGTTCACATTCGATTGCGCAGTCCATAAACCGCCTCACAATGCTTATGTTCGTCAACGTGTGCTTCGATGGTTTCAGTGTCCGAAATTTTCCACCGGCAGCCATCACCATCGGAATCAGGAGCTGGTCTGCAAGATATCTCCCGACCGGAACCCCTGCCATATCGTAATTTTCATATTGCTTCACCGTTTTCCCGGCGACCTGTTCGGACGAAACCCCGAGTTCTCCGAAACCCGAGAATATTTCTGTGATATTGCTATACCTCATTTCTATCAAGAGCACATTACCCGGTCCGGGGGAATCTTTCGACTCGATGACTTGAAGACAATCTTTCCCGAACCCAAGTTTCTTCTGCACAAATTTAAGTTCCCGCCGACCTATATTGCCGGACAGGTTCGACATGATGGCATAAGCTTTCTGTCCTATTAAGTCACCTCTCTCTGAAATATCCACCGGAGACAGTTTTTCAACCGGTTCGATATTTACAGTGAATCTTCCTCCGCCAGCAGGGTAGAATCCGCGTCGCTCCAGGTTGCACGCAACTGTCGGCCCCATCCTGTTTAAGCAAGGAAGAAAAACCTTCTCGATGAAATCATAGGGAGGTGCGAAAGGATTATGAGTCCCGCCTTCCAGTACAAGGCGAGAAGGGGATGATGCGGTTATAAGAGCAGGAAGCACAGTTTGCAATACAAGAGTGGCGCTCCCAGCCGTACCTACAGAGAACGTATATTCTCCGGGAACAACATTGCCCGGGGTAAATTCTATTTCGGTGCTGCCAATTCCTTCTCCATCAACCTTTGCACTACTGATCTGCATCGCGGCTTTTACAGCCGTCAGGTGTTGCCTCATCAGTCCGGGCTTTTTCCGCTTGGCGCGAATATTCTCGA
The DNA here is from genome assembly GCA_035380865.1 of bacterium. GTDB lineage: Bacteria > UBP15 > UBA6099 > UBA6099 > UBA6099 > DAOSYA01. Next base: position 8,443 of record DAOSYA010000060.1, read on the forward strand.
TTCGGAATGGCTGACCCGTAACCAGTGACAGCGCAAGCGATGATCTCAGGATCTGACCGCCACCTTCTCCTTTGGAACCGTCAATTGTGATCATGATATTCCTCTTTCCGGTTTCCAGTATACTATCATGCCGATCAGAGAAATTGCACAGAAGTAAATTATTCATTCGCCCCCCTCCGATACCTGCCGGGGTTCGCCTTTCCGACCCGGCAGGCTTTCTTCGACATTTCCGCCTTCTTGTTTCCCTTGATTCTCGTTACCGGATTTCTCGTCCACTTTCTCCTCACCGATTTATATAATTCGGAGAAATCCGTTTTTCCCTTATTCATTATCGCGCCAACCTCACTTCCCCGGCAGTCCGGCGCACGGAGCAAACATCCCCTGCGCCATACCCATGACGAAGGTGTTTCCCGGCACGCTGGAAGCGTCGGATAATGTCTGAAGAATCCTCAGGTTCATGAGCTCAGGATTCTTCTCAAGCATCTTCGCGGTATTTGCCAGGTTTCTGAGAGCAGCCGATTCACCGCGCGCTTTCTCGAGGACCGCCTGCCCTTCTTTCTTTGCCCTGATAACCTCGTTGAAGATTCGCTTCAGGTCCGCGGGAAACATGACATCCTTCACCTCTGTCATCTCCGCCTCAATACCGATAGGAACAAGCTCTTTTGATACTCTTTCAAAGATGTCCTTCCCGATCTCGTTTCTCTTCTCAAGCAGGTCTTCCACCGTTCGGAGGCCAATCGCAATCCTCAGCGCAATCTGAACGCTCGTGTATACAAACCCGTTGTAATTCTCAACACTGCGGTCAAGAAGCGCAGCATCGGCAATCCTGTAAGAGATTGTCATGCTCACCTTTATTCCTACATTGTCTGAAGTAAGCAATTCCTGTCCGGGCACGACCACAATGCTTGTCCTCGTGTCGAACTCCCTGGATGTAAGGACCGTAAACAGACAGATTACTCTGTGCATACCCGGCTCCAGAAGCCGATAAAATTTTCCATTGCGATACAGAACCACTACATGGTTCTCTCGTACAACAATCTTTCTAACTGCTGCGTAGTAAAAAATAACTGCCAGTACCGGAATCACTGCCGAATAAATTATGATGCTCATAACATCCTCCTTATCATATCCTGGTATCATGCCCCGTGGCGTTCGGGAATCCCGGCGGGGGCATTTGCCCGCATGGCCGGAATTCCGTCACACCAGGACAGTAGATACTACCTGCCCCCGGGGTACTACAGTCAGGGATTTGAACCCTTTTGGCATTGAGCCGTAACCATTTGGAAGCCAATGCGTGGAATCGCAGATGAATATTTCAACTGTGACCACTGGCGATTTCCCTTCTTTAGAATCAGTCAAGGAAGACCACGTTCTTTCTTGCAGGTGATTTGTCTTCCGTATTCATGAACACCCGGTGCCAGTCTTTAAGCACGATCGTTCTGTGATCCTTATGTCTCACTTTTCCCCTCGCATAAACTTCGGGGTTCCTCTTCATGACGGTCCAGTTCCAATTCCTGACTTCTTCTTTCATGTTGTCGGGAACCTGCTTGAACAACTCGTTTCTCTCTTCTTCGGTTATCCCTCCGGGAACTGATCCGCATACATAGACCGTCTCTCCGCCAATTCTGAACAATTCCTCAACGATATGGGGCTTGCTTCCGGTTCCTCTCGAAATAGGCTCGTTTCTCAATATGGTCCTGCTGTCAACCTGTATGTCGCCGGCAGGCACAAAGAACCATTCTCCCTGTCTGACAAACCCCTTATTCCGCCTCTTATTCCTGTTTTTCCTCCTGACCCGGTTCTGCTTCTGCGCCGTCTTAACTAAGTCCGGCTTCAGAGCTTCAATAGCGCCAGACACACTTGACGCGGGCTTATCGCTGTCAGGAATTGCGGCAACGTACCACTGCCGTTCGTCATGCCCGCACAAAAACCTGAGATTTGTTAAGTCGGATTTGACAAATAACAACAGGTGCCTGTTCCGGGGAACACAATCCATGACCCGAACATCAACAGCATCACCCGCTTCTATAAGAAAGATTTCTCCCTTCCTATCTTTTGCCACATCAATTCTTATGTTCGGCGTATCTGATTCTTCGGGCGGCTCATCGTTTATAACTGCCTTGCCGTTTTCAAATGTGACGAACGGCCCCCATAAATCCCACCTGCTTGATCTGGCCTCATTTCTATTGTCAGCCATCTTTTCAATCCTGACCCTTGCACCGATCTTTTCGAACTTGTCTTTTATCAATCTTGTGTTCATCTTTCTGCCCTCTGCTCGATTGAGTTTCGCCTATCAATAATCCAAACTCTTTGCCACGACGACTTATGCCTGGCGTGGACGCTAAAAATGCCTTTGATAGAAGGTATAATTAATTTATGGAAACGTACTACGGGCAAAGGGTTGACATAGCCGCAGGGGCATGTCTTATAATATATTCTATTATTTTAGAATACTGGATAGCGCCATGAAGAAAACAGTGGTAATTGGGTTGCTGGGTATCATACTTGATGCCTGCGAGAGGTCGAAGCGGTGGGAAAAGTGGAGACCCACAGTTTCGATATGTCAGCATGAAGAATTTCTGATCGACAGGATGGAACTGCTCTGCCAGCCGAAGTTTCACAAGCTGGCAAATGATGTTATCGAAGATATCAGGACTGTATCACCCGAGACGGAAGTCAACCTTGTGTATACGGACATTGAAGACCCCTGGGATTTCGAAGAGGTCTATGGCACTCTTCATGACTTCGCTCGTAACTATGATTTCGATCCGGATAACGAAGAATACCTGGTCCATATTACAACAGGAACACATGTTGCTCAGATCTGCCTGTTCCTTCTTACAGAGTCACATCTTATACCCGGCAAGTTGCTGCAGGCGAGCCCACCCAAGAGAAAGTGTACGCCTATGGCGGGCAGTTATACCGTTATTGACCTGGACCTGTCCAGGTACGACAAGCTCGCTTCAAGGTTCATCAAGGAAAAATCGGACGACATTTCATTCCTCAAATCAGGCATAGATACCAGGAATGCAGACTTCAACTACTTGATAGAGCGGATTGAACGGGTAGCGATAAACTCTAAAGCCCCGATATTGCTTATGGGACCCACTGGAGCCGGGAAATCACAGCTTGCCAGAAAGATATACGAACTCAAGAAGAACAGGCGGCAGTTGAGCGGCTCTTTCGTAGAGGTCAACTGCGCAACCGTTAGAGGAGATGCAGCAATGTCTGCTCTTTTCGGTCATGTCAGAGGTTCTTTCACAGGAGCCATGAAAGATCGGGCGGGGCTGCTTCGGGCTGCGGATGGGGGACTGCTGTTTCTCGATGAAGCAGGTGAACTTGGAATAGATGAACAAACGATGCTGCTCCGTGCCCTGGAAGAGAAAGTCTTTGTCCCGCTCGGAGCCGACAACGAGGTCCGGAGCGATTTCCAGCTTATTTGCGGCACTAACCGCGACCTCGCTGAAGAAGTCGCAAACAAGCGTTTCAGGGAAGACCTGCTTGCCAGAATTAATATGTGGACATTCTATATGCCAGGTCTTAAAGACCGCACGGAAGACATAGAGCCGAACCTGCAATATGAACTCGACCAGTTCGAACAGCACAATGGTATTCACGTCATGTTTAATAAAGAAGCCCGAGAGCGGTTCATGGCATTTGCATCTTCTCCGGCTGCAAAGTGGAAGGCGAACTTTAGAGACCTGAACGGAGCCATAGCAAGAATGGCAACTCTGTCAACAGGGGGAAGAATCACCCTTGATGATGTTGACGAGGAGATAGAAAATCTCATGAGGTCGTGGCGGGAGCCTGCCGCAATAAGTACAACTTCAGAACTTCTCGATAGTATTCTGGGAGATCGGCTCGAAAAGATAGATCCTTTCGATCAGGCGCAGCTTTCATATGTCGTTCAAGTGTGCAAGGAATCCAGCACCCTGTCCGATGCCGGCAGGAAACTCTATTCTATCTCACGCAACCGGAAAAAGAATACCAATGATGCTGATCGGCTCCGCAAGTACCTTGCCCGCTTCGACATAGACTGGAAAGATATTTAGAAAAGCCGGCTTCCCGTGCCGGCTTTATTGAGAATCGACGCGGTGTTGCTCCTTTTATATTTTCTCCCTCCACGGTCGTTGCGATAGCAAAGATTGCTTGTATAGAATACGCACAGTGGAATTATTAAAGTTTCATAAAAAACACGTTTAAAAACTATATGCGACAAAATTTTTGGGAGCCCATTTGCTGCCGTCGGCAAAAACGACAGTCGAAACGATGTTTCCCGTCAGTGTGTCAATATCGATAATCGTGGCGCCCTTGCGGCACCGGTCCCCGCCATACCCGCCATACCCGGTAGCACGGATATATTCGAGCCTCACGCCGCGCATATCGCCCCAGTAGTTGGATAAATGGTCGTGCCCGCAGAATGTCGCTTTCACATACCCGCTCTTTGCGAAAACCCTGAAAGGCGCGGCAGTCCCTTTATCGTAGGAAACGCGCTCGCCCTTTACACCGATTGCCCTGCTGGTGTAAGACAGGTCTTCATACTGCTTGACGGGTATATGGAAGAACATGAAAGCCGGCGGGATGCGGGTCGATTCCTCCTGAATCTCCTGCGTCACAAGATTGAACCAGTCCACCTGTTCCTGTGTCATTCCCGCTCGCGAATCGTTGATCAGAAGAAGATTGACAAGCGTTTCCTCGGACGACGCGCCCTTGATGGCAAGCCTGTAGTTTCCATCTGCGGCATCGCCCCTGTAAAGCGAATTCTCAGCGGCCCTTATCATCGCATGGCCTTTATTGTAATCATCAAGGCTGTCATGGTTTCCCCATACAAAAGCCCATGGAACGTCAACGCCGCCAAGCTGCTCACAACTCCATTCGCAGCGTTCGATCCCCTGCCCGTCGGGGTTGTTGTGCCATACATCCCCCGTGGGGATCATCAGGTCGGGCTTGTATTTTCTCGCAATGCTTTTTATGTCCTGCACTGTTCCGATATCCACGACATGATTCGCGAAAAAATGCAAATCCGTTACAAGCAGAATACGGAATTTCCCATCTGATCCGGCACGCAGGCTCAACACCTCGGGCTTAATCCCGGGCGGCGGCGGAGCCATCATGGAAAACGCGTCTTTCCCGATCGCCAGCGACGCGCCTGCCGCCAGCGCCCCGGCGAGAAATGTTCTCCTGCTGATTTGACCGCGACCGGTGTGTTCATCGTCCCGCATCGTATCCCCTCCCGATATCAATCTCTGATTATTCAATTTAGCATATTTCGGCGTAACTATACAAACGATCCGTATTCCCGGCAGCGCGAAATTAATGAAAAATAAATACGGAACACAAGAGATATAAGCTACAGAATCGGGCGCACGAATACATTTTGCGCAGAGAAGATGCTTTCGTGGAGCTCCGGCAACGGCAACACCGGCCTATTCCTCACAAGTCCGGTCCCTCTCTTCGTTCGCCGGATCATCATCTCTCCCGGCCGAAAAAGATTCGGCAAGAAAAGAATCCATCATGTTGTCGAACGCCTGTCGGACGACCGTAGCAAGGCTCGCAAAATCTTCGTCTGTAAGCCACAGCGCGACTCCCCCGATTTTCATGAATATCATTCTGCCACAGGGCGTCCGTTTCACGAATATTGTGTTGTTGTCATTATGCGCAAGCATCGATAAACCATCCTTTTGTCGTATTTGAAAAAGCAGAGAGAGGAAGCCCGGTGGAGGCTTCCTCTCTCCTTCAATGCCAAGGAGACATTTATGAAAAGGGTTAAAATGGTTCCCTGTATATACATCATTTCAATCCTGCATCCGCCTTTCTTTTATTTCACCCGGAAGGCAAGACCGGCACCTCATCATTATCCACGGCTATTTCCATTCCGCCTCGCATCTTCCACCATGTTCCCGGTCTGCATTCCTGAAGCAAGCATTTCCCCGGGGACAATTTTGCCGTCCGTCTTTTCCTTTCGCGCCATGTTCACGCCTCCGACTGCCGTTATTGCAATCAGCATATTCAAATCCATTGAAAATCGAGCTCTCATTCCGGGCAAATATCTCCTTAATGAAATCCGTCGGCACTTTAACCGGTTGGAATCTCCCGGTATATGTGCTAAATAGCAATGCCGGGTGCATGTGCGTTCCGGCACAGCGGAGGGGCCGCCGAAACCTTGCCATGGGGAGAGCGGCCCTTTCTTACTTAAGCAGACTTTCATTCCTGTTGAAACGCATCAACAGATTTCTATTGATGAGTCCGGTCAAACATTAACTTCTTTGCCCTTCCCCGCCGGAATTTTCGTTCCGGCGCCATCCTGAATATCGATTCCGTTTCAATCGAGCCTGAAGACTATTGAAACAGATATTTTCATCAATTCCATGCCGAGTTCCGCCGGTATGGGAGGAAACACGCCGCAATTGCGTATGGTGGTGATCGCGCCGTCATCCAGAACATCGAAATCCGACGAATGGGCAACCCTGATATCCGATACCGAGCCGTTCGCGGCTATAGTGAAACTCATCACTGCCGCCCCCTCGAACCCCTCCTCACGCGCCCATGGCGGATAATACTTATTCCGGGCCACTATCGCCGCGACACTTTTCTTGTATCCCAGCATGACCGCGTCGAGATCGATCAAAGAGCAATCCCCGGCACATGCACGCCCGCCGTCGCATTCTTCGCCCCGCTCGACCACACCGTTCCCGCAGACCGGGATAACCATGCACAGGGAACTGCAGTAACTCCCTCCGTCGCACTCCTCGCCGGGATCCTTTATCCCGTTTCCGCAAACAGGCACATACACCGGTTCAGGCTCCGGCGGCGGCACGTATATCTCCTCGTATGCCGGCCCGGTCGGGATATCGATTCCACCGGCATCCGCAACCTCGGCTTCGATGGGCAACTTCGGCGTCTCAGGTTCGGGCTCCGGCGGGGGTGGCTCAGGCTTTGGCACCGGTTTCGGCGGCAGTTTCTTCCTGGGCCTGGGCGGGGGTGGCTCAGGCCTGGGTTTCGGCGGTGGCGGCGGCTTCGGTTTCTCGAAAACCAGGCTGACCTTCTTTTCGTCGATCTGCGATTTATAGCTTGCGGCCATCGTGAACGGCACGGAAGCCAGCAGCAAATGAAACACGATAGATATCACTATCCCGATATTGCTCACGGAAGGACGCTTCATTACTCCCCTCCCCCATCCGTGCCCGCGTCAGCGTCCGATTTGAGCTTTGTTGAGATGGTGACACCGGAAGCGTTACATATCTTCGCGTAGTCCATCACCGTCACCACCGGCTGGAGAAGCGTCCCCCTGTCCGCCTTGATGATCACGACCTTTCGCTCATTCGCCTCGATCATCCCGCACAGTTCATGCTTTACACCGTCCACATCGACCGGTTTCCCGTTCAGAAAATATTTTTCGTCCCTGGTAATCGAGACAATAATATCCATCTTGTCCTGATTGCGGGCGGCCTGCGCCTTCGGCAAATCTATCTTCATGCCCGGCTGCTTGATGAACTGGCTGGTGAGCAGAAAAAACAGGAGAAGCAGAAACACGATATCGACAAGCGGCGCTATGTCAAAATGCACATCGACTTTTTTGCGGCCCTCAAACTCCATGATCCGCGCCTCCATCGCCTGCGCCGGCGGGCTCCTGCCGTTTCGGCTCGCACGCCAGGTTATATCCCCCCATTATCTCCGGAAAGATAACGGCGGAATCCTTGATGGATGATTCCATGTTGTCGACACGTCCCTCTATGAAATGGAACAGGATCATGACCGGGATGGCGACTGCGAGCCCCGCGGCGGTCGTGATAAGAGCCTCGGAAATACCGCCCGCGAGATCGGTTGCATCCACCTGCCCGCCGAGCGCCTGAATGGTCATGAACGCGCGGATCATCCCCACAACCGTGCCCAGCAGCCCCATCAGCGGCGAGATATGGGCGATGATGCCAAGGGTGTTCACGTTTCGTTCGAGATCACGCCGCTGGTTGCTGCCCACCCGCC